>JAWCKZ010000001.1:0-183863 GCA_038851325.1 Candidatus Bilamarchaeaceae archaeon
TTCGTACTTCCGCCTGAAATTTTGAATGCGTCTGAGTTGTTGTACGCTATGTTGAATGAGAGGACGTTGTTGTTTGAGTTGTCCAATTGTATTCCAAAGTCGCTGTTAGATACATTATTGCCTGTTATATTGTTATTGTTTGAGTTGGAGAACATAACGTCCCAATTAAGGGGATGGGAATACGCAGTGTTATTTATGAAATTAGTGTAATTAGAATATTCTATGAAAAAGCCCGCGGTATTATTATACGCCTTGTTGTTTATGAATGTACAGTTATTTGACCCGAGAAGATAGTAACCATCATTATTGTTACTGTAGGCCGTATTGTTAACGAAGGTGTTTGAGGTTTCTGTATAAAAACCATTATTGTTACTGTAGGCCGTATTATTTATGATGTAGTTGTCTGCTGCAGTTGATGTTATAAAATCAAAACCGTTCTCATTGTTATCATGCGCTGAGTTGTTTGTTATGATATTGTAACGAGCATCAGAGGCAAAAACAAATCCATGCTGTGCATTCTCAAAAGCTTCGTTGTCAATTATTGTATTATACTGCGCTACGCCACCCAAGGCAATTCCATAATAACTGTTGTTCCATGCCTTATTACTTCTGATAGTATTGTTATTTGATGAGCTTAGATAGAAACCATTATTGGTGTTATTGTAACCATTATTGTTTGTAAGATTGTTAAACGTGCTTCCCCACAGGAAGAAGCCGTAAAGAGAGTTGTTGAAACTGCTTACATTTTGAACAGTGTCGTAAGCAGTCTTATGTAAATAAACACCAAATTTATATGCCGAGATAGCAGGACAGTCTCTGATCGTTACATTTATGTAATTCACAGAATCAGAGCCATTTATCAAGATTCCAGTTGCATCTGATACGCCAGTATTTGTTATGTTAAAGCCGTTGCAGCTAAAGTCAACATCGTTTGACGCTATTACAATACACGCATAAATGCTGTTATATACGGGTATATTGATTGGTGCACCTGCAACGTTGCTCACTAAGCTGTAAGTGCCGGGCGAGCTTATTATCATGCACTCAGAGACGTTCTTTTGAAGTATCCCATAAACAGAAGACGGCTGGAAGTTCAGCACTTCGATGTAATTGTCAGCAGTATTCAGTGTTTGGCCGCTTGTGTAGTTCCAATCTGTTCCATTGTAGAACCAAAGTTCAAATCTGCTTTCCTCATAGCCGCCAAGTTCAGAATCCAACCATGTAAATCTTATAGAATCAATAGATGGTGAGCCACCCGAAACTGTTATATTGACATATTTCTGTCTGAATGAAGGATACCCTGTAGGTGGAGAAGCAGGTTCTGGATTCCACTTTATAGCATACACTTCGCTTCCAGGACTTGAATCGACAATGTTCAAACTCGTGTAGTTTTCAAAATTCCCAAATGGATTGTCAAAGGTTATGTTAAGTAGGTAGATATTAAATCCTGCTACTCCTGATGCTGCGTACATATCGTAATTTGAATTGTCATACAAGTGGGCATTGGTTATGTTCAGCGTTCCTTCCCCGAACAACACACCCTGAGTATTGCTATGCGCAACGATGTCAAACATCTGCGTTCCAGATGTAGAGCTAAGTTGGAATCCTATATTATTGTTATATGATGTGGAGTTGGTGATTGTAAGATTTTCAGAATTAAGAAAGAAGAAACCGCTGTTCGAATTGTTATACGCACGATCTCCGGTTAAACGGTTGTTGGAGCTAGAGATCAGGTAGACTCCGATGTTATTATCGTAAGCGATATTCTCAAAAAGATTGGATTGATTGGTAGCGTCTAAAAAAAGACCGTTTATGTTTTTGATGACGGTGTTGTTAGAAAGATGAACGCTATTTGAATGGCTTACATAAGCACCATAACTATATTCGAAGATGCTGCAGTTAGAAATAGTAATGTTTGAGTATGGAACAGAAACAGAACCATTTATTACTATTCCAGCAGAATCGACAGTTCCATTATTTATTATACTATAACCGCGACAATCAAAAGAAACGTCTGAGGATGCTATCACAATACACGCCTTTGAAAGGCCAGGAATATTCGTAACATCTATAGGAGCACCACTTATGTTACGTTTTATGTAATAATCACCGGAGGAGTTTATGAGCATACAAGAGTAGTTGTATTCAAGTATCCCATAATCAGAACTTGGATTTAGGTCAGCCAAGGATAAGGTGTTAGTAGATGTATCCGGAGTATCATTCAATCGTGTCCATAAACTGTTGTTGTATCCCCAAAGTTCGAACGAGTTTTCGTCGTAGTAACCACCAAGCAGCTCGTCTTCCAACCAATGCCACGAAATGTAATCGATAGAGACGGCCCCGTTCTCTGCCTTTATCTTAACATATTTATTTTGGAATGACCTAAAACGCGGCGGAAGATTTGATTCATTGGTAGTCCAGTCTATAGAGTAAGCTGTATCCGGATCAACAACGTCTGTGATACTTAGCGAGGTATAGTTTTCAAAATTGCCAGAAGGATTGTCGAAAGTCACATTTGATAATAAAACCAGAAAAGAAGAAAGATTTGCAGAAGCGTAAAACGATTTACTGTTGTTATAGAAATGAACATTGGATAGACTTGTGGTAGAATTTCTGATATAAGTTCCATTTTCCAAATTAAATAAATTGCCTCTTACGATAGTTGTATTGACTACATCGGTAATAAAAAATCCATACGAACTATTGTAAGCTGTATTATTTACAAATGAATTGTTTGCAGAACCATCCACTAAGTAAAAACTATCACTATTTAAGTATGCTATATTATTTGAGATGTTATTTCTTGAGCTCAAACGTACGTATATACCATGACCATTATCGCTAACAGTATTATCAGCGATATAGTTTTCGTGTGAGTCATACAGTGCTATCCCATATGCACTGGTGTTTGCTATATTCTTAGTAAGAACGTTTTGCGTGTTTGACACCAGATAAAAACAATATGAAGAATTGTAGCATTTGTTTTCTGTTGCGTTTATCTTAGATGAAAAGGAGGTTATAAGAATAGAATAAATAGAATCGAACGCGGTGTTATTATACAAAAGGGAGTCATTCGAACGATAAACTTGGATGTTGGAATTGTTATTGTGGTAAATTATATTATTGCTGATGGTTATTCTTGATGAATTATAAATATTTAATCCGTGAGTGTTATTGTAAATCTCGTTTTCAGATATCTCACAATCAAATGCTGCTGCATCTATGCCGTACTCTGTGCTATTATAAATCAAATTTTTTTCTATAATATTGTTACTCGACTTAAGATTTATACCATATAAATTTTCAAAAATTTGGTTACCTATAACAGAGTTATTTTCATTGATACCAACATCCAAATAAACACCATACATATTCAAATGAATTGTATTATTTACAATTACATTGTTGTGTGATAGATTGTACAGCTGAATACCATGGTTTGTTCCGTTATAGATATCGTTGTAGGATAAAACATTTTTCCTGGCTGAATACAGATATATTAATCTATTGCCATTACTTAAGTTATTATAAGATATATTGTTCGAATCCCCGTATAGGTATATTGCGTAGTATACGTTAGATATATCATTATGTAAAATTGAATTATTATTTGAATTTTGAAATAGGTATATCCCACCAATAACGCCATTTATTTTGTTATTGGATATCGTATTGTTTATCGAGTTTGATGTGAGCACTATCCCGCCATAACTGTTATTGTAAATAGTGTTGTTATCAATAATATTACGGGCGCTACTATCCTCTATGTAAAATCCGTTAGTTAGATTATGTATATCGTTGTTTTTGAATAGATTATCTGCTGAAGAGACTACAGAAAAACCAACTGAATAGTTTGTCTCATAATACGAGATGTCATTGTCGGTAAAATTACTAAAACTTACGTTGGAAATGAAAAAATTAGCGTAAGTATTGTTTTTGAGAATGTTGTTTTCAAAATGGCAACCAGATGCATCTATACCTCTTATCCCTGCATAAGCATTCTCGCTAATATTACTATCTCTTACGATCAGTTGTCTGGAATTTGAAACGAATACACCATAAAAAAAGCTCTTTATAACACAATTCCTTATTGTAATGTTTGATGTTTCATTAGACAGGACAGCAAAACCATAAGTTAGATTGGCCCGGTTCCCTGTTATTGAGTGAAATTGACAATTAAAAGTTTTATTTTCAGTACGTGGATTGTTAATACACGTAGTAGTGCTTGAAAGATCAGAAATAAGTTTCACTTCGCTATAGCAATCTGTGTTATCATTCAACGCATCGGTACAATCTGCGCACTCGCTGCATTCACAAACACCACCACCCATAGGAGTGTAAGCTAATGTAATCGAAATAAGAGAGGCAAACAGTAAGATAGCCAAAGCGCGCATAAGAAACCTCAGGTGTAACAACAGAAAAGACTACTAATGAAAAAAATAAAAACCATTCTAGTGAGGTGTAACAGTCTAAGAATTCCCCTATTCGTAAATTTTGTTCTCTAAGACGTGCATGAGGTAATCCATGTATTTTTCCTGTTTTTTGGTGGCTGATCATTAGAGGGATGCTTGCATAGCGCAGCTATTCATCCCACCAATGCTCCTGCTCTGCTGGCTTATCTTTCTTTTGATAACAAGGACATGAACACAGCTGTTTGCAGATCAAACTTTGATTTTGGAAGAGTATTGGGGACCTTTGCAATAACTATATCCTTGGTCGTGCATTTCTCTGTTCTTTTCAGGTTCGTTTTGCTCTTTTGGCTGCTCCACTGCCTTCGCAAGCTCTTTTTTCATATATGGTGGCAATGCACTTGAAGGAGTATTTTCGTTAAGAAATTGCCGAGCTGCCTGCGCAGCTTTTTATTTTCCTTTGCCAATTCTTTGTTTTCTTTTTCAAGTTGGTGTATTCGTTTTAATGTTTCATCCAACTGCTGCCTTAGCCGAGTATCTCAGCTCTCAAATTTTCTTCGTTCACAGGAGTCAAAAAGTAATAGAAATGAAAACCTACGACGTTATCGGTGGTTTTTAAATTCCTGTTGCTTTCCCCCATCTTTTTAATACTTATATACTATAATATCGAGAGAGGAACAAAACATAAAATGGGTGATCTAACAATGCAGTTAATCGTTTCGGATGCCAAAACAGGCCAAAGTTACAAAATTGAGATACCGAAGGACAGAGAATCTGAAATCATAGGAAAAAGAATAGGTGATGTCATAGACGGTGGTTTTATAGGCGCCGGTGGCTATAAGCTGCAATTAACTGGCGGAAGCGACGGAAGCGGTTTTCCTATGAGAAGAGATGTGGTTGGAACCAAAAAGACAAAGGTACTTCTCAGTAAAGGCGTTGGGTTTAAAACAAGCGAAGGAGGAGAAAGAAAGAGAAAGTTGATACGAGGTAACACCTATTCAAATGAGATTGTTCAGGTCAACTCGAAGATTGTTGAATACGGGCCTATAGCACTCGATCAGCTATTCAAGAAAGAGGAGAAAAAAGAAGAAAAGAAGTAGGTGGATACTTGCAAGCCGAGATAAATATAGGAATGCTTGGTCATGTAGACCATGGTAAAACGACACTGACTAAAGCGCTTACTGGGAAATGGACTGATACCCATAGCGAAGAGCTAAAACGCGGGATATCCATTAGGCTTGGTTATGCAGATGCTATTATATACAAATGCCCAAAATGCGGATTGGCAACATTAAAACAAGAGTGCGAAAAGTGCAAAACAAAAACAGAAGTAAAGCGAAAGATATCGATTGTTGACGCCCCCGGTCACGAAACGCTCATGACCACAGTGATAGCGGGTGCAAGCATACTCGATGCCGCTCTATTCCTTATAGCTGCAAATGAACCATGCCCACAGCCCCAAACAGTCGAGCATATGATTGTACTGAATACAACCGGCATAAAGAACATCATAGTCGTGCAAACAAAGGTTGACCTGGTTTCAAAGGAAAAGGCGCTTGAGCATTACAGAAATATAAGAGAGTTCCTAAAGGGAACCGTGGCCGAAAACGCACCTATAATTCCCGTTGCAGCAAATCTAGGAGTAAATATCGATGCTCTCGTTCAGAAGATTGAAGAGGTTATGCCAACCCCGAAACGAGATGATGCCAGCCCTCTTAGAATGTATATTTCGCGTTCATTCGACATAAATCTTCCTGGAACAAAGATAGACGACTTGAAGGGTGGGGTTGTTGGCGGCTCAATTGTTTCTGGTAAGCTTAATGAGGGAGATGAGATCGAAATATCTCCTGGCGTGCCGAGAAAAGAAGGCGCGCTTCCTGAAAAAATAATAACCAAAGCAGAAAGTCTCAGGGAAGAAACAGAAGTACTCAAGGAAGCAAAACCAGGCGGATTAATTGCTGTGTGCACCGGCATAGACCCAGCGCTGGCAAAGTCAGATGGGCTTGTTGGAAATGTACTCGGAAAAAAAGGCGAGGTTCCAGAGCCGACATCAGAAATAACTATTCAATATGAGATGCTAAAAAGACCAGATATGGAAAACCCGCCATTAAAAGAAACAGAAATAATTGTTGCGAACATTCACACGTATACAGGTATAGGCGTAATAAAAAACCTAAAAAAGGGAACCGCCACGATCAAACTAAAGCGTCCTGCCGTTGTTTATCCAGACATGAACATCGCTCTCAGCAGAAAGATAGGCCAAAGGTGGCGTCTCGCCGCGTGGGGAAAGATAAAATCATAATTTTTAAATACATAGAACGCCAGATCTATTCGTTCGCAGAGGTTGGAGTGACATGCGCTTGCTGTCACTGCCCTCAGCATTTCATGCCGAGGTTGGAGTGAACGACGATTCGTTCACTGCCCTCAGCATTTCATGCCGAGGTCGCCTAGCCAGGTAGGGCGGCAGGTTGCTAAAGGCTTTTTGTCTTCGGTATTTCTGAGGGCAAAAACCCTGGAAAAAGCCCTGAGGTTTCTCCTCTGGGTGTGTTGGGCTTTTTGTCTTCGGTATTTCTGAGGGCAAAAACCCTGGAAACGGTATTTGGCTCCTAAGCAGGTGCTTATGACCTAAGGATTGTCTCAGGAGCTAAATACCGTTTGGAAAATGAAAACCTGTTGCGCGTAAGCGTTCGAGAGTTCAAATCTCTCCCTCGGCGTCCTGTTTTTGGCTAATGTCAGGCAATTAACAGAAAAAGTAATAGCGGAGGGTGGATTTGAACCACCGATCTCCGGGTTTCTCAGAAAAGGATAAAATTGGTTTATGAGCCCGGCGGGAACTCCAGTCTCCCCTACCCCGCTAAGATTACTCCAAAACACCGCGCGCTATAAAAACCGATTCAATCTCGGGAGTATCATCTGCGAAATCGGTTTCTTCCATGCAGTAGATTCCATGTAATTGTTTTTAATTCTATCTTAATTTGCTGTGAACCTGTTTTGCTGCCGAACCTGCTGTGAATTACCTCAAATACCTCAATAATTTCGAAACACGGATTGTTGTTGCTGTGCATCATTTTAGAAGCGCAATTTCTATTTCAGGTGTGTGGCTATAACACAAATTATATTGAAGACCTGTCTTGTTCTAGGTAGGAGGATAAGCTTTAGAATAAAGGATTAAGAATTATTCACTGCAGGAGTATGAGCATGGAAAAACTCTACTATCTGCTTTATCCAATGCGCATTGTGCTTATAACTGCAAAGCACGAAAAGAACGAGAGTATAATGCCGGCTGCATGGTGCTACCCCCTTTCGGCGGATCCGTCAATGTTTGGGGTATCGATCGCGAAAAAGCGGTTTACATATGAACTCATCAGCAAAAGCAAGAAATTTGCAATAAACATCCCAACACCTAAGATGAAAAGCGGTATAGTACTGTGCGGGAAAACGAGCGGGAGAACTACTGACAAGTTTGCGGAAACTGGATGGAAACGAGAAGAAGGAAAGATTGGAGTGCCGCTTGTGAGCGAATGTTCGGCCAGCATTGAGTGCGTGCTTGAAAAAGAAGTGGAAACAGGAGACCATGTTGTGCTGGTTGGCAGGGTTGAAAATATCATAAGACGTTTTGAATCTAAGGGGATATATCATAAAGGAGGGGCAGAATTTTTGGAGTTGTGAAAAATGACAAAAACAAAGGCAGTTGTTGAAATAGCGCTAGCTATTCTAATAATAGCAGGAATATGGCTTTTCTCAGATAGAATAACTACTCTGCAGGAACTCGGCTATCTTGGCGTATTTCTTATAGCGCTTCTAAGTAACGCAACTATATTCTTCCCTGCACCAGGATGGGCTGCGGTGATAGCAATGGGCGGGGTATTGAACCCTTATCTCGTTGGGATAGCTGCTGGCGTGGGCAGTGCTTTTGGTGAGTTGACGGGATATGCAGTTGGAGAGGGAGCTGCAAGCCTTGCAAATAAGGAGTTCATAAAACAAAAGGAGATGATAGAAAAGTATGGTTCGATGGCTATCTTTGTGCTCGCTTTTATTCCAAACCCATTGTTTGACGTTGCTGGACTTGCAGCCGGGGCAATAAAAATAGGAATAATGAAATTTCTCATCTTTTGTATGCTTGGGAGAGTATTGCGATACATCTTGCTCGCTCATCTAGGGTGGCTTATTACACCATATATAATGTAAGCCTTATCTTTTTATTCAACCTTATACTGTCTTACTTTTACCCCTGCTTCCCGCAGTAACTTCATTGCACTCTCTGAAATAGGGTAGTTTTCGTTATAAACTACCTCAACAATACCTGCATTTATTATCATCTTCGTGCATAGCAAGCATGGGGAGAATGTTGTGTATATGGTTGCGCCTTTTGTGCTTACGCCGTTATAAGCCGCTTGCACAATCGCATTCTCCTCGCCATGAGAGCAGAAGCATTCCTCAAGATTTTTTCCTGACTCTGTAAAATTGTTACATCTTGGGCAGCCACCCTCATTGCAGTTTCGTGTTCCGCGAGGCGTGCCGTTATAACCTGTTGATATTATTTGCTTATCGCGCACAAGTACGGCTGCAACCTTCCTCTTTACGCAGTTGCTCCGAGTCGCAACCATCTTTGCTATGCCCATGAAATATGCATCCCACGTAGGCCTCTCAAACTTGAACACAGAAGAGAGTTCGCTAAGCGCAGCATCAACCTGCTCATAAAGAAGAGATAGCCCGCCGGTATTATCTATTCTTTTATCAGCAAGCGCAAAAGTTGCCTTTAGGTTTTGTTTTGTCTTTTCAGCGTTTTCCATCTCAAGCTTTTCTATCTCCAAAAAAGCCTCAAATGTCTTGGGATCTTCTTCTCTATCTCTTTGCTTTATCCTCTCAAATCTAATCTCCGGTGGTGCTGTCACATAAAGAAGAAAGAAGTGCGGCAGTTTTCTTAGCTCGTCGACCTCGGCCGGGGTCCTTATCGAGTCTATGACGTAGTTTCTGTCCTTTGCCTTTTCAATTCTGGCAGTTATCTTCTTTGCGAGTATCCCAGCACCAAATTTTGCCCTGAGCTCGTTGCCTTTGTTGATGAGGTTATCACGTGTAAGCGCTTTTCCCTCCGCTTTTAGTTCCTCTCTTAAGATGTCAGAGAGTGATAGTTCATAGAATCCTTTTTTTGCAAGGTAGTCAGCAACTGTGCTTTTTCCAGCGCAGTTCTCTCCCGTCAGCCCAACTATTATCATGAAGCAGTTTTAGGCAGATGTATTTAAAAAATTGTCAGAAATGTGTTCGTGGCTTTTATCTGTTACATTATTGTTTTCATACATGCTCAATAATTTTTCAATCAATTAGTTTTTATTTACTTTCGGATTTACTAAAAACATGAAAAAGATTTATGTAACCCTAAACCAAGTTTCTTATGAGTTTAGAGAGGAATACGAAAACATAGAAGTGTTTTTGTACTCCTTTGTTGCTTTTATGATCCCGCTCATGTTCCCAAACCCGCAACTGCTTACTGGTACAATTGTAAACGCATTTCTCATAATGGCCGCGTTTCATTTTCGTGGTTGGAAGGTGCTACCGTTGGTTATGTTACCGGCCGTGGCTGCTGTGCTTAATGGCGTTTTATTCGGCACGTCCACGATTTTTCTGCTCTACATAATGCCCATCATTTGGGTTGGAAATCTTACCCTCATTTATTTGATAAAGTATATACACATCACTAAGGGTGTGAATTATTTGATAGCCCTTGGTGCCTCTGCGCTTGCAAAATCGACCCTCCTTTTCGGAACAGCATTCCTTTTAGTGAACGCGAATGTCCTTCCCAGTATGTTTCTTACCGTTATGGGGGTAATGCAGTTAGTAACAGCTATAGCAGGAGGAATAATCGCATACGGACTGCGCTTTGCGTATTCCTATTTATTGAATATTCATAGAAATTCGTAGTCACCTGTTGAAGTAGATAAGCTCTTCAAGCTTTTCCCTTGGAAGCCTTCCAAGATATTCTTTTATGAGCTGCTGAACAGTAGGATTATCTATCGGTGTTCTCTCCTTTATGCCATCTGCAAGCTGTCTTAACGCCCTTCCTCTTGCAATAATTGTTTCTTTTGGCGCGACGGGCTGGCCAGGTCCACCGACGCAACCAAAAGGGCACATCATTACCTCGATAAGATGATAGCTTTCCCCTCTCTTCATCTCATTGTATAGTTTTTCAAAGTTTGGCAAGCCATGTACTATTGCAAGGTTTAGTACATGCTCCCCTATCTTAACTTTCTTTTTCCTTATGCCTTCATCCTCCCTGAAAATGAGCACTTCCTTTTTTTCACCATAAAGCTGCGCAAGGGTAGTAACAATAGCCTCGGTCATCCCACCCGTAACTCCGAATATTACACCATCCTTTGAACTTGTTGGCATGAGAGGATCTAGCGGCCCATCTGGCATTTCTTTCAAATCGAATTTCTTTTTCTTTGCCCATTCAGCGAGCTCCACAGTAGTAACAACGTAATCGATATACTTGCGACCATTCTTCATCACCTCAAGTGTCTCATATTTTTTCAGTGCGCATGGCATTATACCAACTACGCAGATGTTTTCAACATCGGTCTTCAGTTTATACCCAAGATAGTGTTTGGAAACCGCTCCTATCGTCATCTGAGGCGAGGCGATTATTGTTATGTTGTTAAGCAGCTCAGGATGTTTATGAGAGGCGTAGATCCTCCACCCGACACAGCATGAGTTGAATATTGGAAATCTTCCTTCTCCGCTATCGAGCATTTTCTTTATGTCTTCTGCTTCGTAGTAAGTCGCTATATCAGCTCCCAACGGAGTATCAATTACGTGGTGAAAGCCGAGTCTTTTTAGAAGGGAAACTGTTTTACCGAGAACGTTCGTCCCAGCAGGAAAGCCAAACAACTCACCAAGGGCTACTCGAACAGCAGGTGCAATCTCTGCGACAAGGATTTTTCCTGACTTCATCTCCTCCTCGAGCTTCGAAAAGAGCGCATCTCCAGAAAGGAATTCCATGAAATCACATGCTTCTGAGGCGCTTTATTCTATCATCAAGCGGAGGATGAGTCGCAAACAGCCCTTCTGCCTTTGCAAACGGGTTCGAAATATAAAGCGGTGCTGTTGTCTCGTTCGCGTTCGCCATAGGCATCGCAAGCTTCTTTATCTTCTCAAGTGCGCTTGCAAGGCCAAGAGGGTAACGCGTAAGTTTTGCAGCATTCGCATCAGCGAGATACTCTCTCTGTCTAGAAATAGCAAGCCTCACAAGAGTCGCAAAAATCGGAGCAAGAACCATGAAAAGAAGGCCTAACAAAAGAAGTGCACCGCTCCTCCGTTCTCTGCGAGCTGAACCTCCCCACAGAAAAGAGCGGATTGCAATTTCTGAGATAAGACCTATCGCTCCGACCAGCACAACCGCCAGCGTCATAAATCTTATATCATAGTTTGCGATATGGGATATCTCATGAGCGAGCACACCCTCAAGCTCCTCGCGGTTCATGGTTTCAAGAAGACCTCTTGTAACTGCGATAGCAGCATGCTTCGGATCACGTCCTGTTGCAAACGCATTCGGAGATGGATCATCTATGAGATAAATCTTTGGCACCGGAATGCCTGCGGCAAGCGCCAGCCCCTCCGTAACATTGTAAACAAAAGGGTATTCCTCGCGCGTTATTGGCTTTGCTCTTGAAAATGCTAGCACAACCCTATCTCCTGCGAAATAAGCTGTCAATCCATAAAATATAAGTCCAACAAATCCTAAGAAATAACCGCATTCTCCCCATTCAAAAATCTCTGAAAGAATCCAAATAAGGACAAGGAAAATACCCATTATAAGAAAAAGGAGGAGAATAGAATTCCTTTTGTTCTCCCCTACCGCATCGAATATGTTTACTCTCTCCATCTTAGAACTTCACCTTTACAGCTTCTCTCTCAGCACCAGCGGCCTCAAAGAACTGCTCGTGTTTAAAACCAAACAGTCCGGCTATAATGTTACTTGGGAAGACGTCGCATGCGGTATTAAACTCATAAACAGCATCATTATATGCGGTTCTTATGTAGGCAATCTTGTTCTCCGTCCCCGCAAGCTCTTCTTGAAGAAGCTTGAAGTTTTCATTTGCTTTCAGATTAGGATAGTTTTCAGCAACCGCAAAGAGAGACTTCAAAGCTTGCGTGAGCATAGTATCGGCCTTTGCCCTTTCCCCCACGCTTCCAGTAACGAGTTGCGCGCGATATTTTGTAATCTCCGTAAGCGTTTCTCTCTCGTGCTTCATGTACCCCTTAACAGTCTCGATAAGGTTCGGAATAAGGTCGTACCTTCTCTTCAGTTGGACGTCTATCTGCGCCCACGCATTTCTTACGCGATTTCTAAGAGTTATCAGCCTGTTGTATATAAGTACTACCCCCAATAGAACAAACGCTATTACAAGCACGAGCGCAAGCCCAATACAACTAAGGTTAAGCACATCCATATTCTCACCAACTAAAATTTCTGAAAAAAGATTAAAATATGTATCGATTAACCCTTGTTCATTCAGACGTGTAGGATACACCATACAAGAAAAGCACTATCATAATGAGTACACCAAGCAGCAACGGAGGTAAAACAGCCACAACAATTGCGCGCGCTCCGCTTAGTCTGAACACTCCTTTAACACCAACAAAGATATTCGCAAGTGTCACAAGCAAGGCAAAATACCCTATTGCGGGTACCCAACCAAAAAGATAAAAAGGAGTGAACGCATGCGCAATCATGTTAAATGCGCTTTTTAGCGTTCCCTCGCCACCGAAGAACCAAACAAGTATGCGTGCAAGCACAGCGTACACAAAAAACATGATAAAAAGAGTTGCTGCCACAAAAACCGTAATGAGAGTAACCCCTACAAAATCTGCTTCTTCAGAGAAAAACAAGAATTTTCCGAAGACATAAAAGAATGCTCCAATGAGAAGATAGATCAATAAATCTGCTGAGGAAACATCTTTGACCTTTTCGAAATTTTCTTCACTAGGCCAAAGAAAAGATGGAATCTTTAGCCATGGGTTCATCACACCAGCCGCGTTCCGCAAATTGGGCAAACACTGAAGAACTTAGTGCTTTCGTACCCGCACACCCAACATCGGTAGCCGAATGAGGGTGCCCCACCAATTAACCCTGCGCCGCATTTCTCGCAACGTGGTGCGTCAAGCCGGTTTAGATTTTCACATTTGCTGCACCGCAGCTTGACAGCACGGATTACACGAAGTCCGCACTCTGGGCAAATCTCATCTGTGCTCGAAACCATGGTGCCGCAGTACGGACATTTAAATGAGTAAGCATTTCTTTTAGGCTTCCATAACCTGTTCAGAAAATCAAAAAATCCCATGCAGTGGTATCTCCAGTTAGAATTATAATCGTTTCTTTAAAGGAGAGTCAGTGTTGCACGCTTTCACGTTTGTGAATTTCTCCAATTTACCAGCAGTGCTCACGCAGAGTAGAATTCGCCTGCACGCGCAAGTAATTTACACGAACAGAAGTCAATCTAAGCGTGGTTATCTCCTCACCTGTGTCAAACCAGAAAAACTCGCCGGTCTTCATGTTGCAGAGTGCATACTTTGTATCGCCTTCTCTACAAAATACAAAAAATCCGTGCTTCGCATCGTGCAGAATTTTTTTGCCAGGTTGCGCCTCGCTATCAAACATTATATCAACAATGTATGGATAGTAATCGAAGGTGAATAAACGCGCACCTTTTTCGCCGAAGACTACGAGTGCTGATAGCTCTTTATCAAACTCAGCTCCATGAACCTTTCCTATCGGTCTCTCACCTGGCAGGTTGTGGTTCAGCGATCCAATCGCCCAAACAAAAAAACCATCACCCTCAGCACTTGCTTTGAAGAGCTGTTCCGGGCTGCGCTGATGCATGATAAGCAGATCTGAGACAAGTACTGTGTGTTTGTCGGAGCAAAATAGATATTTCCACTCGATATCTTTCGGTGTGCGTATCTGCTCGAACCTTCCGTCTATCACTATGCGTAGATAGTTATCAACCAGAACACATTTTCCTCCAGACCAACTATCCTCGAGCGGCTCGCGCTCTTTTTCTTTTTTCTCCTCAATCTTATTTTCAGTAATTGGTTCCTTCTTTTGGATAGCCTGAACGCTGAGCTGCTCAACGCGCGGTCTATTTGACTGTGCGGCGCACTGGCAAAAAAGCAACGACGTCAATGCTACAGTGCCTGCTGCCTGCAGCAGTCTACTTCTTCGCGACAACATTTCCTTCCATCTCCATCGTAGCAGCTATCCACGTAATGCCGATTATTTTTGTGCCTGGATTTCTGAACATTAAAGCAGCACCAGGCACCTCATCCTTTGGATAAAGATCTGCAGACGTGAAAAGCTTGTATTTTTCAGAGTTCTCGATAAGAAACTTCTTGCTCCTTGATGGGTCTGTGAGCGCATCTGATTCTTTGTTCGTTAACCCTTCTGGGAAGTATAGATAGCCGTCCTTTTTTTCTTCTCTAACCTCGTAGACAATGTAGTATTTTTTATTTCTCTCTCTTTGGCGCGCCTCGACTACTCCCTCCACCTCATCTACTATTTGAAGATTTTTTCTGTATTTTTCGATGAGGTATGGTAATGTCGGGGTGGCAGGGCTTCCTGGAGATGTGAATAAGAATTCCATATTGCGTTCCTTCATCCATGTTTCACTAAATTTCAGTGTTATTTCTTTATCATCCACTCTCATAGATATGACAGTTCTATTTGCGAGCATACGTGCAATCTCATTCACAAGTTCCTCTTTAATATTCTTTCTTTCGGCATCGAAATCGATTGCCGCGCCACCAGCCTTAATCTCGGCCCATTTATACGGCTGAAAAGCATCTGCTTTTCCTTTCAACCAGTACTCCTTCATTATATGCTCGTATTTTTTGATTATCTCATTAGCTAAGTTCTTTCCCAGCTTAGTTGTAAGTTCTTTCTTTATCGTCTCCATCATTCGTTTGTGTGCTGCTTCCCTCTCTTTTTTCGTCGCCATTTCCTCAACGGCTTTGATCTCTTTTGGTAGACCAACAACGACAGGCATGTACATCCACCCCAGAACACACTTATTCATAAATCATCATATATTGTAAATATAAATATATTACGCAAAACATATATAAACTCTTACGAAAAGGAAAACAGGCGAAAGCAACAAGAAGAGGAATTATCCTAATTTTGTTCACACATTCACAGCGCTATTGGTCGTTATTAGTGAGTTTAATCTTACGTCATCGCGGTATCAAAAGCGAGAAAACCAATATCTTTATAAACTTTAAACTACATCAAGACGAGGTGTAAAGGTGAGCAGTGAAGGATTAAGGTTCACCGCTTCCCTTTCAAGAAGGTGATCAAATGGTTAAATACCTAGTAGCGAGACAGCTATCTGGAAGAAAAATCATAACGAATGAAGGTGAAGAATTTGGAAGACTTATAGATATGAATGTAAATGAAGTTACGGGAAAGATAGAAAGCCTGATAGCAGAACCAAATCCTGACAACGAAACGGCAACAAGATTAAAAAAAGAAGACGGACTCGTGTACATCGCTTATGATGCTGTTCTCGCTGTTGGAGATTATATCATAATTGACAAGAGAAATGTAGGTTATTGATTTTAAAAGCTCTTATTTTTATATTTATTTTTATGTCTTCGACTTATGTTGCAGGTATAGATGAAGCAGGCCGCGGTGCAGTTATAGGTCCGCTGGTTATATGTTGCGCGCTTTGTAATCGCAGAAATGAAAAAAGATTAAGGCAACTATGCAAAAAAGATTCCAAAAAACTTACTCCCGCGCAGAGAGAAAAAACTTTAAAGGAACTGAAGGAATTCTGCGAATTCAAATGGATCGAAGTAAGCGCTGCGGATATAAACAAACTTATGGAGAAGATGAATCTCAACGACATAGAAGCGCTGGCCATGGCCTCTCTTGCAAAGCAGATAAAAAGCGCGGATATAATGATCGATATGCCTGATAGATACAGCAGAACATTTAATAGCAGAATGAAAAAATTTGGTTGCGAGCGGTTCGAAGCGGAGCACAAGGCGGATGAGAAGTATCCTATAGTTGCTGCAGCCTCGATTTGCGCGAAGGTAATACGCGATGAGAAAATCGAAAAAATAAAAAAAGAACTTGCGGTTGAATTTGGAAGCGGTTATCCGGGGGATGATGAAACTCGTAAGGCGCTGCGAAATAAAGAAACCCGCGCTAAACTTACACCAGTTATACGTCAAAAATGGAAAACGCTTGAGAGCATAAAACAAAGAAAACTTTTTGAATCTGAATAGTATCTGAATAAGAATAATTGGTATGCTGCCTCATTACTCAAAGGTGAAGCGTTATGATAAAGCTTGAACTTGATAGGAAAAAGGATGAAGTGTGGGTTAGAGAACCGGCAGATGTCACCTCATTGCAGAATGGTTTTTATGGAACAATGAAACGTGGTGAAATACTGCTAGCTCCAGAAGAAGTTCTCTATGTTATGGACATAAGAAATGGTAAATGTTACGATGAAGTTGGAAATATTTATACCTTTAACGAAGTCGCAGAAAGGTATATAAAAAATAAAAAATTCCTGGCGAGGTATCTTACGTATAAGGATTGGAGAGATAAGGGGCTCATTGCAAGATACGCAAACGAGGCAAAGGGTGCCTACGGAAGAAGCACTGTCAAAAAATACAAATCAGAGAAACTTCAGCTTAACATTTTCTCTATCAGTGGCATATTCTTCAGCGATGACCTCCTGACTATTGTTGATGATGAAACTGCAGGAAAGGAGCTCTATGAAAGATATTGGTTGGGTCAGTTTGGAACATACAAAGCGGCACACAGGGGTAAGATATCAAAACTCGATATATTTGAAACTGTTTTTCTGCTTAAGCGAGGCGTGATGAAACTAAAGAATGCAACCCTCGAAGACGTTGAGAAAACAGCCAGAGAGAGGATAAAGTATTTTGATGACATGTATGCTGTCTACGAAGACTGGAGAGCGCGCGGGTATGTCGTTAAAACAGGATTTAAGTTTGGCACTCATTTCAGAATCTACTTCCCTGGAGCCTCTCCTGTGAAGGAGGGTGATGAATGGGTTCACTCAAAACATGTCATTCACGTTTTCTCAAGACGAAACAAACTTCTTATCTCGGAGTGGGCACGCGCCATCCGCGTTGCACATAGCGTAAAGAAAACATTCATTCTCGCGATTCCTGGAAAGAAAACAGAGATAAAGATAAATCCAAAGAAACCGAGACTTGACTTCCTTCTCTATCACAGAAAAAAGGATGGAATAGAAACGCCCAAAACAGGCGCGCCGCGCTATCTGATGTACTCTCTCACAGAGGACGAATACATCGGTGGAGAGGAACTCTCAAAGGCGCTTGCTGAATGCAAGCACTTCGGGCTTGAAATGCTCATGGCAATAAGCGACCGGGAATCAAGCGTCACTTATTATCTCATAAAGGAAATTGAACTGCTTGGAAGCAACTACGATTACTATGAAATAGAATGGACACAACCATAGCACAGATTTTTAAATAGAAACAAATAGAAACAGATATAATAAGCAGGAGGCGGGTTTATATGTGTGAAAACAGAATAATGCTCGTTTTACTCCTTTTGGCAAGCGTTTACAGTGCACTGTGGATATCTGGAGATGCTGGAGAGCAGTGGTCAAAAGAGAAGGCAGAAGAGATGTGCTCAAGGAACGATGTTGCAGCGGTCTACATCTGCCTTGGAAACGTCGTCAACGTTGTCTGGAAGGATACAAAAAAAGGAAGCACGTTTTACAAACCTGATGGTAGAATCGTAGAATGCCCTCCGTTAACACCTGCAGAGATGGGCGCAGAGTGCATGCAACTCATGATGCCAAACTACTGCACCCTTGATGATAATGTTTGTGGTGAAGCACCACCTGAGGAATTCCCAGGTGGGAAAACTGAGGGGGAAATAATATACGAAGGCACACCGCAAAAACCGTCAGAAAAAATAACACCAATGGTTGAGGTAGAGGAGCGTCCTCCTCAACAAGAAAGCCAGCCTCCGAGTAAAGCACCTAAGCAAGAAGGACCTATAGTTGTCCCATTTGCTGGTTCGAACGTGACACCAAAAACAACCGCAACGGAAGGACAAGTATTTGATGCGCTTGCACTTGGCGTGATTGCGCTTGCAATAATTGCTATCGTTCTTTTATATCTCGCATTTAAAAGAATGACGCCGCACTAAATATTTTGGCTATCGCTCTTCCGATAGCTTTCCAACAGCCATACCACGTATCAAAAGATGCTTGCGCCTCTCTCTTTCATTCTGCCCCAGAGCCAGCTTCTCTATTTGCCTAAGACGATTTGCGTAATGACGGTAAGCCTTTACAGCGGCAGCGTAGGCATCCCTTATGTGCGGGTCAACTATCCCCTTCCCTATTCTCTTTTTTTCCTCTAAAGATATAACGCGACCAGGAAGAAAAAGTGGAACGGAAAATCTTGCGGCTATCTTATCTACAAATGATGGCGCCGGATTAACATCTGTTGCTATGACAGATGGTGTTCCAAAACCAGATATTATCTTTACTATTCTTTCATGGCTTGCGCCCCTCTCAACGCCTACAGCCACTAGCCCCCCTTTCAGGTTTAATATCGCATAACCTGTCTTTATGCCAGCGTCCACACCAACAATTATATACAACTCATCCCTCCTGTTCTGTCTGTCTCTCGCTGCTGTGTGAATGCTCCTTTAGCGCAGGACCAATCTGGTTGTAATGCAACTCCTGTCTGACGAATACGTAAACATTCGATGGCACATTCCTGTTGACAATAACACCGGAATGTATCCATGAACCAGGACCTATCAACTTACCGGGCATAGTTGCAGAAAGAACACCAAACTTAACGTTGTCACCAATAGCCGCACCGAACTTTCTTCTTCCAGAATTAACCCATCCTTTCTCTGTCAAAACATTTACATTGCTCTCATCAAACCTGAAGTTGGCCACCTGCGTTCCTGCCCCGAAATTAACGCCCTGACCAACCACACTATCTCCAATGTAGGTAAGATGCTTAGCGTTTACGTCATCGAATAACACACTTGATTTAATCGTAACAGATTCACCAATATGACAGTTGGCCCCAATTGCGCTCGGGCCTCGTATATAGGCATTCGGTCCGATGATGGTATTTTTTCCGATATAAACGTCACCTTCGATGTAACTGCCAATAATCCTTGCACCCTCCTCCATAACCAACCTTCCGTTCACGGTCGAGTTAATCATCTCGCCATTTCTCGTTTCCAACCTTTTAAGCATGTCTGCATTCGCATCCAGAAGGTCCCATGGGTACCCAACGTCACGCCAGTAGCCGCCTACCTCAACTGCCTTTGCGCCAACAAAAAGATCAACTATCTCGTACTCTCCACGTACCGATTTTTTCAATGTTTTGAGTGAATCAAGAACATTTGGGTCCATGCAATAGATAGAAAGATTAGCGAGGTTGCTATGTGGGCTCTTTGGTTTCTCTTCAAAATAGCACACCCTTCCGTCTGCCACTTCAACGACGCCATACCGCTCTGGGTTATCCACGCGTTTAACAGAAATCGTTATGCCGCCTTCATGTGCATCCATAACTGCTTTCAAGATGCTCGCGTCAAAAATAAGATCGCCGCCTACCACAACAAACCTGTCATTTATCTTCCCCGCAGCAGATAGGAGGGCTGCTCCTGTTCCGTTATTAGGACCCTGCTCAACAAACTCTATATGAACGTCGAGTTCATTCTTTATTTTTGAAAGATAATTGATGAGCATTTCTTTATGCTCCCTAATTACGAATATAAAGTCCTTTATTCCTGCCTTTTTTATCTCAACCATCTGATGGTATGCGATTGGTTTTCCAACAATAGGAAGAAGTGCCTTCGGTCTTGTTTCTGTTAGTGGCCACATCCTTTTTCCATTTCCGGCAGCCAGTATTACTACTTTCATAAAAAAACCCCGTCTCTCCTTAGTTTTCTTTCCTGAATGACTTTATAAGCCCTTCCTTTGATAGTCAACGATCGCCTTTTTCAGCGCCTCTATCCCCATAATTGAACAATGGTACTTAACAGGTGGAAGTCCGCCAAGATCTTTGATTATATCATCATAAGTCAGAGCCATAACCTCATCGAGCCTTTTTCCCCTAGCAAGTCCGCAAATAGTGTCTGAGGCAGCAATCGCTGCGACACACCCGTATGTTTCGAATCGCACGTCCTCCAGGACATCACCCTTAACCTTTATATAGACACGTATCACATCGCCACATGCAAGATTACCAGCCTCGCCAACCCCGCTAGGGTTTTTTATTTCTCCGACAAATCTTGGATTTTTAAAGCGGTTAATGGCTTTTTCCGAGTACACTTTCAACCACTCTCTTAAAAGGTGAGAATCTTCTAAGATCCTTCACAGCTTTCTTTGTTTTTTCTATTGCGTATTCTACCTCCTCCTCCTTTGTAAATCGGCTGATTGTCATCCTCACACTTCCGTTAATCTCTTCATCAGTGATACCAAGCGCTTTCAGAACATGACTCTTTTCGAGCGTGTGGGAAGCACATGCCGAGCCTGTTGATGTTTTTATCCCATCCTCCCCCAATAGCGCGCCAAGCGCTTCCCCTTCAATTCGCCTAAACGAAAAGTTCGCGTTATTACACAGTCTCCTCTCTCCTTTAGGACCGTTGAGACGACTGTCCTCAATCTCGAGTACTCCTTCTATCAGCCTATCACGAAGTTTTGACATATACGCTATGTATTCCTTATTAGATGCTATTTCAACAGCTTTCGCGAACCCGACGATGCCTGGCACATTTTCTGTTCCTCCACGCAGCTTGAACTCCTGCCCACCTCCATGTTGCCACGGGACTATCGTTGTCCCTTCGCGTATGTAGAGCGCTCCAACTCCCTTTGGACCATGGATCTTATGCGCATTGAGCGTTACGAGATGAAGGTTCTGCCTTCTCACATCTATCTCTGCCTTTGTATAACTTTGGCACGCGTCTGTATGAAAATAGATACCGTGCGCCCTACATATCTTTCCCAACTCCTCAAGATTCTGTATTGTTCCTATCTCGTTGTTGCCGTGAATTACGGAAAAAAGTATAGTCTTATCCGTTATTGCGTTTTCAAGCTCTTCGGCATTTACAAACCCTTCTCCGTCCACGCTGAGGTAGGTTATGCGAAAGCCCTGAGTCTCAAGCCATTTGCAGCTATTAAGCACACACTTGTGCTCCACTGCTGTCGTAATGATATGGTTGCCGCGTTCTTTGTTGGCGAACGCTATACCCTTCAGAGCAAGATTATTGGCCTCTGTGCCACCAGATGTAAATACTATCTCGTCTGCCCTTGCTTTTATGGATTTTGCTATCCGCTCGCGTGCCGTCTCCACCGCTTCCCGGGCAACCCGACCAAGTTGGTGAACAGAGGATGGATTTCCGTATCTATCTGACAGATAAGGAAGCATTTCTTCAAGCACGCGCGGGTCCACCATCGTAGTGGCAGCATTATCCAAATAAACATCCATTCTCATTCTTGCAACACCTTCCTTCGCAATTTTGAATGTGTCTCTCTGCCGCCCGAAGCAAAGGGTTAACAGATTTTCTGTTCAGAGAATATATTCTCTGCTTCCCCCTACGTTTTACGTTAAGTATGCCGCATTTAGCAAGCCCAATAAGATGGTGCGATACCTTGCTCTGCTCTTCCCCAACAGCCTTAACAATCTCTGTAACGCTGAGCGGCCTACGGCTGAGTGAAAGGATTATGTTGAGCCGTATCCTATTTGAAAAATTCCTGAAGAAGCTATGATATGAGGCAGATTTCATATGAAACTGTTTTTATATGAAATATTTAAAAATGTTCTGATTATGTTGAGCAGAAGGTGTTGCGAATTTTTAGAAATCATTATAAGGATTGCGTTGCATTTTTTCTAAACACTTGTAGTGGTTTTATGAAAAGATATATACTCGCCTTCCTTGTTGTTTTTATGCTGCTTATCGGGACGATAGTCCAGAAGTATGAGCATGATGTGCTCCATGATGGAAGCTCAGTGATAACTAAATCGTTCAGATTGAGTGCGCTTGGGCCTGTAAATGAAAGCGCGCTTAAGCAATTCTGTGCTGATAATTTGGAATATGGTTGTTCTATCGAAAATGGCGAAATGCACGTAACGATAGCACTTAGCAAACAAACTGAGTATTACACTCTTGTAGTTGATTATGGTTTTCCATTCGTGACATATGACCTTACCATTCGCTCTGTTCCAGATGATGTATTCGCTGAAAAGATAGATGACATTATGAAGGCAAATGGTTATGCAGGCACTGGAAGAAAAGAACCAATCGATATAACAACAAAAGATACAGAAATAGAAGCCTTCCTAAAAACCTATGGTGACATCTCTTATTCCGTCAAGATGCCTGGCAGCATAGTGGATAATAACGTAGGAAAGAGAAGCGACTCTGTTGTAACGTTCGCATTTTCGGAAGTTTTTAAAAAGGAAGGGCCGGTGATTATAAAAAGCCAGGAGATAAACTCCGGTTATCTGCTCCTTGCGACAATGACGATCGTGATTATTGCGTTTGCGTTTACTTTCCTTAAAAAAGCACCAAAGGCCGAAGAAGGACCAAAGCCTTTGAAACCAAAGAAGAAAAAAAATTGATGCCCGAAGTTTTAAGCGGTGCAAAGTTTTTAATAAGGCAAGCGGGAATAGTCTTTTGAGTAAATCAATAAGGTGAAAACATGGCTGGGATAGTCGGGTATGGCGCGTATATTCCAACGCACAGAATTAAAACAGCAGACATCGCAGGAGTTTGGGGGGAGGACCCAGCGAGGATAGAAAACGGGCTCGGTATATTTGAAAAGGCAGTTGGTGGGGTAGATGAAGACGCCACGACAATAGCGGTTGAAGCAGCAAAAAATGCAGTAAAGAGAGCACAGATAGACGCGAGAGAGATAGGCGCAATATATGTAGGGAGCGAGAGCCATCCATATGCGGTTAAGCCTACTGCAACTATTGTAGCTGAAGCAATAGGTGCAACACCAACGCTAACTGCTGCTGATTTGGAATTTGCTTGCAAGGCAGGAACAGCAGGCTTTCAGATGTGTATCGGACTCGTCGAGAGCAACTTAACAAGGTATGCGATGTCAATTGGCGCGGACACAGCGCAAGGAAGACCAGGGGATGCGCTTGAGTATAGCGCAGCATCAGGTGGCGCAGCATACATATTTGGAAAAGATAGTGAATCGCTTGCGATAATAGAAGCAACCTACTCCTACACAACAGACACTCCGGATTTCTGGAGAAGGCAGAAGGCAGATTATCCAAGCCATGGCGGGCGATTTACTGGTGCACCTGCATACTTCAAACACGTTATTGGTGCGACAAAGGGATTGCTCGAAAAAGTAGAAATGAAACTGGATGATTTTGACTATGTAGTTTTTCATCAACCCAACGCAAAATTCCCGCTTCAAGCAGCCGCAAAGCTTGGAATACCAAAGGAGAAACTCGCACCAGGTCTTCTTGTCCCGAAAATAGGCAACACTTACTCTGGAGCAGTGCCGCTTGGTCTCAGCGCAGTTCTTGACGTTGCAAAATCTGGCCAACGCATACTTGTCACATCTTTTGGAAGCGGTGCGGGGAGTGACTCTTTTGCCGTTGTTGTCACAGATGAGATAGAGAAGCGAAGGGAACTCGCACCAACGACGGAGAAGTATATTGCAAGAAAGCAATACATAGATTACGCAACCTATCTAAAATACCGCAGAAAACTAAAAGAATAAAAAAGCAAAAGAAGGAGAGAAAAAGCAAAAGAAGGAGAGACGGAAATATTTATATATATTAAATTTTTTCTTTTACCATGCGAAGGCTTGGTATCCCCTATATAAGCGCACTTATAATACTACTAATAATTAATGTTATCTCTGCGCAGGGAGTTACCACTGAGGGCGGAAATATAACGAACGCAGCAATAAACTGCAGCCAGCTTACTAGGTTCTGGGCAGGGATAGTTGGCTGGCTTAACAATTCTCCCGCGGATATAGATTATCCTGTATCAAATCAAAGCACGCCAAACATAACGATATACACCAACAGACCGAACGGAAGTTATGCTGAATTTTTCAACACAAGTATGATTCTTACACGGCTACCGTTCAAGCCCGCCACCTCGAATATATTTACTCCTATTCAATCAGACTTTGACGAGAATGGTATGTTTCAAAATTTCACAGTTTTTTTTGGAGTGCCGTACAATTCCACACCTGAGGATCCGCTCGATACTTTCTGCAATCCATGCAACTATATGACATGTTATATCCTAAACGTATCGCTTCCTTGCCCGTATATAGTTCTGAACCCAAACACCAGGATGGCTGTACTGAAATTTTTTAACGGCACTGTGGTAGAGCCGCTTTTTGTCGGATTGGTAGAGTCAAAACCTGGATATAACGGTTCGTTCTTTGATTTTGAGTACATTGTACCTGCTCTGGAAAATTACTACTTTTACCTTTACAAAAGAGAGGCTTGCAACATCTCTGTTTGGATAGATGATACACAAACAACAGTATTCCCAAAAACAGGAGTACCGTATAAAGTAGAGGTTCTTGTAAGAGACAACTCTTCGGCACCGATCTCGAACATAACGGTTAGAGCAGAAGAAGAAAATGGCAGAAACATATTGTACCCAGTCATTCAGCTTGGAAAGAAATTTTTCGGATATGGTGAGATGAGAACAAACTCCAGTGGTAGAGCGATATTCGCGCTTGCTCCAACACGGTACAACATTCCAGATGCTTATGATTATAAAGCCTATATAGAAGCAGAGGGGCAGGGGTATTATTGTAGGCAGAATTTGTCAATAGCCAGCTATAGCGCGCTCACACCGACATATAGAAGCTCACTTGTAAATCCAACTTATGGAAGCCAAGTAAAAGCATCTACGCAAAACATGAACTCTCTTGCAAGCACAGCAACAAAGTGGACTGCGGCAAGAAAAATACACCTAGCAAATGTCGATGTTTACACAAACGGTAGCCACAGCCAGTTGCCTATCCTAAGAGCAGGCGCACCAAATATGTTAAACATAACCGTCTATGACAATGACACACTCGAGAAGATCAACGCCACTGCGTATGTTCTGGAAGAAAATGGTCATATTACATTTGTACCAGCGCAGCCCAACAAGGAAAGATACGAAAATACAAAATCATTTTACACAAACGAAACAGTAGTTGTGATTCCAACAAGATATAACAACAACGCTACATTCGATGTTACTATCAACGACAACGGAGCAATCATAGCCGTCCTTAATTTTGCTGTCAATTCTACCTTAGAAGAACCTGCGGCTGATGAAGCGGATATGGACGATGCGACATATTCTTTAATATCTTCTGCTTTACAGAACATCAATTCTGTTCTTATAAATATTGGGAAATCATTATCCACGATAACGTGATGAAGATGAAAAGATTGGTTGTTTTGTTTTTGATCTTTGGGCTTTCGTTTTCCCAGAGCGCATACATAATAAACTCGACAAACGGCATAACGAATGTCACTGCCTCTTCGGCATACAGGGTGTACGCAGATACATTTGGGACAAATCCTGACCTCGGCATCCGGTTGTGCAGTGCAGGGCAGAAGTATGTAGCTGCTGTTTACTCTGCGAATCTCGGCAGTGGGAACTATCGTTATATAACGATAAGCTGGAACCTCACAACTGGTTCTTCAGATACGCTAGTATACACGACAAATAACCTCGGTGGGGGATGTTATGGAACACCGATAGACGCCTTTGCCTTTTCCCAATTCAGGGATTTCACACGAACACCGCATGTTTATGTTTCCGCTTTTCCTGGAAGAATTCATCTACTCTATTCTGATAGCGTTGATGGAGCGTCGCCAAGCTTTGTGGCAGTACCCTATGCAAATGGCTGGCTTCGTGGAAATTATACTGTTCCACTATCAACAAGTTCGTTTAATCAGGGGACTGGGAGAGTTACAGTAGACGTAACAAGCATAACATTTGACACTGATGTTGGTCAGGTCTCAAAAGCGCCTTCTGACTCTGAATGGGGGTTGAATAACGCAACAGGAAGAAGCATGCTCGTTGCGCTGTGTACTGACGATTTCGGCGATGCGTGTTCTGATGCAGTAATTGTAAACAGATCTGCTGACTTGCCAGTTCAACTCGCGCTTGGCCTTCCAACAAGCGATCAGGTGATCTACAATAGGTATGTCGTTGTTGACGGTCTTGGCTACGGTCCGCTCTGCATAGGAACGGATCTAACACCCACGGTTGGCGTAGCGCCGGGAACAGTAAACGCAGGACAAAACTCGACGATAACAATAACAACTACCAACAACGGAAATGTGGGAGTAACTACTGATTTTCGTGTTACGGTGAACATTACAGGTCCAGGTGGCTATTTCGAGCAAAGAAATTACACAATCACCCAAGATCTTGCGCCAGGTGCCTCAAATGTAACCACTTTTATTTTTACAAATACGAGCAGAAGCGGAGTATACACGTTCACTGCTGAAGTTGACTCCCTCCACGAAATAGTTGAGTGCAATGAAATTAATGTGGAAAGCAACACGCTAACAGTTCAGAGAACATACAGGTTGTATGTCTTTATCGATGGTGTTCTGAATGATACGTTCCCTTACTCAGGAAGACCATACAACCTCACTGTTTACGTAAACGATTCTGATGGGAATCTCGTTCCAAACACCAGATTTGTTTTTACAGAGACTAACGGTCTTAATCCATTCACCCCTACACAAATATGGGATGACGGTTCTTCCACCTATGGAGTCAAAAGCGCTGCAATCGGCGAGATAACAGGCAATTCAAGTGGATACGCAATGCTTGCTGTTCTTCCGACATGTAATCAACTCTATAAGGACCCAGTTATAGGACCACTACTCATTTCAAAAATAGGGAACTACTCCATGAAGGTGGACGCCTACGATTCTGGAGGGACGTTAATAGTCTCGAACCATCGCCTTTATGTTGCTAATGATACCTGCCCACAACCAGGTTGGGTGAACAATAAGGAGATAGTGAACAAATATTATGTGGAAGTAGTTTATGATTGGCTTTACAAGATGTATGTAATAGCAAAGCAAATAATGGTGCCGTGATATGGAAGAGCGAAAAATTTTGCTCATTGTCTTTGCCCTTTTCGTTTGTATGCTTTCACTGGCGCACGCGCAGTATTATGACATCGCGCTTGTGCGCGCGAACGACAGCACAGTTTACTCGCTCGTTTATGATGACATGTCGTTTTCCTATGTCGACAGAAGTTGGGAGAACCCGGATGTCCTCTTGAGAATATGCTCTGACTCTTCGGCTAATTTGCTGAACAAGTATATCAGTCTTGCGTATGCAGACGGCGTCGATGGAGATTATATAGAGGTAACGCAGGGCCCTGTACGAATAACAAGTGTAACTCCATCTGGATGTGCTTACCCTCAAATCGAGATATTCAGTTTTCGAGCATGGTACCCATCTATCCCGTACGTGCTGATATCAGATACGCCGAATATGTCAAACGCAGCGCGTTTCAAACTATCTCGCATTCGAGGATGGTTCATAGGAAACTACACGGTTGAGAGAACACAGGTAGGGAACCAGGTAATCATCAATGTAACAAATGCAATTGATGATACGGGGGCATCCATAGTACCGGACGTTAATTATCTTGTAGTTGGGCTTGTAAGAGACGACTTCACTGTTATGGACACTGGGATAACCTCGCCAAATGATCCAATTGTGCTATTTGCAGATTCTCCAACATCGCCCTACCACATATTTATAAATGGTATAGGACCGGACATGCCGCCTTATGTTGAAATAATAACCCCTGAACCAATTACCTACACGAGCGGTAGTATACCATTTACCTATATCATGTTTGATGATGACGACATCACATCTTGTTGGTATGTTCTTGATGGCGTACGTGTTGATATGCCGGCATGCGGGCCCGCATATATCCTAAATGTTGGAAGCGGGTCGCACTCACTTACGCTATATGCAAACGATACCACGGGCAATGTTGGCTCGGATAGTGTTAATTTCAAAGTGGAGGGAATAGCACCGCCGGTAAGACCGCCAGGAGGTGGCGGACCTCCCGGAACGCCAATCTACCAACCTATAGTACCGCCGCCTCCTCCTGGAGTTTACTTCAGTGTGATACCAGAAAATATCTACATTATAATAGATTATCCCAAAGAAGGCTCTGCGAACTTTTCAGTTACATCAACTGCCCCACTCACAGAGCTCAATTGCGTTGTGAGAGGAGATTTTGAGAACTACACCACAGTTGAACTTTATGGCTCCTCCTTAGCTGCAAATGGGACCGTAAGTGGGAGGATAACTGTCTCTATGCCACCGATTGATATTCTTGATTATAATAAGAGCACAGAAGGAGTCCTCCAGTGTACAGGAAAGACCGCCCCAACACTTACTTCCTCTGCCCTTGCGAATGTTTATCTTATAATAAACAAACCGCTGTTTGACGTTGAAAATAAAACCGTGGATATGATCCTGGGAACAGAAAAAAATGAGAGCATGGTTATCTGGAATGTTGGTGCTGGAAACTCAACAGCAATCAACGTAAGTGTTGAGTTTGAACGATATCAGTTCCTCTTCTCAGACTTGCAGGTCACAAAGATGATAGAGAACGGAAAGAGTGGATATGCTATCTTCGTCATAAAAATCCCGAGCGATTTCGTACCTGGAACGTACCTTATTCCATTGCACGCCTATGAAAACGGGAGATTGCTTGGAACCGGATATTTAACCCTGCGAATAGAGGCGCCGACTGTGCCAGGACTCATCTGTGTCATGCCAGACCTTACGTGGACGCTTGTAATACTTCTGCTCGGGCTTGGCACAAGCAGCGTAGTATTTAGAAGAAAAGCGAGAATAGAGGAGTTCAAGAGAATAAGCGCTGCAACAATAAGGACAGAAAGAAGAAAGGTAAGCGAATGGGAGAAGTATAAAACGCCATTCATGCGCGCTTTAATGGTTGGGACTATTTTCTTCATTGTATGGCTACTGCTTATACTCATACTTGCAAAATGTACTTATGTTCGAGCTGATAGCGCTGCGTGTGTTACAGTAGACCCAATATGGACTGCGGTTATACTGCTTTTAGGGCTATTCGCTGCGGTTGTCATCTATAGACTAAAGAAAGAGGAGCATGATATCGTACCAAGCAGAACAGAGGAAGAAGAGGACGAAAGGCGGAAGATTCGACTTGTATATGCCCTAGCGACTCTCGGAGTCTTCCTCGCAGCATGGTTGATAACGTTTATTTTCCTGTTCCCAAAGTGTGCCTAGCAATCCTGGCAAGCCCTAATACCATTTCGTAACAGTCTAAGAATTCCCTACGACGTAGAATTTCAATCAACGAGATGAAAATTTCGGCTCACTGACGTCAAATCCACATTCTGCCATCTTTTTTTGCAAAAGTGGAAAATTCGCACGACGAGCAAGTTGAAAAATTTTATTACGATAAAAAACTGAAAGGCATTTTCACAAAATAAAAGCACTCATTTTCGTCGTGCCCGGGGGATTTTAAAACTCTTACACCATTTCGTTAAGGTTTAAATACGTAATCCTTAGTAAATAGTAGACACACAAAACGCCTTTCTGCTCTCTGAGCAGGCTAGCGAAGGTGAAAAACTGAAAAACTCGATTTAAGTATCAAAAAACGAAGGGAGAGAAACAAGGCAATAATAACATCAAAGGTGATAAATTGAAAAGGTGTATAAGTTGCGGCAGGAACGCAAAGAAATTCGTAGAATTTCCTTGTCCAAAATGCGACAGAAAAATAATAAGATGTAATTTTTGCAGGGAAAACAGAGTAAAATATGAATGCGAGTGTGGATTTACGGGTCCGTGAAGGTGATAATGAAATCTTGAGAGGTGTGGATATGGAGTATAATGTTGCTGCTCAACTTAAGATTTATGTGGATGATCCAAAGAAAATAGAAGCAGTAAAATCATCTATTGAGAGGCTTGCAAAGATCAATAAGGCATGGGAGGAGGAAGTTGCGTTTGGAATAAAAGTCTTAAAGGTTATTTTACTTCTGAATGATGCTGCTGGCGGGATGAGCGAACTTGAAGAGAAAGTAAAACGCATCCCGCATGTCAGCGAGATAGAAGTAGAAGAGGTAACACGAATATAGAGGTGAAGCGATGGCTACAGGAAAAACACCACCTAAAAAGAAGAAACCCAAGGAAGAAAAAGTAGAGGCCAAAAAGGAAGCGCCCGCAACAAAAGAGAGCGGTCGAGGAATAGTTAGAATAGCTGGAAAAGACTTAAAGGGGCATCTCAAACTGAACCAAGCGCTAATACACATAAAAGGTATAGGCCATACCATGAGCGTGGCTGCAGCACGCACGATAGAATCAAAACTTGGAATACCGCCAACCACAAAGGTTGGAGAGCTCACTGATGAACAGATAGAAAACATAGACGAGATACTCACGAATCTTCATAAACATGACATCCCGTCCTATCTTTTTAACAGGAGAAAAGATTATCTTACAAATGATAACATTCATGTGATAATGAATGACTTGCTGTTTGCAACAAACCAAGATATAGATAGAGAAAAGAAAGCATATACGTGGAGAGGATATAGACATGCGTACGGTCAAAAAGTGAGAGGACAGAGAACAAGAAACACTGGTAGAAAGGGAATGGCTGTCGGTGTACTGAGAAAAGCTATCCTAGCGCAACAGCAGAAGGCAAAAGAAGAGGAAGGTAAGAAAGGTGCTGAGAAGAAATAGAGAGTATGAGCAGGTGAGCGAATGGGGGACCCGCGAAAAATAAGGAATAAATATTCTAGACCTAAAAGGCTTTGGGACGAAGACAGAATAAGAGAGGATAAAGAACTCAGAAAGGAGTATGGATTAAAGAACTCCAGCGAGGTATGGAAGGCCGCAGACGAACTGAGAAAGTTCAGAAGGGAAGCGCGAAGGCTTTTATCTCTCAGTGAGGAGGAAAGAGAAGCAGACGCAAGAAAGATACTGGCAAAACTCACAAGACTTGGAATAATGAAAAAAGGCGGTTCCCTCGATGACGTTCTCTCGTTATCAGTTAGAGATGTTCTCGAAAGAAGACTACAGACGATGGTGTACAGGAAAGGACTTGCACGTACAATAATTCAATCAAGGCAGTTGATAACGCATGGATTTATAGCTGTTGGAAGCAGAAGAATAAACATTCCTGGATATATCGTACCTGTTGATGTTGAGGATACCATAAGATATGCTAAGCCCATAGACCTGAGCGCAGGCATGATCTCTGAAAGAGAAGAGAAAAAAGAGCAAACTGCAGAGGGTGATGTAAGTGGCTGAAAACAAACCTGTAGAAAACACGGAAAGAGAAAGACCCCCGGAAAAAATGATTGAAAAGAAAAAGAAGATGGCAGTAATAAATGTTTACTCCTCGAAAAACGATACGATAATAACAGCAACTGACCTATCTGGCGCAGAAACACTTGCGTGGGCGAGCGGTGGAATGATGGTAAAGGCGCATCGCGAAGAAGGAAGACCGTATGCTGCCATGCAAGCAGCCCTAAAAGTTGTCAATTCTTTGAAGGATAAAGGAATAAGCTATGTGAATGTCAGAATAAGAGCCCCTGGCGGGGTTGGCTCGAAAACACCCGGTCAAGGCGCGCAGGCAGTTGTTAGAACCGTCGCGAGAAACGGTCTTAGAATATTAAAGATAGAGGATGTTACTCCACTTCCAACCGATTCCATGAAAAGAAAGGGTGGAAGAAGAGGAAGGAGGGTTTAGATGAATATTTCCCTTATAAAAAAGCATGAAAACAGAATAGAGTTCAGCGTTAAGGATATCTCGCCATATTTTGCGAATTTGATACGGCGTTACGCAATGGCGCGCGTGCCAGTTCTTGCGATTGACAAGATAATTGTGTATGAAAATACAAGCGCGTTTTGGGATGAATATATAGCGCATCGTATCGGCCTCATGCCTGTAGTTACACCAGAAAAGCTTCCTAAAAATACTGAGATATCGTTTTATTTAGAATTCGAAGGACCTGGCGTTGCTTACAGCAAAGATCTCAAGTGCACGGATGCTGATATAAGAATAGCGAAGGATAATATCCCGATAATCACGCTTAACGAAAAACAGAGAATAAAACTAGAGGGAAAAACAGTGCTCGGGAGGGGAACAAGACATGCAAAATTTCAGGCCGGCCTTGTAAGTTACGGAATAAAGGATACTGGCGAGTACAACTTCTTTGTAGAGAGTTTTTATCAGATGGAGCCAGCTGAAGTGATTCTTAGAGGTTGCGAAGAAGCTCTTACCGAAATTGAAGAACTTAAGAAAGGATTGAAGGCAAAGGATTGAACCGTTTTTATGAGCGCGACTGTAGTGAGCGATGATTCGTTCATGTGTAATGTTATTAACCTGCAATAACTGCTTACGCAGGGGTGCCGGAGCCTGGACAGGCGTATCAAAGAGCCCCGGAAAAACGGGTACGGTTGAGGGCCGTATGGCTTAACGATTTCCAATGAAGTTTGGAGTCGGGCTAGGTGCCTGCAAGCGTTCAAATCGCTTCCCCTGCACATCTGTTCTATTATTTAAAAATGTTAATGAAATAACATTTACATTTCCAATGGGGAAGTGAGCCAACCTGGTAACGCTGAGCGCCAGAGTGCTGTCAGCTTTGGGTGAACCTTTTGGCTTAATGTTTTCTTAGGGCAAAAGGTTCCCAAAACCCTAAGGAGAACTCAGGTTCCTCATAGGGATTCTCTAAGGGAGGGGATCAGGAGGAGCCTCAAACTGAGGGGAACCGTAGGTTCCCTGCGGTTCGGGCAAAAGGTTCCCAAAACCCTGAGATAAAAAAGGTGTTATGGATTCGCTTTTTGACGAACGAACTATCGATAGTTTTTAAAACAATTCTTTAGGAAGTAGAGCGGTTGGTTTTATGAAATTAACGTTTAGAATAGGCGCTCAAGCAGGCGCTGGCGTGATGGTAACAGGCAGAATGCTCGGGAGATGTTTTACGCGAGGAGGGTATAATGTTTTAGCCTATCCGGAGTATCCATCTTTAATTCGCGGTGGGCACAATGTCTATCAAGTAATAATAAGCGACGATAGCGCGCTATCTCCAGAGACAAAATGCGATGTCCTTCTCGCGCTGAATAAGGATGCGATATTTTATCACAAGGATGCGGTAAGGGATAATGGAATTATAATATATGACAAAGCGATAGATGTAAGCCAGTTCAAAATAAAAGACGGAATAACGTTAACAGCGCTGCCTATAGCAGAACTGCTCGCAAAAATAGGAGCAAATGTGCTCATGGCAAATGCGCTCCAGATAGGAGCTGCGCTTGCGGCCATTGATTATCCGCTTGAAGTGTTCGAAGCAGTTCTAAAAGATGAGTTTGAACGAAAGGGCGAAGCGGTTGTAAAACAAAACATCGCAGTTGCGCGTGCAGGATATGAATACATACGTTCAACAGTGCGTGCAAATAAAAGCGTAAAACCGCTTAGTAAAAAGAAAAAGATTTTCCTCACAGGAAACGAAGCGATAGCGCTCGGTGCAGTCTCGTCCGGAATGAAATTTTATGCGGCCTATCCCATGACACCTGCAAGTAGCATTCTCCATTATCTCTGCGAGAAAGAAAGAGAGTTTGGAATAATCGTAAAACAAACAGAGGATGAGATATCGGCTGTTAATGAAGCTGTTGGCGCATCTTTTGCTGGTGTTCGCGCAGCAACAGGAACATCCGGTGGTGGTTTCGCGCTGAAAACAGAGACTGTAGGTCTAGCAGGAATGTCTGAAACCCCGCTCGTAATTTTTTTAGCACAACGAATAGGACCAAGCACTGGAATGCCCACCTGGACAGAGCAGGCAGATCTGCGTTTTGCGCTTCATTCCGGCCAAGGAGATTTCTTGCGCATTCTTCTTGCGCCAGGAGACGTAAATGAGGCATTTGAGCTAGCCGGAGAAGCGTTTAATCTGGCAGAGAAATACCAACTTCCTGTAATCCTTCTGACAGACAAATTCCTTTCCGAGAGTATTTTTACTACTGAGGGTTTTAAAGAAATACAGATAGAGCGCGGTAAGATAGTGAAAAATATCCCGAGATTGCCACCTGAAGGTAGATACAAAAGATACGCTATAACTGGAGATGGTGTTTCACCGAGACCGCTACCTGGGACACCAAACGGTATGCACGTCGCAAGCTCATATGAGCATAACGAAATTGGCTTCAGTACCGAACTATTTTCCGAGAGAAAAGCACAGGTAGATAAAAGAGCAAAGAAGCTAAAACATATTCTCAGAGATATCCCTCCCCCAAAAACCTATGGAAAAGAGAGCGCGGATGCTACGATTGTTGCATGGGGTTCTATGAAGATGCCTGCGCTTGCTGCGATTCAACGTTTGAGGGAGAGTGGTAAAGAGGTAAATCTTATCCATTTCTCATATATTTTCCCCATTGAGAGTAAAGTTGTAAGAAGAATGTTTAAAAAAGCGAATAAAACTATTCTTATAGAAAATAATTCAACTGCGCAGTTTGGCGGCCTGCTTGCTGAATATTGCAAATGGAAACCTAATTTTACGATATTGAAATACACAGGAAGGCCGATTTATGCAGAGGAAATTATTGAGGAGGTGAATAAATTGATTGACTCTGGCTTCAGAGGAAAAAAAGTAGTAAGATTGCTTGACAAGGAAGACCTTGAATACTACAATACACAAAGATATGGTTTGTAAGAGATGATCGCGATGACGGTAACGATAAATGATTTTAATACAAAGGAAAGGCCGCAATGGTGCCCCGGCTGCGGTAATTATGCGCTTCTTACGGCGCTGAAAGGTGCGCTAGCAGAGCTTGGCAGACTTCCGCACGAGGTTGTAATAGTAAGCGGGATAGGATGCAGTGGAAAGGTTCCGCATTATTTGAATACCTATGGGTTTGAGGGACTCCATGGGAGGCCGGTCCCTGTAGCCTCTGCCATAAAGATGGTAAATCCGAGATTAACTGTGATCGCAGAGGGAGGCGACGGAGATGGGTACCAAGAAGGAATACAACACTTCCTCCATGTCATGAGGAGAAATCATGATATAACATATATTGTTCATGACAACCAAATCTATGGCTTAACAACAGGGCAAGCATCCTCAACTTCGCTCCAAGGCATGAAAACGAAGACAACACCGTGGGGCGTAATAGAAATCCCTTTCAATCCCATCCTTGCTGCGATAGACTGCGGCGCGACCTATGTTGCAAGAGGATTTTCAGGAGAACCACAACATCTTAAAGAGCTAATAAAAGGGGCTATAACACATAAGGGCTTTGCTCTTGTTGATGTTTTCCAGCCGTGCGTAACATTTAACAAACTGAATACGTATGAGTGGTTCAGGGAACGGATATACAAGCTCGAGGAAACTGGGCACAACCCGAAAGACAAGAAAGCCGCACGTGAGAAGGCGGAAGAGGATTGTGCAACTGATTACAAAAAAGTACCTATTGGCTTATTCTACAAGGAAGAAAGACCTACTTACGAGGACCAGCTTCCACAGGTGAAGGACATGCCGCTTGTGGAGAAGAAGCTGGATGTCGATCTAACAAAAGAGCTGGAAAGACTTTCGTAATAAACCCAGAGAAAATGAAAGAATGAAAAAAGAAGAAATTTACTTCTTCATCGCGCCCGCGATAAGGTGGCCGACCACTGCGATTGCCGCACCGATCACCATCCCCACAACGATGCCGATTATTGACGCGACAACCCCCAATCCTGCGCTAATGGCGCCTCCTGTAAGGTCACCGCCTGTTGCCACGTTCACCCCAATGCCAAGCATGGTTGCAGCAAGCGAGATTATCATGCCGATAATTCCAGAGACAAGAGCGGTAAGCGCGCCCATTACTGCGCTGTCGATTATCTCAAGGCCTCCCTTCGCAATGAGGTAGCCGATATAGGCATACAAAATGATGTCAGCGATAAGCAGTGGAACTCCGAGAATGCACATAAGCATATTCAAAATTGGAACCACGCTTATCAACGACGCCAACAGTCCAAGCCCAATAATAACCAAGACGGGCAGTTTTGCCAATCCGAACGCTTTTCCTATATTCATGATATCACAGAGTAACATCTGCGAAGGTATTTAAAAATCATTCGTCTCCAGAAAAAAAGTCGTTGTTTGTCGTAATCATTCGGCAAAATCGCTATGTTTTTAAGCACATCCAAGCAATTTCAAGCTCGGGTAATTTTCATGAGAAGAGTCGCAATAATAGGAGCAGGAATGACAAAATTTGGGGAACACTGGGAAAAAGGCTTTCGCGATCTGGTCGTAGAGGCAGGAATAAAGGCACTCACAGATGCGGGAATAGTTGGAGAAAAGGTGGACGCTGGATATGTAGGAACTATGGCTTCTGGAACGCTGATAGGGCAAGAGCATATCGGTGCTCTGCTTGCGGACTACATGGGTCTTAACCCGATACCAATAACTCGTGTCGAAGGTGCATGCGCTTCTGGTGCTCTTGCACTTCGTCAGGGATTTCTCGCAGTCGCATCCGGAATGCATGATATAGTAGTCGTGGGCGGCGTAGAAAAAATGACTGACCTAGGAACCGCTGAGGTAAGCGACGCACTCGGTGGCGCAGGGGACCAAGAGTGGGAGCTTTTCATGGGGGCTACATTTCCAGGTTTATACGCGCTTATGGCAAGAAGACATATGATAGAGTATGGAACAACATCTGATATGCTGGCTTCTGTGGCGGTAAAAAATCACAAACATGGAGCGAAAAATCCATACGCTCAATATCAAGACGAAATAACGATAGAAACTGTGCTCAACTCAAAGATTGTAGCCGATCCGCTTCACGTATTTGATTGCTCTCCAATAACAGATGGAGCAGCAGGGGTTGTTCTTGCTCCGCTGGAAATAGCTGAAAGTTACACGAAAAAACCAATTGAAATAATAGGAAGCGCGCACGCAAGCGACACAATAGCGCTCAACAATAGAAAAAGCATAACTGAAATAGCAGCAACGAGGATAGCGGCTGAAAAAGCGTACAGAATGGCCAGAATAAAACCAACTGATGTGGACGTCGCGGAGGTCCACGACTGCTTTACAATAGCCGAGATAATGGCAATCGAAGACCTTGGCTTTTTCAAAAAAGGCGAAGGCGGAAGAGCGTCGCTTGAAGGAAGGACCACTTTCGGCGGCGATGTTGTTATAAACACAAGCGGCGGACTAAAGGCAGCTGGCCACCCTGTCGGCGCTACCGGTGTGAAACAAGCTGTTGAGATATCATGGCAGCTTCGCGGTGAGGCAGAGGGAAGGCAAGTGAGCGGCGCTGAGATAGGCCTCAGCCAGAATGTTGGCGGCTCTGGTGCAACCGCTGTTGTGCATATATATAAAAGAGTATGATATACAAAGCGAACGAGAATGAATAAAGGAGTTGATTGAATGAGAATTCTCACCGTTCACGCAGATTTTATAGAGGTAGAGGCACTTAAAAAAGCAATCTCTGATGCAGAAGAAATAAAAGAGAAGGGAAAGAAGCGCTATGAGGAAGTGTTGGTTGTTTTTACAGCAGTCGAGGCTGGCGATGAGGATATCAACGGAAGCGCGCTTGCGCTCGCAGATGAAGCTGCCGCAGTTGCAGACCAGGTAAAAACAAATAGAATACTCCTATATCCATTAGTTCATCTTACATCAAAGCCTTCTGCGCCCAGAGTAGCAAAAGCGGTTGTTGCGAAGGCAGAGGAAGAACTTAAAAAACGAGGATATGACGCAAGTCATTCACCATTTGGATGGTATAAAGGTTATACTCTAAAATGCAAAGGCCATCCACTTAGCGAACTTTCGCGTGAATTTGGCGCAAGACGCGCTGTTGAAAAGAAGGAAGAGGTTTCAGAGAGTCTGAAAAAAGAGGCTGTCCTAAAAAGTAGATTCTACATCATGGATCTAGATGGAAAGCTGCATGAAATAGAGAAGTTTGATTTCACGAAATATGAAAACCTAAGAAAATTCGCAGCATACGAGACAAAAAAGGTGCGCGCCTATGAGCATGAGCCGCCGCACATAAAGATAATGAAAGAGCATAGTCTAATCGACTTTGAACCTGGAAGCGATCCAGGTAATTTTAGATACCTCCCAAAAGGAAAGCTCATAAAAAAACTCCTTGAAAAAAGAATAACAGATATCTGTGTTAATGAATGTGGTGCTCTTGAAGTCGAGACACCTATAATGTACGATTTCGAGCACCCAGCACTCAAAAAATATCTTAACAGATTTCCTGCAAGACAATACATCGTATTAAGCGAAGAAAAAAAACTCTTTCTGCGATTTGCTGCATGCTTCGGTCAGTTTCTCATAGCTCATGATATGGTTATCTCTTACAAGCAACTTCCGCTCAAGATGTATGAACTTACGCGCTATTCATTTAGACGAGAACAAAGTGGAGAATTGGCTGGCCTGAAGCGCTTGCGTGCCTTTACCATGCCGGATATGCATACACTCGCTGCTGATATGGACCAGGCAAAGGAAGAGTTTGAAAAGCAGTTTGAAGTAGGGCTGGAATGGATAAAAGGACTCGGACTCGACGCTGAGGTCGGCTTTAGGATACAGGAGGATTTTTTTAACGAAAACAAAGAGTGGTATATAAGAATGGTTAGGAAATTTGGAAGGCCTATATTAGTCGAGATGTTCAAAGAACGGTATGCCTATTTCATAACTAAATTTGAGTTTAACTTCGTAGACTCGATGGCAAAGGCGAGCGCTCTTACCACCGTCCAGATTGATGTGGAAAACGCAGAGACTTATGATATAAATTACGTTGACAAAGACGGGCAGAAGAAAAAACCGCTTATTCTTCACGCCTCTTTAAGCGGTAGCATCGAGCGCGTTATATACGCTCTACTTGAAAATGAAGCGATGAAGATGGCCAGCGGTAAGAAGGCAATGCTTCCCGTATGGCTCTCTCCGACGCAGATTAGGATTATACCAGTAAGCGAAGGCCAACTCGAGTACTCAAAGAAAATCATGCAAAAGATGGACGCCCACTGCGTGCGTGTTGATATAGACGATAGAAACGACACCTTGGGAAAGAAAATAAGAGAAGCACAGAAGGATTGGATTCCTTACATCGCTGTCATAGGCGAAAAGGAAACAAAAACCGGAAAACTTTCTGTAACGGTAAGAGCCGACGATAAAAAAATTGAAGTTACACCTGAAGAGCTCATAAAGATTATAGAGAGGGAGACTGCTGGAAAGCCATTTGAGAAACTCTCACTACCAAAAAAGCTTAGTGCGAGACCGATCATCTAAAACTATTTAAAATTAAGCAAAGTATGATAGCGCATGCCTGATTTTAGAACCGTGGTGCCTTTACAATTTAGAAACTTTGATGCGCAAAAAACGAAACAGGTAAGCAGACCACATTTCGATGGTGGTGCGCCTCTGATGGAATTTACTATTAGGCTCAGAAATAGATTTGGGGAGGAGAGAAAACTTTCTGGGCTTGTGCCAGAAGGCGCACGAAGAAATCAAGCAATAGAAATGGTTATAAGACAGCATGGAGGCGACTGCATAGTCAAACGGGGCGGGTTTGATCCTATAAACCAGATAGACCTTTCAGAATTCACATGGATAACACATATCACCCTCAGCGACGGTTTCACAATGTCTGATTGGATCCAGATAAGAAATAGAAATGGCGAATTTGAAATAGGAAAAAGCAACGGAAGGTCGTGGTGGGAGAACGGAGACACAAAAAGGGCGAATAGAAAAGAAAATGAAATCATGCTGACTGAAGATTTTGGCATACGCAATGAGTTGCCTACAACAAGAGATGTAATATACGGTAGGACGGCGTTACAGGGTTGCGGCGGGGTAGCAACCAAGGATGAGATAGAAGCTGCAAAATTAGCTGCAAAGTTTGATATCGCAAGAGAGAACTACGCAGTGAATTTAGATCTAGGAGAGATAAAATTAATAGAAAATAATAGGAGTGAAAAAATTGAAAGCGAGTACGCCGTGCGGTATGGAACGCACACAATAGAACGTGAAGAGATTGCACCGCTGACTCTTTTTACCGTGTTCCATCCAAATGAAATGAAAGCGGTAGATTTGTTTTATTACGCAAATCAACTCTACCAAGAGAATCTTGCGAACGCAATCCCAATCGCTATTAAGAAGAAGATGGAAGACGAAGAAGAAATAATAACATTCGCGAATAGAGAACAAAACAAATCTTTTCATCCATCCCAGCAAGTAATTGGGCCGAGCGAACAGGTGGTCAGAAACGCCAACAAAAAAACCAGACAAAAAGAAACCTCTGAAAAACAAAAAGAGACCATACTAATAGAGACCATACTAATGCGGCTACTCTTTAATCCAGTTGAGAGAAGGCTTTACGGCAAACTTTACGGTCTTCCATCTGAAGAGAACGAGGGAGAGCAAAATAAAGAAAAAACAAGAACGCCGCAGATGCCACCAAAAACACTAAAACCAGATTTGAAAGTTTCGTTAAAAGAAAGACAAACAGTAAGGATAAGGTTGAAGCAAAAGGATTACGAAAAGAAAATAACGTGTGACGAAAGAGTAGCCGTGAACGAGATCCCACAAGGGACAAACAAACTATTTCATAAGGTCGTTTACGACAAACCTTTCGTAACAGATGCTACAAGGAAAAGAAATAGAAGTGAGAGAGACGTGATTGGAATTGTACGCAAAGGAGATGTATGCCGACAAGGCAAATCCTGGACTCACGAAAGCAATTCACGGGAAAAAACTGGTGAAAAGGTAAAAAAACAAAAAAGCGAGAAAAAGATGGGTATACATAAGGAAGTGTTCGCTCTAAAAATGCGGGGAAGCAGAAAAAAGTATGGAGAAAAAAGAAGAGAAAAGGACAAAACAAAGAAAACAGACTCTTTAATTGGTTTATTACCAATCAAAAAGCCTCAGTCACTGAAGAACCAGGGAAGGAAATTAAAAATAAACGCAGCGAGCGTCAAGTACATAAAGGCCTTCACAACTCTTTTATCAGATACGTTCAATTCTAATATTCTGTATCCGTCAAAGAATGGGAGGGGAAGAAGATTCACTGTGGCAACAACAAAATTGATTGAAAATGTTAGACCAAGAAAAGAATAAATCGCATTAAGCGCACTGTAGAACAAACTATCTGAAGAAAGTCCGCGCAATAAAAGTGCAGCAGCTATGAACAAAACAAAGAAGATTATTGCGGTTATAAAATTCGCAGTCGAACCCGCGACATAAACACGTGTCTGCTCTTTTTGAGTAATTTCGGAAAGCACTTTCTCATCAGGTTCAACAAAGGCACCGACTGGTATTATACCTAACAAAACAATGCCTGAAGAATTTATCGGCACGTTTGCCATCCTCGCCAAGACTGCGTGTGCACCCTCATGCACGACCAAGATAACAACGAGCGCGAGTAAACCTTCAAGAAAAGGGAGATTCACGCCGGGAAGTAACAGAGTACCACCAGGCTGAGCCGCTGCCATTCCTTGATTGCCGAAAAAAATTAATTGAAAGAAAAGGATCGCGATATGCGCTCCATAATACACGACACCCAAAAGCAAAACAAGAGAAAAACCGCCGAGGAGAAGAGCAAGAAGGAGCACCAAAGCAGACGTACGCTCATCCCCAAAATAGAGCGTCACTTTTTTTTCAAAACCAGAACCGGTCATTACAGAAGATAGATAATGAAGGGCAAATGGCGCAACGAAAAAGGACAAGAGCAAAAGCAGACAAAGCCCGACCGCAAAGGACGCTGCGTTTGTGTTTTTCCTCATCAAGAACGCTCCGATAACTCCATAAGAGATCGTTGTGCCAACATCAGAAAAGAAGCTCCATATCTTTTTGTGTTTTGCAAGTTCGTTTATGACAGCTATCCCGCGCTTACTTTTTAAAAGTACAAAACCAAGTTCTGTGTCAAGGTCGTATCTTTTTGAGATGATAAAACTTACGGCAAACATCTCCACGCAGGTCAAAATGAATTTTGCCAAGCCAGAAAGGCTACTCGTCAATATAGTATAAAAAATTGCCAACGCAACCAAAAAAATAAGAACCGCATGAAGCATGAAGTAAATTTTACCAGAAAACAATAAAAAATTACCGATAATCTTAAAAGATTATATTATTCAAATTGCTAACAAAAAGTAAAAAAGAGGTGAGAACCCAAATGGGAGGACTGCATATAATATCTGAGTTTTTTTCCTGCGAGAACAACGACGGATTAAAAAATAAGGAGGAATTACGTCGGGTGTGCAAAAAAATAGTAGACGAATGCGGCCTAAATGTTGTGGGCTCTTTTTTTCACAAATTTGGAGATGAGGGAGGAGTGACTGGTGTTATTGTTTTAGCGGAATCCCACGTTTCCATTCATACCTGGCCAGAGAGAGGGGGCTTCGTTAACATGGATGTATTCGTTTGTAATGTAACGCAGGATAACAGCGAAAAGGCCAGAGAGGTACACAGAAGGATTAAAGATTATTTTAAACCGAAAAAAGAAGAAACGCAGGAAATAATGAGAAAATGAAAAACGAAAGAGAGAGAGTCCAAACAGATATTAAAAAATTGATAGAGATAATTAAAAAATTTGAAGAGTTAGGTTACTCAAAAAAGCATGCGCACGCGTATTCGTGGGCTAAAAATTATCTAGAAGACGCCGCTCATTTTTTTGAGAAGGGCGATTATTTTACTGCCTTTGGATGCGCGAATTATGCCTATGGAATAATAGATGGAATATTAATAACAGAAGAATCGGTACAGGAAAGAAAAGAGAAGAATAGAGGGTAATGGTTATGGGAGCGAAACCGCGAAAATGGAAATCTGCTCGAACAAGTTCGAGTCCTTCCATTTTCAGATATTGAAACCGGAGGGAGCGATTATGGGAGCGAAACCGCGAAAATGGAAGAAGAAAAACAGGATGCGTTGGAAATGGGTCAAGAAAAAGAGAAAGAGATTAAAAAGAAAACTTAAGAGACGAGTTGGAGAGCTTTAGCTCTTCTTGGTTTTATCTATTAAGTCAAACACTCTGTGACCCTTGAAAACTTTCACATAGTTTTTAATAAATGCAAGAAATATTGTAGGCCGTTCGACTATGACTACCTCTTTTTTTCTTTTTGTTTTAAATCCAAGGCGCCACATAAGTAATTCGTCCTCCCTAGTCAGACGAGATAGGACAACAACTCCGTCTTCGCTTATATTTCCAACAGCATCAAAAAGTCCTGCGAGATAGTTCGCCGCATACTCGTTTAAGTATTTAAAGCGTTCAAGTTGCTCTTCTTCAACCTCATTGAAAAACTTTCGATAGGCAGTGTGATAGAAGTAAACCTGTTTCTGGTCTGTAAGAAGCCTCTCTGGAGTGGTAAGGCCTTGGGAGAGGACCTCTTTTGAGAAAACTTCGATGATTTTTTCGTTGCCGCGCACGCCGAGACCCTCAAAAGAGCGTTTTTTCCGCCAAAGGCCTATCACATACGCCAGCTCCGGCGTAAGCTTTATTTTCATAAGCCACACCCTGAAGCTTGCCAACTTAAACTCTTGCTCTTTTTTCCTCCCTTCCACTCTCTTTCTGCAGTTCTTTCTCCCTTTCCAAAGAAACTAATTTTTTTGATGGAACAAATTCTGGCTTTTTTCCTGAAATAAATGCTTGTATCTCGTTTGCCAGTAGGTCATCAACATGCCTAGAGACCCATCGCGAGGCTTTTATCGAAATCCCCGCATCTGTAAATATCCTCTTTAATTCCTCAGCTTCCTCCTTCGTGAAAGGTTTTTTTTCGTTTGCTATTCTACCTGCTGCTTTTTCAAAAAGTGCGCTCACTCGTTTTATGTCATTTTGCGTCGCGCCCCTCTTTAATGCAGATACAAGCCCAACAGCAAGTATCGCGTAGCGCTTGCGATCATTTGCAAGCAAGCGAGCGAGCTTCTTTAAATCGCTTTGGCTAAGCCCGCCTTTTTTAGCAGCATCAAGAACTTTTTTTGCAAACATCAAAAAACTCTCAACCATAATAACCAATTTGAGATTAAACGCTCCCTTTTATAATTGTTTCATTTCTAATATACCGTAAAAAAAAGCGCTAAAGGAGGGAAGAAAATGATTGTAGGAGAGAGAATACGAGAAATTTCCGGCAGCAAAAGTAAACGCGAACCGATAAAGGGCTTGAGCATAAACATAGGTGTTGATGATGTCAGAGTAAGCAGCAAGGAAGTTGAAATAGACTACACATACACTGCCAACTACGATGAAGGAATCGGAAAACTTCAGATAAAAGGTACACTACTCGCCAATGAGGACGAGGCTCTCTCAAAGAAGATAGAAACAGAATGGAAAAAGAACAAGCGGCTGCCTGAAGAATATATGACAACCATCCTAAGTGCAATAAACTACAGCGGAAGCGCGAATGGAACGCTGCTTGCAAGAGTTCTTGGATTAACAGCACCGCTAATTCCACCAAGAATACAACTTGCAAAGAAGGCATAACAACACTAATCTTGCCATAGAACACTGCAGTGGATGTAGAATATGGTATAGCTTGCTCCACCTCTTGTTATACTATATTCTCTATCGTATACGGAGCAACGCTCAAGTTTATTTTTCTGGTTTTTGTAATCATAAAAACTCATGTTGAAATTACTGTCGTGAACTCCCCATTCTGGAGCTATTGATGAACAATTGCCAAGAAATACGGCAGCTACCTTAACGTTATATGGCACAGTTTTATCTGTTCGTTCAAATACGCGAATTCCTACCGCACGAAGGTTTATGGGAAACCGCCCATTGAATAGCACTGCAGAATTTGGAACGGTTAAATTGGTATCTTTTGGTATTTTATCTAACGGCTGTTCAAGACCACTTAGTGCCCACTTATATGTTCTTATATTGTAATTTCCTTCTAGAGTTTCCTTATAGAATTGTACATTAAGCTTCTGAATTGCTACGTCCACCACATAAGCAGCGGTGTTTTCCGAGAATTCGTTACTGATGATTGCTGCGCCTACCAAGCCTGCAATAACAAGAAGTACAAAAAGTAAACCATCGCTCTCTAAGTCTCCTCTTTTCATGCGTTCACCTAGTAGTAGCCTACCCTCCTTTCAGCGTTTTGATGGCTGACTCTACCAATGATTTTGCTTCCTTTATAAGTTTTTCCGGCGCTGCTTTAAGGCGCTTCGCTACATTTTCAGCTCTTTCTTCTCCGACGAAACCTCTTAAAACAATGCGCGTTGCTTTAATTACAGCCTCATTGCTCTCCAATGCTTGATGAGTGTAAGCAAGCCATAGGATTTCGTTTATAAGCGCTCTGCCGGTTAATCCCGTGGCTTTTTCTATCTTTTTATTCCATTCGTTTGAGAACTTGACCACTTCTGGATCTTTTAAAAACTCTTGAAATGTTCCAGTCTTTTTCTTTTCCTCCTCGGGTGCCTTCTTCACCTCCTCTTTGAAAATAGCAAGCCAGTTGGACAACATGGTCACCACGCTCATTTAACTATCTTAAAATTTATAAAGATTAGTGAGGGTATCTCACATATGAAAGCTATCTGTCCTTTTCTTTTGTGCGCTGTGACTTTGATCCTACTACTTTTCGTTTTTGGATGTGTTGGTATTCCAACAACTCAACCTACCCAAAAACAAAGCAGTCCTGGCGAAACCGCTTATAATGTTTCCGCAGAAGAAAAACCAGTTGAGATTACAATCAAAGCAAACGAAACAACGAATGAGGAACATGGTGATGCAAAGACCGGACTAGATGGTATAGAGAGTAAAGAGATTTTATTTACGACAAAAGACAAGTGGGTAATATATGGAACGATTTATTATGCAAACAAAAGCGATGGTGTCAGACATCCAGATACAGCCATCATCCTTCTTCACGAATTGGGCAAAGATAGAAAAAGTTTTGATGGGATAATCCCACGCCTCCATGCCGAATTCCAAACAGCGGACATAGTTGCGCTTGACCTTCGCGGACACGGTAAGAGCACAAATCATGGATATTATACTAATTTCCAAGTTGGCGATTACAGGTCGATTAAAAACGATGTTATCGCTCTTAAAGAAGAGCTAAAAGTCCTAAGACCTACAATAAAAAAATATTACATTATTGGAGCGAGTATAGGAGGGTCGGTTGCACTTGATTTAGCAGCAAGCGGTGAAAGCTCCAAAATAATTCTCATCTCTCCTGGATTGGCATACCATGATTATGACATCTCAGAAGCCGGGAAAAATTACATCCATGAGATTTATATGGCTGTCGGGTCAGATGATCACTATTCGGCAGACTCGGCAAGGCGGTTGTACGACACTTCGCCGTCTGACGCGAAAGAACTTAAAGTCTACTATGGCATAAACGCTCATGGAACAGATTTGATTGAAGCTACGGCAACTACCAGTCAACCGCTTGAAGAATTAATTGTGAGGTGGCTAAAGAGGTGAGATGAATGAGTAACAACGAAGAAGAAGAAATTGTAGTGAGACGACGTGAAAAGAGGGAGCCGCCCATTGAAGATGAACAAGTTGATATAGAACTTGAACAGAACGAGTCTGGTGCTGATGTTGACAGAATCGCAAATTTTATATGGGAACTCTCTCGAGAGGTTGTCTATCTAGAGGACCTCGTAGAAGGATGGGAGAATGCAGATGATGAAAAAGATAAAAGAGAGATAGAAGAAAATTTACCAGACCAGATGGCACTCGTTCTCGACAGGCTAAAGAGGCTTGACGAATTTAGGGTTAGATTCGGGAAGGATGCACCATCCGCTGATGAGTATGAGATGGAGCTTCGAGCACGCGCGGAGCGTCTGATTAAAGAAGCGAAGGCAATTTTGAAAAAAAGCAAGTAGAAGAAAACTTTTAAATCTCGCCTCCTAATTGTCTCCATGAGACTAGTGTTACTTTCCATCTTGGTTGTTTTTCTCTTATTATTTGGCTGCATCGCTGAAGAGGGGTATTCTGAAATAAAAAAAGAGAGTATAACAAAAAGGCAGATATATGACATCGATGAGGATGGTGTTTGGGATTACGCCGTGTATACATTCTCCCCTATCAAGATAGAAAAGAAAACAGAAATACAAAGGATAGTCACAATATCAAGAATTCAGCATGCGGTGTATTCTTCCTTCTATGACATCACGGATATCGATCTTCTAACTGCAGACGAGAAACTAAACCGCTTTTCTCAGAAGAAGAAGGCGGATGAAAATCTCTGCTTACGAAACATGGGGCTTATAGGAGTAAGATGTCCGACTGTCGAATCATGCACTTACTTATGCAAAGCAAATTCTGGGAAGTGCAGCGAGGTAGCGGAGTACTACCCTGAAGTAATTGGGGGAAGTGCACTCTTATACACCACGAGCGGAATTTCTGTGGACCAAATGACAACAAATACGAGAAACCTAATTGTAGAACTCCGTCACGCACCAGAAGAGCAAAAGAACCTTGTTCTGAGTAATATAGAGAACATAAAAAATGAAATAGCTAATATGAATTCAAACCCGCTTGTGTCCTATCAAGAGTTCGCGCTGTGCGAACAGAGCAATTATGGAGTTGCAGACCTAAACGCCGCAGCAGCAATAATTGGAAACTACAGCCAAGAAACAATAGGGTATAAATATAACGTTCTCCTTGTGATAAGGAACACCGACAGCAGCGCCTCAGAAAAGCTTATCGGAGCGGATGTCGAGGATGCCCTACCACCTTCGACTGCGCAGAGCGATATTTCATCTTATCAAAGGATAACCACAGAGAAGAGAGAGAAGGTGAGGTGGACACCATCAGGGGTAACTGAGAGGGGCTATGTGCTACATTACTATTTTCAATCAACCAAAGAACCTGACATTGTCCTACCGATGCTTGCAGTCCCTAATGTAAAAGTTAGGCGCCTTGATTTCACAATGGCAATGCCGATAAATTCTGTTTTTCTCCTGTTTCTTGGGATAACAAATAATGTTTATTTTGCAGCCGGTATTGCTCTAGGCATTCTATTCGCACTCCTTATTTTTCTTTACACTTTCTTTGTGCTCATAATAAAAGTCATAGAGCACAAACTCAGTGGAAAAAGATTTGCTGATGCTGTGCGGAAAGCATTTGGTCGCACAGGTATACGATGGAAACTTGACCTCCCGCTTGCGGTTATTCTTCTATTAATCGGCTTTTATGTATCCTCTTACATCGCTCCCCCAGCACCGGCCAACATTATAACTATTTTCGATGTTGCCCAAGCACTTATAGAACCTGTTGGGTTCATGGGATTTGCGCTCTCTGTAATAGGTGTTGTGCTGCTTTACGATGGAATTGAAAATCTCGCAAAGATAATAACAATAGAAAGATATTACGGTGCTATTGTACGCGAAGAGAAACTTGATTATATGGGTAACATACGTAGATTGAAGGAGAAGCTTGAGGAATTGAAGAAGCTCGTAGAAGAGTACAGTAGTGAGGAGTTTGACGTAAGCGCGGAATATGGCATTGCCAGTGCGATATCAACTAAACGGATTGAAATGTTTGAGAAAAAGATGACACCATCTAATATAGATGCTGTTGAGGAAGCGCTTGGAAAGGTCGAAAGCGCACTTGAAAGTTTGAAGGAGCGAAAGGCTGCGGCAGATGAAAATTGGCCAAAGTGGAAGGCAACTATAGATGCACTTCTTACCGAAAAAAATGAAGTGACAACGGCCCTTTTGATGGGCATTCCAGCCTCGTTGAGAACCTGGGCGCTGACAAGATACGCAAAGGAAAAGGCTGCAGAAGGGGTTGTTTTCGAAAAAGACATCCTGAAGAAAAAGAAAGTAACAATCGATGCGCTTCTTAAAGAGATGGTAAAAAGCGGTCACTTAAAAGGAGGTATTGTAATAAAGAGCGAGAACGTTGTTGCCTCCTATATGGAAGGTGATAAGAGCCCAACTGTGCATGCTGCTCTTCTTTTTAGATTAAGAGCATACTTGCACTCACTAGGAAAAACGCTTGCGCTCGGAACACCAGTTAGCTTCGTCTCGGTAGGGGATAAAGCAGTGTTTGTGCTTATGAAGACAATGGAGTATGAATGCGGGTTGTTTGTTCAGCGCGATGTGTTCAAGGAAGCAATCGAAAAATGGAGAACTAAGATAAAAACTGTTACGGAATAATGGGATTGAAAGTGCTTTGCAGAAAATAGAATTAAACCTGCTAAAATCCTTTAAAACAGCGAAAAAACATACTAATTTAAAGGCTTTGAAATAATATATTAATGGCATAGTTATCGACGTAAAAACCTATTCGAAAACATATGGTTTTAGTGTCTAGTATCAGTGGTTGTCTTATGAAACCGGAAGAGGAGTATACTGCAAAGGAAATTCAGATTCTGGAGGGTTTAGAGGCAGTGCGAAAAAGGCCTGCAATGTACATTGGAGATACTGGCAAAAGGGGGTTCCACCACCTACTTTTTGAAGTGCTTGATAACAGCATCGATGAAGCGCTTGCAGGATACTGTAAAAACATCGAGGTAACTATATACAGGGATGGGTCTGCGTCTGTTGCTGATGATGGCCGCGGGATACCGGTCGAGATGCACGAGAGCGGTAAGTCGGCACTTGAGGTTGTTACCACTATATTGCACGCAGGCGGAAAGTTTGAAAAAAAAGCGTACAGAATAAGCGGGGGGCTTCACGGGGTTGGTATTTCAGTTGTCAATGCACTCAGCGAAAGAATGGAGGTCGAGGTCCATAGAGGGGGAAAGGTGCACGTCCAAGGGTATGCGCGGGGAAAACCGACCTCTGATGTCAGAGTCGTAGGTGAAACAAACAAACGCGGAACCGTGGTACGTTTTAAACCAGACCCAACAATATTTGGCGGGATACAGTTCGACTTCGACTACTTAAAGGAAAGGTTAATGGAGCTTGCTTATCTAAACGCTGGCTTACGTATCGTTTTTGTTGATGAGAGAGTCGGAACTACAGAAACATTTTATTACGAAGGAGGAATAAAAGAGTTTGTAGAGCATCTCAATAGAGCAAAGACAAAACTCCATTCAGTAATCCATTACAAAAAAACAGAAGACAGTGTAGAGATAGAATACGCACTCCAATACACAAACAGCTATACAGAAATGATGTATTCTTTTGTGAATAATATCCACACCATAGAAGGCGGAACACATCTATCTGGTTTTAAAGCTGCGCTGACTAGAGCAATTAATGAGTATGTGAGTTCGAGAGGGCTCGCGAAGAGCGAGAGCAAGATAAAAGGGGAAGACGTTCTTGAGGGGCTTACTGCTGTGCTCAATCTCAGGATTCCGGAGCCGCAATTCGAAGGCCAGACAAAAACGAAGCTCGGAAACAGCGAGATAAAAGGTGTGGTCGATAGTTTTGTTTACGAGTCTCTCACTCGCTATTTTGAAGAGCATCCCGACGACTCCAAAGCAATAATAACAAAGGTCCTAAGCTCAATGGAAGCACGAGAGGCGGCTCAGAAGGCAAAGGAATTGATAAGAAGGAAGAGTGTTTTCGAATCAAGTATTCTTCCAGGAAAGTTGGCTGATTGCACAGAGTCGGATCCTGCGAAGGCAGAGCTTTTCCTTGTTGAAGGCGAAAGTGCTGGAGGGAGCTCAAAGCAAGCGAGGGATAGAAGGCATCAAGCAATTCTTCCACTGCGTGGAAAGATACTGAACATCGAGAAAGCACCGCTCCATCGCGCGCTTGCAAACGAGGAAATAAAAGCAATAGCACTTGCGCTGGGCGCTGGTTTTAAAGAAGAGTTTGATCTAAGTAAACTCCGCTATCATAAATGCATAATAATGACGGATGCTGACGTCGATGGAAGCCACATAAGAACGCTGTTGCTTACTCTTTTCTATCGCTATTTCCGACCACTAATCGAGAAAGGCCACCTTTACATCGCTCAGCCCCCGCTGTATAGAATTAAGAGAGGAAAGACAGTTGTGTATGCGTACAGCGATGACGAACTTCAGAGGATATTGAGAGAGGGTGGGGAGGGCGCTGAGATACAAAGATATAAAGGTCTTGGTGAGATGAACCCAGAACAGCTATGGGAGACGACCATGGACCCTGCTCGACGGACCCTCAAACAAGTAACGATAAAGGATGCGATGCTGGCTGATGAACTTTTCTCAGTTCTAATGGGCGCCGAGGTTGAGCCGAGAAGGGAATTCATAGAGAAGCATGCAGCAGAGGTAAAGAATCTCGATATATAAAGGTGAACAAATGGCAGAGACCATTATGCCTAGGACAATCGAAGAAGATATGCGCGAGTCGTATTTAGATTATTCCATGAGTGTAATCGTTGGAAGAGCATTGCCTGACATCAGAGACGGGCTAAAGCCGGTTCATCGCAGGATTCTTTATGGAATGTACCAACTTGGAAACTATCACAATAAGCCGTTCAAAAAAAGCGCAAGAATCGTCGGTGAGATATTAGGAAAATTTCATCCTCACGGAGATGCGGCGGTATATGATGCGCTCGTCCGCCTAGCGCAGGACTTTTCTCTCAGATATCCGCTGGTGGATGGCCAGGGTAACATGGGTTCGCTTGATGGAGACCCGCCCGCTGCGCAACGTTATACCGAAGTGCGCATGGCGAGAATAGCAGAGGAAATGCTTGAGGAAATAGAAAAGGATACTGTGGACTTCGTCCCAAATTTTGATGGAACCTTAAAAGAACCAACCGTGCTCCCATCAAAAATACCGAATCTTTTGATCAACGGTTCCTCTGGAATAGCAGTTGGAATGGCAACGAGCATCCCGCCCCACAATGTCAGCGAGATTATAGATGCCATCATCGCAGTTATAGATGGCGCGGACCAAGAAACTGTTTTAAACATTGTACGCGGCCCTGATTTTCCAACAGGCGGGATAATAGTCGGGAGAGCGGGGATACACCAGGCATACAGGACAGGAAAAGGAACAATTAGAGTAAGAGGAAAAACTGAAATAGACCAGGAGAAGAATGCGATAGTAATAACTGAAATACCATATCAGATGACAAAAACAGCGCTCATAGAAGGAATAGTAGAAGCAGTTAAAGCAAAAAAGGTAGAAGGAATTGCAGGAATAAATGATTACTCCGATAAGAAAGGTCTTGCAATTACAATAGGATTAAAGAAAGGGGTTGATCCAAATGTTGTTCTTAATCAACTTCACGCCCATACCCCGCTTGAGAGCACGTATGGGATAATAAACCTCGCACTTGTTGGGAAAAGGCCAAAACTGCTCGATCTCTATTCAATGATAAACGAGTTTGTAGAATTCAGAAAAGAGGTAGTAAGAAGAAGATGTGTATTTGAATTGAAAGAAGCAGAGGAAAGAGCGCACATACTTGAAGGGTTGCGCGTAGCACTTGAGCACATTGACCCGATTGTTGCCTTCCTCAAAAAGTCGAGAGACGTGAATGAAGCACGCGCTGTGCTCATGAAGACCTATTCTCTCAGTGAAAAACAGGCAAATGCTATCTTAGACATGAAACTACAGAGATTAACAGGACTCGAGAGAGAGAAGATAGAGCAGGAGTTCTCTGCCTTGCAGGAAAAGATAAAGTGGTTGAAAGAAGTCTTGGGCGATGTAAAACGGATACTTGAGATAATAAAAAAAGAGCTTCTAGAATTAAAGAGCAGATATGGTGATGAGAGAAGAACCAAAATCGTGGAAGCAGAAGAAGAAACTGTAACGGAGGCGCTTGTGCCAAATAAAGAGGTAGTTGTAGTGATAACAAATAAAGGGTATGTAAAGCGCGTTGACTTAAATGAATACAGGGCGCAACGAAGGGGCGGCAGAGGGGTAATAGGTGCAGAGACACATGAGGATGATTTTGTAAGGGACATCATAACAACAAAAAACCATAATTATATCATGTTCTTCACTGACAAAGGACGTGTCCACTGGCTCAAGGTATACCAGATCCCAGAAAGTGGGAGGTATGCCACTGGCAGGATGATAGTCAACCTGTTAGACTTGAAAGATGAGAGCATAACATCATGGATAAGCGTACCGCAATTCAGTCCAAATGAATTCCTTTTAATGGTCACAAAAAACGGAATTGTGAAAAGGATATCATTAGATAATTTCAGCAAACCGAGAAAAGGAGGGATAATCGCTATAACGCTAAAAGAGGGAGATATTTTAAAAGATGTCATAAAGACGACTGGAAACGATGATATTCTTATAGCAACAAAAACTGGGCAGGCGATCAGGTTCAAAGAAACAGATGCACGTGAGATAGGAAGAACAGCACAAGGTGTAATAGGGATAAGGTTAAGAGAAGGGGATGAGGTCATCGGAGCTGCTGCTTGCAGAAAGCCAACACTACTTACAATAACGGAAAATGGATATGGAAAAAGAACAGATATAGGTGAGTATCGTTTGCAGGGCAGAGGAGGACATGGTGTGATAAATATAAAGACAGAGGGAAGAAATGGAATGGTAGTTGGGGTAGCCGCTGTTAGCGACAGTGACGAAATAATAGTAATTTGTTCAAAGGGAAAAAGCATAAGAGTGCCCGTGGCTGACATTTCTGTCATCGGAAGAAACACGCAGGGAGTTCGAATAATAAGACTTGAGGAAGATGAAAAGGTATCGAGCTTCGCTGTCGTTGCAAACGAACATGAAGGCGAACATGAAGAGGAGCAACCTATAGAAAGCCAGAAAGCCCAGGCTTAATCCGCAGTCCATCTCTTGCAGCTATGGTTCTTATCCCAGTCGCATTTTCTATTATTCTCGCCTGATTCTCAGGCCCTGCTCTTAGCATGGAAAGACCAAAATGGCTTATGATAGCAGTCTTTGGCTTTGCCTCTTTTAGTATCTCTATTCCATGCGCGGTCTCGAGATGGTCTGGTATGCCATCAAATTCTGGCTTTAGCACGTTTATAATAAGATAATCGCAATTTTTGAAGAGCTTTGGGAGTGCACCAAAGAATTCTGTATCGCTAGTATAACCAACTGTTATGTTCTCGATTTTTAATTTAAAACCGAAGGCTGTTGGTTCGTCATGTTTTATTTTTACGAATTCCATTTCAAACTCTCCTTTTTTTGTTTTGAATGTTTTCCTTTCTAAATCATTTTCAAGCTTAGGTGCATAAACCTCTTCGCAGCGCCCAAGATGATATTTTGTTATATACCTCTCGCTGCCCTCGATAACATCTCTGCTTCCTATGAGTATCCCTTTCTTCTTAAGCGCATAATTACTCATTGCCTCTATCATGACATTCGCATCATTGCAATGGTCTATATGCCCGTGCGTTACTATTATTCCGTCTAGCTTTAACGGATTTTCTTTCATTTGATTGCTGCGCAGGAGCGCCCCAGGCCCGGGATCGACATGAATGTTTGCCGCGGTCGAGTTTATTCTGAAGCCTCCTGTCCACCGAACTTGTCTTATCAGGTTTATCCTTCCACCACCAGTCCCAAGAAAGACTATCTCCATACCGCACAAACTCCTATTATGGCTGCGCTTCTCTCCTACTTCTTGCATCATCAACGATGGCAAGCCAGGAATCGCTTATCTTCATTAAGTAGTTTCCGAATGTTTTGCTCAAGCTTATGCGCATCGGTCTAAATTTTCGTTTACTCTCGAGCGCAACGACTGTTTCTCGTTCTATCTTTATCATTCCAACACGTCTAAGCCTCGGAAGAACACGGTTATAGAACGTAGCTTTTGAAATATTCTTTTCTGATATGAACGCTGCTAGGTCTCTTCCTTCAAGATTAGCCCTGGCTGTGAGCAAAGTCATAAAATCAGTAGCAATCTGGTGATACCGTTCTTGATATTTTTTTGGAAAAACAAAGTTCAACACTTCATCAAGGTTCCAAAGATTTTTGGTTGGGCTTTCGGATTCATCTTGAAATTTTCTTACATCTGAGTATGGTGGGAAGTATAAGGATTCTGAAGATGGAATTCCTCTTGAGGCAATTCCTTTATAGATAGGGGTTCTCTGTTCGGACTCGTTTGAAGGTTCGCTCAAAATCTCACCCGAAGATTGAACCAAGTCCGGACTCTGCAGATTCCTCCTCGCTCTTTATTTTTTCTATTACCCTCTTCTCTTTTTCGCCTGTAAGCGGCTGCGCGATTTCTTTCAACCTTTCATCCGCTTTTTTAATGAAATCCGGCTGAGCTGAAAGATAAACATAAATCACATCCTTGCTCTCGCCGAGAGAAGCGCCGTCACGCATGCGATAACCGATTCGCGCAAAGCTATCTTGCGCGTAAGGGTCTGCCTCAAGAATCTTTTTTAGTTCACCTTTTTTTGCTTGTTGCACCTCGTATACTCTTTCCATGCAAACACCTACTTCGTTTCCAGAACCATTTCTATAAGCGCAGCATATGCTATTGGAAAGGTGCAGAATAGAGAAATGAATTGTACTATTGGAATGAGATTTAGAACCCATGCAAGCGAAAAGAGCGCAAACGTTATAAGAAAATAGATGTGTCTTTTCGTTATGAGAACATAAATCATCCTAAAAGCCTCGAAAGTGCTTTTCTCTCCAAGACCGCAAGTTATTATTGCAGGCATAGCAATAAGGCGCATCAGAAACACGACCCCTAACGCATAAACCGCAAACAATACATCCACATACTCGTATTCAAACCAGCCTAGGTAGTAGAGCAAACCGCCCACACCTCCAACAGCCAGAGCGGTGAACACCTCGCGCATGAGGGTTATTCCAAACATAACTGGGGCTTTGCTCAAAAGGTAGTTATAGAAATCGAGAAGGCTGGTCTTCGCACTTCGCATCGCATTTTTATATACCAAGACCATCGCTGCCGTAATGCCACCAGTAAAATACACAAGATATATGAAAAGAATTAGACCAAGCCCGATCACAACAGGGGAGTCATATGTCAACGGATAATCGGCAAGGAACGATATTATGAGCGTAAGCATCACAATCCCAAGCGCCGAAAGAAAAAATAAAAGGATAAAAAAAACATAGAGGACAGAGCCCCACATAAAAAGGAATGGTTTATCAGTATAGAGAGCGAATGCCTTACTTAACTCTCGCATTAAACCCCACCTCATTTCTTTTTAACAACTACTGGTGGCGGCGCTATATGGGGCGGAAGATTAAATATCCTCAAAATAAAAAGTGCGTTATAACTTACGAACGGGTTTATTGCATTTAATATAGTTGCACCAGTTTCTTCATCTAGCCTATGCTTTTCCTTCCACATCTTTATTATCTTATCCAGCTCTTCGGGCGCCTCTGTTATAAGCGCATCACCGGTAAGCTGAAGAACGGCAGTATTTGGAGCATAGCTAACGGTGTAGGTAAAGCCGACATTAGCCACGCCGAGCTGCTCCTTTGCCCTTGTTATCTTATCTATCTTAAGGTCGATTGTTATTCCTTTTGGCGGAACGTCCTCTTTTATCTTAACTGTTCCCTCGTTCAGCTTTATTCCAATAAGCCCTATCATACCTTCACCTTTTACGATCTGTTCTATGATGGAGACTGATATTTAAAAGGGTTTCTCTGAGCTATTTATACATTGTCCCTAACCACAACATAGAACGCCAAAAGCGCTGCAAGCGCTACGAATGCGGAAAATAAAAATGGTGCGGGCGCGCCAAGGATACTTATTTCCCATAGCATTCCTGCTATAAAATTACTTGGTAGAGCAACAATACCAAGCAGCGCCCTGTAGAAACCGACCGTGCTTGCATAACCGCCCTCCTCCGTTCCTCTCACTAGATAAGCAAGTGGAACGGTTTCGAATACAGCCATACTAATTCCAAGCACGATGAAGTTGGCCAAGATGAGCATCGGCACTCTGATGTACGCAAATACAAGCATCCCTATTGCGAATAAGATAATTCCTAACATTATAATTTTTCTCTCGTTCATGATCTTAAGCAGATAAGGAGCGGAAAATGAGAAAGACGCGAAGGAGGCAAGGTAAGCAAGATAAAGAATCGGAACGAATACCAAATCGAAGAATCGCCCTCCCCAAGCAAGTAGGAGAAGCACGCTAAACTGACCAAGAGCGAAAAGTGCCATCACAGTTGAAAGTCTTTTTACCCTTTCATTTTTCAACAGCCGCGTTACATTGATTGCGAAAGGAACTGCTCGCGCCTCTTTTTCCTTAAGCAGCAATAGCACAACAACACCAAGAACTGCCGGCATGAAGGCAATCGTAAAAAGAAATCTATAAGAGTCGATGCCATGCGTGTTATTGAAAAATAGCGCAATCAATGCTGCTGACAGGATAGGCCCTAGCATTGCACCAGCAGTATCCATCAACTTTCTAAATCCGAACGCAGCCTCCAAATTTTCCTTTTTCTCGGATAGCGCAATAAGCGCATCCCTTGGGCTTTCTCTTATTCCCTTTCCTACACGCTCTATTACCCTAAAGAAAACCACTTGCGGCCAGATAGTTGCATAAATAAGAAACATTTTGAACAGCGCTGACAAAGAGTAACCGAATATAACAATGGATTTTCGCTTTCCCAATTTGTCTGAATAAAGACCGAAAAAAAGAGCAGTTATAGCTGCTGCAAATTCACCAAGGCCTTCCATCAAAGTTACGACTATCACGGGCGAACCAAGGGTAACAGTCAAGAAAAATGGGAGGAGGGGAAATATCATCTCGCTGCTTACATCAACAAGAAAACTTGCAACACTGGCGACTACAGTGTTTCTGCTCAATTTCGGATGCATGAAGTATTAATTTACGATAGTGTTAAAATATTTGTCTAAAAGAAACGAATGTGATAAAATGAATGTTTTGATTAAGTGCACAACAAAAGTTATCTTTGCAGTGCTGTTTCTGGCACTCATATTCAATTATGGTTGCCTCAACCAGGAAAAGCAAACTAAAGAGAACAGATGGATAGCACAGAGCGGCATGGTCATAGAATCGAATGCAAGTGCAATTGTAATATCAGCGCCAAACTGCACTGCGTGTGACTTTGCTGATTATGTTCTTATGATTGTGGATAGAGAGGCTCCAGGAATAGCACCAACAGAAATAGAACGACTTGACCACGCCAGCCCTAAGGCAAGAGCTCTGATATCCAGGTATAAAATAGAAAAACTTCCAGTGGTGATACTACAAAAGGAGACAGAATGGGATCCTCGTATGCTATCACTGTGGTCAGCGCAGTTCGGAACACTCGAAGACGACAATTCGCTTATTCTAAGAGATATCTATCCGCCATACTATGATTTAAAGTCCGGTCAATTAAAAGGATTTGTTACGATAAAACTAATCGTAAATAAGTCCTGCACTGAGTGCTACGATGTCGACAGCTTCACGAATGATATGATAAGCGTTTTCAAATTCATTGCCACAAAAAAAGAGATCGACATCGAAAGCGATGAGGGGAAGCAGTTTGTTGCGCAATATCATATAGATAAGATTCCAACATTCGCGCTCTCATCTGATGCAGCAGAATACCCAGGCTTTAATGATTTTTGGCTATCAAAGAATAATACTATTGAAAGCGATGGATGGTTTGTCTTTAGAGCAGTAGACCAGCTCGGTGCTTACTATATAAAACTGGAATAGAAATAAGAGTGGGAACAAGAAATGAGAGAGCTGGATGAAGAAGATGAAGAATCTGATTTTGAGGAAGAATAAAATAAAAGAAAAAAGGAAAGAAAGGAAAAATCAGCCAAGAACTTCAAGATCCTCGCTGTATGGCGGCATAGCGGTTGTTTCTTCTGAGTGGAACGGTGCTCCAGCAACAGACGCGCCCTTCACGCCAGTTACTATCGCAACAATCTCTAACTTTCCTTCGTAGTTCTGTATAATTCTTGCGCCCCACTTAACATTTGCTTCTGGGTCCATTTTTTCTGTTATAATCTCTCCTGCTTTTATCGCATCACCAAGTGTAAGGTCAGACCCACCAGATATATGAATAAGTGCGCCCTTCGCACCCTCAAAATCGACGTCCAGAAGTCTGTTCTTTATGACTCCTTCTGCAGCAGCGCGAACCTTATCGTTTCCTTTGCCTTCGCCAACTGCAATGAAGCCGACGCCGCCACCTTCCATGATCGCACGCACATCTGCAAAATCTATGTTTATCAGTGATGGTTGAGTAATAGTCCACACAAGCCCGCTTATTGCTCTCGCGAGTATCTCGTCAGCAACAGAGAATGCCTCTGTCATCGGAAGGTTTGGAACAAGCTGAACAAGCCTGTTGTTGTCCAATATAATAACAGAATCACAGTATTTTGTAAGTGCCTTTATACCTTCATCTGCTCTCTTTTTTCTTGCGCGCTCAAGCGCGAACGGGTATGTAACCATTGCTACGACAATTGCGCCCTGCTCTTTTGCGATGTTTGCTACTATCGGTGCTGCGCCGCCGCCTGTTCCGCCGCCCATCCCTGCGCATATGAACACAAGGTGCGCGCCCTCTAACTCTTTTTCTATGAGCGGTCTATCGACCTCTGCAGATTTTGCTCCGATGTCTGGGTATCCACCGGCACCCAGCCCTTTTGTTACGCTCTTACCTATAAGAATCTTCTTGGCTCTCTCATGTACTATATTCAAGTGCTGCTTGTCTGTATTTACCGCAACAAGCTCTGTACCCTTAACGCCAGACTTTATCAACCTGTTGATGGTGTTGTTTCCTGCGCCACCAACACCGACGGTCACTATCTTAATTTGCTCTGAACTTAACGTCTCGCTCTCCTCCTTAACCGGGGCGGTTGATTCGCCCATAACAGACCTTACCAAATCTTCCATATTTTTCACCTGTCGCCTTACCAACGGGTTTTACCGTGGGAGGTAAAAAATCTGCTTTTTGCTTTCTTTAAAAATGTTTTCTTTTACCTCGAAAAATGAATAGCGTTTGTATTCTTTTTTTACCATTATCAAAAAGTGCCCCTCGAAAAATTTAAATACATTTATTAAATACATTTATCGAATCCCATGGTAAAAGTTATAACAATAATGGATGAAGTTTATTCAGAACTGTACAAATTAAAGAAATCAAAAGGGATGTCTTTCAGCGAGGCGATCAGGTATCTTCTTGATGAACATAAAGAGAGCGGTAGTCCTATTATATCATTTGCTGGTTCCATCTCAGATGATGACATAGACAAAAGAGCTGCTCTCAGAGTTAAAAGAGGTGTATAGTGGAAAAGATACTTTTAGACTATTACACAGCACTCGATTTTTTACGCGGAGAACCGCAGATAGTTGAAAAATTAAGTTACTATGCAAATACTGAGGAAATATGCATCTCTTCAGTTACCCTCGCACGTCTTCTTTTCACAATAAAAAAAACAGACGCAATAATCTCTTTTGCGTCTAGCATTACAGTACTGCCATTTGATAAAAAAAGTGCTATAATAGCATCGAAAATAAAAAGAGAAATGGATGAGAGATCAATCGACCCACCTGAAGAGAGCATAGTAACTGCAGCAGTTTGCATGGCAAATGACGCATTCCTCTTCACACGAAGACCTGGCGATTTTGAGGGCATCAGGGGATTAAAAAGGGTTTAGGTTAGATTAAAAGCTAGCCCAGGTTTGGGACGATTATTAAGAATTACGCGGAAGCGTAATTATTAACTGGTGATTGCTGGGTGAGTCTATGAAATTAACACCAAAAGGAATGAGAGATTTCATGCCAGAGGAGAGTATAATCCGAGAGGAGGTTAGAGACAGAATAGCGACTATCTACAAAAAGTACGGTTTCGCTCCAATGGAAACACCTGCACTGGAATACTTCGAAACGCTCAGTGCGAAAGCAGGAGAAGAAATAGATAAACAGATATTCATGCTCAAGGATGAAAGGCTTGCGCTCAGATTTGATTTAACTGTTCCTCTTGCACGAGTCGCAGCGACTCTTGAAAGAGCAAGACCGTTTAAGAGGTACGCGATTGGTCCTGTGTGGCGAAGAGAGGAGCCGCAAAAAGGGAGATTCCGTGAATTCTGGCAAGCCGACGCAGACATAATCGGTAGTCCGAGCATGAGAGCAGAGGCAGAGCTGCTGACAATAGCGAAAGAGATATGTGAAGAATTTGGGTTTGCCAAGCCGCGAATACTTCTTAACAACAGAAAGATACTGGATGCATTGGCACTGAAAATAGGATTTGAGGATAAAAAAGCAGAGACATACCGTCTTCTTGACAAGATAGACAAAGTTGGCAAGGATACGGTTGAGACAGAAGTTATAAAGCTTCTTGGTCAGCGTGGAAAAGAATTGCTCGATATAGTTTCAACTGGAAAAGACAACGATGAAAAGCTTGAGATAGTCGAGAAGAACGCAAAAGAGGCAAAGGAGGGAGTGAGCGAACTACGTGAGATCCTTGAGCTCTGCAATTTTGACATTGAGATAGACCTTTCACTTGTCAGAGGTCTTGGCTACTATACTGGCCCAGTGTACGAAATAAAATTAAGTGATGAGATTGGCACCGTAATCGCAGGTGGAAGATACGACAAACTTCTCTCACTCTACGGACGAGGTGATTATGCAACCGGGATATCTGTCGGTATAGAACGCCTCATATCACTCTCACTCGAAAAATCAGAGAAGAGAAAAACAGAAACGAAGGCATTTATAGCAAACGCAAAGGATGAATTTTATAGAAATGCTCTTGAACTTGCTAAGAGTATAAGGGCTGCTGGAATACCTGCAGAAACCGACATCAACTCAAGAAGTCTTAGCAAACAGCTTGATTATGCCAACGCAAGAGGCATTCCATTTGTGATAATCATTGGTCAACAGGAAGTTAGTACAGGAATGTATAAGATAAGGAACATGAGGAATGGTGAGGAGAAAATAATAAAATATGAAGAATTAAGAGGCTTTTTGGAGGAACATAATGGCTAACATCCGAATGTCTAATATCCTGAAGGTTCCTGTTATTTATATAAAGGATAAGCAAGCCTTTGAGAAGTATGCTGGAACCTTGCGGCTGCTCGGCAGTGCCCCTGAGATCGCAAGAGAGTTAAGCAAAAAATATAGATTGCTACATGTAGTTGATCTTGATCTTAAAGGCGGCAGCTTAGCAAATTTTGATATATATGATAAGCTTACATATTTCATTCACATCCAAGTAGAGTGCAGTAATGAAAGCGCTGCAAGACGCCTCCTGCAACTAAATGCACGCATAGTGGTAGAACTTCCAACTAAACTGCCGCTTGAAGAATGGAACAAAAGACTGCTCGTTGGTATTGTTAGTGGTGATGAAGATGCAGCTCTCGTGCATGACGTAATTATCCGAAATCCATCGAAAGAAAAAATAGATAAATATCGTTCACAAGGAAAGCGTATAATGCTCTACGAAAACGAATGGGATCAAAAGGAAGACATATGGGCGGTTATTTTGTCAAAACCTTGACGCCTTCTTTTCCTATCTCAAAGTAATAACGCTTCATGGAATGAGGCGCGCCTTTCATTTTTATGACTTCGATAAAGCGTAGCCGTTCGTTTTTCTTTTGATCAAAGTAATATGATAGATTTATCCAACCGTCCGTAAAACTTTCTATTCCGTATGTGGTGTTTGGGAGCGCGTCCAGAGAGGATACGGTTGTATCCTCTGATATTATCAACGTCGTTGTCTCCCATTTTCTTATATTATCAATGAACTTAAGGAAGCCGTTTTTTCTTTCTTCCTCCCCTTTAAAGTAAAGCGCGATCGGCATTATCGAATCTATCACAACGCGCTTCACTCCAGATTTATTTATTATCTCCTTTATACCACCGGACTGCTGGATGAATTGGTCTACTTCATACACAGGATAGTCTAAGAAAATAAGTTTTTGCTTCTTCTCTATACCCTCGATGTCCCACGCATATCCGCTCATATTAAAGAGCATAGAGTCTCTGCTCTCTTCTATGGAGATGTACATTCCAGGCTCATCAAACTGGTATGCACCAATATATAGAAACTGCATACCAAATGTGCTTTTTCCAACCCCTGTTGGTCCACCTATGGTTATGATAGAATTCTCTAAGAAGCCGCCATTAAGAACTTTATCCAGGCCCGGGATGCCAGATTTTATAAACTTCCTTTCTCTCATTTTTCACCCCTTCTTCTCTAGGAGTTTTTTGCCTGCCTCAGCCCTAAAGACTAACTGACGCTGTAGCTCTGCAATCTCTTCCGGCTTTGCCAACTTTGTTAATATAAGTCTTTTGTAATCTGCGGTGGTTGCAGAGAGTAGAGCAAGGAGTTCATGTGCCTCGCTTAGACTAAATCTTATATCGTTTGGTCTCAAAATCTCAATGGAAAAGGGAGAGTGAGTAAGGCAGATATTCGCAAGTGTTGAAAAATTCTTGGTCAAAACTTTTAATTCTATCGATGATGAATAGTTTTTTCCTTCACCACCCGCGATTGGTTCGTCTATCTCACCAAGAGCATAAACAACCCCGGGAGTGTAGATTATATGCTGGATAAAGCCCGCGCCGAGGTTCTGAACATCCTCTTTAGTGGCTGCGTGGATATCAAAATACAGAAGCGCGAGCACGCCTCCTTCCGCTATCGTTTTTTCAGTAATTTTTTTAATATCTTTCTTGTCTTCCATAAACATTTTCTGTTCGTAAGCGCTTAAAAATCAATCTGTTATCCCCTTCTTCGTTACCCTAAACACGCACTCGCCCTCTGGCAGATTTGGACTATCGACAAGACGAGCTATTCTTTTATCATCCTTTCCCTTCCTTAGGTATAGTCTGTATGTCGAAGCGTGCGCAAGCACATGGCCACCTATTGGTTTAGTTGGATCACCGAATAGCATACCTGGATCGTCCATAACCTGGTTCGTTACATAAACAGCAAGATTATAGGTATCTGCAAGCCTCTGCAGGGTATGCATATGTTTGTTAAGCTTCTGCTGTCTTTCACCAAGCGCTCCTCTACCAGTGTAGTCAGCCCTAAAATGAGAGGTAAGCGAATCAATGATAATAAGTTTAATGTTTTTTTCTTTTATGAGTTCCTCGGCTTTGTCTATTATAACCATTTGATGGTCACTGCTTTCAGCACGGACTATATATATGTTCTTCAGCACTTGCGCAGGATCCAATCCAGCACCTTCTGCTATCTGCGCTACTCTCTCTGGCCTAAATGTATGTTCTGTGTCAATAAAAAGAACGCTTCCGCCGAGCCCGCCAGCTCCTTCAGGCTTTTGAACATTTACTGAAAGTTGAAATGCGAGCTGACTTTTTCCAGAACTAAATCTAGCGTAAGCTTCTGTTATTGCCTGTGTTTCTACACCGCCGCCCAAAAGCTCATCTAGCGCAGAAGAACCTGTTGTTATCTTTCCAACGCCTTTTCTTCTCTCATATACCGCATCTGCGGTCTCAACACCTATATCTATTGCTTCTTTCGCTGCTTCTATAGCTTTTTTTGCCGACTCCACCGACATTCCGGAAAGCTCAGAAAGGTCGTGAGGGCTTGCCGCTGCAATGGCAGAAAAGTTATCAAAACCTGCTGCCCTCAATTTTTCCGCTGTAGCCTCCCCCACACCAGGCAAATCCTCAAGTTCTTTATATATTTTCCTTGCCATAGTCACCCTCTCGATGCTCACTTGTTGTTCGGGAACACGAGAAGCTTTAGCTGCCCTATTCTTAAGGTATAGAATTCATTTCCGTTTCTTGATACGCTTTTCCACATGCCACCAACGTTTACATAAATCAGGTTTCCATTCCTATCCCTATCAGGCTGCACAACCCTAAAATCAGGTCTCGCACCTGGTTGTCGAGTTGCATCACCACCAACTCCGCTCGGCTCGCTGCCCATCCCGTTCGACGACACTGATGGCTTGTCGTAAACCTCTTCAAATCCCTCATCAACAAGGTTTATTTCTTCATTCTTCATTTCAGTCATTTGCTCACCTCATTATGTATTCATATATATTATGTATACATATACATAATATATACTAAGGGCATTAGATATGATAGTTTTAAAAATAAATCGAACGCAGAGAGTAAAAATAAAAACCTTTTTATTTATTTTCATACACATTCAAAGCAATCTCATATGGCTGATACTATCGCGCTGAGGGATAAGATGGTTGTTTGCAGCATAAAAAAGTATAACGTGGAGGATAAAGAAAAAAGAATAGTTTGCGTAGAGACTTCAAAAAGTATTCATGCTTCTAAAAAATTGAAAGGAACTATCTTTGATCCTCAAAATGAAGAAATAATATACAAGATAGCAGAGCCTCTAAAAGAAATAGAGAACAATGCAGACCGGCTGCGGTATATTTATGAAATTTTTAATAACAAAAAAGAAAGCATAAAAAGTATTCTTTGCATAGGGTTGTTGAAAAACTGTTACTTTGAGGCTTCGTTTGATGAAAACCCGTTAACAGTAGCAGACATTATAGAAGAGGACATCATAGAAGAGGATCAAAAAGGAATAATTTTACTGGGAAATGGTGTCGAGGTTATACTCATAAGCATAAGTGCTCTTAGGCTTGCCGATATACCCGCCTCTCCTGCTGTGATCTCACTGACAACGCCCTTTCGCAGCGAAATCATGTCCATGTTTTCTCTTGCAGTAATTGAAAAGAACCGCGCTTTTATCTCACTCCCTTACTCCGAAGTTGATATAGAACCACAAACATCGATAGAAAAACTTGAAATACTTAATGACAACGAAGCAAAAGGATTGATAGATCTCGCTATAGCCAATGACATGCTAAACAGAATGGTAAGCAAAGCAAATATAGCAGAGGAGAACAACAAAAATCTAATCGAGATGATTGGAAAAGAGACCGTCCAGTTTATTTTTGCTGCTACTTTTTTAGATAAACACTGGAAAAACAATCCATATCGTAGATGTTTGCTCGAATGTTTAGAGGAGTACTTAAAAAGGAATTTCGGCGAGACCAGAGGGGCTGAGATGGCAAAAGACGTTGAGAAGCTGATCAAAAATCTTAGAAAAACTTAAATCGGGCCCGACGCGATTTGAACGCGTACCCCAAGGTCCGAAGCCTTGTCGGCTATCCAGGTTACCACACGGGCCCTTTTTATGTATTCCTCCTGTTTTCTTAAGTTTCTTTCTGTTTTCTCTGTTTTCTAAATGTTTTCTATGTGCCGTGGGCTTATGTTTTTCTCAGGCCACGGCGGTCGTGGAGGTTTTCTTACTATTTAGGTTTTCTTACTGGTTTTTTAAGTTTCTTTCTGTTTTCTCTGCTTTCTAAATGTTTTCAAGGTGCCGCAGGCTTGCTGTTTCTCTCAGGCTGCGGCGGTCGTGGAGGTTTTCTTACTGGTTCTTTAAGTTTTTTTCTGTTTTCGCTATCTTTCTCATTGTGTTATATTTAAAAACGATCGCTGAAAAGTTATTTAGGATAGGCAGGGGGTGAAAGAATGAAAGTGAAGGAATATATAGAAACAGAGATAGAAAAAAAGGGTGCGCTTTTCTTTGCGCTCATAGACCCTCTTGATTACAATAGCCTTGAAAATGCTGTAAAAACAGCAAGGGATGCTGATGAGGCAGACGCAGACTTAATACTCGTTGGAGGAAGTACCGGCGTACAGGGCGTAATATTGGATGAGATAACAAAAAGGATAAAGGAAAATGTTTCCAAACCTGTTGTTCTTTTCCCCGGCAACATAGGAACACTCACAAAGTACGCGGATGGTGTTTATTTTATGTCGATGTTGAACTCTCGCAATCCTTATTGGATAAGCGAAGCACAAATGCTGGCAGCACCTGTTGTTAAGAGATACGGAATAGAACCGCTTTCAGTAGGATATGTAGTTGTAGAGCCCGGAGGGACTGTAGGGTGGGTTGGCGATTCTCGTCTTATACCTAGAAATAGACCAAAACTTGCTGCAGCTTACGCACTTGCTGCAGAATACATGGGATTTGACTTTTTCATAACAGATGCTGGAAGTAATCCTGCTGAAGGACCAATACCGGTTGAGATGGTAAAAGCTGTTGCTTCTGCAATAAACATAAATTACATCGTTGCCGGTGGAATAAGAAAACCAGAAGAGGCAAGACGCATCGCAGAAGCAGGTGCAGATGCGATTCAAGTAGGAACTTATCTTGAGAAGGAGACCGAAAAGGGTAAGATAGAGGCTATGATAAAGGCGCTAAGAGAAGGAGCAAAATCAAGAGTGTAATAAAATTTGAAAAAATAAGAAGATAGGAAAAATTCGAGAAAGAAGCTAATCCATTTCCATCCCGCCGCCCATTCCGCCCGCACCGCCGGCTCCGCCTGGTCCGCTAGAAGGCGCTCCGCTCTTTCCCTTAGAACTTATTATATCATCTATTCTCAACATAAGTCTTGCAGTTTCTGTAGCTGAGCTTATTGCTTGCTTTTTAACGCGTGCTGGCTCAAGCACTCCAAGCTTTTCCATATCGTCAACCTTACCACGTAAAACATCAACACCATAGGTCATTCCATCTTTGCTTCCCTTGTGCTTATTCCTGAGAGTTACTATGCAGTCTATTGCGTCCATTCCTGCGTTTTCCGCAAGTGCTTTCGGGATAGACTCCAGCGCCTCTGCAAAGGCTTGAATCGCAAGTTGTTCTCTCCCTCCTATCTTCACAGCATACTCTTGAAGGGCTGCGCTAATAGCCATTTCTGCGCTCCCACCACCAACAACATACTTTCCGTACTCTATCGCGGCCCCCACAGCGCCAATCGCGTCCTTTACAGCACGCTCAACTTCACTTACAACATGTTCTGTCCCGCCACGCACAAAGATAGAAACGCTCTTTGGATCCTTGCATTCACGGACGAATACCATTGCTTCTCCCGCGATTTTTTTCTCTTCGACAAGTCCAGCGTATCCAAGGTCGGCCTCGCTTAAGTCATCAAGACTGGATGCTATCTTTCCACCTGTAGCGCGTGCTAGCTTTTCCATATCGCTCTTCTTCACACGTCTTACAGCCATTATTTTCGCCTTTGCAAGATAGTGCTGCGCGAGATCGTCTATTCCTTTCTGACAGAAAACAACGTTCGCTCCGGATTTCTGTATCTTATCGACCATCTCCTTTAGCATTTTTTCCTCCTGCTTTAGGAAAGACTCCATCTGTTCGGGCGATGTTATCTCTATCTTCGCATCTGTTTCAGTCTTCTCAACCTCAAGAGCAGCATCAAGGAGCGCTATCTTTGCATTCTTTACTGTTTTCGGCATTCCGGCATGCACCACCTCTTTATCGACAACGATACCATTAATCAGTTCTGTATCGAGCACTGCCCCGCCTGCCTTTTTCTCTATTTGTACAAAATCAGAATCAACAACATATTTACCATTTTTCTTTTGTGCAACCTGCTTTAGAGCTGTAACAACAATGCTCGCTATCTTCTTCTTTTCCTCTTCGCTTCCTATCCCCTTTGAGCCCATGGAGATAAGCGCTATTTTCTGGAGTGTTTCTGCATCATCTGGCGTAACATTTTTGCTTATCCTATCGAGCACATTGCATGCCTCGCGTTCTGCTAATTCATAACCTTTTATGATAGTAGTGGGATGGATACCTTGCTCCAGGAGCATACCTGCATTCTTTAAAAGGTTTCCTCCGATAACAACCGATGTAGTCGTGCCATCTCCGACCTCCTTGTCCTGTGTTTTAGCAACTTCAACCATAAGTTTGGCAGCCGGATGGTCTACATTCATCTCCTCGAGAATGGTGGCACCATCGTTAGTTATTACAATGTCGCCCAGGTCGCTCACAAGCATTTTGTCCATACCTTTTGGGCCCAGGGTCGTTTTTACTATGTTCGCCACTGCATAGCCAATGGCGATATTTATTCTCATCGCGTCCCTACCCAAAATCCTTTGCGCCCCTTCTGGGAGCACATAGACTTGCTCTCCACCAACCTGTTTAGCCATATTCTCACCTTTTTCAACATTTGCTTTAGCATTTTTGAACAGCGCGATTCAATAAGACTCAAACTCGGCTTTAAGTCTAAAAATTGGCGTAAATATTTTACTAAAAAAATTTTTAAATCTTTATTTTAGTCGTTCTCGAGCCTGCCGCAAATTAGGGAAAAACTTTTAATTCGCAACACCCTACGTTCTCGTATATTATCACTCCGCGCATATCGCCAAAAGAAGAGCATAGTCCTCAGATAAAACTAGAACCGAATAAATGACCTACCTTGCATCTTTTCCTTCTTGCCTCCCGTCCGAGCCGCATAAGGGCGGTCTCAAAATTTACAAAATCATACCCTGGAATTCTATGCTCAGTCCAGAACTCCTTCGCATTCCTTATCCCAAGTTCTTTTGCAGCTGCTGTTGCAAGATGCCCAAGCGAAGGATTGGCCTTTTTCCACACGCCACGAAGATCACGGAGAAAGATGGTAGTGGTGGTTGGACCAATGCCACGAAATTCCTGCAATCTCTTTTCAAGATCCTTGCTATCCTTAGCCAGTTTATGTAACCTGTTCAGACTTCCGCGGTATTTATCACCGAGAAGTTTCATACAGGAAATCAAATCGTCTGCGGTGCTAAAATCATAGCGCACGTAGCCGCCCGCATCAAGCGCGTCCACAAGCTCATTCCAATTTGCTCTCTTCATACGCTCAAATGAGAGAAGGCCGCGCCTGGCGAATTCCTTATAGGTGTTCAATACTATGGTTTCTGTTATTCTTGCGCCAAAAAGGATGGATGCAATAAACCATTTAAACAGTTCGCTGTCTTTTTTGCTTTTCAATTTTATTCCAAGAATGTCAGAATATTTTTCACCATACCTTTGAAGGATGCCCTTAAGATTAAACTTCCGCTTCACCTTGTCAGCACCTCATTTCCATCAGAGGTTATAAGCACTGTATGCTCTGCCTGAGCAACAATTCCACCGCCAGCTTCCTTCAAAACAGGATACCCCTTCAAAATTTTGCCTTCCAGCATCTCCTTAAGTGCAGCGTTAACAAGAAGTTTTGATGAAAACGCACGGATAACCCACCGCTCTGCAAACGGCAAGACTCCATATTCTGTTAGAATATACTCAAAAATCTTTTTCGATTGTCTCATTTTCACAGCCCCAACATCATAGAAGCTGAATATGTTAACTTCATCAGTATCTATAACATAGCCTGCCCCAGTGGTCAAAAAAGGTTCTACTGCGAAGATGTCACCCTCCTTAAGTACGTAGTCGTCGTCTGTCCTCAAATTTGGGACATCAACACCAGCATGAAGTATACCTGTCTTTATCTTATGCCCACTAAGGTTGCTTATTGTTTTATATCCGTGCTTTTTTGCTGTTTCCTCTATCACGCCACCTATTTCACCAACTTTTTTGTCAGGCTTCATCTCTTTAATCGCATTTTCAAGGGCGTCCTCTGTTGCTTTTATAAGCTGACCACTCTTTCCGCTTAGGTCTATGGTATACGCTGTATCACCTATAGCTCCGTTCAATGCTACCCCTATATCAACCTTCACAACCATGTTTTCATCTATCGTTCTTGTATCGTTTATTGTCGGCGTAAAATGCGCAGCAATGTCATTCACTGAAATGTTCACAGGAAAGGCAGGTTTTGCTCCCTCTGCCACTATCATTTGCTCTATGGTCTCAGCTATATCAAGAAGCGGTTCATCAACCATGATAAGTCTTTTGCTCTCCTCACGTATCTTTGCAGCAAGCCTACCAACTGTTCTAAAATCGTCAACATCATCCACTACATCAAATGCGTATTCCATGTGATGATTTTTGTCAATTGCATTTAAAATTGTTCATTTTCAAGTGAGGCCATGTCAGCGATAACAATATCAGCAAACGCTCTGTCAAAATCGCTAACATTTCTATTTTCTTTTATTGTTTCCATTTCCTTTACAAGTTCGTAAAGCGCATTCCTTGCAGCCTCCGAACCACCCCTGCATAGCATAAGAAGGACTTTATACCCACATATCTGCTTTGTGGTATCTTGATCGTCTAAGAACTCCTTTGCTGTATTTATGAGCTTATTCTCAAGATTCTTAGCGTTCTCTTCGGAAAGCGTTGTGAAGTTTAAGAAGCTTCTTGTTATGGCTGACATCTGGAGACGCAGATTATTGAACAATGTTTTTAAGTTGTGTAAAATTTTAGATACCCTTTCTCTATCAGCATCGTCTTTTTTTAAGAGGGCGTCTAGTTTCTGCGCGATCTGTTTAAGCATCGTCGTAGCCATGTTATACATAACAGTGCTTTCTATATCAACAAGAGACGAAAGTACGCTTTCTGTGGGTCCGTTTACTATATTGTCATTTAATAATAATTTTAGTTCCACACGCAGGTATGACTTCTGATGTAACCGTAAACCATTTTCTATAATGGATAGCGCTGTGTCTCTTGTTTTAGGATCATCAAGTGATTTTAGCAAAATTTTGGAAAGCCCAAAAGGCATACCATGCTCGCAAAAAGATTTGAGTATATTTTCTCTTGTTTCCGCTGGAAGCCGATCAAAATTTTCTGCCACCCACCTACCCGGGAGCGAACCACGATATAATCTGTTCGCTAGAAAAGACGCGCCGCGTTTTAACACCTCGTCTCCACCTTCTGTTTCCATTAGTTTTTCTAATACGAATGTCACTATCTGATCATCATAATGATCAAGAAGTTCTTCCCAGAATTCGGCGCGATAATAGTTACAGTGCCACAATGCCTTAACAGCATTTCTTGCGTTTACTATCGCTTTTTCATTCTTTGGATTGTAGTTTTCAACAACCTCAATTAAAGAGGTAGTTAGTTTTTTATCAAACTCAAAATCTTCCCATCCTTCTGCTTTACTGATATTCAGGACAAGCTTTATCAGAGAGTCACACAGCTCTAGGTCTCCATAATACCTTGAATTTGTCCTTTTTATATCTTGAGCGAGGCTCTTCTCTCTAAACTTTTTCCTCTCATCATTTGTGCACGCCATGTATGCTTCTTGTAGTTTGTTGATTGCCTCCTGACCATGCTTGTACTTTTTATATAATCTTCTGAGCTCTCTCTTTCTTTTCCATTTTTCTAACAGTAATCGGATTGCATTTTTTCCTGTTTTGACCTTATTCTCACTGCCAATGCGATCGACTGTATCATTATCCACTGTACTATTAATCATAAATAAATAATACTAAGAAACATTTTTTAAATGTTGTTTTTTATAAATATTAGTGGAATTTTTGGAAAGAGAGCTAATCTAAAAATTATACGACTTATGATGTCCATATCGCCGTTTTTTTCAAGAAACTCCTCAAAGCCATTTTCTGCGAGTTCTCTTCCAAGAGCAGTAAGCCTGTCATCGTTAAGCCTGTTAAGCAACCTCCGCGCTATCATGTGAAGAAAAAGCTCTCTTTCATATTTTGCTCGCCATTTGAACTCGTAGTGAAACGGATTTGTGGACACGCCGGCAATCGAAGCGCACCACGCACCGAATATGACTCCACCACCGGTCGTAGCCTTTGTCTGTCCTGCTGCATCCCCAACAAGAAAAACCGACCTGCCATTAACTCTTTTCGCACTTTCTGCTCTTGTTCTGACAGGGATCACGTATCCACGAACATTTCTTACATCACGTACGTGGATTCTTCTCTTCAGCTTTTCAAATGCTAAATCAACATTACCTGGAAGTTCAATACCGCAACCTATCTCGAAACTACCGCTCCCACGTGGTATAACCCAACCGAAAAATCCTTTGAAATCAGAAGAAAGAAAAACTTTGACGATATCCTTATCCCAGTCCGCGTTCACGTTCCCCTGTAGTGTTGCAACAAACTTCGTAAGCGGTGTAAATCCAAAGAATGATGCAACAGACGAAAAGACACCGTCAGCGCCTATTATACGATTTGCACAAAACTTTTTTGTGATTCTTTCGCCGTATCTTATTTTCACGCCTTCGCGCTCTGCGGAGCATGCAAGCAGTTTATCAAATTCGCTACGGTTGCATGCATACGCGATCGGGCCTCTTTTTTTAACAGTAAGAACAGAGTTACCAAGATGAAGCTCAGCTCCGTATATCTCTTTCTCGACTGCTTCCTTCCAATCAAGATAATCCCTAAGTGTTTCCAACCCAGACTTAGAAAATAATCCAGAGCATGGCTTCCCACCGGTTGCTGGGTGCTCTTCGCTGACAAGCACATTGTAGCCTGCGCGTGCTGCTGAAATAGCCGCCACACAACCAGCCGGTCCAGCCCCAATAATGTGAACATCAAACACAGAACAATTACTGAAAGAAGATTTAAAATCTCTGCTTGCCCAATGAGCTCATGATGAAGGTAACGCCTTGGGAAGTTGAAGGAATCATAGATTACAATAGGCTCATAAAAGAATTCGGAACAAAGGAGATCGATGATGCCTTGCGGTCCAGGCTTGAGAAAGCAGCTGGCGAGAGTCATGTAATGCTAAGAAGAGGGTTCATATTTTCACATCGCGATCTTGAGCTTGTCCTTGACGACTACGAGAAAGGAAAGGGTTTTTTTCTCTATACTGGAAGAGGACCGAGTGGTCCGATGCACATAGGTCATCTTCTTCCTCTCATTTTCACAAAATGGCTCCAGGAGCGCTTCGATGTAAATCTCTATATAGAGATAACAGATGATGAAAAATTTCTCTTCAAAAGAGAGTTAAGCTGGGAAGACGTTAGCCGCTACTCAGAGGAAAACATCTTAGATATTGCGGCTGTTGGTTTTAACCCAGATAAAACATTCATATTCAAAGATAGTGAGTACATCGGTCACTGCTACCCGCTACTGATGAAGATTGCGAAAAAGATAACATTCTCAACAGCAAAGGCAGTTTTTGGTTTTACAAATGAAACGAACGTTGGCGCAATATTCTACCCAGCGTATCAGATAGTCCCGACGTTTTTTGAAAAAAAACGTTGTCTCATACCAAACGCGATAGACCAAGATCCATATTGGAGGATACAGCGTGATATAGCAGAAAGTCTGGGCTACCTTAAGGCATCCGCAATCCACTCAAAGTTTATACCGCCTCTTCAAGGGGTAACTGGAAAGATGAGTTCAAGCGTTGCAGACACGGCGATTTGGTTGAGTGATGATGAAAAAAAAGTGAGCGAGAAGATAATGAAGTATGCTTTTTCAGGCGGCCAGCCAACAATTGCAGAACACAGGAAAAAAGGGGGCAAACCAGAGATTGATGTTTCGTTTCAATGGTTGAAAATTCTTTTTGAGCCTGACGATAAAAAGTTGAACACGATCGAGCAGGACTATCGCTCCGGAAAGCTTCTTACAGGAGAATTAAAGAAAATACTAATAGATAAAATAAACGAATTTCTGATGGAACATAGAAGAAGAAGGGAAAAGGTAGATGTAGAGAGATATACAAGAAAGGGGAGGTTAGCGCAGAAAATGTGGAGCGCATATTATTCGTGATGGATATCCACCTTTGGCACTTTCTTATCCTCTTCACCCACTCTGAAATACTCGGCTTCTTTCATCCCCATTAGCAAAGCGAGTATAAAATCAGGGAAGACGTGAATACGTGTATTATAAAGATAGACTGTATCATTGTAGAATTCTCTTCTGTCTGCTATTTGATTTTCTATGGCGACAAGTTGATTTTGAAGCTGCATAAAGTTTTCGCTTGCGCGTAGTTTTGGGTAATTTTCGGCCACGGCGAATATAGTCTTAAGCGCTTCGCTTATCTCCTCACTTGCTTTCGCCTTTTCCTTTAGTCCCTTCGCTACCAGCATTGCAGCACGAAGTTCTGTTATTTTAGAGAGAACACTGCGCTCGTGCTTCATATATCCCTCGACAGCCGCAACGAGGTTTGGCACAAGATCGTTCCTCTGTTTAAGAAGTACATCTATGTTTGCCCATGCCTTGCTTACCTGATTCCTTAATGATATCAGGCCGTTTATGATTGATATAGTATACACAATAAACAGCACTGCAAAAATGACAACCGCAAACCCCAAACAGCCCAAGCAGATGCTACCAACAGCGGACGGAGGTATCGTATACTGCTGCGCCACCATCAAACAGCGCCAGTAAGGAGAGTTATCGACAATGCCAAACATTTTAAAACCTCCTTTTTCACGTCATAAAATTGATGATAATCAAAGGAACACACATCCCACAGATGAGTAGGCCGACTGCGAGCCAGCCTATGATTTCCCATTTTATCTTTTCTGTTATATGCTTTTCTTCCTGGTCGCTGATATACATCACGTTATCTCTTCCCATGCAGATAATAAGGTTCTCATTGGCAGGACCGGCACCTGCCTCTGTTCTTACCTCTGCTGTCCCGAGCACATAAACGCGGTCGTCCTCATTTATGTAATATTCGGACACTCTCAGCAGACTATTGCTATGGATTCGGAATTGCAACTTTGCTTCCGGGTGCTCATCAAGAAATTCCAATACCTTCTTGTCGAGCTGTTGTTGCGGCAGCAAGCCAAAGAATCCCCTGTCTGAGAGGTGACCTGTATATACATTGTCCGGAGGGATTTCTACAATTGCGTTTTTTGGGCTCACAAGTATCCGCCCTGTATCGTCCTCAAGATAGAATTCAGAGGATGCGTCCTTCTTGTAAAAAACGCACCATCTCCCTCCGTGCTTCCCGCTCTGATAATATTCTGCAACAAGACGCCAAAAAACACATTTTGTTTTTGTGATGGGGCTTGTAATCGGCTCTTTGTATTTTGCTTTGCCATAGAGCTCCACGAGACCAAGTGCTGCGGAGCGCACCTTCGAAGTAGGGGTACTCTTTATCTTTTGCATGAGAAAATATTTCGAGACCGCAGTATATATGAAAACAAAGCCTATGATAAACGTGAAACCAACAAAGCAAACTTGCACCGGATTGAATGGCATATATTTTATCCCACCTATAAAAGTCGGAATTTAAATCCGTAATGGATCAGACCTTCTGGGTCATCTTTTTGTATCATCCTAAATACACTTTCAACCTCCGCGCCTACTTTAACATCTTCAGGCTTACAATCAACTACCTGCCCAAGAACCTTCGCGCCTTCATCAAGCTCCACTAACGCTATTATGTATGGAACTTGGTCCTCAAAACTGCTCGGCGCAGAATATATTACCGTATAACTATAAATTTTCCCCTTACCAGAAAATTGCACGTCTCTTACTTTTCCTTTTCTTCTGCATTTTGGGCAAATCGTCCGGCGTGGGAAGTAGCGCCCATTGCAAACTTCGCAAATAGAACCGATAAGTCTGTATCGTTCTGGTATCCTGCGCCACGTGAGTGGAATGGACTCCTTCACATAATCACCCCTTTTTGTGTTTGCTCGTAGTGCTCCTTAAAGAGCTTTATTCCTTTTTCTGTGAGAGGATGGTGCCAAAGTTGTTCCAGCACTGTAGGTGGGATGGTTGCTATGTGCGCGCCAGCAAGTGCCGCCTCTACTACATGCTTTTCAGAACGAACAGATGCAACAATTATCTCTGTTTTAAACTTATAGTTTGTATACACCTGAACTATCTGTCTCACGAGCTCCATTCCATTCTCACCAATATCATCAAGCCTTCCAACAAAAGGAGAAACATATGTCGCGCCTGCCTTTGCAGCTATGAGTGCCTGCGGTACCGAAAAAACTAGGGTCACATTTGTCTTTATTCCCTTTTCTGACAATATACGAACTGCGCGCATGCCTTCCTTGGTCATTGGTATTTTTATTACTATATTGCTCCCCAATTTAACATACTCTTCTGCCTCTTTTACCATTCCTTCAGCATCATCACTTATGACCTCAACACTTAGAGGTTTGTTGCCTAGTAACCGAGCGATCTCCCTGGCGGCTTCTTCCTGCGTCTTTCCAGCTTTCATAACGAGCGTAGGATTCGTAGTCACCCCATCGCATACTCCTAACTCAAGCGCTTTCTTTATTTCTCCTGCGTTGGCAGTATCGATGAAAAATTTCATATCCTCCCACCAAGAAAAGAATAAAAGCAAACAATTTAAGAGCATTCACTTCATATTCTCAAGTATTCTTAATACATAATCCGCCCCACCGGTTAGAGAGCGCTCAAATAGTTCTGCGCATTCAATGACTGAAGCATCCGACTCTCGAGAGAGAACCTTTGCAGAGAAAAGTTCCACCAGTTTACCCTTTTTATCCAAAGGGATACCTGTATCACTTATAAGCGCACTAACTGCTGTTCTATAGGAGTATATGACGTGTTTTCCAAATTTCTGATCAAGCTTAACTATGGTTCTACCAACACATCCTATAGTTGAAGCGCTCTTCAGCACGAGTGCAAGCTCAATGAATCGTTCCGTTGCGGATCTTAAGGTTTTCTCACCTATATAAGACAGCACATTCAATGCAGCGAGGATATCGGAGTTTGTAAACACCTCTCCAATAGTTGCCAGAGCATCCTTGTCATGAATATTATTTAACTCAAAATCAATCCGCTTTAAAAAACAAAGAGAGGCAGGAAGACCGTTTTTCATATTAGAAATCCTGTCAGCTGCTTGAAGAACTTCAATAAAATCCGCCTCCTTTTCAAGCGCTAAAAGAATATTTATCAAAGCCTGCGCTACTTTTTCCTGATCATCCTTCTCAGAAAATTTTTTAATGAAGGATATTGCGAGTCCATCGTCATTCACGAAATTTTTTTCTTCGCCTTCGAATTTACCGAAGAAGGCTTCAACAAAAATATGGAACTCGCTGTTGGCCACTTTTATTCTAAGAGGGGGTGGTGTTCTAAAAATTTGTGAGATGCCCGTATCCTTCATTGGTTCTTCTATCATAGTCGGCGAACGCGATGTGAGAGTTATCCTCTTTTTAATGACTTCTGGCGTGTATCTTCGTTGGTTTCTCTCATCGATTTTCATATCTCCCCCTCCGACCCACACCAAACTATATAACATAACAGCAAAAAAATTTAAAGTTTGCACAAATTAATTGCCAATTTCAAGTTCTAAAACTATTTTAGAAACAACCAAATGTGTTCAGTACACATGAAGATACACAAAAGATGAAATAGTGGATGAGTTCGGTCATCGTTATGCGTATAATTTTAAACTCTTACCAATATGATTATGATTTGTGGTTGGTATGATAAAGAAGTGCTGGTATGCAAAAGATAGTGTGCCAATGAAAAACGAGGAAACCAAAAATAATGAGAAAAAAATAAGAAAATTGATAAGTAGCGTTCCAGGGCTAAAAGAAGGATTAATGATTACTGGGATTATGCTTACTCTCCCGTTATGTCAAATCAACGAAACAGGGCGTAGTAATAAATCGTCCCGACCTTATGTTGTGCAATCCGCTGTGGCTGAGAAGAAGCCACAACCATCGCTTATTTTACACGAAGGAATGCTCAAAGAATTAGTACTCCTTATGAAAGAGGGCAGTTCTGCCAGTTTCAGGCTAACTGAAAGAACTCAGACTGCGATATTCCTTAAGATAGTCAGCATATCTGAAGAGGGGGTGGACATTGCGCTTGGTACAGAAATCCTTGGAGAAAAACCTGCCCGCCAAATTGTCAGAGTCAGTTATGGCGAAGCAGAGCTGGGGAACAACCCGATTAAGAAGCTTGCTGTAAAAAAAGAAAGCGATGGAGAAGTGACCATTAGAATATTCTTAAACACCAGCTTTAAACCTCAATGAGTTCCTTGAAGAATTTTGGAAGTGCGAAAGCCGCTTTATGTATCTCTGGAGTATAGTATTGTAATCCTTTTAACTCCCGCGCTCTTTTTTCGTCAAATTTAAATGGGTCGTATTTTTTTGAGCAAAAAGAAAATCCTATAACCCCGCTCGGATAGGTCGGCACATTCGCATAATAATATTTGTATATTGGAAATAGTTTCTTGTTAAAGCATGCCATATCCTTCAAAAGGTCTTGATGGTAGTACATAGATTCTGATTGCGTTACCACGATTCCATCCGCCCTGCACGCATCTCTCAGATCTCTATAAAAATCCTCTTTGAAAAGCGGTTCTGCTGGACCTACAGGATCAGACGAGTCAACGAGTATAACATCATAATAGTCTTTTTTTCCTTTTATGAATTTTGAGCCGTCTTCGTAGAATATCGTTAACCGTGGGTCGTTGAGTGCACAACTAACCTTCGGAAAATATTTTTTCGCTGCACCTACAACCATCTTATCTATCTCGCACATATGGATCTCGTTAACACACTTATGCTTTGCAATCTCGCGCACAGCGCCACCATCTCCTCCTCCTATGACAAGAACGCGCTGCGGGTTAGGATGAACAAGCAGAGGAACATGCACTATCATCTCATGATAAACAAACTCGTCATATTCGGTGAGCATCACCGCACCATCAAGCACCATCATCCTTCCAAAATGATCTGTCTCAAAAATTTGCATGTGCTGGAAAGGTGAGTGCTCATCGTGCAATAGTTTCTTAATTCCGATTGATAGCGCTCTCCCTTTAAGCGTCTCTTCCTTTTCCTGGAATGCCGCTTTTCTATAAATCGTGTTTATCTTGTAATCCGCTGCGCCAAACCATTTTTTCGTAAACTCTGCTGCCTTATAGGGATCAAAGTGTTTACAACTGAAAATGTCAATATATGCATACCCTGCTTTTGTTTTTTGGTCTATTCCAAAATGGCCTGTAATTCCTGATGTTTCTATAAGCTGAAAAGCAGAGTAGCCTTTAACTCGTGGGTCTTCTCCGAAATATACAATATGTGGTTCACCGTATCTTTTCATATCTATCAGTTTGCACAGTTCTATTATCCACTGCTCGATTGTTTCCTTTGATTCGACTTTCTTAGAGTCGCACATAATTAGATCAACCGAAGCAAGCATCCCCCATACGCCAAACCTTTTGTATTCGTGTTCTGTATATTCGTACATCTGTCAACCCCCACATTCTAATTCAAAATTTTATGTGCTCATATTAAATAAAAAATTTAAATGTATCATCATTGGTAGAACCCTAAAACGCAGGGAGGGGGCTGATGTTTTCTTCTATTCCCCTCCCTTCATTTTTAGGGCTAATTCTGATTCCCTCCCTAAAACGCAGGGAGGGGGCTGATGTTTTCTTCTATTCCCCTCCCTTCATTTTTAGGGCTAATTCTGATTCCCTCCCCTTTCTGTTTATTTATGTTTGTTTATTTATCTTTTTGTTTGTTTTATGTTTTTGTGTTTTTGTTTTGCGCCGATTTTATTTCAGAAGAAAACCTCCCACGACCGCCGTGGCCTGAGAGAAACATAAGTCCACGGCACATAGAAAACATTAGGAAAACAGAGAAAACAGAAAGAAACTTAAGAAAACAGGAGGAATACATAAAAAGGTGAGGAGAGTAGTCTGCCTTCTGTTGTAGCGGCATTTTACTACGCGGCGTAAAGCCTTGCACAATCATCGAAAGGAAAGCGTCCGTTTCATCCAAGTCAAAGCTTGGTATCGTTTCTGTTACGCTTTCAGCTCCTTAAGAGCATCACATTCTCTTGTGGGCAGAACTTCCTCCGAATCATTCGGTGAGCCGCTCTCTCCTCACCATATTTATCTGGAATTTGAAGGATTTAAATCTTTGCAGGGCATCAAGCTTTTCGCTCCTTTACTTCCACTTGTTCTTGACTTGCTTTTCAGATAAAATTCGGCGAGTGAAATGTTTATTATTCTGCTAGGCCAAAGCAAACAACTGAGAGAATACTAAAGATACCTGTGAATAGCGCAGCGCCCAAAATGAAAAGAGATTACTCTTATATAGCTAACTGCTTTTTACAATACAATCTATGATCAATCTATGATTTTGTTGTACATTTACTTAAGACCTTCTTTTACTAACGAAAAAAAATGCCGCGGGCCGGAGTTTTTGGCAGCTGCGCGGGCAGCCTGAACCAGCGACCCCTCGGTCTTCAGCCGAGTGCTCTCCCAACAGCACGCCCTAGTGGCGAACCACCCAGAGCTCTGAGCTACCGCGGCACTGATAAGATGTTAATGCCAAAAAAATAAAAAATTTGGACAATCTTAAAATTCTTCTTCCTCTTCTTCCTCCCATTCTTCTTCGTCTTCTTCCTCTTCCCACTCCTCTTCTTCATCTGCTTCGAAATGCCTCATAGGATATCACCACTTAAAAACTGGAGAGTAATACATAGAAACTATTAAAAATGTTTAGCCGTCGCAAGCACCCCAGCCGCAGCTTAGACAAGTCATACAACCTTCTTGAAACACAAGCGGAGTATCGCAGACTGGACACAAACCATTTTTTATTTTTTCTTCGTCGCTCATGATCGCACCCATCCTTTTTTTCGCAGAAATTTTAAATCTGTTGCTTTCCACCCCTAGAGTTAAGTTCCATAATAGATATAAGTTGACAACTCATAAGCTACTCTTTTCGTCATTGCCGATTGGCTCCGTCTGGGACGGTAATTTCATCGTTGCCATGTTTATAGGAGAGATCCTTATATAAATTATTTTCTACCATCGAAAGACCGCGTAAGTGCTTAAAAACTTACCTGAGAAAAACTAAACAGCTGCCGTGGCCTGAGAAAAACATAAGCCCACGGCACATAGAAAACATTTAGAAAACAGAGAAAACAGAAAGAAACTTAAGAAAATAGTAAGAAAACCTAAATAGTAAGAAAACCTCCACGACCGCCGTGGCCTGAGAAAAACATAAGCCCACGGCACCTTGAGAACATTTAGAAAACAGAGAAAACAGAAAGAAACTTAAGAAAATAGTAAGAATAAATAAAAACGGGCCCGTGGCGCAGCCTGGATAGCGCAGCAGCCTTCTATGCGTTTCGAACTTCGTTCAAACCCCAAGAGAGCTGACGGTCGCGAGTTCAAATCTCGCCGGGCCCGCTGATGGCATTTAAGTTTCAACCACGCCCTTTGGAGGTGGGAAGATGACGGTAGAAAAGAGCCTAAGTAAAATATGCGAAATGATGGATGACATAACTAGTGATACAGCGGTTCCTAAAAATATCCGCCGTGCTGTGTCCGAAGCTAAGAGTAGGCTTGAAGGAACAGAGGAACTGTCGGTTAAAATAAGCGCGGCCATCTATCTCATAGAGTCAGTAAGCGATGACGTCAACATGCCGCCCCACACTAGATCACAGATATGGGCGATCCTAGGAGCCCTTGAATCTATAAAGAAATGACGGTTATGGATAGTCTTGCTCAGAACGAAATTCGTCTTTCTGTAGAGGCAGAGGAACTGCTAAAGAAAAACGAACATATCATAGATAAGGTCCTCTCTCTAAATAAACCTTTTATCACAAAAGATGATGTAGAGGCAATTTTGAATGAGTCGAAGCCAGTTGAGGTAGAGTTTAAGAAAAGCGATTTTCTACCAGAGGCAAAGAATTACAACGCTGACATCCGTGTTCTTCATCAATTGGATGTGACATCAAAATCCAGAACGCGCGGAGAAGTTGAAAATTTTGTAAATTATTTTAGGAACAGGTATGAGCGCCTTGCAAGGATAATGCGTACAACTACGCGAAATATTCAAACACTCTCGGTGAATGACGCAAAGAGACGTGTTGGAGAAAGAGTAAGAATTGTAGTTATGGTAACTGAAAAAAGGAAAACGCAGAAAGGAAATCTTTTCCTCGAAGTTGAGGATGAAAGCGGTTCCTTTAAAGTGATCTTTTCCGGAGGTTCACAAAAGAAGGCAGAGACGGTGGCGCTTGATGATGTTGTTGCGATCACCGGCAAAGTGCTCGAGCCATACATGATAGCAGACGATGTCGAGTGGCCGGATATCCCGGTCACACGTGAGAAAAGGCTCTCAGAGAGAGACCTCGCAATTGCGTATATATCTGATATCCATTTCGGCAGCAACAATTTTCTCAGCAATTATCTAGAGCGATTTGTGAGATGGCTATATGGAGAAGGAGATGAGAGTGCAAGAAAAATAGCAAGCAAGGTGAAATATATTATTGTGGCTGGAGACGTCGTAGATGGAATAGGTGTCTACCCAAAGCAGGAAAAGGAGTTAAGCATTAAAGATATCTATAAACAATACGAGATGTTTGATAATTTTGTTCACGAACTTCCTGATTATATAGATGTTATTGTATGCCCGGGTAATCATGATGCTGTAAGACGTGGCGAACCCATGCCAGCCATTCCGAAGGAATTCATAAAAACAGACGTAGTACGAATAGGCAGCCCATCGTATGTAGTAGTGGACGGTATAAAGCATCTTGTTTATCACGGAACATCTATCGACTCGTTTGTGGCTAATATTCCTGGAATGTCATATGCGCATCCGGAAAAGGTCATGGTAGAGTATTTAAGAAGAAGACATCTCTCGCCTGTTTATGGTGAGAATCTAATTGTGCCTGAAAATATAGATTATCTTGTAGTTGAAGAAATACCGGATGTTATACATTGCGGTCACGTACACAAAAACAGTTACGCGCAATATAGAAATGTTATGCTAATAAATTCTGGCACGTTTCAGGCACGAACAGAATATCAGATAAAGCAGGGGCATGTCCCAACACCTGGTTTTGTTCCAGTTTATGAGCTAAAAACTGGTAGGCTTCGCACTTTGGATTTTACAAAGTGAGATCTATGGAGCAAAATCAATTTTTAGCTGACCTTACTCACATTTTTATTTTTATGTCTATAAGTAAATGATAGACCGACCATGATATCTTCGGTTTTTTTTGATATCGATGATACACTATTTCCATCAACAGAATTCTCAGAGTTCGCACGAAGGAACGCGATACGCGCGCTCATAGCCATGGGCTTACCTTATAGTGAGAGTAAGATAACACGCATTCTCAATGATATTGTAGCCAAAAAGGGTTCGAACTATCCCAGACATTTTGATGAGGTTCTTAAAAGGCTTGGCGTGAAAAACCGCAATCGCTATGTTGCGGCTGCTGTTGCGGCGTATCATGATACAAAAGCGTCGATTTCTCCGTATCCTGAAGTGCCGCGGATTCTCGTCGCACTTAAGAGCGCAGGGAAAAGGATATACGTCGCGTCCGATGGCATTGAAGTAAAACAATGGGACAAACTTATACGAATGAAAATTGCGCTTTTTTTTGATGATGTTTTCGTCTCAGAAAATCTCAAGATAAAAAAAGGGGAAAATTTTTACAAAGAAATACTGCGAAAGCTTCGTGCGAAACCGAACGAATGTCTTATGGTAGGCGACAGGGAAGACAAAGACATCGTACCGGCAAAGAAAGCTGGAATGCTAACCTTTAGAGTCTTTAGAGGGAAGTACAGCACAAAGCATAAGAGCACGGTAGCGGACTATTACGGAGATGATCTCACACGGCTCGTTGATATAGTAAAAAGATGAAAGGAATGAACGCTTCTGCCAAACCCGCATGATTAAAAAATTATGCGATTAAACAAGACTCCATGAGAAGACTTCTACTATCATTGTTGATTTTAGGGATGCTAGTTCTCATCGGTTGTATTGGTGGCGGCGCAAAGAAATGCCAGACAAATGCAGATTGCCCGCCCTATCAGGAATGCAATGTAACCAGCGGTACATGCGAACTGAAGCCTGGCTACTGCAACACTGACGCCGAATGTGGCGATGAATTAATGACATGCAATACGAATACCCATATCTGCGAATTTAAAGCTGGAAGATGCCGGTTTGATAAGGATTGCCCATCATGGCAGGTCTGTAACGCTGAACAAAGATGCATAGCAGCTCCAGGGTATTGTGATTCTGATGCGCAATGTAATACTACATTTGAGTATTGTAACCCAACAAGACATACGTGTTCTCCAAAACCAGGTTACTGCACTGCTGACACAGATTGTGCAGGATGGGAAACGTGTAAGATAAGCGAAGGAAGATGTAGACCAATAAGCGGGAGATGCAATGTAGACGGCGATTGTGAAACCTGGCAACTCTGCGATCTGAAGACGCATTGGTGTAAAGCTAAACCAGAGTATTGCATAAACGATGCAGATTGCGGCACATGGGCCACTTGCGATACAAGTACACATAGATGTAGGGCACGGCAAGGGTATTGCTCAATGGATAACGACTGCAATGAATGGGAATATTGCAGCACAACTACACGGAGATGCACGCCACGAAAGGATCACTGCAATACAAATGCCGACTGCGGTGCATGGCAAGTTTGTGTGAACCACTTCTGTGCTGCTAAAACAGGTTATTGCAATACAAATGATGACTGCGTAGCTGGCGAGGTTTGCAATCAGCAAACGCATATGTGCCAATGATGGAGGCTCTCTAAAACGTGGCGGACATGGAACTTGTTGTAGCAGAGAAACCTAAGGTCGCACAAAAAATAGCGACAGCGATATGCAAGAATCTGCAAAGAAAAATATACAACAATATTCCATACTATCATGGCGAGCGCAACGGAAAAGAAATTATTGTCGCATCAGCCGTAGGGCATGTTTATGCCCTTGTTGAACGAGAGAGAACAAAAAGCTATCCTGTTTTTGATGTTGTGTGGGCGCCTGCTTATAAGGCATCAAAAGGTGCGGCTTACACAAAACAATACATCGCACTTCTAGAGGAACTTGGCAAAAAAGCAGATATTTTTGTGTCGGCGTGCGATTACGACATCGAAGGCTCCACGATAGCATACAATGTCTTCAGATTTGCCACAAAAATAAGAGAAGGCAGAAGAATGAAATTCTCAGCACTAACAACCAGAGATCTTTCAGAAGCTTATGAAAACATGGGTGATTTTGACTACAATAACGCATATGCCGGAGAGGCGCGGCATATCCTTGATTGGTATTACGGTATAAATCTCAGCAGAGCACTCATGGCATCCTTAAGAACAGCAGCACGTCATAAAATAATGAGTATCGGAAGAGTTCAAGGCCCGGCACTTGATATCCTCGCCACGCTAGAGAACGAAATTAGGGCATTTGTGCCAGTTCCGTATTGGGTACTTACGATAAGTGTAAAGAATACAGCATTCACGCATAAGAAGAGACAATTCTTTGATGAAAAAGAGGCGGAAACCTCTTTACAGAGAACGGCAGATGAAGGAAGGGTTGTTAATATCAAGAAAGAGACTGTAAAGTTGTGGCCTAATCCGTGTTTTGATCTCACGAGCCTTCAAGTAGAAGCGCATAGGGTGTTTGGTTTCAATCCATCGAGAACGCTTCAACTTGCACAGACACTTTATGAGGATTCGCTCATTACCTATCCAAGGACATCGTCGCAACAAATTCCACCTACGATAAATCTCCACGCAATTCTGAAAAAACTGAAAGACATAGAAGAATATAGAGAACCTGTGAGCAAGATAATAGAGAATGGGTGGTTTAGGGTGTTTCAAGGAAAGAAGGAAGACCCTGCCCATCCTGCGATCCATCCTACTGGTCTCAAACCTGAACGACTCGATAAGGAAAGCGCAAAGCTGTACGATCTCATAGTCAGACGTTTCCTCGCAGCCTTCGCCCCTCCTGCCGAGAAGGAGAATACTTTGGTTGAGATTGATGCTGGTGGAGAGTTATATGACGCGACTGGAAGCCATCTGAAAGAGCCAGGTTGGATCAATTTTTATGGAAAATATTTTAAAAACAAAGAGAAGGAACTTCCAGAATTTGAAGAAGGGGAAATTGTAGAGATAAAGAAAAAGAAAAAAACACAAAAAGAAACACAACCGCCGAGAAGGCATACACAAGCATCAATGGTATCAGAGTTGGAGAAGAGAAAACTCGGAACAAAGGCGACAAGAAGCGTCATAATAGACACTCTATTCAAAAGAGGTTACATAACTGGAAAACAGATAGAGGTTACAGATTTTGGTCTTAAGGTGCGCGATATCTTGAAAAAATATGCGCCAGAGATCTTGGATGAAGAACTCACGAGAAAGATAGAAGAGGATATGGAAAAGATACAGGAAGGGAAAATAGAGAAGGAGGAAGTGATAGCTGAAGGAAAAGAGATCCTTATACAAATTCTTGACAAATGGAAAACAAACGAAGAAAGGATAGGTCGTGAACTTTCAGAATCGTTAAAACTTACAGAGAGCAAGGAGGGCAGCGTTGGACGATGTGATAAATGCGGCGGAGAGCTCAGAATTATTCGAATGAAAGGTGGAAAGCAGTTTATTGGATGTTCAAACTACCCAAACTGCACAAATACCTACCCTCTTCCCCCGAGTGCGTTTGTAAAACCAACAACAAAAGCATGCTCTGTATGCGGCAAGCCGGTTGTGCTTGTTCTGAAAAACAAGAGTAGATTTGAAATGTGTATTGATATAAAATGCCCTTCAAAAGAAAAATGGAGGCGAGGGAATAAAGATGAGAAAGATTCTTGACTATGATGTAAATGGAAAAAGCATTCTTCTCCGGGTTGATTTAAATTCTCCTGTAGTGAATGGAAAAGTCATCCTCAACGAAAGGATTTCAACACATGTTAAAACTATGGATAAGCTGAGCAGAAGAGGCGCAAGGGTCATAGTGCTTGCGCATCAGGGGAGGAAAGGTGAACCAGATTTTGTGAGCCTTAGGCAACATGCTCATTATATTACCAATATCTTAGGCAAGAACATCACATTTGTCCCAGACCTCACTGGCCCAAAGATTAGTAACGCTCTGAAATCCGCAAAGAACGGTGATATTATTCTCCTGGAAAACGTGCGGTTTTTAGAGTCCGAAGAGAGGGAGAGCGGAGAGATCGTAAAGATGCTCACTCCATTAGCAGATTATTTTGTTCTTGATGCCATGAGTGTTGCGCATCGAGCGCATGCGAGTGTTGTCGGTTTCACGAAAACACTCCCATCATTCTATGGCCCTGTACTTGCTGAAGAGGTGGATGCTATCTCAAAGGTTATGAGTGCGAATGATGTCACGTTCGTTCTTGGTGGTTCAAAAGCAGGAGATTCGCTTGGTATTATAGAAAACTGGATGCGAACTAAAAAAAGAGGTAGATTTTTACTCGGTGGCGCGCTTTCGCTTTTGTTTCTAAAATCAAAGGGGTTTTTCCTTGGCGCATCTGAAGAATTCTTAAAAAAGGAGAACCTATTGGAACATCTTGAGGATGTCAGAGCAATTTGTGAAAATGAAAATATTACTCTTCCTCACGACGTTGGGGTTTGCGTCGATGGGAACCGTATCGAAATTCCCGTTGGAAGTATAACGCAAGGAAATGTTTGGGACATAGGAAAGAAAACGGCAGAGCATTATGCTGGTATAATCGCTAATTCCAGCGTGGTTGTTATGAACGGCCCGATGGGGGTATACGAGATGAAAGGTTTCGAGATCGGCACAAAGATTGTTTTAGAAGCAATAGCCAACAGCAAATGCTTCTCCTTACTTGGTGGCGGGCACACTGTCTCTGCACTTGAAGCGCTTAAATTTGATAAAAAGTTGTTTGGGTATGTTAGCCTCTCCGGAAAGGCACTTATAAAATACCTTTGCGGAGAAAAACTTGTTGCCCTGAAGGCACTCGAGGACAATGAAAAAAACTTTATGGTTAAATAGACTTCCTTGTGAGCTTTTTGTAGATAGAAAGGAATCTTTTTACCACATTCTCAATCTCATATCGTTTGGCTTCTTTCTTACCGAACATGCCAAGCCTTTTCCGTAATTTTCTGTTTTTGAGAATGCGTATCACGTTCGTAGCAAGGGCTACCTCATCACCAGGTTCGGTAAGCAACCCTGTTTGCGCTCTTATTACACTGGCGGCACCAAGTCTTTTCACTCCAACAACAGGCAACCCAAAGTACATGGCTTCAACAAACGTTAGTCCAAATGTCTCACTGTCAGATGCGGACACAAAAACATCTGCAGTTTTATAAAGTAATGGGAGAACGCGATCAGGGACAAAACCAGTAAACAGGACACCCTTAAGCCTCATAGCATTTGCAAGTTTTTTGTAGTCGGCAAGGTATGGACCGCTCCCAGCGATCACCAAACACGCGTTCGGAACTTCTTTTTTCACCAGCCTGAAGGCGCTAAGCAAAACTTCTATCCTCTTCTCGAAACTTATCCTACCAACGTAGAGCACCAAAAGAGCATCATTTGGTATGTTGTAAAATTTTCTGATATCCTGCCTTGTAGACACATTTTCGAATTTTGAAAATGAGATCCCGTTTGGAATGTAATTAACATTTCTTATTCCGTATCCTTCCAGCTCCCTTTTCAGAGCAGTAGTCGGCGCGGTAACAACATCAGCCTGCGAAAAAACTATACCAACGAGCTTCTGCACTGGGATTTTTGCCATATCAGCAATCCACCCTCTCAGAAGCCCTTTTGAGAGATGCGGGAGATAGTCTGGAAAATGCGTATGGTAAGTAGCTACAACAGGTATACGCATTTTTTTGCCAACCAGAAGAGCCCTTAAACCAAGGAGCACTGGGGCGTGAAGATGGATAACATCTGGCTTTTCAGCTGCAAGGAGTTCTGCGATTTTTTTCCTTCTTATTGTGGCCATTCTATAGCCTTCATAAAAGGGAAAAGGAAGCGCTGGGACTGAATATACTCTTATTCCTCCCTTTTTCTCAATTTTTAATTCTCTATCTCCAGGTGCAAAGAGCACCACCTCAGCATACTTGGAAAGCACTGGAAGAAAATCTGAAAGAAATGTAACAACGCCATTTTTTTGAGGATAATAGGTATCTGTGAATAAGGCTACCTTCATACTCTTTTAGCCCCTCAATCCTTCACGATTGCATATCCGTTTTGGTCTATAACGATTTTTACCGTCCCCAACTTATATGTCTCATAATACGTCATGTGATATTGCTCTTGCTCCATCACTCTCTTAAAAGGAAGCCGTGTGGAACCCTCGACCTCCATCGTCTCATCAGAGCAGCCACATATAATTGCATTCCTTGGTTTGCTTGCTTGAAGGAAAAAGGCTATATTTGCAGTTCCAGCACCGACGCCGTAATAGGGTGCTTCAATCACATCCGCTTTTATTTTCTCTCTGAAGGTATTCACGATGTCTCCCTGCGCACCGGTTTGTATGTTCGATAGAAGCAAGACGGTTGTATTTCTATCAGATAGCAGGAGCACAACAGCATCATTATTAACATCATCAAACTGTGGTTCCTTTGGATTGAGAGCTTCAAATTTTATCCCATTAAACTCGCGTTCGTATCCTCTTTTCACAATAACAGTATTCTCTGCTTTCTCGCTTACGGCTTCCACAGTCGAACGATAGTCTTGTGAGAGAGAAACACCGCCCCACCAAAACTCTTCTATCTGGTAAACAGCAGCAATCGATAACAATCCGCCATATCGACGTGGGTCCCCTGCTGTTGAAACGAGAACATCTATGTCATCCACACCCTTTTTTCTTAACAAATCAAGAACACGACCGGATGTTGTTGTGGACCCGGCATCTATGAGCATATCAAAATCTCCTTTTTTTATGAAAATTGATGAGCCGTGTTCTCCGCTGGAGTAATCGCATACATCAATAAAGTAGACACCGAGCTTTTCAGATGGAGCGTATGTATAATTCACACCTACTTCCTCAATCTTTTCCTCAGTTATATTTTCCTCTGTTTCTCCATAGCTTTCATTTCTTATTTGAGTGATATTTTTCTGGGGCTCTGTTACGATTATGATTGTTTTATTTTTCTCTGTTTCATTAACAGGCTGCTGTGTCTCCCCAACGCAACCAAGAGCACACACGAGCAAGATTATTAACGCCAACAAAGTCAATCGTTTCATAATGATACCTTTTCGTGTACGATGTTTTCTTCTATCTTGTCAATGAGCTCTTTTATATTCACCCGTTCCTGTTTTCCATCATTTCTATATCTTATTGTGACGGTGTCGTCCTTTAAAGTATCATAGTCAACCGTTATAGCGTACGGAACGCCTATTTCATCAGCCCTCGCATACCGTCTACCGATACTTCCGCTCTCGCTGTACAGAATAGACAACTCTTTTCTGAGTAATCGCGCAACATCTCTTGCTTTCTCATCAAGTCCATCGCGTTTCATTAATGGATAAACTGCTGCATCGTAAGGTGCTATTGCTGGGCGGAAGTCGAACCATTCCCAATCCTTGTCTAAGCTTGCCTCCCTGAGAGCATGTTCCAATACGCAAAAGAACAGTCTGTCTACTCCGAGGGAAGCCTCAAAAACATGCGGGATTATCTTTCTCCCTCCCAGAGACACTGCAAAATTTTCTCCGCTGAACTTTGCATGCTGTGAGAGATCAAAATCAGTGCGATAGGCGTTCCCTATAGTTTCTATTATACCAAAAGAAGTCTCTACCTCCATGTCTATATTTCTTCTTGAATAGTGCGGGGTTTCCTCTTCGCCAAGGACCCGGAAGTACATCCTAAGTTCGTCTACCCCGACAGCTTTGTAGAACTTCCACTCCTTTACAAGAAAATAAGCAAAAATCTCGTTTGGCACTATTCCCTCGGCCACGCACTCATCGGCAGTCTTTATCTCCGTCTTTCCATTGATCATAAACCTCATCTTATAATCGGCGACATCTACAAATCGAGGTATCTCCTGATTCTCAGGATCAAAGAAATACTCTAACTCCATCTGCGTAAATTCTCGCATTCTGATCAATCCTTTACGGGGCGATATCTCGTTGCGGAAACTACGACCGATCTGACCAATCGCCATCGGAAGTGCAGTTCCATGGTTTCTGAAAAGTCTTGGGAAGGCTGTAAAAATACCCTGAGCAGTTTCTGGGCGCACATAAGCTGGTGCTCTCTCAGCCCCTATACCGGTAGCAAACATAAGGTTAAACATGCGCGCGTGCGAGAATTCAGAACTGCATCTTGGGCATTTCAGTCCATTCTCCTCAAGGGCCTTATTTAGACTTTCTATCTTTCCATCCCATTTAAAATCGCTTATCGTATCTGCTATAAAGGAGTCGGCACGAACCTTTGTGCCGCACTTTTTGCACTCAAATATGGGGTCTGCAAAGTTATCAACATGCCCGGATGCTTTTAGGATAATCTCTGGAGTGATGAGTGCAGACTCTACTTCAAGAAATCCTTCTTCCTGTATAAACATCTTGCGCCAGAGCGCCTCTATCTTGCGCTTTATGGGTGTACCAACCGGCCCGTAGTCATAGAGCCCGCCGGTTGCACCGTATGGCTCGTTTGAGGGATAGAAAAAAGATCTTTTGAGTGCCAAATCAAAAATCTTCTCATACAGCTTCATAAAATCACTAATAGCCATTTCTGATGTTTGCAAAGAACTTAATCAACCTTGTTTATCTTTATACGCGCCTTCATGGTCGGAAAACTCAGATCAAAATAATCACACTCTCCAGGCTCGCGCATAACAATGCTGGCGTTCTTTCCAGGACTTATCACACCCGTATCAAACAGCGGCAGGCATGTCGCCGAGCGCGGGTACCCGCCCTCATTTACCCAGGTTACTGTATCTCCAACATTCACGGTTGCAGTTGCAGGCTCGTATGAGAAGTCTTTTATTTTAATCACATGCTCCACGGGAGTATACTCTGTTATTACCTTTCTAACATAAAATCGCACAGACCTGCTTATCTTCGGGGTGTAAGAGCTGCCATCGTTGTGAACAAGCTCTATTCTTAGAACATGTTCCCCTTCCCCGACATTTTCGAGCGTGAATACCTTTTTGTATTCAGAGAAGCGCTCGCTCTCGTCCAGCGTAACCAAAAAATGTCCTTCCCCTATTTTTTTAGCGCCTCCCTCTCTAATAACAAGGTTCTTCGTACTCAGTACAACCTCAACAGCGCTCACACCCTCTGAAGTCAGAAAAACCTCGTCATCATCTGGTGCGACGATAGTAAATGATGGAAGTTCTACAACTGGTTGCGGTTTAGTTATGTTTTCAGTAACATTCGTTGTCTCTTGAGCCTCGCCACCGATGCACCCGGCCATAAGCAGGAAGACTGCGAATAAAGACAGAGTAAGCATAGCGTCTTCTTTCATAAAATCGACCAACTATTCTAATACGCCAGAAGGTTTATATTCTCTTTTATTCTATAGCCAGACGGGGGTGTGAATATGAAAATCGTTGCAGCAGACGCATCATCTTTAAAGGCAGCTATAGACGCCATCGTTAATCTTGTAGAGGAGGGGGAATTTGAGGTTCTTAAAGATGGGCTTTATCTGAAGGCTATGGATCCGTCACAAATTTCGATGGTTTCATTTAAAATGCCAAGAACAGCATTTGAAGAGTACGCTATAACAGAGGATAGCAGAATAGGTGTGGACATCATCCAACTCTCAAATGTACTTTCAAGGGGAAGGCGCGGGGAGAAAGCCGAGTTGGGTGTGGACGAAGGCAAACTTGTAATAAAGTTTTATGCGGCAAAAAGAAAAAGGACATTCAAAGTTCCACTACGCGAAATCGGAGAAAGAATTCAGAAAGAACCTAGGATAGATTTTAGAAATTATGTTGTTGTGAGGGCAGAAGCAATGAAGGAAGCACTTAAGGATGCAAAGCTCGTGAGCTCCCATGTGCGGTTGGCTTTAAGTCCATCCGAGTTTTCTATTGAGGTGAGAGGCGATAGCGGGGATGTAAACGAGCAGTTCGAAGTTGGAGGGGAAGAGGTGGTAGAAATAAAAACGACTCAAGGTGCAAAAGCAACCTTCCCGCTCCAGTACCTTGAAGACATGATGAAGGCGTCAAGCAGCGCTACACCAGTAAAAGTCTCTTTAGAAACTGACAAACCACTCAAGCTTGAATACGGTATCGAGGGTGCGGAGGTTACTTACTATCTAGCCCCGAGAATAGAGACAGAATAAGAAGGCAGAACTGCTTTAAGAACGGATTTAAATATTTCTGGACAAAAAATTATAAGAAAGCGGGGTGGGTGTAGGTGAAAAAAATCGACTGCTTAGAAAAACATATAGACGAAAGCGCAAAAAGGCTTGAAGAGCTCGATGGCGCAAAGCAGGACGAATACGAGCTGCCATATTTTTCAAAAGATGTTCCCCTGTCATCCCAGAAAAGACGTTCCGGACACTTAATGACAGTCACATATAACTGGCAAAATCTTTACGAAACGACCATGAAGATAAAGGAGATAACATACGAAGAAAACGCCGGACTCGCAGAGCTTTACAAGATCCCTTTGCATGATGGTGTAGACCGAGGCGCATTTAATTTCAGAGGGAATGTATATACGATATATAAGGTCAGTGAGTACGCAGCCAAGAAAATATACGAAAATGCAAAGATGGTCACAGAAATTGTAGAGAAGATAGTTGGATACTTCAAAACAATGCTTGGAAACTTTTATATAATCGGAAAGATTGAGCAGGAGGCGTGGGTGTTTGATGAAGAACGCAAAGCAGAAGGTATAAACATCTTGAATGTTTCATCATTAAGAGAGGATTGCAAAAGAACACTTTTCGAGCGAACCTTGGAAAAGATCGCTGACCTTCACCTCAACGACTTCATTCTTGGAAACTTTTCAATTAATAGTGTGATGCTACACGATAAGAAATTGCTCTTCTCTGATTTGAGAATGCTTAAGAAAACAAGGAAATTGTCATTTTTAGTACGGGAATTCCAAAAGGTTATCTCTGTACTCTGCACGAATGGTATTGTGGCTGAACAGGAGCAGATTGCATATGCTGTCAGGTACTATGTAGGCGAAAACCCAATCGCATCAAAAGAGTGGTTTAAGGAAGAAACAAAAAGAGAGCCAAAGGATGACGAGGAGATAGCAGAGCTCCTTGAGCGCAAGTTCTGTTAGAATTGTAAGAAGAGAATTAGATTGTTTCTACTTTTGTCGGACCACCATGCTCCTTATCTCTTGAAAAGCGATACGTTGTTGAAAAATCTGCGCCTATAAGGGATTCTTCATGGGTTATCACAAACGTTTGTTTTACTACTTGCGGGACCTTTACCTGAAGAGTCTCTGAAAGAAGAGCAATAGCCTGAGCATCAAGATTGTGCGTTGGTTCATCAAGTATGAGCCAACTAAGATTCGGCGTCAGTATCATTGCTAGTGCGACACGAAGGGTGAGCGCAGCGCACGCGCGCTCTCCGCCGCTCGCAACTATTTCAAGCGGTTTCCAAACCTCGTTCTCTAAAACTTCGAGTACGTAGTCCTTCTCACTTACCTCAATGCGAATTGATTTGTAGTTGTTATACGGATAAAAAATACGCCATATATCATTCATCGCAGTGTTGATAGCGTCTATAAGTCCTTTTCTTAATGTTGTTTGAGTCTCGAGAAGAGCATTTTTGTAAATTTTCAATTCCTCTATCAACTCACGAATTGAGGTTGCTTTCTTGTAAACTGCTCTCATCTCATCTAGCTCGCGCTTGTAAATCTCCTTCCCCTCTTCCATCATTTTCTTTTCTTTTTCGAGATATTCAATCTTTTGCGCAAGCCTCTCGCACTCTAGTCTTCCACTTTCAAGCCTTCGCCTTACTTCTTCGTACTCTTTTTCATCAAACTTTATTTTTTCTTGTTCGCTTTCTAGAACAGCAAGCCTTTTTTTCACTGCTGCGGCTGTCTCCTCCCGTCTCAACATCTCTTCTTCGCCTTTCAACCGCATAAGCAGGTTTTCAATCTTCTGCCTTATTTCTGCTATCTCGCTCTCTCTCTTTTTGGTTGTCTCCGAAATTGTAGTTAGTTGCACATGCGCATGCTCTTTCTGTTTTATTAGCTCACTTACATCTACCAACCCTTGAGTGAGCACTGCGATTCTCTCGTTGATGAACTCGATTTTTTTTACCCTCTCTCTAGTAACCCTGATGCTCCTCTCTGTCTCTTCGATTTCTTTTGCAAGAAGTGCTACTCTTTTTTCGGAGCTTCTTATCTCCCCCTCCTTTTTTCTCAGTATTCTTGTAATGCCCTCTGGTCCAAGTTCTGATTCGCACAACGGACAACTTGTCATACCAGAAGATAGGTGTTTCAAAAGTTCTCTTAACTCCTTTACTTTTTCCATTTCGGTGTTTTTTTCTGAGGTTTTCTCAAGCATCTTCTTCTCAGCATCTGAGAGCGCACGTTGGATATTCTCAAGCGTCTCGCTGCGTAAAAGACCACCCCGAGTGGCATTTAGTTCTTCAAGCTTCTTCTGAAGTTCCACCTGCTCCTTTATTCTTGTCTCTATCACAACTATGCGGTTCGATAATTCTTTTTCCTTCTTCATGTCTTCAAGGAGCGCTTCCTCACACATCTTTAGCCTTCCTCTAAGCTCTGCAAGCTGTGCTTTATCTCTATTATACACTGCGATATCAACCCTCTTAAGCCCCTCTTCAAGGCTCGCTACTCTACCTTTTAATTCGGCGATTTCTCTTCCAAGTTCCTCAATTCTTTTCCTCTTTTTCTCCAATTCAACATAGACGATAGAGAGCTCTCTCACTTCTTTTTCTACTTTTGCGAATGTCTTCTTCAGAGATTCTGATTCTGCGTTGATTTTACTTTCTTTCTCTTCGTATTCCATAATTGTCTTTCGAAGCTGTTCGACTCTTTTCTCGTCGTACTTCTCAAACAATGCTTGCGCCATCGCCTCAAATTTGTTTGTTATCGTGACTGTATTTGCTCGTGCCTTCTCGAATCGGTCTAGGCCAAGAAGACGATCAAACTCTTCCTTTCGTCTTCTCGGGTCGAGAGACAGAAAATAGTCTATGTTGTTCTGCTCGGAATAAATCGCACGCGTAAAAAGATCATAGTCTACACCTATCGTTTCCACTATTCGCTCACTTACTGCCCTTCCACCAGTTTCCAGAAGAGTGCCATCCCTATATAGCTCAGCCCTGCTGCTCATACGGTCGTTTCTTTTTCCTATCTCGCGCATAACTTTATAGTCGCTGCCGTTCCAGGAAAATTCAAGCATTACTCTTGTGGTGTTTTCGTTGTACCTAACAATATCCTCAAGCTTAAGTTGTCTTCGCTCGAGAGCAGGAAATGTCCCAAAAAGCGCAAAACTTATTCCGTCCAGAACAGCGCTCTTTCCGGAACCCATTATACCAACAAGAAGATTCGTTCCATGACTGAATTTAAGGAAAGTATCAGAGTGAGAACGCCAGTTAAAAAGTCTGATGGAACGAATCATCGCGACTCACCAAATCGAATGCGGCCGCCGGGATTGTCAGCCTGCTGGCAAATGCTGCACGCCAGTACAAGACTTTTGAACCCGGGTCACAGGCTTTCTTCCCGAACCGCAGGGAACCTACGGTTCCCCTCAGTTTGAGGTTCCTCCTGATCCCCTCCCTTAGAGAATCCCTATGAGCAACCTAAGTTCTCCTCAGGGCTTTTGATGAAACTTTTGCCCGAACCGCAGGGAACCTACGGTTCCCCTCAGTTTGAGGCTCTCCCTGACTCCCATCTTTAAGGAGATCGCCTACAACCTGAGAACTCTCTCAGGGCTTTTTGGGAACCTCTTGCTCTTAGAAAACCCAAGAGCATAAGTTTTCCTCAGGGTTTTGATGAAACTTTTGCCCTAAGAATATAGGAGACAAAAGTTTCTTGGAAGGCCTGAATCCTAACCATTGTCCTAAGTGTTGCCTATTGGTACTAAAGGCAAAAAGCCTCTAGACTACGGCCGCAGTGGAGAAGAAATGTCAGATTCTGTTTAAATAGTTTTCCCACTACTCGAATTAAAATTTCTGGAAAGCCAATTAAAGCATCTAGCCGCTCCCTCGAATGCACTCTGTTCAACAAGCCTCACGGCCGTCTCGAGATACCTCCTTACTCTTTCATGTAGTTCATCTTTTATCTCAGGAAGTATCAGAAACGGGTTCTGAGTACCAAGAGCGAGCGCGAATTCTCTTATAAATCGTCTTCCAGCGCTCTTCTTTATCTCTTTTATCGTCGGATTTTTTTCCTTGTCTGCAGCAAGTAGCGTTGCATCGTGAGTTTTGCGGTTTTCTGGTTTCAGGCTCCGTATGTTGCCGTGATCCACCTTTTGAGCATCGGGTCGACTAGGACGTATTTTCCCACTGCCTTTTTCTTGACATATGATTTTTCAATAAGGCGCTCTATCATTTTTGCAATATTTGGAAGAGGTTTGCCAATTTTTCTGGCGATACCGGACATGTTCTCATTCCCAAGTCCTATTTCTATAAGAACACTTTTCTCCCCTGCAGAAAGCTTTTCTAAACTAGAACGAAAAACAGCATCGCCCTCCGCCAGCATCACCTTTAGGGAGTCTTCTATTACAGCTTCGGTTATTTCTTTCTTTTCGGAATCATATATCTTATCACCTAGCCATTGAAGGTAATACGGATAACCTTCAGTAACATGATGGATCTTTTTTAGGTGTTCCTCTGTAAAAGAGAGACCTGCTTTTCTAAATTTCTCCCGCATCATCTTTATTGAAGTTGCTTCATCAAACGGACCGAGCTGATAAGGTTTCAGCAGATGAAAAAAAGGCGCAGTTTTTGGAAGTGCCATCTGCTCCAAAAGCGAGACTTCTGACCCACAAACAATTATCGATGTATTTTTCCATCTTTGGATGATAGCTCTTATTGCCCAGACGGTATTCTTCTCGAGTTCCTCAACCATCTGAAATTCATCAAATATCAGAATAGCCCGGCTCTTTGTTTCCCTCCCAAGACTTTCTGCTACACCAAACGATTTTTTGATCAAATCCTGAAGACTGGCTTTCTTTTCCTTGAAACTCACTTTGACTTGCAAATAATCCTTTATGGAAACCCCAACCTCGGTACTTCTCAGCAACGCAGCCAATGCTTCCCCGGAACCTTTTAGTGCCTCGATCAACCGGCTTTTTATCTCCCTCTTTGGCCTAAACGCATCCACGCATTTCAAGAATAGTTGATCGTGAAAAGACTCTATGTCGAAGGGATGCAGACTGGAAACATCAAAATACACAGGGGTTGCAGAACTCTTCTTTTTCACCCTATTGACAAACTCTTCCAGAAGGGAGGTCTTTCCGATCCGCCTGGGACCGTATATGACATAACCAAGTTTGCCTCTTTTAACCAGGTCCCTATAAAGCATTTCGAGCACTTTTTCTCTGCCGTAGAAATCTTTTCCAACTACTGGGCCACCGACCTTAAACAAAGTCATGTTATCCCCTTAATTGACATTTTTGTCTATTGACATTTTTGTCAATAATACATATAAACCTTTGCTTATTGCTACACCAGATGCAGTTTCGGCCCAGCAATTATCAAAATCCAAATGAAAAAATAATGAAAATCAGCATGTGCCAGAATCTACTTTTTTGATGGAAAAATGGGCCCGCGGAGCCGCCTGATGGCAGTTTCCTGTTCAGAGTTGCCAGTTTCCAGACGTGAAAACGGAGGGTTTTCCGTTCCGGGCAACCAGTTCCCGGAATGCAGTGAAGAACGACCTGCCTGGAAAGCAAAGCAAATCTCAAAAGAGCTTACGGCTAAATGGCCTGAAATAAAGCGGGAAATGGAGTTCTTAGGCCGCTATCTGACAAAATGGAATCTGGTAAAGGCTATAACAATCCTGTCAGAAGCGAGAAAAAGCCGGTTTTTGAGAAGGAAAACACCAAAGTATGGCTCTATGAACAAGGGGTTTACGGAAGAGGAATTAGAGCGGTTTTTCAGCGTTATAGATGACCCTAAGCTGCATCTTCTCTTCAACTTCCAGGCAATAATGGGGTTGAGGATTGGAGAAGCAGTGCGGGTCAATATCAAAGACGTAAACTTGAAGACAAGAGAACTCCGCATCTTTACAGAGAAAACGGGCAAGACAGATTATCTCCTGCTGCCTTTGGACCTGTTCGATGCCGTGCTTCAGTATATCGCAGACTACGAGAAGGAGATAACCGCATGCAAGGGCTTTCTCTTCTTCTCAATGGTGCAGTCCAGGACAACACAGTTTACAGAGCCGCACATAACAACAGATACGGCGAGGGTATTCTTTCATGAATACGTAAGAAAAGCCAAGCTTGAGGAAATTTACGGCTACACCACGACGCCGCATCCAAGGCCGTTATACCGCCTCACGCCACACAGTTTGAGGCACTATGCAGTTACGAACTTCTGCAGGAAAAACGGCGGGAACGTTGCATTGACGGCCAAGTTTGCAAGGCATACGAACCTACAAACCACGATGATATACATCCACAGCAAAAAGGAGGAGCTTTACGAGTGCATCGAGCGGGCGAATGACGACAGGCTGCTAAGAAGAGTGAGGGAGATGCAAGACAGGATTTAACAAAAATGCAGGAAGGCTAAAGGCAAATCATTTAAACATGATTTGGTTTATTAGACGCCATGGCAGACGCATTTTTATGGATAATCGTCTCGGCCATTGCGGATTCCCTGCTCGGCTTTGTCGGCATATTCTCACTGTGGCTCAACCGGCATGACCTCAACAAAATCGCAAATGTACTCATGGCGTTCGCTGCCGGCAGCCTGCTTGGAGCCGCATTCTTTCATCTATTGCCCGAATCGCTTGAAAAAATAGATGCCGAGCAGGCATTTACGCTGACGCTTGCGGGTTTCATACTTTTCATCTTCCTCGAATCTTACTTCCATTGGCATAGATGCAAATGCGGCGTCCACCCTTTCTCCTTCGTGATGCTGGTAGGCGACGGAGTGCATAATTTTCTTGGAGGCCTGGTGCTTGCAGCAAGTTTTTTTGTAAGCACGGCATTGGGCATTGCCACCATAGTCGCGATAATCGCCCATGAATTCCCACAGCAGCTCGGCATCTTCGGCGTGCTGATAAGAGGCGGTTTTTCGAGAAACAGGGCCCTGGTATTCAGCTTCCTCGCGCAATCCACCATAATTATAGGCGCTCTTGTCGGGTATTATCTTTCGGGCACAATCGAGATTTTTAGCGCCTTTCTTATTCCGTTTGCAGCGGGGAATTTCATATACATAGCTTCGTCCGACCTTATACCCGAGATGCACAAGTCAAAAGGCTTGGAACTGCTGAAAGGCTTGGCGGTATTTCTCATGGGAGTGGCGTTGATGTGGGTATTGGCGGTCCGCTGATTAGCCTATGCGCGGCTGCCTTGGCAAGGATTTTATGTTTTACTGAAAATATTATCGCATGATAGTCCGTGCGCCCCTCGCAGATATAAAAAAAGACGGCACCATAAACTGCAGGGTATGCGCCCGCCGGTGCACAATAGCGAAAGGCGGAACCGGATTTTGCGGGATACGCAGGAACGTCGATGGCAGATTAGACCTTATCGTTTATGGAAGGCCCGCGGCATTCGCCATAGACCCGATAGAAAAGAAGCCGCAATTCCATTTCCTGCCCGGCACGAGCGCTTATTCTCTCGGGACGTATGGTTGCACCTTCATCTGCAAGTTCTGCTGCTCTTCCTTAAGACAGGTCTCGCAAAGCCACCGGTTATTCCACAGGTAAAGCACCGGGGCGGCCCTGCCGCAACGCTCGCATGTTTCAGGATAAACAAGTATCTGAAGGCGGGGCCTTTGCTTTCCTTTGTCAGCATTATCCATGTGCTTTCACGGTTGAGTTTCCCGGAGCGGATTTATAAATATATTCATTCTTACTTATATTCATGAACACTGACATAATAAATGCCGTATCATCCGAAACTAGGCTGAAGATGCTGGCGGAGATCGGGAAGCGTGAGATATGCGCATGCAGACTGCCAGCAATCGTGAAGAAGACCCAACCTGCGGTGTCCCAGCATCTTGGCGTGCTGAGGGAAGCCGACCTGGTGAAATCGAGAAAGGACGGGGCGAAGGTGCTCTACTCGCTTACTGAAAAGGGAAAGCGGGTATTGAGCGACATAAAAAGGTGGTAGAATGAAGATTGAAATACTCGGAAGCGGATGCATGAACTGCAAAAAGCTGGAGGAAAACGCAAGGAAGGCGGTTGAAAAAGCAGGCAAAAAGGCGGAGATAGTGAAGGTGACGGACTTTGGGGAGATAGCCTCTTACGGAGTAATGAGGACGCCGGCGCTTGTAATAGACGGCACGGTAAAATCCGCAGGAACGATACCGATAGTGCAGGCATTGATGGCAAAGGGGATGGCTACGGGAACGGCGCTCGTGCTTATGATGAGCATTACCGCATTGTCATTCCCGCAGCTGCTGATACTTAGGAAAGTGATCAAAATTAAGCTGCTTGCGCTGCTTGTGGCGATACTTGCGGCTGCTTTTATAATAACAGGATACATATTCAACTTCCTGATAGGGTGATGAGCTATGGCTGACGACAAGAAATTTTCGGAATGGCATGGAATTCCAAGGGACAGGATAAAATGGAATCCTGCTGTAGACAAAAGCAAATGCACCGGATGCGGGATGTGCATAACAGGATGCGGCAGGAACGTCTACGACTGGGACGTGAAGAGCAACAAACCGGTTGTCGCAAGGCCGAATAACTGCCTTGTGGGCTGCGTGACCTGCTCGAACACCTGCCTTTTCAATGCGATAAGCTTTCCGGACAAGGCGGAAATTAAAAAAATAATCGTGGAAAACGGCGTTATTGCGCGGGCAAAGGAGGAACTTGAAAAGAAATTGAAGGGAGCCTCGGAAAAGCCGGCAGGCTGTTGCGGAGGAAAATAAATTGTATTCAGGGTTTTGGAGGTGTGGCTGATATGATGAAATGCACCAACTGCTTTAAGAAATACGAAAAAGAGGAAAAATGCAGCCAGTGTGGAACAGAGCTCGGGACTGAATTCATATGCATCAGGATAGAGGAAAAATCAGCCCACTTCTGTTCGAAAACATGCGCCAATAAAGTACTTGTTGCCGCATCTTATCCGCCTGATAGGCCGGTAGCCAAAGGGCCGGCGGGAGGATACGAATGCAGGAAGTGCGGGTATCATTTCTTGCCAGAGGATATGGAGGAGGCTCCGAAACTGTGCCCGGCATGCGCCAGCCCCGACCTGACGAGGCTGTGAATTTCCACGAATGATTGAAAACGGGGTTATTGAATGGAAGTGATTCTATACACCGCACCCGGTTGCCCATATTGCGTGCTGGTCAAGAATTTCCTTAAGCAGAACAATATAAAATTCGAAGAAGTGGACCTTTCCAAAAATCCTGATGCGGCAAAGCGGGTATCTGAAAAAACAGGAGTCAGGAGCGTGCCGGTGACGGAAATAAACGGAAACTTCGTTGTAGGCTACGATATCAAAAAAATAAGGGAATTGCTGGGGTTGTGAATGGTGAATCTTATAGAGCCGGTGCAGGAATTTCTGAAAGAAAAATTCAATCTGTACCTGGTGGCAGTGCTGCTCGTGCTGGGGCTGGCAGTTTTCTTCAGCGGAGCAGGGGAACAGCTGCTGCAGGAAGAAAAATTCACTGTTCATGTGTTCTACCTGCCGACCTGCCCGCACTGCGCAGAGCAAAAGCCGATAATAAACGAGCTTGCGCAGGAAATGGAAAACGTTTCATTCCTGTTCCATGATGCATCCACGCCGGATGGAATTGCGCTGTTTTACCGGCTTGCCGCAGAGTCCGGGCTGGACACCTCCGGCCTTGGGGTTCCGACAACATTCGTTGGCAAAAAAGCGCTGGTAGGGGTGCACTCGAAAGAGGACCTGATTGCAGCCATCCAATACTGCCAGGAGAACTGCACTGTAGGGGAAAAAACCGGATACCAGGAAAGCGCCACTGCAGTCACCGAATTCGACCTGCCGTTTTTCGGCCGCACCGACCTGCTGTCCGTCTCCCTTCCGGTGCTGGCGATAACGCTCGGCCTTGTGGACGGCTTCAATCCCTGCGCGATGTGGGTTCTCGTTTACCTGATAGGCCTGCTTTTGAACGTAGATGACAAGAGGAAGTTCTGGTTGATAATCGGGAGTTTTGTCCTTGCCTCCGGAGTGCTCTACTTCCTGTTTATGACCGCGTGGCTTAATGCGTTTCTCATAATCGGCTATCTGCGGCCGGTCACTATCCTGATTGGCATTGTCGCGCTTGGGGGCGGGGCACTGAGCCTGAAGGAGTATCTTACTGCCAAGGGCGCGCTCGCGTGCAAAATCGGGAACGAGGAAAGCCACAGTAAAACCGAGAGCAAAATCCAGCATATCATATCGCAGCCGCTGTCCATCGGGATATTGATATCCATAATGGCGCTTGCATTCGTCGTCAACTCGGTCGAATTCGCATGCTCGTCCGCAATCCCGGCCGTCTTCACGCAGGTTTTGGCATTGAAGGACATCGGCGCCATAGAAAGATACGCGTACATACTTCTTTACGATATTTTCTTCATGCTGGACGACCTGATAATATTCGGCATGGCCGGCCTTGCCATAAGCAGCAGCGTCGGGGAAAAATACGCGAAATACTGCAAGCTTATTGGCGGGATAATAATGGTCGCGCTTGGCCTGATGCTGCTGTTCGCCCCGCAGCTTTTGAGATGATTGCTTTGCGTTTTCATTTATGATAAAGGGCGTCTATAAACTTTCTAATCGGATAAAAACGGGTATAACTAATAGACGGATAGAAGAGAATGTCGCTCGTTCTTGGCTTCGCCATGCTCATTTTAATCCTTTCCCCATCGCTCAACACAAAATCATTTAATGCTCAAGCTGCCCTGAGGGCAGTTCGGCCTGACGGCCGAAAGCAATAATATGATTTTGGTCTCGCTTCCTGGGTCGGCTTGCGCCTAAAGGGAATAAAAATCGCACCGAACTCGCTCCTTGAGTGCCAATTTTTGCCGAAAGTTTGCTCGCTTCACTTCCCTCAGCCCTAGAAATCAAAATTGGGCTTCGTCGTGAAGCTCGCTAAAAACTTCCTAAGGAGGAGTCCGGAGGAAGGGAAGGTGATGGGATGAAACTGAAACAAAAAAGAATTTGGGAATTTGAAGGAAAAACGGAAGACGGAGAAGGTAGGGCTGAATGGGAAGAAGATGGCATATATTATTCCTGGGGTGATGAAGATGCAGAACTTCAAGAATCTGAGAGTGTATGAAGAAGCTTTCCGGCTTTCAAAAGACATCTTCCAATTTATGGAAGATAAAAAAATGAGTTTCAGGGCAAAAGAGCAGCTGCTTGCTTCTGCTTCGTCAATTTGTGCAAACTTAGCAGAGATGGGAGCATTTGAATCAAAAGCACAAATGAGGCAGAAACCGATTACTTGCATAGGAGAAGCAAATGAAACTGAGTTCTGGCTGGACCTCTGTAATTCTCTTAAGGTGATACCGTAAAGGGAGCACCTAAACTTTATGAACAGTTTGGTTCGAATCAGATCAATGCTGTGCAAATTAAGAAACTCAATGGAAGAGGGAGGTGAAAAAAAGGAGTGAGAAGAAAACAACGGAAGGGAAGATTGAAGGCTGACTGCTTGCCGCTTCATAGTCGGCCGGTCCTACCCGCGTCAGGTTTTGCAAGACGTGGTTAGCGGAGCGGCGAAACAAAAAAAAGAGGTGTACTGGCATGAAAAACAGCAAAACGGAAAATATCAGGGCCCAGTTTATATCAAATCCCGTTTTAGGAAATCTGGGCAGTAAAAGTAACCCTCCTCCAGGCGAATTTCACGTCGTAGAATCAGGAAACCGAGAACTCGAAACTGGCAACGAAAAAGGAAAAATGGGCCCGCGGAGAAAGTCAGCTCCGAGTTTTCCGTTTCGAGTTTCGACGGAAACCTCTGGCTTTTGACCAACCCTACGACCTTGAGATTGTCTCAGGGCTTTTGGGTAAGACCTAGCCTTTTGCCCTAAGAAAGGCAAAAGCCAAAAGGCTTGGTATTGAACTCCGGACCTACGGCTGTCTTAGGAATGTGCTAGAGCGTGCCATATAAGACCGTCGCTCTAACCGGCCTGAGCTACGGGCCCGAGTAAGTTAACTTTTTAATTGGTATATTTTTAAATACCTTTATGGCACAGAGAAAAGGCGAGCTTTCAAAACGAGAAAGATTTATTAAAAAGGCAAAGGAAACGATTGCAGAAGCGTTCAAAAGCAGAGATATGGTTTTAAGCGGAGTGACAAAGGCGATAGAAGAAATACAAAAGGTCATAAATGTGCTTACCGAGCGCTTCGAAACATGGTATGAAATATATTTTCCTGAACTGAAACTGGATGACAGAAAGAAATATGTTGAAGTTGCCATTACGATCGATCGAGCAAGCGTTGAGACCGAGCGAATAGCCAAATTCGTTGGAAGAAAAAAAGCAGAGGAAATAAAAGAACTGGCAAAGAAGAGTCTTGGAGCGGAATTGAGCGAAAGAGATAAAAAAGAATTGTTCGCACTTGGCGAGCGGATACTTTCTCTTTACCAACTTCTTAACGAATATGAAGAATACCAAAATGAATTGGCGCGAGAAGTAGCACCGAACATATCTGAATTAGCAGGACCTGAGATAGCTGCAAAGCTCATAGCGCACGTCGGTTCTCTAAAAAAACTTGCGATAATGCCTGCGGGTACGATTCAAGTTTTAGGAGCCGAGAAAGCGCTTTTTAAACATTTGAAAAATAAAAAGATCGCCCCGCCAAAACACGGTATAATATTCCAACATCCAAAAATATCGAATTCTCCAAAAGACGTGCGCGGAAAGATTGCAAGAGCACTCGCAAATAAGATTGCACTTGCAGCAAAGGCAGACGCCTTCACTAAAAATTTCATTGCACCAAAGCTAAAGGTGGACTTTGAAAAGAGATACGCCGAAATTCTGCAAGATAGGGAAAAGGGAGGCAAATGAGGCTCCTCATTTTCTCGGATCTTCACGACGAAGAGGTTGTTCTTGGAAAACTTAAGCAGCTTGTTGATAGAGAAAGGTGTGATTACGTCTTAAGCTGTGGAGACAACTCCAGAAATATCTCGTTCATCGAAGATATTATCGGTTCATTTTCACGAATCCTTATCGTTCCTGGAAATTTAGAAGGAAAAGAAACAAACGAATTCTTAGCAAAAAATAGAGATTGTATACATGAAAAAAGAGTAGAATTGGAGAAGGGATTAAACATCGTCGGTTTTGGATACAGCACAATTACGCCATTTAGAACATATGGAGAGCTCAGCGAGGAGGAGATAGAAAAAAGGGTAAGCGCGCTTGATATCGATGATAACACGATTCTTCTTCTACACTGCCCACCAAGAGGATATTTTGATCTGATTAATGGAAGACATACTGGAAGCGCAGCGCTTCTAAAAGTAATAAAAGAAAAAGCGCCCCTAATTGCACTTTTTGGTCACATACACGAAACCATCGGGTGCTGTAGAGTAGGTAAAACAATGTTTGTTAAGGTACCGCCAGCAAAAAGACATCAATGTGTGGTGGTGGACATAAGGGATAAAAATATATTAGTTGAATTTTTATATGTATGAGTTGTTACGTACAGGAAGTCGAGCTTGATAATGTCCAACTCGTTCTTCCTGTGATTCAGAGAATCTTCCCTCGTGCTCAGATAAAAATAGAACTTGGAGACGTCTTTTTCGTTGCTCTTTATAACGGTAAAATAATTGGTTTTTTGCATATCAATGAAAGGGAAAATTTTATACTTCTAAAAGGCATAGGTATTGATGAGAGATATAGAAATGCTGGAAACGGCAGCATGCTTCTAGAGAAACTTGATGAGATCGCGCGAACAACGGAAAAGAAGGTCCTTCTTAAGGTGAAATGTACAAATCCGGTTGTGCTTTTGTATGAGAGATACGGCTTCGTGCTCAAGAAATTTGGTCCTGTTTATACACTTGTCAAAAAAATGAATAATTGATTTTTCTATTTTATTCCGTTTCCATTAATCTAGTCTCCATCTAAGTAAAGCTCCAAGCCCACCAAAATTCTTTAATCTGAAACCTGGGTCCCCTTCGGATGAGATTACTATAACATCTGCTTCTTTCTTCTCAGCTTCCTCTACAAGCGTTCTCACGTCCGCAGATGTCCTGAGCAGAGAATCAAGCACAAGTAATTTGCTTACAGCACCCATCTCTACTGCTTTTCGCACTTCATCCAAACCATAAACCGCTCGACCGGTTTCTTTGTATATCTCTGTAAAAAAATATTCCACTTCTTTCTCTTCTTTTTCATAACGAGCTTCTCCAACTACCTTTTCCACTACGCCACGTTTGAGCAGTTCATTTACTCCGCTTGGCTCTGCGTAGCTACACGATTCAAAGATTGTCCTGCTTATCAAACTCGGATTTTTCTGCTCCATAAATTTTTTAAGATTGTCCTTTGCGAAGCCCGGACCAGCAACAATAATTTTTCCTTCCATGCGCTCAAGCTCAGCAGTTATCCTCCCAAAATATTCTCTTTCTTTTTTCTCAAAATCCTCTTCCCGCTTCCTTGCAGTGTTGCGTATCTCTGCTCCGTAATCTATTCCGTAAGGTTTTAACGTTGCAAAGAGCGCGTGCTCCTCATCAAGAACAACTATGTTTAGCCTCGGTCTTTTCGTTTCTTTCTCAGCAGCTCTAAGACGTTTCAACTCGTGCTGCGCCCATCTTTTTCTTATTCTTATGACATCTCCAGGAGCTACCTCGATAGTATGATGTCTCCCAATCTGAACATATTCCTCAGGTGAACCTCTTATAATAACACCAAGAATTCGTAATCTGTTTGAGGCTTCTGCAAACTCAACGCTCTCGGTTTTTAAGCATATTGTCACGTGTTTTTTCTCTTCCTTACTTCCAACGCGGTATGTGCGGAGTGTGCTGCCCTCGACCTCATCGCCTGCGGCTATCACTTTCGAAAGATGCCACAGGTCTTCGACTGTATCTGCCGCAACCTTTATCTCGCCTTCCTTTGCATCAAAATGTATTACCTTCATCTTCTCTCCCCTGAAAGACCCTCTCGTCTTAGAATTTCCCTTGCTGCGATTAAACCGGTTGCCGCGGCAGCGACTATACCGCCGGAAACACCAGCACCGTCGCCGGCTGTAAAGAGATTTTTAACCTGCTCTGTCTCGAGTTTTTTTGTTATTTTCAATCTTATGGATTTGAACTTTACCTCAGGAGCGTAAAGAAGAGTCGAGGAATCGTTCACGCCGGGTATCACTCTTGCAAGCACGTCCAGTCCGCTTACAATATCTTCTACTATACGTGCTGGCAAAGCCATCGCTATATCTCCCGGAGTAACATCTCTGTTCGTTGGTTCTATTCCGGAGCGCTCTATTCGTTCCCATGTGGAGCGATGCCCGCTTTTTAAATCGCCCAGCCGCTGAAGAATGGGCTTTCCGCCCCCAATCGTGGTAGTAAGCATGCATATGCTCCTTCCGTATTGTGTCGTATTCTCAAGCGGCTGCGTCAACGCTATCTTAACAAGAAAGGCGAAGTTTGTATTCGAGGATCTTCTTCCTTTCATACTATGGCCGTTTACCGAAACGAATTTTCCATAATTCTCTGTGATAACAAATCCAGCGTAGTTAGTGCAAAAAGTGCGAACAAAATCATCGTACTTCTCTGTTCTTATATGAAACTTTGGATCCCATGCTATCTTAGTTACTTCCTCCATTACTTCATTTGGAACTTCTACCCGCACGCCGATATCCAACGGACCATAGTGAAAGTCTATTCCTTTCTTTCTTGCAAGTTCAAGAAGCCATTGTGAACCAGCACGACCTGGAGCAACAATCGCATAATCCGTTGGAACACTTTTCGTTCTTCCCTTCTTAGAAATCTTTATTGCGATGACTTTTCCGTTCTTTACGACAACATCCGTTGCTTGACTTTCTATAAGCAGCTTAACTCCGAGCGACTCCAGTCTCTTCTTCAGAGAGGTTATCACTATGGGAAGAACATCAGAACCGATATGTTTCTGTCTTATCGGAACAAATTTTAGACCTGCTCGCATTGCGCGTATTTCAAGCTCGCGCGCCTTAGGATGAATTTCTGCGTCTTTTGGAGCGCCGTGTTCAACAAATATTCTGTCGACATAATCTACAAGTTCTTCACCCTCTTGACGGGATACAAACTCCAGAAGATTTCCGCCTATTTCAGGATGAAGATTAAGTTTACCGTCTGAGAATGTCCCGCTGCCACCCATTCCGGAGATGTAATTTGGCCCAGCAGAATCCTCTCGCGCAATCGCCCTTTTTCGTGCCTCGACATCCAGGCCGCTTTCTATGAGCATAACTGTCATTCCCGCCTTTGCAAGCTCATAGGCAGCGAACATTCCAGCAGGCCCAGCGCCTATCACTGCGCAGCATTTTTTTGGCATCATGGTTCTTATTTACAGGAAAAAGTGTTTAATACATTGTCCTGAATTAATGCCCTGCTGCGCTGCATAAAATTTTTTAATTCATTACAATAAAAATGTTCATGATGAATGAGGAACAAATACCTTTACGAACGATAGCCATAGAGATACTAACGCTCGTTCTCCTTTATGCAGTGGGGATGTTTGTTACCATACCATTGAAGGATGGAGCTATGTAGATTCAGCGTATTTCATAACAGTAACGATAACGACTATTGGTTATGGTGATTTGGTACCAAAAACTGATGTTGGCAAGGTTTTTACGATTTTTGTTGCTTTTACAGGAATATCCCTTGCATTTTTGCTGATAACAACAATAGCAGCATACAGGAAAAAAGCAATAGAAAGACACGTGACCAAAAGAATGACTATCCTGAAAGGTCTGACAAATCGCAGGTAAAGGTGGAAAAAACACCCAAGAAAATCCTTAAAAAAAGCGCTGCTTCCAACTTGAATACATGAGTGAATTTGAGCTAGCAGAAGCATGCGTTTCGCTAGATTCATATGAACTTCGCTTTAAGAGAAAGCCCAGAATAGATCTCGAAAAAGCAGCGCCTGTACTCGAAAAGATCGGAGAGATTTTTGGTAGAACAAAGGTGATAATCCTGGCGAAGGTTGGCGGAGCCGCGGTTAGTGTATACGAGGACGGACGAATACTTTTGAAAAATGTTGATAAAAAAATGGCTGAGAAAGTTGGTAAACTGATAGTGGATGCTTTTGAGAGGGCAGGTGTGTTTCTGTGAAGATAGATTTCCATGTCCACACAACTGCTTCGATGGATGCAAGCATAAAACCAGCAGAACTTGCAAAAAAAGCAGCTTTGTTTGGCATAACCCCTGCTATTACAGACCATAATTCGATAGATTCTTGGAAGAAGATGAAGGAAACAAATACTCGGTTCATACCTGGCGAGGAGATTAGAACAACATCCGGTGACCTCATTGGTCTCTTTCTCACAGAGAACATCCCGGCCAATCTCTCGCCGGAAGAGACAATTGAACGGATAAGAGAGCAAGGCGGCTTAGCGTACGCACCACACATGTATGATATAACCCGTCATGGGTGCGGGGACAGCTGCGCGATGTCAGTTGATATAATAGAGATCTTTAACGCTAGATGCCTTGGAGATTTAAATACCTGCGCAAAAAAAACAGCAGAACAACTGAAAAAACCAGGCGCAGCTGGCTCTGATTCTCATTTCTTATTTGAGTTTGGCACTACGTATACAATATTGCCCGAAATAGATATAGAGAATCCAAAAGCGGTACTAAAAGCTTTAAAAGGCAAAGGTGTAAAGATAATTGGAAAAAGTGCACCTATTTATGTTCGCGGGGCAACAAGTATTTTTTCAAAAGTGCGGATGTTGTGGAGGAGTCTAAATGGCGGGGGAGTTTGTTGGCGCTGAAATCGCTGCGATTGTTGTACTTGCATCAGTAGTTCTCTCTGGAATTTTTATAGGTGTTGGAAGGGCATTTGGCTACAAACGCGTTGAGAATTTTGGGGTGGAGGAATTTTTTCAATCTATTGTAAATGGTGCTATAATCGGCGCCTTTGCGACAATAGTCGCGCTCATCGACTCCGTATCCGCAGGGATAGCGCCAGGCGTATGTGGAACGGAAGATAAAGTTATCAGCCAACTTACATGTGTTTTTGAAACAACAAGCACTTCAATGTTTTCTCTTCTTCAAGAGCTGATGCGACTTCTGAATACTATAGGATACTACCAGACACTTACTCTGAATTTTGATGTAATATCAATACAACCATTTGTAAACCTTGCTGCTTTATCTCTTATCTTTTCGGCTGAAACGCTTATTGTTCAGATAATATTAATCCTCATAAATCTGAATCTTGAAATACTAAATTTTATAGGAGCAAATGCACTTCTATTCATACTACCAATAGGTCTCGTGTTTAGAACCTTTTTCGCTACAAGACGTGTTGGTGCATTTCTCATCGGACTCGCAATCGGTATGTATCTACTCTATCCCGCGTTTGTTATGATGTTTCCGTCGCCCCAAACTGACATAGAAAATGCAACTGCTAACATAACGGCAATAAATAATAAGGTCTATTACTCTGCGGTTCCGATCGTGGACCTTAATGATAACTACGCGCTTGCCGCAAAACTAGACGTTATGAGTGGCCGTTGTTTTGACAGCAGCTCTGAAAACTGCCAGAATGCAACCCACGGACTTCGAAGGGAGGACGTTGACTTCGTAGGCGACATGACGATTGCCAGTCAACTCTCGGCCATAGCCATAGGAAAAGCACTTATGTACCTTGTTGTAGCCCCTCTCCTTTCACTCTTGATAACCGTGATATTTGTTAAGGAAATAACAAAAATACTCGGAAGTGAAATAGGTTTAGATTTTGTGAGAGTAGTATAGGGTGGTTATCTGTCCGAATTGCTCTATCTTATCGACAGCTATCTAAAAGAGTGCAGCGCGAGCGTTGTGAGTTTAAAAGATGAGAAACACATCGTGTTAAATCGCACTGTTTTTTATCCCAAAGGTGGAGGCCAACCATGCGATACTGGTAAGATAATAAGAGGAAATGAGGAGTTCAATGTTGTTAGCGTGTCTAAATCGAATGGAGAGATACTCCACGAAGTTGACAGGTCTGGCTTAAAGGTAGATGAGGAGGTTAAATGCGTTCTAAACTGGGAAAGACGATATAGGCTTATGCGCAGCCATACTGCAGCACACGTCCTTGCAGCTGTTATGAATAAGAATGCTGGTGTCTTAATAACAGGCAATCAGATCGAAGAGGATAAAGTTCGTTTTGATTTTAATTTGGCTGCTTTTGACAGAGAATTTATGGAGCGTTGCGTTAACGAGGCAAATGCTATATTACAACAGGACATTTCTCTTAAGATTTATGAGCTACCACGCGCAGAGGCGATGGCGATACCCGGCATCGTCAAACTCGCAGGTGCTCTTCCACCACAAATAAACATTCTGCGTATTGTTGAGATACCTGGAATAGACATTCAGGCGGATGGCGGAACGCACGTAGGAAATGTGCGTGAGTGCGGTCAGATAGAACTTATAAAACTCGAAAACAAGGGAAGGGATAACAGACGAATTTATTTCAGACTTGTTCCTTAGACCTCTTTATTCTTTCCCCAAATCCGCTCTTTGCCAGCGATCTTCCATAACAACGAAGACCACAAGTCGTCCAACGCTAAGAGCGCGTACTAGCGTTGGACAGTGTTGATCCCGTAAATGAATACTAGCTACTCCATCTCAATTGTTCCCGGCGGTTTATTGGTTATATCATAAAAAACCCTACCAACGCTTCGTATCTCGTTGGTTATTCGCGTTGATATCTTCTCGAGAAGCTCAGGAGGAAGATGAGAAAAGTTTGCTGTCATTCCATCAAGGCTTTTGACCGCGCGTATGACAACTGCATACTGATATGCGCGCTCATCTCCGCGCACGCCAACAATTTTAACTGGGAGGAGTGCACCGAAGTATTGCCATGGTCTCTCTATCTTTTTTTCTTTCCATGCATTATCTATCTCTTCCTCTACTATCGCGCAAACATTTCGAACAATCTCAATCTTCTCTGGTGTTACCTCTCCTACAACACGTATGGCAAGTGCAGGACCTGGAAATGGTTGCCGCTCGCTTATGGCTTCAGGAAGCCCAAGCGCACGTGCCACTGCACGCACTTCGTGCTTATACAGTTCGCGCAACGGCTCACATAGTTTTAAGTGCATCCTTTCAGGTAGTCCACCGACATTGTGATGACTTTTTATTGTGTCTCTACCAAGACCGCCACTCTCTATCCAATCCGGTGCGATGGTTCCTTGTATAAGAAATGTCGCCCCGTACTTTTTTGCCTCTTCCTCAAAAATGCGCACGAATAATTCGCCAATGGTTTTTCTTTTCTTTTCCGGGTCTGTGACGCCCTCAAGTGCCTTAAAAAATCTCTCCTTCGCGTCTATCACCGTAAGCGAGATGCCGGCCTTCTTGGCTGCAGCCCGTACTTGCTCGCTCTCTCCTTTTCGCATAAGTCCGGTATCAACATAGTAAACAAGAAGCTGATTTGGCACGGCCTTGCTTGCGATGGCTGCCGCAACAAAGGAGTCCACGCCGCCAGAAACCGCAGTTATTGCCCGCTCCTTGCCTATTACCTTCTTTATTTCGTTAACGGCTTCTTCTATAAATTTCTCGGGGTTAAGCATAAGACCACGTCTTTCTAAATTTTCTATCATTTCAAGGAATACAAAAGCATCAAGGAATACAAAAGCAAAAAGTATTTATAAATATATAAACACAAGAGTAAATGTTGAGGAGGTGCGCTCGTGTACACAAATAGGGCAATCACAATAGCTGCTCTTTTAGGCGGATTTATTGCACTGGTGCTCTCGCTGGTATTCGGCAATCCGATTCTGGCGGTCATCTCTGCAATTTTCTTTTCAGCCAGTATCGCATTATGGAAGTATGGTTATCTTATCGTTCCCCTTTTCACACAAGCAACAAACATCGTGGAAGTCAGGGATGAATTCGAGATACCACCGTCGCGAGATTACATAATAAAGAAAACACCTGATGGATACTACGCAACCAAATTTCTTGAGGTGCGTTTCTATGAAAGTTCCATGGACAAAATGGAAAGTGAAAAGAGACTTCTCTTTGAGTCCTTTGAAAAGGCGATAAGCTCTCTAAAATATGTGGTCAAGATATCGACCCTTATATCCGCAATAGACCTCTCGAAGCACATAGATGAGATAAAAACAAGAAGAAGTGCAGTTGAGACAAAAAGAGCTGCTGAGGAGCGTCTCAACCCAGCAGAGGTAATGAGATACGACCGCGAAATAGCGATGCTCACGCGCCTGCTTGATCGTTTTGGCAAAGGTGAACGACCTATAGAGGTTATTGCATTTGCTTCCACAACTGCTTTTGGACTTACGAGGGATGAAGCGGTGAGCAAGGCAAATAGGCAAGGAAAGGAATTAAAGACAATCCTATCGAGCTCCCTTGGGTGCGATGTCAGAGAGCTGAAGGACCTTGAGATGTTAAAATGCTTCGAATGGGAACTCTTCTATCCTCCAGACGAGGAATCGCTAAGGGATGAGGTGTTCTGATTGAAGCTTACTTATACCTTATCAAAAGAACTTGCGAGGCGTCTGCCGTTAACACATCCCCCAGAACCAAGAAAGACTCTTCTACTCTCAAAGCCGTTCGATGGCGTCTATATAGGGAAAACGCGATTTCTTCACGTCCCGGTTTTTTGGAACCCAGATAAGCTCATAAACCCACACATAGGAGTAATAGGGATAACGGGTTCCGGAAAGAGTTATACTGTTAAAACATTTCTGACCCGCGCTTCTCTTATTTGGAATACAAACGCGCTAATACTAGACTGGGTCGGCGAATATGATAAATGGGTTAGACAAGCAGGGGGGCGCGTGATAAATCTTGCAGCGGAAAAGCTAAACATTCTTGATCTTGTAGGTCTTCCAAAGCACAGCCGGATAAAGCAAATAATGTCGGCATTTGACATCCTTGCTGATTTGAAGAGCTTCCCAAATGAACGGGATGAGATTGAGGATGCGCTGGAGCATGTTTACGAATCCGTCAACAAACCGGTTCTCCTCGATGTCATAAAATACCTTGAAAAAAAGGAAAAGTATAAGGCAGCGAGGTTGCTTAAACGATTCGCTGCTGAAGGAAGCGATTTCTTCGCTGGTAAAACAACCCTTGATATTAAATCGCTTACATCATCGGGACTTGTCTGTATAGATCTACATGAACTTCCAACCGAAGAGATAAGAAGTCTTGCTGGGCTCACAATTCTTCAGTATGTAAAGGAACTCATGCGCGCTGAAGGCATGAAAATAGATAAAAAGGTGCGACTTTTTGTTGTTCTCGATGAAGCTTGGAAGATAGCGCAGGATGAACGAAGCGATGTGATAGCCATTGTCCGCGAAGGCCGAAAATATAATTTTTCATTGATAATAGCCACACAGAATCCAACGGATATGCATAAGACGATATTTAGCAATATGGGAAGCATGTTTATTTTAAGGCTCATACTCAAAGAGTATCGCGATTTCGTGCGTGAGTCAGTAGGATATCCATCCTTTATAGATCATGAGATATCCAGATTCGGCGTTGGGGATGCTGCGGTTAACATGATATTTGCTGAGAGACAGGAGCGGGCTATGACCTTTCTTCTGGAAAAGATAGACGGCGAGGATCCGCTTTTTATTTATAAGATTAGGGGTGGAAAGATGGAAATCGAAATTGAGAGAGAGCAATTCGTTAAAATGCTTTATGAATTGGGATTAACAGAAGGTCAGTTGGAACTCATAAAAAAAGAATTCGAAAAAAGAGATGGATTAATGGAAGGAGAACATCTTGTTGAAATGCTGGAACGATTTGGGTATTCGAAATCTTCCATAATCGCATTCCTTCGCCAGCTTGGCTTTGAAGAGAAAAACCTGGTAAGAATATTTTCATTGGTAAAAATGCGAAAGGCTGCAAAAGGCGTTGTAAATGTTGTATTAGAAGAATGATGGGTGTACGGTATGACAGAAAAGATAGTCATAAAAGCAGTACAGAAAAAGAACATGAGTCCGCTTGCGACACTTATGGGAAACCTTGGTTTCACAAAGATATCATACTTAAAGGATACGCTCACAATAGAGAGAGTCACAGGATACGACCTCAACAGAAACCCAGAACTCGATTATCGTATAGTTTTCAGCCCACAGGAGATAGTGCTGGAATACGAGGTACCTAAGAACAAAAACAAAAAGGCAAGACTTCTAAGCGTTCTTCCGATATTTCTTAATGTTCTGCAACTAGTTGAGGACTACTATGACATAAAGCCATCAGCAATTTACTTTGAGGTTAACACCGCACTCACTGAAGCCTTAAAACTTGTTGGAAAAGATGTTGTTGACCTTTCAACAGAGCTGAGCGAGCTCCAGGCGAAATACAGGAGCCTGTCAGCAAAGTATAACGACCTTCTCCGCTCAAGCGAAGAAAACGCAAGGATTCTTCTTGAGTATGAAAGAAAAAAAGATGAATTAAACAGAAAAGTGGAAAGGCTTACGCGCTACAGTGATGACGCTCTCAAGGAGATGGTATATGAATGGATAAAATTACATGGTGGAAAGATAAATCTTCTTGAGTTTTCAAAGATACATAGGGTTCCGATACCTCGCCTCGAGGAGATATTGAATATGCTCGTTACAGAGGGGTATATAAAAAGGAGGTTTGAATGACTGCAGAAGAAATGGAATTCTCACTTGTAAAACACTACCCGCTCGAACGAAGGTATATCACACTTAAGGAGCTGAAGAAACCTTTTCTCCAGGCTCTGGCAGACCTTATTTTTAAAAGACGCAAATAAAAGGTGGATTTATGAAAGTCGTGCTAGTTGGAAGCGGGGCGAGAGAGCATGCAATAGCAGAGCAACTTTCTAAAAGTGCAGAGCTTTACACAATAATGGAAAAAAAACATCCTGGTATTGCAAAGCTCTCAACAAAATTCCTTATAGCCAATCCGACTGATAGAAAGAGAATAGTTGAATGGTGCAAAGCCGAAGGAATAGAACTTGGCTTTGTGAGTCCAGATGGTCTCCTTGCGGCTGGTGTCAGTGATATTCTGGAGAGTGCTGGAGTGGCGATTGCTTCTCCGACAAAAGCAGCTGCACGAATAGAGTGGGATAAAGGATACGCCCGTAATCTAATGAGAGAAAACTCGATTCCAGGAGTACCAGAATTCACGATTGCAACATCAGATGCAGAGGTTCTCTCTTTCATTAAGGATATGGGAGAGATTGTGGTGAAACCAATCGGGCTTACAGGAGGAAAGGGTGTTCGGATAATGGGGGAGCACTTTAAGAGCGCGAATGAAGCCCTGAACTACGCGAGCTCTCTTATTAAAAAAGATGGCTCTGTTCTCCTCGAGGAAAAACTCGATGGCGAAGAGATAACGATACAGGCATTCTGCGATGGTGCGAAAATTGCGCTTATGCCTCCTGTCCAAGACCATAAACGCGCGTTTGTTGGAGACAAAGGGCCCAACACCGGCGGAATGGGCTCTTATTCCACAGGAGCGCTTCTCCCGTTCATGCAGCAAAAAGATCTCGCAGAAGCAGACCTTATTCTTAAAAAGACAGTGGAGGCGATGGCAAAAGAGGGAAACAAATTCAAGGGCGTACTCTACGGGCAGTTCATGATAACTAAAAAAGGGCTTAAACTCATAGAATTTAACTCACGTTTTGGCGACCCAGAAGCTATAAATGTGCTAATGCTTCTGCGTACTCAATTGGCCGATATCCTTCTTTCCGTAGCAAACGGAAATCTTATAGTGCCGATGTTCAGCACTGATTGCACAGTTGTCAAGTATCTCGTTCCAGAAGGATACCCAGAAAAGGGTAAGGCAGATGAAAAAATAGAAGTAAATGAAAAGGAAATTTGGAACTGCGGTGCAAAATTCTACTTCGGTTCTGTGTACGAGAAAGAGGATAAGATCTACACAACCACCTCACGTGCCATTGCAATCGCAGCGCATGGACGTGCTTTAAAGGATGCTGAAGAACGGGTTGAATGTGGCATCCGCTGGGTTTCTGGACCGCTGTGGCACCGTTCTGACATCGGAACCGAAGAGCTTATAAGCAAAAGAGTAGAGCACATGAAGAGACTGAGATAGTACCGAAAGGGATTAGTGTGAAAAGGAACATAGTTATCGAAAGGTCCTCTTACCTACCAGCATACAAGCGCAGGGTTGAACTTGCAGAGCGGAAGGGAGTGGGACACCCGGATACCTTAATAGACGGTATTATGGAAGAGATAAGCAAAGAGCTCAGTAAAGAATACCTTAATGAATTTGGGGGAATACTTCATCATAACGTAGATAAGGGACAGATATGTGGCGGAGCAACAGAGGTAAATTTTGGCGGCGGTGTTTTTACAAAACCTATCTACATTCTTCTTGGCGGTCGTGCAACGGGCGAGGTCGGTGGAAAAAAGATACCTGTCCAGCATATTGCAGTTGAAACAGCGAAAAGATATCTAAAAAATACTATTAGGCATCTTGACGTAGAGTGTGATGTGGAATTGGAATCAAGAATCTCGTCTGGCTCTGCTGAACTCATCGATCTATTGATGAGAAAAAGCAGGACCCCACTTGCGAACGACACAAGCTTCGGAATGGGGTTCGCGCCTTTAGACGAACTGGAGAAGGTTGTACTGAACACTGAAAGGTATCTCAATTCAATTGAATACAAAAAGATTAGGCCATTTGCTGGCGAGGATATAAAGGTAATGGGTCTAAGACAAGGAAATAAGATAAAACTCACGGTTGCAATCGCCTTTGTCTCGAAATACATATTGGACATAGAAGAGTACTTAGACTGTAAGAGAAAGGTTCTTGAAGACTTAAGAAGGTTCGTGAAAAAAATAACAAAAATGGATGTTGATATTTACATAAATACGGCAGATGATATAAAGAGAAAATCGATATATATGACACTTACTGGAACGAGCGCTGAAATGGGTGACGATGGAAGTGTTGGAAGAGGAAACCGCGCCAATGGCCTCATAACACCATTCAGGGGGATGTCAATCGAAGCAGCTGCCGGAAAGAATCCGGTAAACCATGTCGGAAAGGTTTACTCTGTGCTTGCTACTAAGATGGCACGTGAGATAGCTGAGGAGTATAAAAGCATAGAGGATATAACAGTAGGATTGCTCTCTCAAATAGGGAAGCCCATAGATCAACCGAAGGTTGCAAGTGTTACCTTTGTTTCAAAGGACTTCGAGAAAATAAAGAGCAAGGTACGATATTTGATCGATAAAGGTCTTGAGGAAGTAACAGAGATTACACCCCTAATAATTTCTGGTAAAATCTCGGTCTTTTAAACGATTAAAAACCTTCTTTCTTATATGTTTATCTCGCAGATGTATGGATTTTTAGTTGGAGTGAACGACGATTCGTTCACTGCCTTAACTCCGTTCGGGCCTGTAGTCGAATGCTGGAAGGCCGGCATTGGTTAAGACGTTACCCTGACAAGGCTTTTTGTCTTCGGTGTTTCTGAGGGCAAAAACCCTGGAAAAAGCCCTGAGGTTTCTCCTCTGGGTGTGTTGGGCTTTTTGTCTTCGGTGTTTCTGAGGGCAAAAACCCTGGAAAAAGCCCTGAGGTTTCTCCTCTGGGTGTGTTGGGCTTTTTGTCTTCGGTGTTTCTGAGGGCAAAAACCCTGGAAACGGCATTTGGCTCCTAAGCAGGTGCTTATGACCTGAGGATTGTCTCAGGAGCTAAATACCGTTTGGAAAAAGACTTGAGGAAAACTCCTGTCTTCTGTAACGGTAAAGATTCCCGGTTCGATCCCGGGCGGGCCCAATCCTTCATTTGTTTGCAGGAGTGGCGGTTGGTTTGACATGCGCTTGCTGTCAAAGCCCGCCACTGTCGTAATGTATTTTGCTGCAACAATTGTTTTCGCAGGAGTGGCGGAGTGGTCAAACGCGGCAGACTCAAGATCTGAATGTTCCTTTCACGATTGTGTGGTGGGAAATCTGTTGGCCAAGCGCCTACACAGGTTCGAATCCTGTCTCCTGCATCTTTTTATTTTTATTCCTAGATAAGGAGACATGCACAGAAAAGTAAGGAAGATAATATACGATATCTCCTCCCTAAAAATACAGGGCGCACGAAATGTGGCAAAGACAGCCGTTCAAGCGCTTGTGCTCCAGGCTATGCACACAAGAGCGAAAAACCCTACTGCACTTTATAAAGAGATAAAGGCATTGCGGGAAATAATCATATCAGCAAGACCTACAGAACCCATGACCCGCAACATGACAGAGGAAGCGTGCAATTTCCTTTTAAGCGAATCAAAATCCGGTAAAAGCATCGATGAGGTTATAAAAAAGTTTATAAAGCAAGGAGAAATCGCCATAAAAAAGATGGATGAAGATGTCAAACGACTCTTTCAATATGGTGCACAACTCATCCCGCAAAACGCAGTTGTAATAACGCACTGCCATTCCTCAACCGTAACTGGAATTCTCAAAACAGCAGAAAAAATGCGTAAGGAAATACGTGTTATCGCTTGCGAAACAAGGCCAAGATACCAGGGTAGAATAACCGCAACAGAGCTTGCGGAAGCTGATATAGACGTCACCCTTGTAGTGGATGGGGCGATGAATCTTTATATGAAGAAAGCTGACATAGTCCTTGTTGGTGCGGACTCTGTTACATCGCGCGGCGACCTCATAAATAAGGTTGGAACAAGCACGCTCGCACACATCGCAAGGATGCATGACGTCTCATTTTATTCTGCAGCAGAGCTTTTCAAATACAGCCCTATGACATTTTATGGTGTCTTGGAAAAAATAGAGGAAAGAGACCCAAATGAGATATGGGAAAAACCACCTAAAAATGTTAAGATAAGCAATCCAGCGTTTGATGTTACGGCAGCAAAATATGTCAATGGGTATATAACAGAAGTTGGTGTAATACCGCCTCAAACCTTCTTCTCGCTTGCTACTCAAAAACTTGGTATAAAAATATATGGATAAGGTGAGCGTATGATAAAGCAGCCTGTAGCTGAAAACCCACATAAAGAAAGCGCTACTCAGGAGTTTGTTGAAAAAGAGGTAAAGAAGGTAGATGTTTGGCGGTACAAGAAGTACATATGCAAAGTGAAGCCTATTGGGATATACGCAGGCGGTAAAAACATAATAGTACTTAACACCGATGAGGCTGAGAGCCATGATATATACGCAGGATACAGAACCGAACTAAAAACACCAAAAGCAACAATAATTGGAATTGTTGATACGAGCGATAAACTCGTAAAACCTGGTGAAGTTGGGATCTATGATGATTTTGCAAAAGAATTCCATCTAAAAGCAGGAGAAGAGGTCGAGATCGTTCATATGGATAGGCCTGCTTCTATAGGCTACATAAAAAAGAAGCTCGATAAAGGAACGCTCGAAAGCAACGAAATAAAAACTATTGTAACCGAGATAATGGAGAACAAACTTAGTGAGGTTGAAACCTCTGCGTTTATAGCTGCGGCATACATAAATGGGATGGCTGACAGCGAAGTAATCGCATTGACAAATGCAACTGTAGAATCCGGGGAAACACTAAATCTAGGGAGGGGACCTATACTCGATAAACACTGTATTGGGGGGGTAGCGGGAAATAGAACAACCATGATTGTTGTTCCAATAATCGCCGCTGCTGGTCTCTATATGCCCAAGACATCCTCACGTGCCATAACAAGCGCAGCTGGCACGGCAGATACAATGGAAGTGTTAGCCAACGTCACGTTCAGCATGGATGAGCTAAGAAAGATGGTGCTCAAGACAAAAGGGGCGATAGTGTGGGGAGGAGGAATGAAGCTTGCACCTGTAGATGACAAATTAATACGCATAAGGCACCCGTTAAGTCTTGATCCGGAAGGCATGCTTCTTGCGAGTATCCTTGGAAAGAAAAAAAGCGTAGGCGCAGAATACGTAATAATAGATATTCCAGTTGGGCGAGGTGTTAAGATACCATACTACGAGAAAGGAAGGGAGCTAGGTGACCATTTTATAAAAATAGGAAAGCAACTTGGAATAAAGATAGAGGTGCTAATTACAGATGGCGCAGAGCCTATAGGAAACGGTATAGGACCGTCCCTGGAGTGTGTAGATGTTCTCCATGTGCTCAATGGCAAGGGCCCCGAGGATCTTAGGCACAAGAGCATTCTCATGGCTGGAAAGCTCCTAGAACTTTGTGGTAAGGTTGGGAAAGGCGAAGGATACAGTGCAGCTGAAAATCTTATAACAACTGGAAAAGCGCTAAAGAAGTTCCTTGAGATCGTGGAGGAGCAGGGAGGAAATCCAAGGGTCACTGTTGATGATATTCCTATTGGAAAATACGCCTACACTGTTAAATCAAAGGTGAGCGGTTCTATATTCCATATAGACAATCACTCTATTTCAAAGATTGCGCGGATAGCCGGTGCACCGAAATCAAAAGGTGCTGGTGTACTTCTGCATAAGACAAGAGGGAATAGGGTAGAGGTTGGGGATTCTTTGTTCACGGTTTACGCTGAGAAAGAAACCCTCTTAGATTACGCAATAAAAGCACTTGAAAAACTTGAGCCAATAGAGATGAGAAAGATGCTTCTTGGAACCATGGAGTAGCATTATAAATTCTTTGGCTTATCTCTTACTTCGCGTCCCGCCATAGCTCAAAGCACCTAGCGAGCAATGGTAGAGCGATCGGCTGTAGTTCGGGTACTCCTTTCCGGAGAAAAAGGTCGCTGATACCGATAGGTTGCTGGTTCAAATGCACACGCGCTACTTCGCATTGGCGTAGATGCAGAATACGTCCGGCTGGCGGGATTTTTTATTTAATTTAATGTCTGAAGTGTCGCATGCCTGTAAAGACCATCGCTATATTGTGCTCATCGGCTGCCCTTATAACTTCTGCATCATTTACCGAACCACCGGGCTGAATTATCGCAGTAACACCAAGCTTGGCTGCATAATCTACCCCGTCCCTGAACGGAAAGAATGCATCGCTTGCCATTGCGCACCCTTCAAGGCCCTCTCCAGAATCCTGCGCAACCATGGCACCAACCCTAGCCGCGTCTATTCTTTTCATCTGCCCTGCCCCAATACCTACAGCCCTGTTCTCTCTCGCATAGACGATGGCATTCGAACGAACATATTTTACAATCTTCCATGCATACAACATTGATGCCATCTCGCTCTCAGTTGGTTTTCTTCTTGTAACGACCCTTAGTTCCTTGTAGAGCTCCACATCGCTGTCCTGCACAAGGAAGCCGCCCAGAACTGAGCGGTATCTTCTGTACCTTACTACGCCAGCCTCTATGGGAAGCTCCAGAAGACGGATGTTTGGTTTTTTAGCAAAAACTTTTTTTGCCTCTTGCGTAAAGGATGGTGCAAGAACTATCTCAACAAACCTGGTGGTTATCTCTGATGCCAACTTACCGTCCACCTCGCGATTTACTGCAACTATACCACCAAAAGCAGCCTCCGGATCAACAGCCCTTGCTGTGAGATAAGCATGGTGTATGCCACTGCTTGATGCCACGCCGCATGGATTGTTATGCTTTACTATAACTGCAGTTGGCTCTTCAAACTCCTTTATCAAATTATATGCAGAGTTAGCGTCCAGAACATTGTTGAACGAAAGTTGCTTCCCCTGGAGCTGCTTTGCCCTTAAAAGCGAGGGGTTTTTTTCATGCTCGTCTATATAGAGCGCTGCTGTTTGATGTGGATTTTCTCCGTATCTTAGGCCCTGCTTTTTCCTAAATGTAAGATTTAGATACTCTGGATATTCAAACTCATTACCAAAAGTTTTTCTGAAATAATTCTCTATAACAACATCATAATGAGCTATGTGCATCCACGCTTCTATTGCAAGCTCTCTACGAAAACTTTCGCTTATCTCACCTTTCTCTATTTCAGCCAAAAGCTGTTCGTATCTTTCTGGATTACAAACCACTGCCACCTGTCTAAAATTTTTTGCAGCAGCGCGAATAAGGGTTGGACCACCGATATCTATATTCTCTATAATCTCCTCAAATGAGCGACCGCTAAGGACAGTCTGCTCAAACGGATATAGATTTACTGCAACCACATCGATGGGGACTATCCCGGCTCTTCTTGCTTCCTCCGCATGCATCTCGTTCGTTCTATCCATGAGTATTCCACCATGGATTTTTGGATGGAGCGTCTTCACCCTGCCATCCATCATCTCTGGAGATCCTGTGAACTGCGATAATTCTATAGCATCTATGCCATTTTTCCTAAGCGTCCTAGCAGTACCGCCGCTTGATATAATCTTAAAACCAGCGCTGTGGAGCCCTCTGGCAAACTCGACTATTCCTTTTTTTTCAAAAACACTGAGTAAGGCGTACCTATCGCTATCACTCATTGAGAATACCGTTTATAATTCAACACAGCAAGCGTTTTTAACTCTTGCTTTTCTCATTTTTATATGGTTGAAAAAATTAAGCAACAACTTCGAAGTAAACTTGATCAGGATTATGTTATATTGGCGCTGGAAGAAAGAGGCTACTGCGTTTCTCTCCTTAAAAATGGCAAAACAACAAAAAAAGAATCACGAAATGCAAACGACTTTCTGGAGCTCATCGATTCTTCGGTTGTGAGTTGGGTTGATTTTGTTGTAGATAATTTTAAGACTGAAAGTATAGATGTAGCAAAGGCGCTTGGATTTAGCGAGGTGCTCGTAAGGTCTCTTCTTAAGAATAAGCAAGGTGGTTATGAGGATCTGACTACCGAAATGGGAGTACTTTTACCAGCGATAATAGTATCTGGCTTCAATGTTAGGTTAGACCCCCTTCTTATTCTAATTAAACAAAACCTTGTAGTAACCATTCACAGCACAGAGGCAAAAAGATTTTTCAGATTAAGACGGTATGGAGAAATATTCATGAGAAAGATCGAGACAAAGGTGCCACAACAAGATAAGGTAACACAAATTCTTATTAGAATACTCGATGAGAACAACAGCAGAAATTTTGACCACCTTAGGGAGATAGAAGAGAACTCAGATAAACTCAGCCAAAAACTTGCTGACCCCAGGACGTCGCGAGAAATTCTGGGGCCTGAGATATACAACATGAAGCATGCACTCATAACGTACCTCGGTGGCCTTTGGGCAACTGTCGATGTCCTAAACACATTACGATACGGAGACCCAGAGGTACTAACCGATGACCCAAAGCTACTTGAAAGGATAGGAGCGCTCGTCACAGAAGTTAATAATCATATAGGAGTCGCGGAACATCTCAGTGAGGTTTTAGCAAGTGGCCTCGAAGTTCTTCAAAGCATTTACAATAACCAGTTGCAGATACTTAACAACAGACTTGCAATCCTTGTGGCTTATCTTACAATAATAGGAACAGCTGTCCTGGTGCCAAACACCCTTGCTACTGTACTAAGCAATCCTGCTTATGGGATGGGGCCTGCTGATGCTGGCTGGTACTCTGCGCTTCTTGTTATTTCCACCATAGTTGCCATAATTGTTGCGTATGTTTGGGTTAAAAAGGCAGGGTGGCTCCCTTCTAGGCTTGAATAAACTCTATCAATGGTGCATGACTGTTTTTGGTTATTTCAGAAAGCTTACTGTACACTACACTCTTGTGTGTACTGTCTACAACCTTTGATGCCTTCATGGAAAAAGGCGGGAGGCAGTGCCCCTGAAGTTTATTTTTGTATGAAGGAGATAGTGGGCTGGATTCCTTCTGTTTTTTTCGTTTTTGCCCCTTTATGTAGTAGTATCCTCTCATAGGGTTTTTCCAATGTATAAATGGTTTTGTTGCGTAACTGAACTTCATACTCCCACGGTTTCGAAAACTCTCTAGGCTTTTAAAAAATTTTCGCTTAATAATTCGGCACTTGCCTAATCTTACAATCTTCTCTTAGTTCTTTCCCCACAGCAAGGAGAAATTCGTTTAGTTTATCAGCAGGGAAAGAAGCGCCCGCAGCAATTCTATGCCCACCACCGACACCGTGTGCAATCTCAGCTGCCTTTCTCATTATTAATCCTAGATTCACTCCGCGACCGCGCGCTGAGGCTTTAATGCCACCTTCATCACTGCTGGCGATGCCTACTATCGGCTTTTTCCATCTTTGCTCCAATACCATACCACAGATTGTTCCAATTATGGCTTCGTCTATTTTCTTCCTACCATCAAGAAAGAAAAATGCGCCGAAATCTTGGATGTTGCCGCGTGCAAACTCTATTCCCTCCTTGAGCATTCGCCTGTGTAACTGAAGAAGAGAGCGCGCTCCCTGAAAACAGCCTTCATCCCCCAACGCCACTCTTATCCCGATATCATCCCGCGCGTGTCTTCCACACGCATTGAGAAGGGTAGAGAACTCGCTTGCTTCATAAGTCTCGTTCATCTTATTTTTTGGGAACACATAGCTCTCTCCAATAAGTTCATCTAAGGATGCTATCCTCCCCCTCTCAACTAAAATCTCAGCAAGCGCAGACGCCAGGCGTATTTTTTCTTCTTTTGTCAGGTCGACGTATCTTCGATACTCCTCGCCCTTCTTGATCGGAATGCCAAGTGTAGTAAGAAGAGCCGCTGCCTTATCTTCTCTGTAGGATATCCCCGGAATGTAAGGCTCATCCGAATATTCTAGAAATTGAATAAGAGGTCTTGAGTACCTACCATAAAAGCGCAAGTCGTTCTCTGTTCTTACAAGTCCCTTATTTATACCATCTGCAAGGATCTCTCTATTTTTTCCTCTGAGAGGCCACTGCATGTCCCCAACAGCGCCAGTGATTGCAAGCTCTACTCGCTCACCAAAGACCAGGTAAGCTGTTCCGGCTGCGCTTAACTCCTCCCCTCCATTAATCCCGTAAAGCATCGGATTAACCTGTAATTTCTTTATCCCCTCGGTCTGGTGATGGTCTATTATAACCACATCGCAGAGTTCGTTAACACGCTTGTGTCCACCGCCGATGTCAACGAAGATAAGTTCCCGTTCGTTCCTATAACGTTCTATGACGGCGTCATCAAGTTTCTTTATGCACTCTCGTCTAAATTTTTTTCCTGCTGCAAGAAATGCTGACACAACTATCGCTCCGCTTGTAATCCCATCGCAATCATGATGGTGCACAATTAACGGTTCATTGAACGAGAGCGCAACCCTCCTCGCCTCCTCGCACGCCTCTTGAAAGTTCATAGTTGGTAAGTAAGAGCTGATGTTTTAAACTCTTATGTTAAGAAAAATCTTAGGTGTGCATATGCAAATTCCGAAATCAAACTTCTCAGAATGGTACAACGCCATAATAAAGGAAGCTCAACTCTGCGACCTTCGATATGAAGTCAAGGGATTTGTAGTTTTTATGCCCTGGGCAGTTCTTACTATGAACAAAATGTATGAAATCTACGAGAAAGAACTCCAGGCGCGCGGTCATCTCCCGGCACTCTTTCCTGCGCTCATTCCAGAGCATTACATAATGAGAGAGAGTGAACACGTTGCTGGATTTGTGCCAGAGGTTTTTTGGGTAGCAACGGCAGGCAAAAACCAACTTGAGGAAAAACTTGCGATGAGACCTACTAGCGAAACGGCTATCTATCCTATGTATGCGCTTTGGATTCATGGAAAGAAAGACCTCCCGCTTAAGATCTACCAGAGATGTCAGGTCTGGCGATATGAAACAAAAGCCACAAAGCCATTCATACGCTCAAGAGAATTTTATTGGATAGAAACACATAACTGCTTTGCCACGAAGGAAGACGCAGAGGACCAAGTTCGTGAGGATATGGAGATGGCAGAGAAGGTTCTTCACGGTGAGTTTGGCGTTCCGTTCCTTTTTTTCAAGAGACCGCAGTGGGATAAATTCGCCGGAGCAGATGATACCTACGCTGCGGATACGCTAATGCCTGATCGTAGAGTTCTTCAGCTACCATCCACACACATGTTAGGGCAAAATTTTGCAAAAGCTTTTGGTATAAAATATATGGATGAAAACGAGAAAGAGCAGTACGTATGGCAGACATGCTATGGCCCAGCTATTTCAAGAATATACGCAGCAGTGATAGCAACTCACGGAGATGACAAGGGATTAGTCCTTCCGTTTGAGCTTGCGCCACTGCAGATTGTCATAGTACCTATAGTAAAAAAGGATACGGAACAAACGGTCATAAAAAAAGCAAGAGAGTTACGCGACAAGTTGGCTGAACGTTACTCTGTCAAGCTCGATGAGAGTGAGGAAACGCCTGGCGCAAAGTACAACTTTTGGGAAATGAAAGGTGTGCCACTCCGAATAGAAATTGGAATGCGTGACATCGAACATAAATCTGTAACTATCTTCCGACGCGACATAAGGGAAAAGAAGTTGGTAAAAGAAAACGACATTTTTGAGGAGATAGAAAACATGCGTACAGAGATAAAGGTCGTTTTACGTAAGAGAGCAGATGAGTGGTTTAAAAAACAGCAGGGAGAGGCTGACACAATCGAGGAGCTCAACAGTGCACTTGAGAGATATGGACTTGTTAAAGTGCCATTTTGCACAGATCGCATGGAAGGAGAGAGATGCGCTGATGTTGTTAAAGAAAAATGCCATGCAAATATAAGAGGAACGCTTTACGGAAACAACGAAAGTCCAAAAGGAAAGAAGTGCATCGGATGCGGGAAAAAAGCTACACTGTATCTATATGCTGCCAGGCAGTATTAAACATGTTTAGGCAACCAAGGAAAAACTTTTAATCCACAACGCCCTAGGCATTATTATGATTACTCAAAAAAGCCTGTTGACTCAAAAGGTTGAAACCTATCTAATCCTCGCAAAGGAAAGCGAGCGCTTTTGGCATTTTCTTGGTGTTTTCTTAGCCGCTCTCCTTATGCTGAGTACAATCAAATTTTACCCGCTCTTTATTGTCTTCCTCCTCGCTGCAATTTGTGGTGCAATAGCTTATTTCAAACCACCCTTGGCTACCATTGCCTCTTTCATTTTTGCATTTCCAGCAGTTGTGTACCAATCGGCAGCATTTGGTTGGATCTTCGCTCTCATACTTGCCATAGTACTCTTTGAGGCGTTTGAAAACTGGACAATAATAACTGTGCTTCAAATATTGGTAATGGCCCCGTTTGCCTTTGATAGACTTCCGGTATTTGGTTGGATGTCTATATTTTGCATGCTCGCCTTTTCGTTTCATTTCGGTTCGAAGCGAAGCGCCCTCATTTCTATCCCAGCAGTACTCTCTATTCTTCTTATGTCAACTCTTCTCTCCACCGAAAACAGCGCTTTCATGCCAATAAATCTTCGACTATACGCGCCCTATTCCGAATTTATGTTTAAAAAAAATGCGGTAGAAATAGAAAACCTGAGTAGCGAACTCCTAAAAGCCATAGATCGTTTTTTCAATGCCCAAAACATGGGTTCTGTATTTCTAGCCATAAATTTAATTGCAACAAACATTTTTACTATTCTCTTCGTTGACTCTGGACTTGTGCAGCTCTTGGGATGGACGACTGTTCTTTTCCTTGCACCCTATCTTTCCGCGCGGCTAAAGAACAGGCCGCAGCTGTTCTCCAGCCTTTCGCTTCTTATCTTAATCCCGGTTTACTACTTTGCCGGAATGATTTCTGGCACTGGCCTCCATCTGGGCTTTGTTGCTGCTGTTATTTTTTCCATTGCGCTTTTTGGGCTTATGGAACACATCGGCTGGCGGATAACCAGAGAGACAGAGCTCCAACGTGCTGAGAAAGTGAAAGAATACGGAAAGTTTGGATTCAAAGATGTTGGAGCTGTTGCAACAGAGACGCTTGCGGACATAGGTGGTTACGAAAAAATAAAACAAGAACTAAAAGATGCTATCATGCTACCTCTAGAAAGGCAGGAGATAGCTCATGCATATGGAATGAAACCCCCGTCTGGAATTCTTCTTTTCGGTCCTCCAGGCACAGGAAAGACAGCGCTGATGCGTGCGCTCGCACGGGAACTTAAATACAACTTTATAGAAGTAAAGTGCTCCCAAATCCTGTCCCAATGGTATGGTGAATCTGAGAAGAACATCGCAGAAGTCTTTGCTACTGCTCGCAAAACTGCTCCAACAATCCTGTTCTTCGATGAGATAGACACTATAGGAAAGAAGAGGGCTGTGGCCGCGACAGATGAGGTAACACCGCGAGTGCTGAGCGCGATGCTTCAGGAGATGGACGGAGCTGTTAAGTCAAAAGCATCTGTAATTGTTGTTGGCACAACAAACATCCCAAATCAGCTTGACCCTGCCCTTCTCAGACCTGGACGTTTTGACAAGATAATCTACATGCCGCTTCCTGATTTCGAAGGAAGAAAAGCGATATTCAAAGTACTTACGAGAAAGCTCCCATTAGATCCTGATGTTGACTTTGACCTACTCGCAAAAAAAACAGAGCGCTTCTCCGGTGCGGACATAAAGAATATAATTACCGAAGCAAAGAACGCCGCCGCAAAAGAAGCAGCCTCAAAGGGCGTGATTGTGCCGATTGGAATGAGACATATTCTCCCCCTTCTTAAATTTGTAAAGCCAAGTACCACGTTGGAACAGTTAGCGGAGTATGAAAAATTTAAGATGGACTTTGAAAGAAGCATAGCTGCAAAGGAGAAGAAGCCAGAGATCGAGGAGGTTAAATGGAGCGACGTTGTTGGCATGGAGAATATTAAACAGACTTTGCTCGAGACCATACAGCTTCCACTCCTTCACGAAGATCTTATGAAACAGTTCAATATAAGACCAAGCAAAGGAATACTCCTGTTTGGCCCGCCCGGAACAGGCAAAACATTAATCGTGCGGGCCGCTGCAAATGAATTAAACGCTTCTTTCCAAGCGCTGAGCGGAGCTGACCTCATGAAGAGAGGGTATTTCTATGCCACAAACGTAATAAAGGAGGCATTCAATCGTGCGAGGGAGAACGCACCGTCGATAATTTTCATAGACGAGATAGAAACATTCTTACCAGCACGCGGTGCAAGCTCATCAGAGATGGTCGGGCAGTTCCTCGCGGAAATGGACGGAATAAAGGAATTAAAAGGGGTCGTGGTTATTGCGGCCACAAACAGACCTGACCTTCTGGACCCTGCCATTCTCAGACCAGGCAGGTTCGACAAGATATTCTACATCCCCCCGCCTGATGAAAAGTCAAGAGCGGAAATATTTAGACTTAATCTTGGGGAGTTCGCTAAAGGGATTGATCTAGAAAAACTTGCCAAGCTTACGAATGGCTTCAGTGGCGCTGATATCGCAGCAATATGCAGAGATGTAAAAATGATGGCTTTACGCGAAAAACTCACTGGAAGAGAACCAAAAATAACGACTGTGATGATAGAAGAGATAATAATGCAGCGGCGCCCATCGATAACACCGATGATGCTTAAGCTCTATGAAGCATTTATAGAAAAATACGGCGAACGCAAATAAAACTAAACCTTACGACTTCCCTTTCTTTGCAGTTCATACATCTCTTTTACCTCATCGGTTGTTGTCGCTTCTTTCGCGCTTCTATCTTCTCTAAGCCTAAGCATCCGTGGAAAGCGAAGTGCATAACCCTTATCTTCATGTAGACCGCATGTATGAATAGGTGAAAGTGTTATCTCATCAAATGCGACCTCAACAACATATTCAGGTTCTACCCAAAAATCCGGCTTTATTCTGTAATCAAGGTCCTTCGGTGGCTCCTTTCGTTTTATCTTGTCAAGCGCTCGCTTTAGCGACACCATTTCCTCCTCGCTAAAACCAGAACCTATCTTTGCGACAGTTTCATACTTATTCCTGTCCGGATTATAGACAGCTATCAGAAGACCGCCAAATTTAAATTCAGCCCGTGCTCCCTTTCCGAGATAATAGCCAACGATTACTCCGTCTATCGTGTCGACCGCTTTTCCATACGATTTCTTCAACTTTATCCATGCAAACTTTCTCTTCCCAGCTGTATAAGGAGCATTCAGGTCCTTTGCCATTATTCCTTCAAGTCTTCGATTTATTGCATCTTCAAAGCACTCCTGAAGTTCCTCTGCAGTCTTTACTATTTTTTGCTCACTCAACTTAAGTATTCCCTCCCTATCTACCGGTATTACTTTCTCAAGCGCAGCTCTTCTCTTACTATACGGCTCCGTTGTGTAATCCTTTCCATTTAGATAGAGAAGGTCAAAACAGAAAAGATTTAACGGAAGCTCCTTCTTTGCTTCCTCAACACCGTATTTTCTCTTTCTTTGGATCGTCTCTTGAAATGAGTAGTATCTCCCCTCTTTTTTGTTGTAAGCAAGCGCCTCCCCTTCCAGGATTATTTCCTTCTCTTTCAGTCTTTTTACCGCGTCAACTATCTCTGGGAACATATGGGTCATTCTGTCAAGCCTTCTGGAGTAGAGCTCTACATTCTCTCCGCTTTTGTGTACCTGAAGCCTAAAACCGTCGTATTTTCCTTCGCTTGCGCACTCTCCGATTTTTTCTATTATCTCCTCTGGTGTGCTCAACCGTTCCGCCAGAGCAGGCATGAGGGGCTTAAATGGCTGAACGGTGAATCGCTCTACTTTCTTTTCATCTTCATAGAAAAGCCGTGCGACATAGCCGATGTCTGAGCAGACATCATATGCACGTTCCAATCGTTCTCTCCACGATTTATCCCCAAAGCGTGCCACTGAGAGCGCATCGAGTATAGTCGGATCACCAACACCAAGACGAAGTCTCCCAAGCACGAAACGTATAATGTAACGCGCTTCAAGAGGACTTGCACTATTAAGCAATTCCGCGAGATATCTCTTTTTTAATTCATTACTCCCAGGACCGGAAGTTTTAGCAATTCTCATCAGCGCCTCGTGAAGATAGATGATCGTCATCTCTGATTTGCTGAGTGAAAGTTGTTTTTTCTTTTTTAGGAGTTCTTCCGCAGTTATTCCCAAATCGCCTGTTTTCTTAAAATGCGCTTCAACGTCTTTTTGAGAGTAACCTGTTGCCGATGCTATCGCGTCTATTGCAAACCGCTCACCAAGGCCAAGCTCAATCCCTTCAAATGGTGGCGCAACAACCCCCTGCACAAAATAAACAAGTTTTTCTATCTCCTTGCTGTCAGCCTTTTTAAAAAGTCCTGCCAACAATCCTGTCATTTCTATTCTTCCGCTTTTGCTCTCAACCTTATCAAAAACCTCTGCAACTTCTTTGAAATGCATGAAGGATTAGACCCTAAATAGGTTAAAAAACCTTGCATGTTTTCATTCACACATAATCCCCAGATTTAAAAAAAGATGGTGAGAGCAACATATGGAAGTTTCAGCAGTACTTAGTCTCGGAATTGTGCTTCTCTTTGCCACATTGGGCGGTATGCTTTCAGTAAAACTTAGGCTACCACCGGTAGCAGGCCTTCTCATCGCAGGCATGCTTATCGGTCCGAATGTTTTAAACCTCGTAGAACCAAACACGATAAACATATTCGCAGAGATTGGAGCAATTCTTCTCCTTTTCATGATAGGCGTTGAGTTTAGCATAGCAAAAATTCTTTCCATAGGTCTTCGAGCAGTAGTAAGCAGCTCTCTACTTATGCTAATGACTTTTGTGATAATGCACGAGGCAGCGATCCTGCTCAATTTTAATCCCATAACTGCATTAGCCATCGCAGCAGTTTTTTCTATGTCGAGCACTGCTATAATGGTAAAGGTGCTAGAGCAGAAGGGGTTCACAGAAAGATACGAAGTGCCGCTCCTAATTGCCATTCTAATAATAGAGGATATAATCGCGGTATTTCTGTTAACCTTTTTTTCTGGTCTAAGGAGCGGTTCGTATGAAGCCGATGAGGTAATAAGCTCTGTGCTCATATCGCTAGGGCTTCTCGGGTTTTGTTATGTAGTACTGCTAAAACTTCTTCAGAAGTTTTCTGATATCTTTCTTCGCTATCAAGCTGAGGACACTCTAATGCTCTTTTCATTTTCTCTTGGTATGATTATGTCAACTTTAGCATCTCTTCTAGGTTTAGCTCCGTCTATAGGCGCTTTCCTTGCGGGTAGTATTATAGCTGGATTACCTGAAGGAAAAAAATTTGAGGATGCCATAAGACCCTTCTCTTTTCTTTTCGCATCATTTTTCTTCCTCTCTATAGGTATGATGATAGACCCGCTCAACACGATTACTAATGCAGGGATCACACTTGTGCTCATAGCCGTATTTATGATAACGGTATTTTTTGCAACAGTATTTGCATTCTTTCTGATAACTGCCAGCGGTCGCTCTGCTGTATTCGCTGGCCTTGCCATGCTCCCGCTGGGTGAATTCTCTCTTCTTATTGCAAGAGAAAGCGCAGGGATTGCGCAGATAAACCTCATAGATGTCGTTTCAGTTGGTGTTCTCCTGACGTCTCTCTTTTGCTCACTGCTTTTGAACTATTCAGATGCCGTCTATACTAGAATAAGATGGATGATACCTTTACCACTAATTAGAACGCTAGTTAACTCATCAAATTATTTTAGAGCGGTTATAAGCGCGTTCGAGCCTAGAGGATATTTTCATAGATTATTTTTAGAAGAAATGAGAGCAGTTGCTATTGACATACTTGGTATCGTTTGCGCTACTCTTATCTTCATGATAATAAAACCGCGTCTCGACTTTATAGTAACAATAGCAAACTATAATATACATGCTAGCATACTGGCATTGAGCGTGCTTCTTGTATTCTGTTTCATTCCTCTCGGTAGGCTTTTCGGTTCTTTCAGAAGGCTTTTTGATGCTCTTTCAACCATAATCGCTCGCACTACTCCAAAACCAACCAAGGAAGCGATACTGCGCAATCTTCTTATCGCAATGGCTCTATTTCTAATTTTTGTCCTCACTCCTGCAACAGTCGAGCTGCTCTCCCTCCCAAGAATATTTACTCTATTTTCATTCGTCTTTTGCGTATTATCATTCTTCTTTCTCTGGAGTGCACTTCGTAGCGCTGCGCTAACAATTCAGATAAAACGAGGAAAGCCATTTGAACTACTCGGCACGCATATAGAAGTTCCAAAAGATAGTATGATTATTCTAAAGCCAAAGAAAGAGAGTAGGTAAAGAAGGCCGTAGATGAAAGATCGGAAAACCAAATAATTTAAAGCACATTGCGAGTCATCTGTACATGCTACTTGATTGTCTTGGTGCGTGTCGTGAAGTTGGAAGAAGCGCATTTATGCTTCATACAGATAGAAAAATTCTTCTTGATTATGGAATAAAGGTCTTTGATGTATCTGGAAAACCCAAGTTTCCCACGGAGGAGATAAGACCAGATGTTGCTGTGATAACTCACGCGCATCTTGACCACAGCGGATTCGTGCCTGCACTTTACAAGCACTCAAAACAATTAAGATGGCTTGCAACCCCGCCAACGGTTGACATCTGCGAAATTCTTTGGGCGGATTCTATGAAAATAATGAGCGAGGAGCTACCGTACGCTGAGCGGCAGTATAAACTTGCCCTTAGACAGTGGAGCCCCATCACTTACGGCCAACCGCAATCATTTGGCAATACAACAATAAAAGCAATCGATGCTGGTCATATAGCTGGTGCAGCGATTGTGGAGATAGAGCATGAAAACAAGAGAATTGTCTATACTGGAGATTTTAAACTGGAGAGCACACACATGCACAAAGGGGCTAGAACAATAAAGGATGTTGATATCTTAATAATAGAATCAACATACGCAGATCGAGAACACCCGGATAGATCAGAGACTGAAAAAAGAATAATCTACGAACTCCATGAAACGATAAACGCCGGCGGTTCTGTCCTTTTTCCAACATTCTCGCTTGGGCGAACGCAGGAATTAATATCCGTAATAAGAAAGCATGATAAAAGCATTCCAATTTTTCTTGATGGTATGGGAAAAGAACTAACCAAGATATACCTCAGATATGGCGGCTATATAAGAAATCCAGACGCCTTTAAAGAAGCAGTAGCTAGTATTACTACGGTTGAGAGCGTGGAGGATAGAGTAAAGGCTATTCGAACGCCAGGCGCTATAATCTCAAGCTCAGGAATGATGATGGGTGGACCTGTGCTCAATTATTTGTTTAACATAAACAATCGCTCAAAGATAATATTCACTGGGTATAATGTAGAAGGAAGTAATGGATGGAACCTTCTTAACAAGGGATTCATAATAAAGGACGGTCAACAGCTACTCGTTGATTTACCTGTAGAATATCTCGATCTCTCTGCACATGCGGGGCGAAGCGATCTTCTCAGATTCATAAAAGAAGCAAATCCTGAAAAAATTATTCTTGTTCATGGTGATAAACCAGAAAATTTCGCTGAAGAGTTAAGGGCAAAAGGATACGACGCGGTAGCGCCATCTATAGGTGAGAGGATAGAACTATGAATGAGCACTCCGAATTTTATGTAGAAACCAAGAAACGAATTGAGATTATAGATATAACCTCAAAGGTTGAGGAAAGGATTGGAAGCGGCGATGCTGTTGTTGTTTTTGTTCCACATGCCACTGCTGCACTGATAATAAATGAATTCGAACCTAACATAAAGGCTGATTACGAGAATTTTTTCTCAAAGATAGCAAAGGGCGAATGGAAGCACAATGTAATAGATGATAACGCCGAGGCCCACATTCTCGGTGCGCTCATATCACCATCGATAGTAGTGCCTGCGGAAGGTGGAAAACTGTCGCTAGGAACATGGCAAAGAATAATGCTAGTGGAGCTCGATGGTCCGAGAAAAAGGAGGGTAATCGTGAAGATGATCTGAATGCGTGAAGATGATCTGAATGGTGAGGGAGCGGCTACTCTGGATCGACGTTGTACGAACACTTGCGATCTTCCTTATAGTACTTTTTCATTTTATCTATGAGATAAACCCGGATCAATCGCTTCGTTGGATAGGTTATGTTGGTGTTTCGCTTTTTTTTATTGCGAGCGGCTATGTGCTTGCCAAGAACTACCCAGATCTTGAAAATCTCAACCTCAGTTGGCTCAAGAAAAGATACGTCAGGATAGTATCGCTATATTACCCAACCCTAATCGCAATCGTTCTTCTTTTCTCAACGCAGACGTGGTATAGAGGCATCCATGATCTAATCCTTCATTTTATCTTCCTGAATTTTGTATCTCACGATACCCTTTATTCGATAATAAGTCCTGCATGGTTCCTTATTCCCTTGATGGGCTTCTATCTCTTCTTTCCGTATCTTAACCGTTTACTCAAGTGGTCAAAATACATCCTCATTATCGCCTTCCTTCTGATGATCGCAGACAGGATTTTGATTGAAAAGGGCTGGATCTCCTACTCCCCTCTCTCTTTCCTTGGGGATTTTTGTTTCGGCATAGCGTTCGTTCAAGATAGAAAGAACTTAGCGCTTGCTGCTTCAGTACTCACAGTCATCGCTAGCCCTCTGATGGCAATTCCATACTTCATCTTTTATCTCATGTCTTCCATCGAACATTGGAATGCAGACCCCTTCGGTATATTTTCTACTATAAGCAAGTACACGCTCGAAATATTCCTCTTCCATGAATCTATAATGATGGTATTGCTTAGGAAGTGGAGCATTTATAGCCTTGACATTTTCTCTTCGCTTGCGGTTCTCATTATCACTTTATCTATAGTTGAAAAGATATCTATTTTGGTTCAACAGTGGCTTTTGCCAAAGATAGATGGTTGAATCTTTTTTTATTAACCAGTATAATCTGTCTGAGCGCGCTCCCCAAAGTTTTTTTCTGCACCCTAACGATGGCAACAGCCCTTCCACCTCGGTTGATTACCCGTTGACCCTTGTGCGCTCTACGAAAGTTCTTTACATGTTCGCTCATTTCAATTGGTGGGCCTTTCTTTTCCATCGTTCCACCGACAATTGCTTTTTTTGTCACAATTGCTATTTTCACGATATCGTTGGAGTCGGCAAAGATGTCCTTTACATCAAAGTCAGAAAGTTCGGTTCTAAGCGTCCTCATAAACTTCTTCAGTTGACCCCAAAGGATATCATCAACAACCTCGGCCCTAGGCATTTCAATGATGCGCACAATGCCATTCCTTCGTCTTACCTTTTCATCAAAGGACTCGGGCTTTTTAAAGAAAAACACCTCGCGGGGCTTTTTATTAAATTTCTTGCAGAGCGAAATGAATCTCTTCAAATTATCCTCTGAGAGCGCAGCCGCGACGTTTCTGTTTTTATCAGTAGGGTCGATAACCACAAATCTTGAATTAAACCTTTTAATCAACTCGTCTTTCTTCAGTCCTTTATAATACCCCTTGATATCTATAACCATAGGAAGTTTCCAGCGAAGGACCGCCTTCAGCAATCTTCTAAAGCTTCCGTATCTAATAATAAGAAGTTCGCAGAGATATCCTGACAGCCCTTCCACGCGTATCTCCGCACCATATAACTCGTTTGCCTTTAGGAATTTTTTCAGCAGTCTCACTTCATCTCTTTGGCTTTTTTTCAGATTTCTCAAAATGAATCTCGTATGGAGAACAGAACGATCAACTGCTGTCAATCGTTCCTTTGCGTTTTTCGTTTTATACGCTGGCACCAGATCAATTCGTCTCGCTCCAAAATGAAATCGTATGTATGGATGCTCTGCGTAATTCATTTGGTATGCATACCCTGGAAATGCTTTGCGAAAAATGCTCTCAAGTTCGGTTTTGATTTTTTCTTTGTCAAGTCGCTCGTCAAATAAAATAAATAGGTCTACGTCACCCTCGCCGGATAGAAATGTTTTCTTCGCAACCGAGCCTACCAAGGCTATTTCCCGCTCTGTAGCTTTCCCCAAGCGCCGCCTAAGCTCGCGCACTGTTTTTTGAAGAGAGAGCACTTCATCTGGGGAGGGTCGCAGTTTTTTAACGACCTCTTTTAGTATTTTCATTTTTTCCTCTTTGCCTTCGCTGATTTTTTTGCCTTCTTCTTAGTTGAACCACAGCATGTGCAAGCCATGATGCTATAACAATGGGAAAATATTTAAGCGCTTGCTGGGAAAAAAGTTTATGGCGGAGGAATTTACAGAAGAAGAAAAAAAAGTGCTGCACCTTTTTGTCAGCAACACGGATAAGAATATTTTTGTATTGAAAAATCTTCCAGAGGTTGTAAAGGGCGCGCTTTTCTCACGCTATAGTAGGAGTTCAAAATCTCTTCGCCGCCTCCTTCTCGATGAATTCATCGGAAACAAGGAACTTAGTGTAGAAAAACTAATGAACAAACCTGAAGAGGATATAGTTATTACAAAAAAGGCAGAGGAGTTTTATGACCGTGTTCTTGTGGGATTCGGGGATGATTCCGTTGCTGAGCTTGCGGGAACGCATCTTGCGCTAGAGAACATATCCATGCTTGCAACAAAAGCCATAGAGGATTGCCGCATAGGCCTATCTCCCCTAGAAAAATCGACACGATATGTATACTTTGACAAAAAGGTCGATGGCAAATGGCTATACTACGAAGAACCAAGGCTAATGGAGGAATTTCCTGATGATTACAGAGAAGCATGCAATAGAGCTTTCGAAACATACACTGGACTTATCCAGAAGATATCTAAATATGTAAGTGAGAAGCTGGAACAAGGTCAACTTTCTGACAGAGCGTACGAAGCGGTTGTACGAGCTAAAACGTGCGACATCCTGCGCGGGCTTCTGCCTGCCTCAACTCTGACAAACATGGGAATATTTGGAAATGGGAGGGCCTTCGAGTATCTTCTCATAAAACTTTATGCGAGTAATCTTTCAGAACTAAAAATCATTGCTGCCCAAACCGAAAATGAACTCAAGAAAACAATCCCGTCCTTCGTAAAGCGCGCAAGTGAGAGACACGGTATTGAAATGCAGGAGTACCTAAGAGGACTTACAGAGAACATGATTTCTGTTGCACCAAAAGAAATATCCACAGAATGCGACTCGGTAAGGCTTGTTGATTATGATAAGGATGCCGAAGTGAAGATCATAGCTGCGATGCTCTACCCACACTCCGCACTTACTCTCGTGGAATTGGAAGAGCGAGTAAGAAAAATGCCAGAAGCCGAACGAAGAGCGCTGCTTAGTGCCCATTTTAGCAGAAGAACAAACAGGAGGCATAAACCAGCAAGGGGATTTGAGCGGGTATACTACACATTCGAGGTATGCACGAACTTTGGTGCCTACAGAGATCTTCATAGACACAGGATGCTTACGCAGCAGAGACAATTGCTGACAACAAAGCTCGGATACGATATCCCTAAAGAGATTGTTGAAGCAGGGCACGAGAGTGAATTCAAAGATGTTATGGAGGTCGCAGCCAACGGGTATGAAAGGATTGCAAAAAAACTGCCAGAAGAAGCGCAGTACATCGTGCCGCTCGCATATAGAATCAGATGGCAGATAACAATGAACCTCAGGGAGGCCTTTTACCTCTGCGAACTGCGTTCGACAGCACATGGCCATAGGGATTATAGGCACATAGCACAGGAGATTTGCAGAAAAATAAAAAGTGTCCACCCCTTCTTAACAGAAGGGATGATGTTTGTTGATATGAAAGAGTACGAATTTGAACGGCTTGAATCAGAGAAGAGAATGGACAAAAAAATCGAAGAAATAAAAAAGAAATACGGTAAAGGGAATAATTGATGATATACCTAACTGGTGCTACTGGAAGGTTAGGAAGGTATGTTTACAATGTTTTTCTCTCAAAAAAGACCGAGGTTTTTCCAATCGTAAGAAAACCCTCTGGTCTGAAGAATGAAATTATCTCAGATTTCTCAGAGGGTTCTCTGAAGGCCATCCTTAAGAATGCAAAGGCAATCATACATTTAGCCGGTTCTGTAAAAACGTATGACAAAAAAGAACTTTGGAACACAAACGTAGAGCTCACGCGGGTTATAGTTAATGCTGCACCAAAGAATGCAAAAATAATACTGGCAAGTTCTATCTCCGTTTACGGAAAGGAGCTAGCGAAAAAGCCTGCGGATGAGACCACACCAATAAGTCCTGATAGCGACTACGCGCGCTCCAAATACGAAGCTGAGAAGCTGGTCTCTCAACACCCAAATCATGTGATTCTCAGAATAGGTACGATATATGGCCCATTCGAGGATTACAAAATTATGCTTCAAAAGATAAAGAGAGAGAGAATGCAAATTATAGGAAATGGCAATAACATTATTCCGTTTGTTCACGTAGAGGACGCCGCCAGTGTGTTTATACCCGCGCTGAAAAAAACTGGTGTTTATAACATAGTCGGAGAAGCGATAACTCAGAGGGAGGCATACGCTGTGGCTGCAAAAGAGCTTGGTGTAAAGCCACCAACAAAACAAGTATCGTTTTTTCTTGCCTATCTCTCAGCATGGTTTGCAGAGAGAGCTGCGCTGCTAACTGGCAGCGAGTGTAAGATAACTACTGAACATATAGCGATCTTATATTTTGACAGACCATTCGATTGCAGCAAGGCAAGGCGAGAACTTGGTTTCTTACCAAGGGATCCTGTTAATGGCATAAAGCAGGTTGTGAACGAGTTACGCCCTTTTATAATTTAGTCTACTGCTACATTTCTGCTACAATTTTTTTTGTAATATACAAATAAATATGTAATTTGAGATACAAAGATATGCACTCTGAAAATGTTAGAAAGGCAGCTGAGCAACTTAAAAACGGCAGTTTTGTGGTAATATACGATGGTGATGAGAGGGAAGGTGAAGCGGATCTAGTTTTCCATGCAGCCTTTGCAAGTTATGATAAGATAGAAAAACTTAGAACAGATGCGGGCGGATTGGTCTGCGTTGCGCTTGGGAAGGAGGAAGCGGAGAAACTGAGGCTACCTTTTTACACAGACGTGCTTAGAAAGGCAGGACTTGCTGGTCTCGCGTGCAGAAAGACGCCATACGGTGATGAGCCTGCGTTCTCGCTCTCAGTGAACCACAAAGAAACGCGGACTGGGATAACAGACCAAGATAGAGCCTTTACCATCAGGGAATTGACACTTCTGTTAAAAAGTGGAGCGCCTTACGAAAACTTCGTCAACAACTTTTACTCTCCGGGACATGTTTTTCTCTTAATAAGCAGAGGGTTAGAAGCACGAAGAGGACATACAGAGTTGGCAACAGAACTCGCTGCTATCGCAGGATTGGTGAAAGCAGTCGTTATCTGCGAAATGCTCTCAACAAAAAGAGCAATGAGAAAAGAAAGCGCAAGAGCGTATGCTGAGAAAAATGGATTGGTGTTTGTAGAGGGACGCGAATTTGGGTGATTACGTGAAGGTTGGTATTGTTGACACCATGTTTTCGCGTGTTGATATGGGTGCTATGGCGATTGATGAGATAAAGAAAAATTATCCCGACGTCGAGATTGTAAAACGCACTGTACCTGGCGTTAAGGACCTGCCAATCGAATGCAAACGGTTGCTTGACAGTGGTTGCGATTCCTGCATGGCACTTGGTATGGTGGGTGGAGCGCCCATCGATGTAGTATGCGCGCACGAGGCGTCGCTTGGGATACAGCAAGCGAAACTGCTCACTGGAAAGCACATCATCGAGGTTTTTGTCCATGAAAGCGAGGCGTGGAGCGATGAGGAGTTTTACGGTATATGCGAAAACCGCGTGAGAAAGCACGCACACAATGCCATCGATATAGTTTTATATCCAGAGAGGCTTGCTAAAAATGCAGGAAAAGGAATCCGTCAGGGAAAGGAGGACGAAGGGCCGCTTTCGCTGGAGAAAAGAAGAACACGTATGGGTATCGTCGTCTCAACATTCAACAGCGAGATAACCCGGGATATGCTCGAAAGCGCGAGAAAAACTGCTGAAGAACAAGGTGCTGAAATAGTAACTACCATCTCAGTATACGGCGCATTTGAAATCCCGCTTGCTGCCAAAAAACTTCTTATGGACAAGAAGGTCGACTGCATAGCTGTCCTTGGTGCAGTCGTAAAAGGCGAAACGGCACACGATGAGGTGATAACAAAAACCGTTGCGAACAGGTTAAGCGGACTTTCACTTGAATTCAGGAAGCCAGTAGGTTTTGGTATAATTGGCTATAACGCGAACTGGGACGTCGCAACAGAACGCGCGAAAGAGTATGCGACGCGAGCAGTAAAGGCTGCTGTTGAACTCGCAGGGGCTCTGAGAAGGTATGATTAAGCATGATGCATGTGCATCACTCATGACACCCTACGGCGAATTCAACATGCATATTTTCAAGGATGGAGTGCAAGAACAGATTGCACTTGTCATGCCATGGGTAGAAAACGAATCGGTCCTTGTCAGGATACATTCAAAATGTATCACGGGTGAGGTATTCGAATCCCTTCACTGTGATTGTCGAGCGCAACTTGAACTGGCAAAAAAGATGATAGGAAAGGAAGGGGGATTGCTTATCTACCTCGACCATGAAGGAAGGGGGATAGGGCTTGGAAACAAGATAAGAGCGTACGCGTTGCAGCAGGAGCGCGGTTATGATACGGTAGACGCAAATGCTGCGCTGAGCCTACCCGTTGACGCAAGGGATTACTCTGCTGCCATAGAGATAATCAGGTTTTTTGGGATATCTAAAGTACGCTTGCTGACAAATAATCCAGACAAAATAACCGCTCTTGAGCAAAGTAAGATAGAAGTACAGCGTGTGCCGCTCGTTGTTCAGCCGAACGAATATAATAGGTTTTATTTGGAAACAAAAGAGCGAAGGATGGGGCATGATCTCGGCCTAACAAAAGAGACTCTCTCCATAAAACTCAGAAAGCCTGAAGGGAAAAAGGAAGTAATAAGGAAAAAGTTAGTTATATAAGAAAGTCTGCAAGAAGTTTTGCAGCTTTTCGTGGTTTGTCCACTTTTATTGCAACAATGCCTTTTTCTTTCTCGCGCGATATAAACGTCCACTCCCGAAGCGCAATCTTTTTCTCTTCTAATACTTTTTTCAGGTCCTCTATTGTCCTAAAGTAGTCTGGTAGCGTAAGCACTACTGCGCCCCTCTCGATGACCTCAAAACCGTTTTTGGCAAGTACGCTCTTTGCTTTCTGCCCATCCCTAACTGTCAGTGATATAACTGCCTTTCCACCTGCTGCTTTTATCCCTACACCTTCCATTCGTATACCCTCTTTTCCAAGGATGTAAGAGATATCGGTAAGAAGACCTACCCTCTCATCCGCCACTACCACTACTGATTGCATAGGAAGCACCCTTTAGTCATAAGAATCTTTTGATATCCTCCGAAACTGAGTCGAGCATTTGGAATGCCTGATAGCCATCGAGCGTCCCAACAGAAGCACTCTTCACCTTTATCTTGTTTAGGAGAGCGACCAGCTCTATCTTCTCTTTTGTTGTCAGAATCGCACCGGAAGCAAGTGCGTACCTTAACTTGAATACTGCAGAGATCGCTTTCTTATGCGTTCTACTAAAATCATTTGCGGTGAGCATTGCGATTGTCTCGAGGTCGTTCTTCGCTTTTATAAATTCCTCTCTGCATACGGTGGCATCGCGCTCTTCCTTTCCCAAAAGCGATTTTATAACCCCAAACATCGCAACCACCCTATTTTATATTTGCAAGGTAGTTTATTTATATTTTTTGCTTAAAAATATGTGTAAAATCACATTTATTTTTAAATATTTTGTTTTTATAGTACATAAACGGCTCAGTTAATTGTTATAATTATAACACATCAGTGCACAAAAAATCACTAAAAGCATGGGCGCACTGCTGGTACTGCCAGGTTTTTAAAAACCTTTTTGTTGTAATCCCAATAGGCGTGTCCCTAGCCAACCAATGAGGGCCTTACTATGGAGTTTCCAAATATATTTAAAGGAGATTATCGCTTACTTGCAGTTCCACCGTTGCTTCTACTCATTCTTGCCTTTTTTTTCATACCGCAGATAAAGCTCGGCGTAGATTTCAAGGGAGGGATTCTCGTATCCCTAAATCTTGACGAGAAGATAGATGCAGCGACGCTTAAAGAGAGGCTTGAGGCTGCAGGCCTATCAGCAGACACACGGGTATTTGACACTCCTGTAGGTTACAAAGCTGAGATTGAGCTTCCTCAGAGTGAAGCTATTCTTAAAGCAGAGAAGTTAAAAAAGGAGTTCGAGAGGCTTTTGCCAGAGGTGACTGCTCTCGAAATAGAATCGCAGAATGATGAGAACAAGAGAGCAGAGTATGAAAGAAAAATGACGGAAGCATGGGGAGTAGCGGATCAAATGTTTGCCATTGCCGGGGTTAAGCACACAAAGGATGAGATAAAGAGTGTCAACGAGGTTGACAGGCTCTTCACAGCAGCCTATAAAAAGGTTTACACGGATTATCAAGACTCGATAATAACCATTATAAAGCGAAATGTTAAGTACTCATCAATTTCCATCCAAACTGTAAGCCCAGCACTTAGCAATCATTTTATAGATACCGCAATTAATGTTGCCATAGCGTCAGCTATTCTTAGCGCGCTTTTCGTTTTTATCTTTTTCAGAGCTGCGGCACCGAGTGCAGCAGTCATCATTGGCGCAGCATGCGATGTGATCATAGCGCTAGGCGCAATGGGCCTATTTGGCATCCCGCTTACACTTCCTTCATTTGCAGCGCTTCTTATGCTTGTAGGATTTTCCCTTGACACTGATATTCTACTAACAATGCGAATGCTCAAGAGAGCTGGTGACCCACGAGAGAAGGCTCATGACGCAATGAAGACTGGGTTAACAATGAGCGTGATGGCAATCGTTGCTTTTGCCACTTTATTTGTGCTTGCTTATCTGACCCATTTAACAACTTATTATGAGATATCGTCAGTGGCATTAGCAGGACTTTTCGGTGATATGTTTGCAACATGGGGAATAAACGCCGTTCTGTTGCTGATGTACATTGAGAAAAAAGGGGGCTAAGATGGAGATACCAAAAGATACGCGAACTATTATAATGACTGTGCTCTTCTTTGCGTTTGCTGGAGCGATATATCTATGGAAAAGCCTCTCCGGAATGACCCTAATACTAGCACTCATTGTGTTCGGCGCACTCTCTTTATGGTCCAAAGAGAAGCATATAAAGATGATGGGGCTTTTTTTTCTTGTACTTCTGTCCATGCTGAACATCACGATAAATGGGATGAATTTTGGCATAGATTTCAAGGGTGGGACACGGATACCGATCCTATTGGAGCATGCAGTTGACGAAAGCACAAAGGGGCAACTTGTGGATGCGATAAAGAAGAGAGTAAGTGTACTCGGGCTCACGGAAGTCAGAGTAAAGGCGGTAGGGAATACGCAGATAAATGTTGAGATACCGAGTAGCGATGAAGAAAGAATAAGATTCATAGAAGAAGTGCTCTCTCGCCAAGGGGTGTATCAGGGAATAATAGACGGGAAGATCGCCATAACTGGTGATCATATATTCTCAACATCAATTCGCGCCCAAAGCGCAAATGAACTTAGTAGAAACGCTGATTGGGGGGTTTCCTTTTCCGTTGACAGAGAGGGTGCAGAGCAGTTTGCCGCTGCTGCTTACAGAAAAGGGGATTATCCTGTATACATGTACCTTGATAGACCAACGGATGCCATGCTCTTTTATACTAGGGAGGAACTCCGCTCTGCAATACCAACTTACTCGAGTGAGCGGGAGTGCCTTCTTGCGTTGAGGAACGCCCTCAAGCTTGAGAATGGACAGGATATAGAGGTATTCATTCTGGATGAAATAAATTTCACAAATACAACAATAGCACCAAAGAGCAATAAGACGCTTGCCATCATCTCAGAGAATACACCGCGTGAATACAAAGATGCCCTTTCACACCTAGGCTTCACACTCAAGGAGCTCCCTCCAGAAAAGATCAAGCCTACCTTTATGGAGACACGTACTGGAGAAGTAATAGTTGAAAAGATAGAGGGTATCGGACTTTTATCTGCTCCCCTTCTCTCGCCAAACCTCGCTGAAGGAATACCAAACTACAACTTTGCGATAAGCGGAAGCGTGGAGGCCACAGATGCTGCCACAAAAGCAAAGGAGTCAAAGGCACGAACGGAGTATATACAATCTATACTAAAGGGTGGCTCTCTTCCTGTTGGGATAACGCTTGGTTCGCGAACCACCCTTCCTGCTGCGCTTGGTGAGGAGTTTCTAAAACTCAGTCTCACAGGAATAGCTGCTGCTCTTGTTGTCATATCTCTTCTTATAGGTATAAGATATATGAACGTAAAGGCAACCCTGCCCATAGTAGCAATAAGTCTGGCTGAACTGCTCATTCTTCTCTCCATACTCGGCTCTTTCACAATAGACCTCGCAGCGATGGCTGGGATAATAGCTGCGATTGGTGTTGGTGTTGACGCACAGATAGTCATAACTGATGAACTTCTGAAAAAAGATCAACGCACAATAAATGAGAAGACAGAACATGCATTCTCGATAATAAAAACAAATGTCGTGGTGGCTATCATCTCAATGATTCCGCTCCTCTTTTCAGGCCTTGTTGAGATTATAGGATTCGCAACATCAACAATCCTCGGCTCCCTTCTCGGTTATCTTCTTTCCAGACCAGCATACGCAGTGATAGTTGAGAAAATTCTCGGTGTGAAGGAACAATAAAGGGGTTTTCCTTAAGAATTAAATCAACCGTACATGCTTCCTGATTCTGTTACTGAAGGTCCTTTTTTTGATATCTTTGAGTGTATTATACTTTCCTTCAGCGCCTTGGCTTCCTTATCGAGCTCAGCTGTGTTTATCTCAACACCTATAAGCTTTGAAAGTGTTTTCAAAGCTCTGCTCGCTGCCTTAGAATCGAGATACTCTTCTGATGATTCCACAAGAATGGTAATAACTGGAAAGTTGAACACAGAGCCCATGAATAGCAGCAGACCAGTTACACCTGTTGTTGCCCCTTCCTTTATAGGCTTGGCAATCTTCCTGTCAGCGAGTTCCTTCGTAAGTTCCTTGCTTGATGAGATGACATAAACCTCACCCTCCTTCTCCTTGAGCGAGATCCCTCCAAGCGATATTATCTGCCGTGCATTCAAGGACCGTGCAAATGAGTATATACCGTTTGCGAGTTCATTCGAAGTAGAGATGGGTATCGACATTTCGGAAAGAATGACAACAAGATTGTATTTCTCGGAATAATGGATACGCGCGGCTGGCATGGGAGTGTAATTATGGATCGCTGCGAGGGGGGCAAACTCATCACTCGTTATGTAACCACCAAAGTCAAGTTTTAAAATGTCCACCAAATGAGCAACAGCAACGCTGCCGACAAGGCCTGTTCCTGGAAACCCTACGATCATGGTAGGTTTTTGGAGCCTTTTCATATTCGCTATTTTATGAAATTCAACTTTTGTCATAAAGCTAATTTCAAGCGCATCCTTTTTATAATTTCCTTCTCCAGATATTATAGGGTATGTATGCTCTTAGAACAGATGCTATTTGAGAATGTTGGCGTGCCAGTGCCGGGCGAGCTTGTAAGACTTATAGTTGCACTTGCAGGCGTAGCGATCGCAACTTATTACGACGTTTTCAATAGAAAGAATATTCCAGATAAATTCCTGTACGGCTTTCTTGCAGTGGCGGTGCTTTTAAATCTTGTCTTTTTTGATGCAGACCTACTCATATTTACAATGTGTGTAGCGTTATTCTTTGCTGTTATCGGATATGTTTTCTACAGAGCGGGTCAAATAGGAGGTGCGGATGTTATAACAATGGTATGTATAGTCCTTCTCGTACCATTTGTGCCATCCTTTGCAAGCATGCCGTTCAGGGTACCATTCATAATCCCAGTAATTATATTTGGTGGTCTTCTCTTTGCAGTTTACGCAACAGCGAAATTTGGTCTGAAGATTCTTTCAGAAGGCGGGAATCCAAGAGTAGTATATGGTCTTCTTATAATACCATATCTTATTTTTGCGTATGTCTACGCAACATCGCCCTTATTCTCTCCTACCTACTTTGGTATAATCACAGTTCTCCTTCTAGCAACGATATTCTTTATGATGTACAAGGATGATATAAATGGTATGCTCGCTGAAGAACTCCCTGTGGAACAACTTGAACCAGAGGATGTTGTTGCATTTGAACTAATGGATGCTGAACTCGTAAAGAAACTTGATCTGAAAAGGGTGCTGACAGAAGCAGAGATAGAAAAACTTAAACAGGCAAACATTGCGAGCATATGGATTTACACCAATCTTCCGCCGTTCCTCCCATTTCTTCTTATGGGCATGCTTCTCGCTATGTTTTTCTCAAACGCACTCTTGTTTGGGTTATAGTAATGGATCTGATCGAGCTGCTTAACTATGCACTTGCATTTATGGCTGTGTATGTGGTTATTTTTTACTTTCTCCTTTTATTTATTTATAAGAAACAATATGACGAGGAACCGCGAGCAATCAAGTGGACACCAAAAGTCTCAGTTGTAATCCCTGCTTATAACGAAGAAGAGCACATAGAGAAATGCATTCAGAGTATCCTCTCTCTTGATTACCCTAAGGATAAACTTGAAGTGCTTGTCATAGACGATGGCTCAACAGATAAAACGGCTGAAATTGCAAGAAAATTCGTGAGCAATGGCGTAAAGGTTTTTAGAAAAGAAAATGGAGGAAAAGGGCGAGCACTCAATTATGGTATCCAAAGAGCTAATGGGGAATTCATTATAACGATGGATGCGGATTCCTATGTTTGCCCACACACACTACGTCAACTTTTGCCATACTTCAAAGATAAAGAAGTAATGGCAGTAACACCTGCAATTAAAATAGAACCATCCAACTCTTTGATAAAGGAACTCCAGCGAATAGAGTATCTCATGATAATATTTTCAAGAAAACTATTGAGTTTCATAGACGCAGTTCCTGTTACACCTGGGCCTTTCAGTATGTTCCGCGCAAAGGTGTTTAGAGAGATAGGCGGATTTGACGAAGACAATCTTGTAGAAGACCAAGAGATTGCACTCAGGATGCAAGCACACCATTACAAGATAAGAAGCTCTGTGAATGCTGATGTTTATACCAGCCCTCCAACCACATTTTCAGAACTTCTGAGGCAGAGGGTAAGATGGCAGCGTGGCGGTGTAAGAAACTACTGGAAATACAGGTTTATGATAAGACCAGAATATGGAGATTTCGGAATGTTTTTTATACCATTGAATTTCCTAACTCTTGCTGCCTTCTTCGTTGTTCTTGGATTAATGATAAATGCAGTCTTCTCGACCCCGTATTACATCAAATATATTTTGATAGAGAGTATAGGACTAAGTATCGATGAGCTAACAATACCTTTATTTTTCGCTGGCGCAGCATCCGTCGCCTGGCTTTTTTTGGTGATTAAATGTTTTGAGAAGGAAAGGGTGGGGCTTTTGCCTCTTGCAGTATACTACCTCTTTTACTGGTATCTTATGCTCTGGTATAACCTTATAATGGTTTACCAGGAATTAAAAGGCGAAAAGAAGGCTTGGTAGGATTGCAAGGATTGCACCTGGCCTGCGAATAGTGGTGGTCTTTTGAAAAGGCAGATATCATTTGAGATATACCTGATTGCGTTTATAATCGCGACTGCGATATTCGCAGTCGGAATTTTTGTCGGCAAAATTCTGGATAACACGAAAATAACCTCTATCTCAAGCCAAGTCAACGGCCTTTCTCAACGCCTTATGACTTTGCAGATAATATCACTCATGGAGGAGAACAACTCTGCTTTCTGCTCGGTATACCGCTCAGAGTTTTCCTTCATAGAAAATGAAAGAGAGAAACTCGGTTATGAATTGACCTATCTTGAAGAAAAAAAAGAGGTATACGACCCAGAGACAAAAAGGATGTATTTCTTATTGGAAGCACAATCTTATCTTCTTTCGAAGAAACTTAAGGACATCTGCGCTGACGAAACAGTGCTGCTGTTATACTTCTACTCAAACGCCAACTGCTCGCGATGTGGGCAGCAAGGTGCTGAAAACTTGGCTGCTAAAGAGGAAGCCATCAAACAAAACATAAGCGTTAGGATCTACTCCTTCGATGGCGACCTTGGTAGCCCTGTTGTAGACGCATTCAAAATGCAGTATAACGTGAAAGCCTACCCAACACTCGTAATAAACGGGGTTTCCTATCCTGGCGAGATGAAGAAGGAGCAAATTCTGGAGGCAATAAAAAATGCAGATTGAGATAACCGTTGTTCCAAATTCACCGAGATTTAAGATTGTCAAGAAAGGCGAAGATATCAAGGTTTATGTAAGAGCTCAGCCTGAGAAAAACAGAGCGAACGCAGAACTCATAAAAGAATTCGAATCTCTTTTCGGTAGACCGGTGCGAATCGTGTCAGGAATGACGTCCAGGAGAAAAACTATAGAGATCCCGGTAAGCGAAAGCGAATTTGAGAAATGCTTATCTAAAATTTCATGAATAACCACAACCAATTAAAATTTAATGGAGAATAAATAATGTTTATGGAAACAACGGTTTCCCGCTTCAGATATAAGGGCAAGATGTACAAGGTGGAGACACCGCTAAGAAGACAGAATGTTGGAAGACTTCTCCAGCGATGGCTTTGTGATGACATTGCTATAAGAGTAAGCGCGATAGACCTGTGCGGGCCGTCCAGGGGAGAAAGAATGATAAAGCGAGTAGATGGATACACGATAAAAGAATCAGAGAACGCAGAGGCGGAGTTCAGAACAACGCTCAGAGCGGAGGAGATAACAGATTTAACGCCGATGGCTGGTGGCCTTCTGCTGGAGGAGGGAAGTAAGCATGGCTTTGTATCAGTGCAGTTCTTTGATGGAATACCGGTTGTAAACATAAACACATCCACGTTGCAGAGAAGGGATAAAGAGAGCATCACCAAGGCTGTTCTGTTCAGTATGGGAAGGCTTCATATCGGCGATAGGAAAAATAGCATTCTTCATCGGGATGCGCACTTAGGAAATTTTATAATAATCCCTAATCCGGACGACAATGAATTGCTCACAAGAACTACCAAAAGAGCAGAGATACGAATTGTGGACCTTGAAAAGGCCCTTATCGCGCAATTTAATAAGAAATTGCTTGAACCCATGGCTTACGACCTTCTTCGTGCGATTAATCAGTTGATATGGGATGGCTTTCTTCAAAAGGATGAGGTCTTAAACTTCCTTGATTCGTATCTTGAGGGGAATACTCGCTTTGATAGAAAAGAAGTCGTTAGCATGCTAAAAGAAAGTATTCCAAAACACCCAAAACTTAAGGCAGTGCAGGAACTGAAGATGCTCTAAAACAGATAAATATAGGTTTAAAGCGTTTTCGCTCTAAATAATGAAAAAAAAAGACCAGTTAGTTTATTCTGTTTAAGATGGTGATACGATGGAAAAAAAGAAACAATTAGCTAAGAATCCAGCGGAGGATTACGGAAAAAGGCAAGGGTACAAAACTAGGCTTGACGGATGCCATTGCTACCGCATCTTTGTGCAAGATCTTGAAAAAAAGATGTCTGCAACGAATGTAAGCAGATACGCAGAGGAAAGGAAAAATCCTTTTTGCAGGATGTGCCCGCTCTAGTTCCTGGCTTAGTTTTTGCTTTTTTCTTTGTAAAAGTTTAAAAAATACCACCAACAACCTCACAAGATTTTCATTTTATTCCTTTCGACTCCAACGAACGAAGAAAATTTGAGAGTTGAGATAGCTCAGCTAAGGCAGCAGTTGGCGAGGGCGTTGAAGAGGGTATTTCAGCTGGCAAAGGAAGATGAAAAGCTGCAGGCAGCTCAGGCAATTCCTCAACGAAAATACTCCTTCGAAAATTTCTTTCGATAATATTTTATTTCTCCTCGACGATTATTAGTCATGATGACATCCGAGACTCTTATAGTAGAGCGGTTCGGCTCGCTCACAGAAATTCAGAAAAAGGCAATACCAGTGATAGCAGAAGGAGCGAATGCGCTTCTAATTGCACCAACCGGACATGGTAAAACAGAGGCTGCTCTTCTTCCAGTGCTAGAAGGAATAAAGGAAAAGCCCGGCATTTCTGCGCTCTATATCACGCCGTTAAGAAGCCTAAACCGTGACCTCCTTTCAAGATTCCATTACTGGTGTGAAAAGCTTGCGATAACAAGAGATATACGCCACGGTGATACTCCTCAATCTGCAAGGACGCGGCACAGAAGAAAACCACCGCAGATAGTGCTGACAACAATAGAAAGCCTCCAGGCACTCCTCGTCGCTCCTGTTATGCGCTCGCATCTTAAGAATGTGAGATATGTCATAGTGGACGAGGTCCATGATATATTGGATAACAAGAGGGGAGCGCAACTCTCGCTATCACTCGAAAGGCTTGAAGAGATAGCTAATTTTAAAAGAGTAGGAATCAGCGCTACCCTTCCAAACCCTCATGAGGCCGCAGCGCTGCTATTTGGAGATAGAGATTATAAAGTAATCGAAGGAGGCCGCGCAAGAGAGATGGAAATAAAGATTGAATATTTATCTGATAAAGAAAAGCGACTTGAAAGACTTAAGGAGCTCGCAGAAGCTAACCGTGCGCTCATATTTGTGAACACAAGAAGTACAGCAGAAGAGATAGGCGCGTGGCTCAAGGAGAAGGGCGCTCCCATAGAAGTTCATCATGGCTCCCTTTCAAAGGAGGTCAGAATAGCTGCAGAAGACCGCTTCAAAAGTGGCGAGATAAAATCTCTACTCTGTACGTCCTCCCTTGAGCTTGGGATAGATGTTGGGGACGTAGATCTTGTGGTACAATACGGCTCTCCTCATCAAGTATTCCGTCTCATTCAAAGGGTTGGACGCTCAGGCCACAGCACTGGCAGGATACCAAAAGGTACCATTCTTCCTGTCGATTTTGACGATTTGTTAGAGTCGGAGGCGCTTGTTTCCTTGATGAACAACGGCTGGATGGAAAAGAAAATCATTGAAAAAGGCGCATTGGATGTAATTGCGCACCAGCTCGTAGGCATCCTATTAGAACGATATACTACAAGGATAGAGGATATCCATAAGATCTTGTCTAGATCAGCAGCATATGGAATCTCCCTTGAAAAGCTAAGAGCGATAGTCCTTCAACTGTACGCAGAAGGTCTTCTATTTATTAATAAGGACGAAGCCCTTAGAGCAAGAAGAAGGGCCAGGAAATATTATTACTCATACCTTAGCACAATACCAAAGACAAAGCGTTTTTTGCTTAGAGATTCCTCCTCGAATAGAGCCATTGCATCATTGGACGAGGATTTTGTTGCAAGCCTCAACATAGGAGATGAATTTCTTGCAAAGGGTCAGGTATGGGAGGTTCTTGATGTAACAGATGAGGAAGTACTTGCCACACCAGGCTCAGGACTTGATATAACCGTTCCATCGTGGGTTGGAGAGGACATACCAGTTGCAAGAGAAGTGGCCGAGGCTGTCGGGGTACTGAGAAGAAATGAAAGAAAGGAGGGTATGCTTCCGGATGATAAGAACATTGTAATGGAGGTGGTGAATGACCTCGTAGTAATTCATTCGTGTTTTGGAAGCAGAATAAATGAGACTATAGCAAGAGCCTTTGCGCATCGCCTCTCTGAGTACATAGGAGAGAGTGTGAGGACAGCAGCAGACCCTTATAGGGTAATGATAAAATGTCCATTTCCAATAAAAGGGAAAAAGCTTCTTGAAGTGTTTTCAAATCTTCGTGATGTCCGCACAACTGTGGAGCAAAGCCTTAGAAACTCGATGTTACTCAGGATGAAGTTCACGCATGTCGCACGAATGTTTGGGCTTGTTGAAGAGGATGCCATGGCCAACCAAAAGTTTATAGACGCCCTACGCTATTCTGTTGTTTACGAAGAAGCGGTTCGCTCCATCACATTTAGATACTTCGATGTAAAAGGCGCGGCGGAACTACTTGAAAAAACCCGTAAGGGAGAAAAAAAACTTATCTTAGATGAAAGAAAAGAACCAAGCTTCTTCGCTACGATAGGACTAACGCGGGTATCAGCAAAGGAAGCTGTGGGAATGTTTGAACCAAGGGAGCGGATGATCGCTGCGCTTAAGGAGAAGGTTCTTTCAAGAGCAGAAGAGCTCGTCTGCCTAAACTGCGGTGCTACTAGATATCTTTATCTGGCAAGTGCCACTGATAATGATCTTAAATGCTCAAGATGCGGAGAGAGAGCGCTCGCACCCAAACATGGGAGAGAAGAAGAAAGCGAGCATGCAGCTGCTCTCATAAGAAACTACGGCAAAAGAGCGCTGATTGCGCTCTCAATCTATGGAATTGGACCTGCCACTGCAGAGAGGATACTTGCAAAGTTGCACAGAGATGAAAACTCTTTTTATTTGGATCTAATAAACGCCCAGAAAATGTTTGTCAAAACCAAGAAATACTGGAAAGCATGAGGAGCGAAAACGAAAAATTTAAAGAGCATAGATAATAATTAAAAGCGGTGAGGTGATGACAAATCTGCAAAAATTACTCTTGGCTTTAGCATTCGTGATCTCTATTACTCTCATAGCATTCGTTATCAGTTCTCAACAAACTGAAAAGGAAGACGACAAGTTCAAAGAAGAAAGAGAAATAATAAATTTTTCAATAAGGTTCGGAAAAGGAGTGGATAATTACACTTATGGCTTTATAGAGGTTTATAATGGATATCCGGAAGCATTTAAGCTCGTGAAAAATGGGAAGATGAGGTATGCAGAAGTAGACGACCTCATAAGCTTAAAAAGACTTTATCTGTTTGAGAATGATACCATACTCTGCGTTGATTACATGGACAGGAGTGTGTGCTCCTCCATAATCAATGAAAGCGACAGGCTTGGATACAAAGGTTTTATCCTAAAAAAATTCTTTAATGACGAAAGAATTGTAGAAGAGGAACGTCTCTACAGCGCACTCTTTGATGGTGGTCACATAATAATAAAAGGAGTAAGCAATGCAACTGTAGACGGCCACCCGTGCAAGATGGTAGAGTATACCATAGATTACGCAAATGTTACGGCCGCTGAGGCGTCAAGACTTGGCATAATACTATCGCCAACTCACCCAAAACACTTTGAATGGAAGGTGTGTGCGGATGACAGAATGGTGTATTATAAATACTTCAATTATACCTATCTTGGAAAACCAACAGAATTTGAGATAAAGATAACGACCTATGGCTCTCCATCAGAAATAGTTCCGCCCGAAGACCTAAGTAAGGGAGCATACGACCTCCTCCTTGAGGAAAATGAGCGCAGAAGCGAGTTGATAGGCTGTTTTGAAGGTGAAGAAAGGGACAGGTGCGTAGCAATGATTGCTCTAAACCTAATGAACGCTCGACTGTGTGAGTATGCCGGAGAGAGAAGGGATAGATGCCTTGTGAGCATAGTGCCGTTCAGGCTCGACGAGGGAATATGCGACAAAATAGTGGACCAGTCGTTTAAGGATGATTGCTACATCGAGCTCGCTGGTGGGAAGAAAAATAGCACCTACTGCGCGAGGATAGCGAATTCAAGCAAGATAGAATTCTGTATGAACGTCTCGAGGGAGGAACAGACATCAGAAATAGCAAATCCGGCAGCAACGAATTGCGCAAACAAAGGATATCAATATGAAATAAGAACAGACGCAGAAGGAGGGCAGTATGGAGTATGTATTTATGAAGGCAAAGAATGCGATGAGTGGGCACTTTTCAGGGGAGAGTGCTGCCTTACAAATGCTGATTGCAAAGAAGGAGAGAGCTGCGCTGATAATAGATGTGTTATCCAGTAAATAAGGACAAACTTGAAAAACGGGCCCAGAGGGATTTTCACCATCCTGAGAACTATCTCAGGGTTTGGGTAAGCCCTGGCCTTTGCCCTTAAAAGAGTAGCAATAAACACAGTTCATTGCGCCCCTTGAACGAAACGTCGTTCAAGCGGGAAGCCAAAGGCTTGGGTTTGAACCCTCGACACACGGATTTCAGCCACCCGCTTCTTTTATGAAGGCAAACGGTTTTCTTTTCCGATAGCCTACCGTTTTTCTTTTCCAAAAGAAAAGGGGGTGGTAAGAGTCCGTCGCTCTACCATTTCAGGAAACCGTTGACTTAGTTCACCTCAGGGCTTTGGGTGAGCGTAAGCCTTTGCCCTAAAAAGGACATAAGTCAAAGGCTTCGAGCTGAGCTATGGGCCCGCGCAATTATAGGCTAGTTGCCTATAAATAACCACACCATTACTATCTATTACGATTTTTAATTCTTCTGTCATTTTATCAACGAGCCTGCTGCAGATTATCCAGCGGAATACAGAACATACTTTTTTTGGTCCTGAGGGGAAGGAGACGGATAGGAAAGACAACGCTTGTGCTGAAAGCGATTCCGGATGCATTCTATTTTTTTGTCTGGCCAAACAAATCCTTGGAGTGGATACTCGAGGAAACCTGCAGGCTATACAACCTGCCAAAATTCATCCGTTTTGGGGATATTGTGAATCATGTGCTCGACCAGGGCAGCGTAATTTTTTTGATGAATTCCAGAATTTTTTATCAGTTGAAAAATCAGTCTATGGCGAACTTCAGCGTTTATTGGATGAACGCAAACACCGTGGAAAGCCGGTAAGCTGCTTTGACCTGAACGACCTGGAAAAAATGCTGAGAGAAGGACGCCGAAAGCAGAGGATTACTTCTGGGAAACAAATTTAAAATGAATACTTTCGCTAGATTTGGATTGATACGAAATTGATACAAAAATCAGAAAAAAGAAAAGAAATGAAAATGTTACGAAAAACTACACGGATCACTAATAGATGGCGGGGTCTTGCCCATCAATAATGCGATAACATAGGGCGCAATAAGATATATAACAATACCTATGACTGCCCCCGTGAGCATTGATGTCGCCCAGACTGCTGCCCTTGCTCTTGTTTCCGCACCCATCATTTGCCCAATTGCATAAGTTACACCAGCAAGAACAACAAGCAACACTGCTGCTATCCCAAGGAATGATTGTACAAGTCTGCATAGACCTTGCATCGCGGAAATTATCGCTCCGCCAGCATCAGCATTGACAACTCCAATTAGATTAATTAACAATACAGCTATAATAAGGTATCTCCCAAACTTATTTATCGAATTCATTATTTCAACTGCGCTCATTTTGTCACCTTTCTCAAAAGTGAGCAGTGAACGAGGTTGAGGACGAAGTTCTCAACTGTCCAGAAACTCCGTTTCTGTACAAGTTCACTCAATCACTTTTTGTTGTTGGTATCTATGTGTTTGTTAATATTTATAAAGTTTAGCCAACGTCTCATCCTCCATGAAAAAGGCTCATCTCATCCTTATTTTGCTGATTTTATACCTCTTGCCACGGCTATTTTTGGCAACAGAAATACCAATCAGAAAGGATGAAGGAGTCTATGCAATAATGATTGAAGAGCAGATCGAACACCTTACACTGGTACCAACCTTTTTTGGTTATGAAGTAGGGTGGAAGCCGCCGCTTTATTTTTGGCTTTCGATACCATTCGTGATTCTGACAAAGATGATTCCTTTTTTGCCCTTGGAGCTGGTATACCGCTCTTCAAGTCTATTTTTTGGCTTAGCTGCGATGGTTCCTCTCTATTACATATTCAGGAAATTTGAGGATGAGGAATTCGCGCTTCTAGCAGTCGGCCTCTACGCTCTGCTGCCCATTTCTGCATATCCAGAATCCCTGGTTTTACTGGATGCAACATGCCTCCTATTTGTTCTTTTAGCTATCTGGGCATATCTCGAATATAAAAAAGGAAATGAATATTTCTTGTTGGCTGGCATCTTTGTTTTTATGGCTTTTTTTACCAAACTGGTCTTGGCATTTGTGCCGCCCATTGTATTCTTTGCATATTTGTGGCAAAACGACAGGAAAACGCTGCTAAACAAATGGTTCCTCCTCTCTCTTTTGGCTCCATTAACGGCATTTATTTTAAACCACTTAACTTATTCTAATGAAGGCCAAGCAGAAGCATTATATCTTGATTTGGTCTCGGGGAAACTGTTGGGTGGGCTGGATTATGGTTTGTTTCTTTCGACGTTGCTTCCACTCTTCTTTCTTACTGGCCCCTTTCTTATATTAGCATGCCAAGGGCTCTTAAAGCATTTAAAGGGAAATCTATTTTTCACAATTTGGTTTGCCCTCGTGATATTCCCGCTTCTTGGCGGCAGATGGATGCCATGGTATTTCCTTCCCATCACTCCACCAATAATATATTTTTCACTTTTGGTTGTTTTGGAAGACAGAAAAAAAGTGTTTGCAGACAGATTTGCTATCACCATGTTAACATTATTTGTTATTGCGTCGTGGTTGTTCTTTGTCCCTATTTTCCTTTCAGACATGTATTATCTGCCAGCAAAGCATGCAGGCAAATTTCTTGCAGGTAAAGAGAATGTCCTGATAATTGGCAACTATTCGTCTGGTGTTTTTGCATACAAAATGCTTGAGGAAAAACGCCAACTTGGCTATTCGCTAGATTATGGGCTAGTTGTTTTCTATCCAGAACACTTTGATCTGCTACCAGATTTAATTGAGAATTATAATTACCACGACCCGAGAATAATCGATGGAAATTTTGAAAAAATGTTTTTCGATGTTATGGTATATAGAAAAAATACAAATATAAGCAAATTTGATTATATAGCAATTATAGGGGAAAGCACTTGTATGCCCGGCGGACGCACGTTCAATGATTCTTATATTAACATCTACAGGAAGAATTGAGCTAATTGGATTTTAATTTGTAAACGTATACTACTGGCGGCTCTTCTGGTTCTGTGGCCATGAGTAACTCCAGACCGCAGCCACTTAATTTATTAACATCGGTCAGCTGGCTTTTATATGTCGTTGCATAGATTAAAGCGGTTGTATTAGACGCCCTTAGCTCATCAGCATTAATCTTGCATTCATTCTTATCATCTGTTTCCAAAGCATGGAACAATAAAACTACTGCATCAGTTTCCTTTCCCTTTGAAAGTTGAACTGGCAGGATGTTATCGATAAATGTTACATTCACGCCTTTAACAAATGCATAATCAGTATATGTCCACAATGGAAATTCGTAGTATGTAATGTTGCTAGGTAACTTATAAAATACTGCGCTGCCAACCTTTGTAATGTGGTTGCTATTCAGAATAGTGGTTATATCCTCAAATTCTGCATGACCAACATCAGCAATGTGTAGAAGCACATATCCATAAGCAAGACTACCGACTTCCATAAGCATTAATAAAACGAGTAAATTTTTCAGTTGATCAGGTTTCATCTTCCCTGCGATTGGTACTAACAATGTTGTCAACGCAACAGAGATATACGCCGCAGAGCACACTTCGCCTTGGAGGAGAACAAAGTAATCTGCGACGTAGTACAAATCCATAGATGCCGCTAAAAGGGAGAATACGAATAAAACGCCGGGGATAAGGTAGATGGCGGTTGCTATTTTTTCATTGAGTTGTAATTTGACGGTTTTCCATAAGTATATTACCACTAAGACCCCTACAAGATATATAGGTATCTGCGCTGCAAAAAATGTCTGCGCTGAAAATGAACAGCCTAGGTAGTGAGGAGAAACAAAAAGACTTTCTCCCAAACGGTAGTAGAAAGGGAATGCAAGTAGACCACCGATAATGATCGGTACCATAAAAACCGCATTTTCCCTAGAATTTTCCAACAAATAGACGAAGTAAATAAGTATAAACAGGAAGCTCACATGACTGTGCGACAGGAATAAAAGAAAGGAAAACACAACAACTTTTAAAATGTCTATCGGGTTTCTTTTGGGTATAAAAGTAAACATGCAAAGGGCAATAAACATTGCAAGAAATTGCCTAGAACGCGATACAAACGGGAAAAAATACGCCATCGGCGCATTTATGAGAAGAAAAGAGATCATAATAAACTTCGCTTTCGGATCCATATTTTTGAAATAATGAGCTGACAGAACGTATATAACTGCAATCCCAATTGCTACATTTAACAGCAGGGTGCTTACTATGGGATTCTCAATAAAAGCGTCTATAAGCGAACCGAGAAAAGCAAAAAGAGGTGGAAAAGCTCCAAAAAGATAAGCTTTGCCACTAGAGAGAGTGGGTATCCGTTCGAAAAAACCATATGTTCCCAACGCCTTTATGCTTGCGGCAGTATTCATAAGATCTGAAAAATTGGCAAAAACGCTTTCTATTCCATTCGGAGTAACTAAGACGTAAAGCACAAACAGGACATACGCAACAAATGAAAGCAAAAATAAATAGGAAATGCCTTGGCTAGCATGGTAAAGCAATCGATCTTTTATTTCTTTGCTGAATTTGAACATTGAAACCCTCTGTTTTTTTTCCTGAACCGCATCAGTTTGAAAAGACAAATGTATTCTCCAACGGGCGGGATAAATACTACCTTATCAGCTTTTGCCCCAATTATTCTTTCTATATCAGCTATTTTAAATGAATTAATATGATCTGGTATTTTTATAGGGAATTTTAGCATGAGCAGTCGCCCAAGACACATGATTTGCTCGTTGGGAACGGTTATTATTGCCACCCCCCCATTTTTAGTAACCCGAAAAATTTCTGAGATTACGAGGTCTGGGTTTCTGATGTGTTCCAAAACCTCACTGCACACCACGACATCAAAGAACTGGTCTCTAAAAGGAAGTTTTCGTGCATCTGCTATTATAATCGTTGCTTTATCTCCCAATCTTTCCTTTGCAGTCTTTACGCGTTTTGGGGATACGTCGACCCCAAAAAGTTTACCTCTTAATTTATCTAATAGAAAACCGTCGCCGCAACCAACATCTAGTATCTTCTTCCCTGCGGTATCGCCCAGCAACTTAACTATCATATCCAATCTTCGGTTATGAAAATACCGAATTATTGGGTTTTTAGACTTATACATCTCGTCTTGGCTGACTTCCTTCAACATTGGATCATCCTAGCTTGTTAAAAAACATTGTAAATTTAAAAAGAATCATCAGACATATGAACATATGGACCACCATGAATTTATACGCGGCTTGACAATATTCTACCTTTTCTTCTCACTTTCGTTTCCGATCTATGTTTTTTGGTCCTCAGGAGAGGTAGGACTCCCTTTTTACACCCCAGACGTTCTCTTATTTATGCTGTTTTCATTTGCATACCTGTTTATGCCATCGTTTATCAGCAATGTTAAAGAACTTATTTGTTTTGTCGCGCTGATATTAAGCTATGAAGTGATGAGGGGGTACGCAAATAGGCTTTCTCCATCAGCAGTAAATTTTGAACTCCCTATAGGAATTGACAAATTTATCCTTGGAAAAACCGCACCGGAGATATTACAACAAATAATTTCGTATAATCCATTAACTACTATTTTCTTCTTATTTTTTTATTCGCTTCATTTTATTTATCCAGTGGCAGCAGTTATTTACTTAATGTCATAAGCAAGTTATGAAAGAATACACAAAAAATTTATAGCAGGCATTGTGCTTCTTAGCTATCTGGGATTAATTTTTTTCTACCTTTTTCCTGTCGCTCCACCTTGGCTGGCAGCAGAGAAGGGCCTTATTTCTGTTAATCGCTATACAGCCGTCTATCCACTTTATTTTACAGTTTATTTGTTCATAAATGCGAATCCGGTTGCTGCAATGCCGTCGCTTCATTTTGCTTATCCGTTTCTGATATTCCTTTTTTCATGTGTCTGCAAGCCGTTGCGTAGATTTCTGCCGTTGACAATCTTTATAATGCTTGGAATAGGCACGGCTATAATGTGGCTTGGCGAGCATTACCTTACTGATATTATTGTTGGTGTAATATTCGCATCTTTCTCATTTCTAATTGTCGACAGTATTTTTACGCAGCCTGAAAGCAAACATATCATAGAGCATGGAAAAGCTAGTAGTTAATGGATTGATACTACTCTGAGTTCCTTCCCACCACGTGATCGGGACCTCAACAATTTTCATGTTTTTTCGTTTGGCAACTATAAGCAACTCAGTATCCCAGAAAAACTGTTTTGCTTTGACCAGAGGGAGTAGCGGCAGCACTGTTGACCCCTTAAATGCCTTGGAGCCTACTTGATGGTCGTGCACGTTAGAATCTAAAAAAAGCCTAACGAGGAGGTTATAGACAGAACTGAAGAATCTGCGTATAAATGAGCGGTGAATAGTAGAACCCATGACAAATCGCGATCCGATTGCGATATCGGCGCCGTTTTTTATTGCGTCAAGCAGCCGGTCTATGACATCTAAACCAAAGGAGAGGTCCGCATCCAGAAAGATGATGGTTTTTCCCTTGGATTGCAACATTGCATTACTTATGCTCTTCCCTTTCCCCTGGCGGATTTTATTCGTTATTACCCGTGCGTAGGAAGGAAGAGAAAGGGAGGCGAGTATCCTGCCGGTGCCATCGGTGCTTGCGTCATTTACTATAAGCAGCTCGCAATCAAGCTTGTTTTTCTTTATGTAATCAGCCAGCCTGGCGATGGAAGCCTTGATGACCTGCTCCTCATTGTAAGCTGGAATGATTATCGTTATCTCAGGTTTGGGCATTCGCTTATTTCCCTCGCCAGACGATTTCCTCGAAGCGCTTTTTCCTGTTGGCGTAGCGGGCAAGCACGAAAAGTAAATCGCTCAGCCTGTTCAGGTATTTCAGGATTTCAGGATTTATCTTCGCAGTCCTTGCGGCTGCTACGACACGGCGTTCAACGCGCCTGCTGATCGTTCGCGCAAGATGGAGGAGAGCAGCAGTCTTGCTTCCGCCTGGAATGACGAAGTTGGCAAGATACGGCAGTTGCGGCTCAATCTTGTCTATTATTTTTTCCAGTTTTTCTGTTTTTGCTGGCGTCAGCTTCTTTGTGCTGCCAATGGCAAGCTCTGCCCCGACAATGAAAAGATCCTTCTGCACATCTATGAGGATTTCCCTGAGCTCGTTGTCGTCTGTAAAAGCGATAACGACGCCGATGGCAGCGTTCAGCTCGTCCACGCAGCCGTATGCTTCAACCTGCGGGTCGTCCTTGCGCACCTTTTTCCCACTAAGGGTAATCGTATCCCCCTTGTCGCCTATTTTCGTGTAAATCGGCATAGCATCAACCCACTTTTTTCTTGACAAAATTAATAGTCTGCTTGGCAGGTCTGATTGCCTTTTCTGCATCTTCGGCATCAAATGCTTCTGCAGGAATGCCACCAGGAAGTCCTGCCGGATAACGCGTGGGGATATAGTACTTGTCAAAAGAGGATATCTTCGACCTTAACTCTCCGAATTCCTTGTTCAGTTTTTCATCATCGTAGGCAAGCTCTGCTATCAAATGGCCCCACACTTCTTCGGCGCCATGTGCATAAAGGAATGATTTAAGGGCTTTTTCGGCTGCATCCTGTCCGGCTTGTTTCGGCCAGCGCTCGGCCTCTTTTTTTTGCTCAGGCTTCATACAGCACTGTCCCCCTCTCCAGCATTCTCCGTGTAAATAGCTGCTTGATTTCAGGTCTGCGATTTCTGCGGGTGTGTAAACAAAAAAATCCACGACAACTCTTGGCTTAACGCGCGCATAAAGCTCTTCGAGCCTTTCGGAGAATCTCTTTCCCGTATTTTTTATTATTGCGATGTCCATGTCGCTGCTCTTGCGCACTTGCTTCTCATTCAAAGAACCGAAAAGGATTATTTTCAGGGCGCCCAGCTTTTTTATTTCTGCAAGTATTCGCCTAAGCTCAGCCTTGAGTAGTTTTTCCCTCTTTTTGCCGAGGCCTGTTTTGAATTCCATAAAACCCTTTTGATTGCGACTGCTTTAACTCTTCGTTAGATCAGCTTCTTTCCTTTCTCCTCAAGATGTATGCAGTTAACAGGGCAGGACTGCGCCGCACTCATGCTGCAACCGGCATCCTTTGCTTCAAGAACGAACAGCTTTCCGTTTTTCTTCGCATTTTTCAGGACGGATTTCCCGTCGCTGCCCATCTCCCAGTTTGCAGGACAGACCGCAACGCACGCGCCGCAACCAATACACGCATCTCTATCATGTATTATCTTAACAGTCATTCTCTCACCTACCTACTATCGATAGAAAAATTATTAAACACCTGCTGAGAGCGTTGACTGGTGATGTTGTGGTTGGTTTGGTAACCGAGGAAGCTGAAAAAGAACTATTGAATAAACTTCTTCATTACTATAAAAAACTTTATCCTGGCTTGACCTTTGACATAAAGGAAGAGACGCTTAGCCACAGAGAGATAGGTGAAATTTACTACACCTATCCAGGTGAAGAGGCAGAGGCCACTGCGAGGGAAAAGATGGTCATGATATCCGAAGCTATAACACACGGATATAACACACCTATAATTTTACTCAAGAAAAACAACAAGAAGATTCTCCTTGACGGTCATAGAAGGATAAGGGTTGCCTATGCCCAAGGACTAGGCTGGAGGGCTTATGTCTTAGCTGTAAAAAAAGAAGAAATAGAGTTCGGAATAGAAAGCATGATAATGGGGAAAGTTGCTGACCTTTTCAGTCGAGAATAATTAGTTACCGCTCTCTGTTATTTTCTCTCCAACAGCATATGTTCTTTTAACATCGGTTATTTTTATCTTACATCTTTCGCCTTTCTGAGCCCCTTTGATGAAGATAACAAAACTGTCTTTTTTTGCTATTCCATCGCCGCGGCCACCAACGCTCTCTATCACAACTTCAAGAATATCGCCAACAGCAACTGGCTTTGGCATCTCAAATTTCTTTTTCTCCTCCACACCATCACCTTGTGAACATATTTTCTTTCCATCACTGATTTAAAAAACTTCCCGCACCATTTTATTCATGCAAGTCTATGATTCCGTTGAGAAAAAATTCGTTGAGTTTACCCCTCTCGAAGACAATCTTGTGATAATGTATGTTTGCGGGCTCACGCCGTATGATCAGGCGCATATAGGCCACGCAAGAACTTACGTAGCATTCGATGTGATTAAGAGATATCTTGAAGCAAAGAACTATCGAGTTTTTCACATTCAGAACATTACTGATGTTGATGATAAGATAATAGATAGATGCAAGCATACGCACGCAGAACCAAAACAGTTAACGGAGAAAAATCATGCCGAGGCACTTAGTCTTTTTGATAAGCTTGGCATAAAAAGAGCGGATGTCTACCCAAGGGTGACAGAGCACATCAAGGATGTAATAGAGTTGATAAAAGCGCTAATAGAGAAAGGTTATGCCTACGAAACTGCAACTGGAGTTTATTTCGATGTCTCACAGTTCGCAGACTACGGAAAATTATCAGGACAGAGAATGAGTGAAATGCGCGCCGGCGCAAGGATTCCACCTGACGAAACAAAGAAGGATGCACTTGACTTTGCTATTTGGAAAAAAACGAATGGCGAACTCATAGAGTTTGACTCTCCGTGGGGGCGAGGGCGACCTGGATGGCATATAGAATGCTCTGCTCTTGCACTGAAGTATATAAAAAGTGCAAGTAGCGATACCAAACGTGCAACTTTGGATATCCATGGCGGCGCGCGCGACCTAATCTTCCCTCATCACGAGAATGAGATAGCGCAGAGCGAGAGTGTAACGCGCAAACCATTTTCAAAATATTGGTTGCACACAGGGTTTCTAACTGTTCGTGGAGAAAAGATGTCCAAATCACTTGGTAATTTTATAACAATAAAGGATGCGCTGGAGCGGCTTCACCCCATGGCGCTCAGAATATTCTACCTCAAAAGCCATTACCGAAGCCCTGTTGATTACGAAGAGGAAGCGGTCGCTGAGGGAGCAGAGGTTTATAATAAGATAAAAAACACCTTGCTGCTTATAGAGGAAGCGCTGGAAAAAAAGGGGGATGGTGGTTCTGAGCTCAGGGTGGATACAACCGTCAATGAGTTCTACGCAGCGATGGACAATGACTTTGATACCCCTGCCGCGCTTGCCGCACTCTTTAAACTCATGAAAGAGGTGAACATAGAGATAAACAAAGACAGAATAGATAAGAACGGAATAAGAATCGCCAAAAAAGAAATGGAAAAAATGCTCAACATTTTAGGGATAATAATAGAAAAGAGTGCGATCTCTGAAAAAAAGGAGCTGGTGTCACTTGCGGAGCGATTTGGAATAAAGGCACATACACCAGAGGAAGCGATAGAAAAATTGATAGATGCGAGAGAGCGCGCGAGAAAAGGAAAGAATTACGCTCTGTCGGATGAGATAAGGGCCGAACTTAGAAGGATCGGCATTATCCTTGAGGATAAAGTAGAAGGGATTAGATGGAGGGTCGAGTGATGTATAGACTCTTGGAGCATCCTTCTGATATAATTGTTGAAGGAAGGGGAAGGACGTTTGAGAGTGCTCTTGAAAGCGTTGCTAATGGAATGTTCACGCAGATGGGCGCAGCGCGCGCGAGAGAAAAGGAAGCCATCGAGATAGAATCGGCCATGTCAACGCTTGAGGATGTTGTAGTAGATGCGCTCACGAAGATAATTGCGGAATGTGAAAGCATTCCGTTCACGCCAAAAAGGGCAGAAGTCATCAGGGCGGAGAATAGAGCTGTAAGGATAAAGGTTTTTGGTGAAAGAAAACAACCTGCGAACGTCATAAAAGCAGTTACCTATCATGACCTACAAGTTGAGAGAAAAAAGGGCGGATGGGTAATACGGGTGCTTTTTGATATCTAAAGCATTCCAAAAAGCGCAAGTAGCGCAAGAACAGCTACGCCGAGCAAACCGAATAAAGCAACAATCAAAAACGTTACAAAGTTCACGGGAATTGTGAGTCCGAGTATATCGAGTACAAAGATCGCCAGAAAACCAAGAGCCGCGTTTATCGCAACCCCGATTACAAAGCGCAGCGACTTCTTCAATATGGAGAATGCGATAGCCAAGAAAAGCACAAGGAACAAAATTATAAGAAGTACGAACAGTGCATTCATCGTATCCATTATCTAACAGATGCTTATAAAGCTGCCGGTTGAGAAAGTTAAGGAAATTAAATAGTAATAGATGATTGCGATGGGCTACAGAGCGCTGCATACGCAGGGCGAACGTTGGCTTCTGCACAAGTTAAGGGCAGAAGGCCATGACGTTAATTTAGAAGTCCGAAAAAATAATGATGTGATATTTGATGTCTATGACGAAACAGAAGGGACTGCGTGGGAGGTGTTGACAGCCAAGTTCTTTAAATCAGCGCACGAACAGGATGAGGCGATTATCGCAAAGATATTTCGCTATCTTCTCCATTGCAAACAGTTAAGATTTCTCGTAGTTTCGGTAAACTCGGAAGAGATTAAATTACTTCATAAGATTGGACTTGAACACTGGCATATCTATGGCGATTATTGGAGCGAAGGGCTTCGCGGCTTCGAATATCATAAAGGAACGTCTTCATTAGACATCGCAAAGAAAATCTATAAAGCCCTTGTTGGTTATGCACCAATCCACGAGTGGTGTAGGAAAGGCAGACGAAAATACCATCCAAAGGCAGAGGTAGAGAAGGATTTTGCACGGATCACGAGAGCGCTTGGGCTGCCGAAAAATTTTCTTATCGGGCTCTGGCGCGACTGGCACCTTGTGTGGGTCTGGAAGCTCGAAAACGCACTTCGAAAGTGGAAGCTTAAAAAAACCTACCTATAAATGTTAGGACAAAGGGGTATGCATGCCAGTTCTTGAGGACATGTTAAGCCAGCTTGAAATAAGAGCAGTGGATGCGCTCTATGGACACGAAGAGACAATCTCACGAAGTCTGAAGCGATTGAAGGAGGGAATGCTCAATATCGGCCAGTTGGTCGACCCTTTGATAGTCGATGGAAAGACTGGTGTTGTTCTCGACGGTAATCATCGACTAAAGGTCCTTGAGATAATAGAGTGCCCGTATGCGGTATGCCAAGTGGTAAACTACTCCAGCCCGGAAATACGCGTTGGAACGTGGCACCCCTCGCTTAAGATATCAAAGGATGAGCTCCTCCAGCTTGATTCTATAAAATGCGAGAAGGTCGATAGAGAAACGGGATTAAAGGCGGTGAACGAACTCCGCTCTCCCGCAATGGCCATTATTCCAGATGGAGAATGCTACCTAATCAATCCTGGAAATTACAAGATCAAGGAGATGATAGAGGAACAGCGCTATCTCCTTGGACTTATTGAGAACAGGCAGCCTCAGTATATTCCGGATGAGGAAATAGAGAGGCATAGAGTTCTCGGTGAAACTGTATTTTATAGGCGAGCATACACAAAAGGGGAGATAATAGCAATGGCCACGGCTCACTCACCCCTCCCACCAAAATCAACACGACATCTCATTCCAGGTAGGATAATAAGGTTGAATATGAGGCTTGGTTGGCTCCATCTTGATAAGGAATCTGCCTGGAAGGAGCTTGTTGGGATGCTCAAAAAGAGAGCGTATAATGGAAACGTCCGAAAATATTATGAACCAGTCATAGTTATATATTAGAAATTGCGCAACCGATTTGTAGCGAGGATAAATATGACGATTCTTCTTACTCCCGGACCGGTACCTGTTTTGAATGAGATAGCAATGGCGCAGACAAAGGCAATGATAACGCACAGAAGTAAGGAGTTTAGTGAACTGTATAGTGACCTTTGCACGCGTTTGAAAAGCTACTTCAATGCTGAGGAAGCATACGTATTAACTGGTTCTGGAGCGCTTGGCCTTGAGACGCTTGTTCTAAATATCTGCAAAAAGAATGAAAGAGCGATATGCTTTCCAAACGGCGAATTCGGTGAAAAATGCGCAGAGACAGTTGGAATTTACACAAACGCAATTGTGTATAAGCACGAAGGACCCACAGGATGGAACATAGAAAGGGCAAAGGAAAAAATAGACGAGAGTAATGCGCAAGTCCTTGCGATGGTTTATAACGAAACTGGATACGGTCTGCGCAATCATATAAAGGAGATATGCAGATATGCGAAATCTAAAGGAATGTTCACTATAATAGACGGTATCTCTGCCTGGCCAGGAACAGAGCTTGACATGAAAGACTTTTGCGTGGATGGATTTGTTACAGGAAGCCAAAAGGGAATAGGCGCACCACCAGGCATGGCGTTGATAGGATTGAGCAAAGAAGCAGTGGACCGCTTTATGGCGCGTGATTCTGTCCCAAGTTATTGCTTTGATTTGAGAAAGCACAAAAAGCGGTTTGAAAAGGACAGGCAGACGCCGAATACGCCTGCGATAAGCCTTTACTGGGCGCTTCAGGCTGCTTTCGATGTTCTTGATAAAAAGGGCGGGGTTCCTGCTGCCGTCAAGCGGCATGCTGATGCTGCTGCACACGTGAGAAAACGGCTTGTCAGCATGGGCTTTCAGCTTGTTGCTGAGAAAGGATTTGAATCGAACACCGTGACAGGCTTCGTCTGCGAAAGCACAGAACAAGCAAAGACGATAAAGTCGCGGCTTGAAAGCGAATTTGGCATAAAGATAGTCGGCTGCCGTGGGGTATACAAGGACAACGGCCTGCGGATAGCGCACATGGGCAATTTCGAGATGGTCTGGCTTGACGCATGCTTGGATGCAATCGGAAAAATAACGAAGAAATAAAAAATATAGAGTGCATACTCCATCATGAAGGCAAAGGCGCTTGTGCTTACTGGATATGGAATAAACTGCGAGAACGAAAGTAAGTATGCTTTTGAAAAGGCCGGCGGGGAAGGGCATATCGTTCATGTCAACAAATTGATAGAACAGCCCTCCTTATTAGATGATTACGGTCTTCTTTTTCTCCCAGGTGGATTTTCGTTTGGTGACGACCTTGGCTCAGGAAAGGTTTTGGCAAATAAAATCAAATATAGATTGAGTGAAAAGCTTCTCGATTTCCATAAAAGTGGGAAATTGATAATAGGGGTATGCAACGGTTTTCAGGCCCTTGTCAAGATGGGGCTTCTTCCTAAACCAGATTTCATCCAACGCCTAACGCTTACCACTAACGACTCTGGAAGGTTTGAAGACAGATGGGTGTTTCTCAAGATAAATAAAAGTAGCCCCTGCGTCTTTACGAAAAACCTAGATTACGTCCTCCTTCCGGTGAGACATGGCGAAGGAAAACTGATTGCACCTGAAGAAGTAAGGAAAGAGCTTTGGGAAAAAAATCTTGTCGTACTTCAGTATGTTGGACCAAAGGGCGAGTTGGCTGGCTACCCCTACAATCCAAATGGCTCGGTTGACAATATCGCAGGGATATGCGATGAAAGTGGGAGAATATTTGGGCTTATGCCCCATCCTGAAGCGTTTAACATAATCCAGAATTGTCCATACTGGACCCTCGGCGGAATAAAAGAAGCTATGGGGCTGATCTTCTTCAGGAACGCTGCGGAGTATCTAAAGGAAAAGCTTTAGATTCCGTGCTCTCATTCTCCGAAAGTCGAGAAACAGAAGTCCCATCGCTCAGCAACTCACGCAGTGCGGTAAATTCTTTTTTCAAATCTTTAATAGCTGGCTTTTCATCGTCTGATATCAGCCAGTAAATAGTATCCAAGTGCTTCTCTGTCTGTGAGATGCATCCTAACAATCCAACAGCGCTAGCCCCGCTCTCATTCTTTGCTTTCTCGAAATTCTGTATACGGATTTTTATTTGATAAACAAATGGCTGAACCCTTTCATTATCCGCTGCGTTTTTCTCAAGTTTTTCAAACATATTCTTAAAAGAAGACCAAACTACTTTGATGTCTTTCTTTGTTTCATCGAGCAGCGCCCGCTCAATAGTTGGTTTATCAAGCATTCTAGTCATAAAAGTAATTTTACTTCAAGAATTTAAAAACTATCTAAGGAGTTTTGCTATTGCTTCAGCAAATTGTTTTGCATTTGATGGGCCGTCAGCAGTCACGATTTTCCCATCGACAACTACTCCCTCACTAATATACTTCCCGCCAAACTTTTCAATGACTTTATTTGTTTCCATACCATACTCTGGATCGTTGCCGAGCCATACTGTTGCGTTTTTGTTCTTTAGCACCCCTGCCTTTGCTAGAATTGTTGGTGCCCAGCATATTGCAGCGACAACCTTGCCCTTCGCAGCCGCTTCTTGCGCAAGCCCAATGGCTTCCTCTTCCTTTCTTATGAGCGGGGTTCCGGACCCTCCGACAAAGACGACTGCATCATAATCGGCTGCTGAAACCTCTGCCAGTGTCTTATCAACATTCACAATCCCGCCAAGCATACCGCTGGCTGTCCCTCTTTTCGTGCTTACGATTGTTACCTCGTGCCCTGCTGTCTCAAAATGTTTCTTCGGGATAAAACATTCCTCGTCCCTAAAATTAGTTGGTGCTACCACCATTACAATATGCGCCATAAGAATATCACCAAAAGGCTTAAATCAGAATGCTATTTTAAAATTATTGGTGAGGATATGGTTACGGAGTTCAAGAAAAAAGAGGAAGAAAAACCGAAAATCGTCGGGATAAAGGTCGAGAAGGTTCTGCCGCCTGGAGCCATCCCAGTAAAGGCAGTCGAAAAGGCAGAGAAAGTAACCGAAGCAGTGGTGAAAAAATCAACTGAAAAGAATGCTGCGGAAATAGCAGAAAATTTTATCAAGGTGTTGAAACCGGCTGTAGCAGGTATGAAGGAATTCGAGAAAAGCGAGCTGAATTACTTGCTTGAATTCACAAAAGCGTGAGAGCATGAAAAAAGACCTTTTCAAGAACTGCAAGGTACAGTACGCATATGACAAAAAACAGAAGATATACAGCGTTCTTGTTTACCTGGAGGGAAGGCCAAGGATAATCACTTTCAGGGTTGGAGACGAGTTTGCAGAGGTCTCACTTGCGAATAGGGATGGAGAGCTGCTTGAGGTACTCACGCAAAAAGGGAACACCATCACGTTTATGAAAAAGAGGTAGGATTGAGTGGATGCCAGAAAAATAAACGCTGCACTTGGTGCGCTTCAGTATGTCAAAAGCGGGATGTGTATAGGACTTGGAAGCGGAAGTACGGCTGCTCAATTCATAAAACTTCTTGCTGAAAAGGTAAAAAAGGAAAAGCTCACAATATGTTGTGTAACAACATCTCTTGACAGTCGAGCGCTCGCTGTAGAGAATGGTCTGTGGGTAACAGAGCCAGACGCAATAACTGAGATAGACCTGGCTGTTGACGGGGCGGACAAGGTTACGGACAATGCTCTTTTAAAAGGCGGGGGAGGAGCGCTCACGAGAGAGAAAATCGTGGACTACAACGCAAAAAAATTCATAGTAATTGCAGATGAAAGAAAGGTCCAGAAAACACTTGAGGGGATTGTTTCTCTTGAGGTCCTTCCATTTGCAGCACCGATGGTGCTAAAGCGTCTTTCAGTCTATAAGCCTAAGGTGAGAGCGGCAGAAAAAAAACTGGGTCCGGTCATAAGCGATAATGGTTGCTTCATAGTTGACCTTGAAAGTATGAAAATTGAGAATCCGGTGCGTATGGAGCAGGAGTTGAACAGCATTCCAGGCGTCATAGAAAACGGAATATTCACGAAATTTGATGAAATCATAGTTGGCACAGAAAACGGATGGAAAAGAATAACACGCAAGTAAAAAATTAAATAATTTATGTGAAAGAATAATAGGTTGGTTGGTGGAATGAAAGAAATGACAGATCTAAACAAACTCATCTCACTGACATTTGATGAAGACCCAGAGGTAAGGATAAAGGCCGCAGCCGCGCTCGAAAACATTGATGATCCTGCGGCCGTGTTCGCTCTCATCGAATTGAGTTATGATAAGGAACCTAGGGTAAGAAAAAGAGCACAGGAAAGCCTGGAAAAAAAGAAGAAAGAGGAGAAGGAGGTGCTCTCATTTGCAGAGCTGTTCTCAAAAGGAGCGAAAGAAACCCAGGAAAAAGAATTGCCTGCTGACAAAAAGGAAAAATTACTATCTCCGATAACAAAGATGTTCGAAAGACATCTTGGCAAAGAAAAGGCGGAGAGAGTAAAGGCAAAGATGATGCCAACCATAGAGAGGATATACCATTCTAGAACCGCACCTGTAAGTGAGGAAACAAGGGAGGAGCAGGGAAGAAAGGTCATCCAAGAATTTCTCACAGGGTATCTGGAAGCAATATCTGATATAAATCAGGAGAACAATATTGATAAACACGAGGGCACGCACGAGGAAAGGGTAGGAGCCGAAGTGATAGAAACATTGAAAAAAGAGGAGGACCTAAAAATAGAACTCGAAAGTATCGGAAAGCCAGGTGGTATAGACAGGATATCAGAAGATTTAATAAAAATAGAAACAGAAGAAGCGGTTGAAAGCGAGGAAGAAAAGGGAATAGAGAAACTGCCCAATACCTTCTTCAAAAAAGCCTATGAGACAATGATGATATCAAACGGCGATGATGATGTGATGCGAAGCGAAATGGAAAGAATGTTGAAAGAGGCTGAAAAAGACATAAAACTCGCTTTCAGAATGGCAAAAAAGAAGTTTAAGGAGAAGAGAATAACCAACATCACAAAGATAAGAGATGGAATGAGAAATATAAACACAGAGCTTCTTGAAGTTAAGGAAGTGGAGAACATAGAGTATACAAAAAAGAAAAAGGAAAAAGCAATAGCAACGCGAATAGTTGTTCATGACGAGAATGGGAATGAGGGTGTGATTTATCTTTTTGATGGCAGAGGAATGCCTGTAAAACCAGGAATGAAACTTAAGGTCATAAGAGGACAGGCAAGAACATTTGAATTTTCTGGTGAAACTGCTCTTACCATAGGAAAAAAAGGTGAAGTGCATATTGTTCTGTAGGTTGAATGGGTGAATGAAGAGGGGTTTTATGAAACTAACGAAATATGAACTCGCGCGCATAATAGGCGCAAGGGCAGCGCAGCTTGCAAGCGGTGCACCTCCACTTATAAAAGCAAAAAAGGGCGTAGGGTTTCTTGAACTTGCTAAAGAAGAACTTGAAAATGGTGTAATCCCACTTGCTGTATTACGAGAAAGTCACTGACGAATAGTGATGGTGTAACCAGGTCCGATTTCCTTTGAAAGAATTCTCCGTTCATCTTCAACCCAATAGTAGACTTCTGTTGAGCCGTAAACCGCTCTGACAACATATTGTTTTTTACCATTCTCGAATTCTGTTCTTATTACCTTAAAGGACACAACTATATCACAACTTAAATTCTTGTTTATCTCAAAACAACCTCTTGCAGCCCATTTCCAGTTATCATTAAGTGCGAGCATCCATGGCCTAAAAAAGAAAATGTTTCTATCTGCCAGCGTAAGGTTTGAACCTGATAAATCAGTGCCATCCTCCTTCACACAGGAGAATCCTGAAGAATCTTTCGCATAAAGATTTGTGCAATCCTGCCTTGTATCGACCACGAACTCAAAGTCCGTAGAAAAGTTGCTGGAATTAAATACGTAGTAAAAGACATCGCCATCATTAAAAGAGATGTTCCTGTTTTTTTCCAACCGGTCCTCCAGATAAACAATATTACCTCCTACACTTGGCGGTTCTATTTTTATAAAAAATATACCCACCAGTATGATCGCAATGAATACAACAAGACCAAGTTTAAGATCGCTACCCTGAAACATTACTGAACCCTCGCGATCTTCCCATGCTTAGCATACGGTTTTGATGTTGGAGAAAGCAGTTTGTCGAATACCACTTGGGAGATGCGCATCCCCCTCCGTAGAATTACAGGGAATGGCGCAAGATTTACTATTTCAAGGACTTGACGATTATTACTTCCGGGCTGTATTATAGCAGCAGTTATATGAATGGAAAGCCCCATACGCGCGTATCTGCTTCTTCCCTCGAGCGTTCCCATGATATCAGGTGCGAGGGTTATCTTCTCGACGGTCTTACCAAGGCACATTCCACCAGATGGTAGGATTATGGCGTCCGCCTTAATTTTTTGATGTGCATCTTTATACGTGACCTTGCTCAGGTCAACCGTCTTCTTCAAATAGCTTTTTTTAAAAAAGTACCATTCGTTACTCAACGTCAAATCCACGCTTCCTGGTCCTATTTGATCATCCTTAAGAGGCGTGATTTTTATCCTTCCCTCTTTTATCGCCTTTTTTATGTCAACATCCGAGAGCGCCATAAGAATTATCGCTGAGGAAGATTATTTAACTCTTAGCCTGGCAGAACGGAGCCCATTGCAAATTATATCGTGGAATACACCTAGAACGGAGCGACCGAGTATATTATAAATTTTTTTTAGCAATAAGCGTTCGCTGCTGATAAAATCAGGGTGGGATTATGAGAGTTGCGATAAGCGGATTTGGGCGAATAGGAAAGATGTTTTTGAAGGCTGCGTTTGCACGCGGGGCGGTCGGGAAGGATTTTGATGTAGTTGCGATAAACACGAGGAGTGCAGTTGACCTGCACGCCCATCTTTTCAGGTATGACTCCGTATATGGAAGATTTAACGGCGAGGTAAAGACAGACAGCGACTCGATCACGATAAACGGGCATAGGATAACATGGATAAGAGAGACAGATCCGCTGAAGCTACCGTGGAAAGAACTCAATGTTGATATTGTCGTGGAAAGTACGGGCGAGTTCCGCTCAAGAGAGGACGCTGAGAAGCATATAAAGGCAGGAGCACATCTTGTGTTGATATCCGCTCCGGCTAAAGGAGTTGACGTAACCATAGTTCCGGGCGTGAACGAGCACATGCTAACCAAAGATATGAACATAATTTCCCTTGCCTCATGCACAACAAACTGCCTTGCACCGGTGTTGAAGGTTATACATAAAAAATTTGGGATAGTAAACGGCTTCCTTAGCACAGTCCACGCTTACACAAACGACCAACGCCTTCTGGATGGCAGCCATGATGATTGGAGAAGGGCGAGGGCAGGAGCGGTGAGTATAATACCAACAACAACCGGAGCAGCAAAGGCGATAGGCGAAGTCCTTCCAGAACTAAAAGGAAGAATGGATGGGGTTGCCTTCCGCGTTCCTGTTCCATGCGGTTCTCTTAACGATATGGTTCTCACACTCAACAGTACGCCAACGACATCTGAAATAAATGCAGAGCTCAAACGCGCATCCCAGGAAGAGCTCAAAGGGATACTCGCTTATACAGAAGAAGAACTTGTCTCTGTCGATATTATTGGAAGAACAGAATCATCTATAGTTGACGGCAAACTTACGCGTGCTATAGGAAACCTCGCAAAAATTTCAGCATGGTATGACAATGAGTACGGCTATTCAAACAGACTTGTAGATTTTATAAAAAAAGTAGCCAGAAGTAGCTACTGAATTTCGTATGTCTTTCTTCTGCATATAGCAGTTTTCACAATAATAACAATGCCAAAAAGTACTAGTAACAAAGGCCAAGCCTTTGCCCACTGAAGTCCTGGAAGAAGATCAAAATTTATTGGAAGTGCAAGTGACCCAAGCGCAATAAGAAGATAACCTGGTAGATATGCTCCCTTTTCTAGGCAATCTCCGCCGCATACGCATGCTTGCTTTGCTGGTTCGGTCTTTTTTGGTTTTTTTGCCATAATAATCACCGACCATTACTCGTAAATAACAAATTTAATTGTTTCTCTTTTCTACGCGCGGCATATAACAATGTGGGGTCACGGAGATTCGAACTCCGATATGCAGGTTTCCACGGCTTCATCGCAAAAAGCGGATCTGGAGCCTGCCGTGTTACCTGGGTATGCGTCCAGCATGCACTTTGCACCATGACCCCTGTTATGTATTTTCCACTTTTATTTTAATATTTATCCTCTCAGTGCTTCTACAGGGTCGAGCCGCGCTGCTTGTCTTGCAGGGATTAAACCTGCAATAATGCTTATCAGAGCTGAGAAAACAAACGCAAGCGCGATTACCCTAAGCCGCAACCAGAAAGGAACTGCAAAATAGCCCGCGATCTCCAATATCCCCATCGCAAGAAGCAAACCGATTATCCCACCGAGTAAGCCTATTATCGCGCTCTCAATAAGGAATATCAATACCACATCTCGCTCTGTCGCACCCACTGCCTTCAGCACGCCTATCTCGCGCGTACGCTCGAGCACTGCCATGAACATTGTGTTTGCAACTCCTATCCCACCCACAACAGATGCTATAAGTGTTATTGCAAGAAGAGAGATTGTCAACATTCCGAGGATTGTGTTGACCATCTCTTTTATGTAATCCGCGGTTATGACACTGAAATCCTTGTCGTCAGGTGTAACCTTATGATACGCAATCAATTTTGTCTCTATAGCATCCTTAACTTCTTTAACATCCGCACCTTCCTCTAGCTCTACTGAAAGCATGAATATCTCGTTCTTCGCAAGTTGGCTGCCAAAAAGCTTAGGGCCATCATCGTATGGCACGAATATAACGTTATCATCCTGCTCTGAAAGCGCAGTTCCTATTTTCTCCAAAACGCCAACCACACGATAATCCATTCCGTTTATTTTTATAACATTGCCCGCGCCCACTTCTCGTTTTCCGAACATTTTTTTTGCAGCATCATTGCCAAGCACAACCACGTTGTGTTCCCAATTGTCAAACATCCGACCCTCACTAAGTTTAAAATAATCAGCATACTGGTTGTAGTATTCTCTGTCTATTGCATACACCGGCGCTATCACACTTGCTTCTCTGAATTCAAGATAAGTGCGCCCATAATTAGCTCGCCCTACGGTCTTCACGCCAGGTATGCCTGCAACTGCTTGCGCATCTCGCTCGTAAAGCTTTCCAGTTGCACCAGTTGCAGCTCCCATAAAGCCGCGCATTTCCTCTGCGCTTTCAAGGTTTATTGGTATAACTACCAACATGTTCGGTTTGAATACCTCAAGTTGTGCAGTAATCTCTTGCTGAACCCCTTCGCTGATCGATGCCACGACAACGATGGCAACAACGCCTATAACAACACCTATTACAGTCAGCATTGAGCGAAGAGAGGATACGCGAAGGCTTCTTACGGAATAAAAAAATGCATCGATCACGTTCATTATTCATACCTCAGCGCTTCGACTGGATCAAGGGCTGCCGCTTGGCGTGCTGGGAAAAAACCAGCAGCCATACCAATGCATGCTGAAAAGAGCAAAGCAGCAACTGCAACCCACGGAATAAAAACTGCTGAGATGCCAAAAGCAACAAACAGTTGTATCAGAAGGAAGGCTATGCAAAGGCCGATAAACCCACCAAAAGCACCTATCAGCGCGCTCTCAACCAAAAAGAGTTTCTGAATCTCCCACTCTGTCGCTCCTACTGCCTTCAGAATACCTATCTCCCTTGTGCGCTCTAGAACAGCCATGAACATCGTGTTTGATATACCAACCCCACCAACAAGGAGAGAGATGCCTGCTATCGCACTCAGAAAAAGAGAGAGTGTAGATGTCATTGCATCTAACCTTTCATTTATGAATTTCGGCGTGACTATACTGAAATCCTTTTCGTCCTCCGTAATGTGATGCGCTCCCAAAAGAGCGCTATTTATCTCCTCTGCTATCTCCTCAACATTCTCTCCTTCTTTCACTTTAAGTCGTATACCAGTTATCTCATCCTCTCCTAAAGCGTCAGAGAATATCTCCTGCGCTTCTTCAAATGGTAGTATGATCATGTCATCAAAATTCACAAAGGACGTACCTGCTTTTTTCAGCACGCCAACTACGGTGTACCGTCTTTCAGCTATGTACACTGTAGAGGAAATGTCCATATCATTTTCAAAACGTTCTCTAGCGATATTATTACCTATCACAACGGCCCTTCTATCAGATGATGTGAGAAAGCGCCCTTTTTCTATCTCAATACTGCTTACAATGTGGCTAAAGGCGTCAGGCTCTGCTCCGATAACACTGACTGAATTTTCTTCATCTTTGTACCGAACTGTTGTTCTGCTTAATATAACTGGTGTTATGTAATCTATACCACCAATTCGCTTTACTCGCTCGTAGTCTGTCATAAACATCCGACCTTTCGTTGGCATGAACGCCATAGATGCCATCCCTACCGCTCCGCGGGTCGTGCTTATGGGAGTTATTATTATGGTGTCTGAACCGAATGCGCTGAGCTCTGCTATTATGTCGTTCTTAAGTCCTTGCACAAGACCAACGAGGACGACTATTGCGGATATTCCAATAACTATACCGAGAACAGTAAGCCAGGAACGGAGCTTGCTATAACGAAGTGCATTCACGGAGTAAAAAACCATATCAGGGATATTCATGGCGCAGCCTCAAACCTTTGTTCTTGGCTTTTTCCTAAGGAACACAAACCAGATAGCAATCACGAGAAGTGCAATAAGCACTATATAGATAAAGAGCGTGCTACCATTTCCAGTTTGCGGAGGGTAGATCAAGATAGGCTGAACTGTTGTTTTTGTTACCCACTCTCCGGACTGATCACGATAGCGCACCTTCACGGTTGCGGTGTGCTCGCCTGGCGCAACTTCGCTTGGTATGCTAACTTTGAACTGAACTGTGCTAAAGTCGTCCTTCGCAAGACTTCCTATGTATTGTCTGTTTGTTACATCTAGGTTCCGTAGAGCATCAGAATACAATTCAACGTCAACATTATCTATCGAGTAAGAGCCGAGGTTTGAAACAAGCACCGAAAGCGTATGCTCCTGGCCAACTGTGAGCGGTGCTGGTTTTGTCTCCATATATACTCCAACATCAGCGTCAGAAGATATTGTAATAGGTATAGAAGTATATTCTTCCTTTACAACATCTCGCTCTGTCCATGATAGTTTTGCAGCTACAGAGTTCAGCCCAGGCGGAAGGTCTGCAAAAACAACAGCATATGCAGACGCATCTCCCTCAGCAGGAATATCCCCAAAATTCATCTCATTCTTGTCTCTCAATTTAAAAGAAGAGTTCAGGAATTCTAGTTTAACATCATTGAGTTGTTCTTTGCCATTGTTCCTTATTATAAGCCGAAATTCCCCTTCTTTCCTTGTTACTACTCTTCCTTCCTGCACGAATCTAATATCTAGGACCTCTTTCTTGACCGTTGCTCTGAGTGTAACGATCTCACTTCTCTGATTTCCGAGTTCATCGTAATAAGTCAAAGTGATTGGAATATCTGTAGGACCGCCGGCAGCATTTCTCGAATCCAAAATAGTAGTAAACTCTGCTGAGTGTAGTATGTCACCAACATAGACCTGACTAGCACCATAGAGCGCTATCGCGTCGCTGCCTCTCACTGCAGCAATGACGTCTCTTGCCGGGCCTCCGTTATTTAAAATCACAAACCTAACTTCATCTAACCCGGTAAGGACCTTTGGCTCGGCTGAAACAGAAAAGAGCGGATAGTTAACAACCTCAACTGGAACTGAAACTGTTCGAGCATAATATGCCTGCGATTCGGTTGTCTTCAATTTTGTATACCCGCTTACACGCACGGTTATTGAGTAAATTCCATTTGCCGAATAGTTTTTTATTCGGAATGGTATGGTAAGTACCGTGGAACCGCTTGGCTCTATATCACCAACATACATAGAAGAGCTTATTATAAATTCCGGCGGGGCAGTAATGGATGCTACTACTCCAGTCATATCCTCCCCAGCGCCTATACTTGGGTTTGTTATGGTTAAGGTGATGTATCCTTGACCACCAGGTCTGAAGCTTTCCTGAGACACTCTATAATTTGTTATCGAGATTGTGGCAAGTGCAGCGCTACTAAGCAGCAACAGCACAAAAAAAACAATATTTCTCATCAAAATCACCTTCCTTCGTTTTATTTATTATCGACAATAACACCGTCCCGTATCCTTATTACTTTATGGGCTATTTTCGTTATTCCCTCATCGTGTGTAATAATAACCATCGTCTTCCCAGCCTTGTGAAGAGCTGCGAATGTTGCAAGGACTTCCCTTCCAGTCTTTGAATCGAGATTTCCTGTTGGCTCATCAGCAAGGAGAACTGCTGGATTGTTAATCAGCGCGCGTGCGATAGCGACTCGCTGTCTTTGACCGCCGCTTAACTGCGATGGGTAGTGATCAAGCCTGTCTCCCATTTGCAACTCCTTCAGGATTGCAATTGCTCTCTCTTTCCGCTCACTCGCAGGTGCCCCTTGGATTATGAGTGGTAAAGCAACATTCTCCCACGCTGTGAGCGAAGGAACAAGGTTGTATGCCTGAAAAACAAAACCAATCTTCTGACCGCGAATAATCGCCTGTTGCTCTGGCGATAGCTCGGTTGTCTCTCGTCCATCTATGTAAACCTTTCCGCTCGTTGGTCTATCAAGAAGTCCCATTATATGAAGAAGTGTGCTCTTTCCAGAGCCGCTCGGACCGAGTATGCATGTAAAATCGCCCTCGTAAACACTCAAATTTATGCCTGAAAGAGCGGTGACCGTTATCCCCTCCCCCATTTCGTAAACCTTGCTAACGTTCTCAAGCCTCAGAACTTCTTTTCTCGCTGCTCTCATCTGAGCATCTCCTCCAAAAACTGCCGTGTCAAGCCGGTGAGAAACACATCCTTGAACTGCTTTATCTCACGCATCCCCTTTTCGGTTGTCTTATAAAACTTTTTGATCCTTCTGCCGGCCTTTACTGTCTTCTGCCTTATTAATCCTGCCTTGAGAAGCGAAGAGAGCGCTGGATAGACAACTGCTGCAGAAACAACCCCGCGGGCCTCCTTTTCCTTTGAGAGCGTCTTTATCACATCGTAGCCAGTCATTTCCTTCTTTGAAAGTAGCCATAGCAGGAACACGAAAAAATTTTTCTTCAGCATGCGTGTTACTTTCGTTCCGATTTTTGCCTGGCCTATCACTTTCATGATATATCATAAAATAGATATATTTTAAAACATGCTTATCGAGCCTGTTGCAGATTATCTAGTGAAATACAGAATAAGAATACGCGAACCACACGAAGTAGCGTTCATGAGTGAACATAGTAATTGCAACGCCTCGCACAATCTAAACAAAACTTTTTAATCCTTTTTAACACTATTTATAACATGGATAAGAAAACATTGCGGGACAGGCTTACAGACTGGAACAGAAGCCCTGTTTTGAGAGGTATTGATAGATTACGAGTAAAATGGTACGTTCATCAATTGAAGGATAAGGAGGGGAAGGTGCGAGAGAGGGCTGCTAAGGCGCTTGGGAAGATTGGAGTGAATGAAGAACAGTTGAAAGAGATTACTCGAATGTTTGAGGAAGGGAAAACATGGGAAGAGAGAAATGGGGCTGCTATAGCACTTGGGAAGATTGGAGATGCAAGGGCTGTTCCTGCATTGATAGATGCTTTGAAGGATAAGAATGAGGATGTGCGATATGGGGCTGCTTGGGCGCTTGGGGAGATTGCTGAAAAAGGAGGAGATTGTTCTGCTGCTGTTCCTGCATTGATAGATGCTTTGAAGGACGAGAAGAGGGATGTGCGAGAGGGGGCTGCTGAGGCGCTTGGGAAGATTGGTTTTGATAAGATTCCTATAGAGAGTAAGGTACTTGCTCTTCTGATTCTTAAAAAAACAGATGAAGTTGTCGCTGTCGGGAAGCCTGGTGTTCCTGCATTGATAGATGCTTTGAAGGATAAGGGTTGGAATGTGCGGGAGGGGGCTGCTTGGGCGCTTGGGGAGATTGCTGAAAAAGGAGGAGATTGTTC
>JAWCKZ010000002.1:0-26891 GCA_038851325.1 Candidatus Bilamarchaeaceae archaeon
AATCTCGAGATAGGCAAGTTGTCTATCTCTGGCGGCGGGCATAACTCATCTGACACAGCAGGCAGGTTTGCCTCAAATTGATTCTTTCCCATATCTATTCTATATTTAGGAGTGACAACCACGCTTGACCCCTGCGCACCAAAGGCTGCTACGCTACCAGGGTCATTCGGGCATTCCCCAAGAATTAGAACATTTTCTATCTCTCCACCAACTGTTACCTCTATATCACCAGAGACTTGAGAGTCCGGGCAACTTAATGTTGTTACGCCAGTAGTTTTGTTTGCAATAGGCCCGCTTACTTCACCTTCGAGTGGTGTTCCAGGACCTAGGCAATTCTGATTTGCTCCTTCTTCTTCGTTTTGGTCCTCAGTTTCATCAGTTTGGCTCATTTCGTTGTTCTCTTCTAATATCTCAGTGCTATCAGCGTCCTCCTTTTCATGAACATTCCCACCACAGTTCTGCACAGCAAGAGCAGCTCCTGCAGCAAGACAAATAGTGGCAGCATTTCTCTTTGTAGCATCCCATAGTTTTGAGCAGAACTCCCTTAGCCTGCTTTTTCTCTCTTCGGATTTACCCGCTGGTTCACCTATCTCTGCTTCACTTTCTTTCATCATATTTTTTTGTGAGTATTCTAGTTTCATGGTATAATTACTGCACAGAAATATTTAAATATATTATCATTTAATTATACGTATAAACACAATAACATTTATTTGTTGATATTTTTATGTCGACTTTTCATTTGCACTCTTGTGTACTCTTAGAATAGTCTAAAAGCCAGGCGGGGTACATCCACATCTTTCTGGATAATCACGAACATCTGGATCCTGCATTTCTATAAATACATCTATCTCCGTGCCATCTTGTCTGCCTGTTTTTGGATTATTGTCTTTGGATAATATGAGCCCTCTTATCCTAAAAAGAAATCCTAGAGATTGCCCAAAGTCATGCATCGGCTGTGATGGGTCTCTTGTCACGACTACTTTGAAGTATGGTTGTTGTGTTCCAAGGGTGCTAACGCCATTTGCTTCTGATATAGTAACCGTATAAGCTCTTGCAACTTCTGCGGGTATACCGCCAAATGGGATCTCTACTCTCACTGATTGAAGGTCAAATCCATCAAAAACAGCTCCACATTCATCGTTTACTGGCGGGGTTATCTCTCCGCTTACTACTACCTCAGTTAAAGTAACAGCATTGAAATCAACGCATGAGCGAGTACATATATAGCGCGGAGTTGTGTCCCAGCCAACTTGCGGAAGTATGATATCGCCAGAGCCGATTTGGTACACCCTGAGAGTCCTTGATCTCTTTTCCGCAAGATTTCCTATTACTGTTTTTGTGAGAAGTTCAACATTTTCTTTCGACTTAACCTTTATACTAAGAGATAGTACAGATGCTGGAGCAGCTACTTCTATCAGTTTTTTAGCATAATTTTCTTCTTCAAAGGATATTACTGGAGATGATATACTTTCGTTGACCATTATGTTCTGCGATAATCCTCCTTCAAATTCAAATATTCCTCTTGATAGCACTTCACCAACTCTTGCATTCTTTACCGCTTCCTTTGTTACATCACTATAGATAGAAACCGGAAGGTTATCTGTCGGCAGAGGCTCACAGAGCTTGTTCGGTTCATCTACTTGTGGTAGCTGAGCACTGTTAACTGTTAAGTCTATTCTGTACTCAGGAGTGATCATAATGCTATGTTCCTGGGCTCCAAATGCTGCGATGGAGTTCGTATCATTTGGACAGCTGCCAAGGACGAGAATATCCCCAGAAATCTGTCCACCAACAGTTGTTTCGATATTTCCTGAAACATTCGCGTCAGAGCCATTCAGCATTATTTCGCTATTTACAGTATTTGCAATAAGCGGATCAACCTCCCCTTCAAGTGGTGCTCCAGGCTCTGGGCAGTTCGACCCTATTACTTCTTCGTCGTTGGCATCTTCTTCAGGTTTATTATCATTTGATACATCATCTCCATCTTCTGTTTCAATGTTCGGCGTGTCTTCCTCGATTTTATCATCATCTTGTACATCAACCATTTCAATCTCTTCTGTTTCAGCATCGCCTGTAACATGATCCTTACCGCATCCGTAGGCAAGAACACCCATCCCTATTGCTATTCCAAGCGCCTGGGTCGTCCTTTTTGTAGTATCCCAGAATTTCTCGCAGAATTCGTTCAGCCTTTTTTTCCTTCCTCTTTTAGATTGCTCCTCTTCAGCATTTCCCTTTTCCTCAAATTCAGAGTTTGAATATTGCAGCTTCATGTGGTATCTTATGTAGCGCAAGATATTTAAATTTACTTACATGTTCTAACCCTTGGCAACACCTAAAGGCTTCAGCCTTGCGACGATGTCGCTTATTCCAGCATCCGCAACGCTCTGAACAACATCATCTATATTCTTATAGGCGTCAGGCGCTTCTTCGGCTATAACCTTTGGTTCTGTTGCCCTCACATATATGCTGCTTTTTTCCCAGAGGTTTCTTGCGACTTCCTTTCCATTATGCGTTCTTATCGCCTCACCGCGACTCATTGTTCTTCCTGCTCCATGACACGTTGTTCCCCATGCAACCTCAAGACCCTTTGGATTTCCGACCAATACATAGCTCGCAGTTCCCATGCTTCCAGGAATAATTACTGGCTGGCCGATGTTTCTGTATGCACGAGGAAGCTCAGGCCTTCCTGCAGGGAACGCTCTTGTCGCACCTTTTCTGTGAACTACAAGCTTTCGCTTCTTGCCATCAACAAGATGCTCCTCTATCTTTGCTATGTTGTGAGCGACATCATATACAGTCTTTATTCTATCCCCAGTTCCGCTGCCGAAAACCTGGTCATAGCTCTCACGAACCCAATGTGCGATTATATGCCTGTTCGTAAAGGCATAATTTACAGCGCATCGCATTCCAGCAAGATAATCTTGTGCCTCCTTGCTTTTTATGGGCGCGTATGCAAGCTCTTTGTCAGGGAGCCAGAGGCCTTGCTTACGCGCAAGCTCGAGAAGCGGTGGTATGTTATCAGAGCATATCTGGTGGCCATACCCTCTTGAACCGCAGTGTATCATAGTCGTTATCATGCCCTCGTGCAAGCCGAACTCCTTTGCAACCTTTTCATTGTAGACCTTTTCTACAACCTGAATTTCGAGGAAGTGATTGCCCGCGCCAAGCGTGCCGAACTGTTGCTTTCCCCTTTTCTTTGCAGTGGGTGACACCTTGCTTGGGTCCGCGCCTTCTATCCGTCCGTATTCCTCGCAGTGCTCCTTGTCCTCCTTTGTTCCATATCCGCGTTCAAGTGCCCAGTCGACACCAAGCCTCACGGCCTCATCGAGTTCAGCATGTTCAACCCTTATCCTTCCTTCGCTCCCTACTCCGCTTGGAACATTCTTGAAGAGCGTATCACAGAGCTGTTTTATCTTAGGCCGAACTTCATTTACATGCAATGGAGTTGTAAGAAGGCGAACACCGCAGTTAATATCGTAACCCACGCCACCAGGACTCACGATGCCTTCGTCAGCATCAAAAGCCGCAACCCCACCTATCGGAAAGCCATATCCTTCATGCCCATCCGGCATGAGAAGCGCATGTCTGACTATTCCAGGAAGACCAGCAACATTTTTCAGTTGCTCAAGTGTTCTGTCCTTGCGCATACCATCGATTAGCCTATCGTTTGCAAAAACATAAGCCGGAACTCTCATCTCGCCTTCCTTTTCCATTAACCATATAGCTTTATCCACTCGTTTTAGTCCATTCACGTGATCACCTGAAAAGTTGTTTTATCTTTTTTATCGCACGCTCGAGCGCAATTATATCATCTGGCGTGTTATAAATATAAAAACTTATTCTGTTGCTTCCCTGTGGCAGCCCAAGACGAACATGCAAGGGCATGGCGCAGTGATGCCCGCTTCTTATTGCTATCCCCTCTCTGTCGAGTAGCGTGGCTACATCATGTGGGTGAACGCCATCTATCGAAAAGGCAACCAGACCGGTCCTTTCGCTTGGCTCTTTTGGCCCCAGCACCTTCATACCCAAGTCTTCAAGAACTTCAATTGCTTCCCTCACAAGCCTCAGCTCGTGTTTTCTGACATTTTCCATCCCTATTTTTTCAAGATAATCGATCGCGGCAGATAGTCCAACCGCAGCATCGACAGGTGGCGTCCCGGCTTCAAATCTATGCGGCAGTTCATTCCATTCGCTCTTTTCTATGCTAACCTTGGTTGCCATCTCGCTGCCGTATAAAAAAGGGCTCATCTGCTCTAACATTTCCTTTCTTCCATACAGCACTCCTATGCCAAAAGGTGCAAGCATCTTGTGGCCTGAAAATGCAAGGAAATCGCATTCTAGCTCCTTGACATTTACAGGCATTCCAGGCACGGCCTGTGCAGCATCGACAACAGTCACAGCACCATTTTTCCTTGCCATTTTACATATTTTTTTTATATCATTCACCGTTCCTAAGACATTGGAAGCCATCGTTATGGCAACTATCTTAGCACGTCCCATCCTTTCAAGTGCCTCTTCCCTTAATTTTCCTTCGCGGTCTATATCAATGATTTCGAATCTTGCCGATTTCTCTTTTGCCAACTGCTGCCATGGCACAAAGTTGCTGTGATGCTCCATTATAGTTGTGACTATGGTATCGTCCTTTCCGACAAACTTTTTGCCCCATCCACTCATGACGAGGTTTATCGCTTCTGTTGTGTTTCGAACAAATATTATCTCATCTTCATTTGCCCCTATGAATTCTGCACTCTTCTTTCTCGCGTTTTCGTATTCCTCTGTCGCTGCCTCTGCAAGCGCATGAAGACTTCTCGCGACGTTGGCATTTTTGCTTCCCCAGAATTCCCTTACCGCATCCATCACCTGACGCGGCCGCTGGGATGTTGCAGCCGAATCGAGATAAACCAGCCGCTTTCCATTTATCTTTATTTTTAGAATTGGAAAATCGTGCTTTATTTCTCTTGGATCGATCATACCCCTCGTAGCCTCTCCTCAAAAAGTCTTCTTCTTACGTCAGCAAGATACCTATAAACTCCAGTGTGAGTTGCTCCGCGAATCAACCTCTCAATGGCTTCCTTTGCATAATCTATACTATCCGCTTTTCCTATTATCGCTATAGTGTTTCCATACACGCTTATAGAAGAGTCAGTTGCGCTCTCAATCTCTGCCTTTGTTCTTCCCTTCTCTCCTATGACCCTTCCCTTTATTCTCTTTATTGCGTTTTCAGAGGAAAGGTATTCTTTCAGATAGAAAATATGGAGTTGATAATCCGCTTCTAAAAGTTTTATCGCAGTGTTTGGATCAAATCCTCTGCCAATAGCCGTTATCACGCTCTTAGAAAAGTAGACGTCTGCAGTGTCCCCTCTTAATGTGACCTCTCCGTCTGGGGTTGCATCTATATTTATATTACACTTTTTCTCCAGCATCTTCTTGGTGCTTTCGTTATCCCCGATGAGTACCTTTACCCGCTCTCCTGGTATCTTTATTATTTCTTCCATTTTCTCACGATTTTCTCAAGAGTTCTTTTTGTTTCTTCGTCGTTTTCGACGGCTATTTTGCTTTCTATCGCACGCACCGCGTCCTCATTTAGCTTCATGCCTTTAAGCCCCTCTGCTGCAGCCCTTCTCACTTCAGTATTCCAATGAGAGAGAAGTGAGAGCATCATCCCAATAACCTCGCTATCACCGTTCAGAAGCGCAAGCGCATTTATCGCATTCATCTGATTCTCTTCGATATCACCGCGTGCAAAAATATAAAGTTCTTTCTTTAAACGCGTTATCACCTCTTTATTTTTTAAAGCAAGAATGTAAAAAAGCGCAACTGGATACACATCCGTATTTCTTATCATTGTCCTTAAGAGTTCTATTGTACTCTCTTTGTATCTTTCAACCTTCAGGAGTTGGCGCAAGCTGTGTATAAGAGGAATCCACGAATTCTGCCGTCCTTCCTTTAGCTCTTCTAGCATCTTCTGCGCGGCATCGTTCCAGCCGTTATCAAGAAAAAGCATGAGCAGATAGCGAGTTATAAGTTGATTACTCATCCCATAATAGCGGCCTTCTCTTCGTTCAAGGAGTGAGAGAGCTATTTTTACAAACGCGAACCTATATTCATATAGTTCTTCAGGCTCTATCCCTGGTTTCTTTGTTGTAGCGTAAGACGCCATAACTCTCCAGAAGACGTCGCGTACATTCGTATCTGGTGCGAGTTCAAACTTTGAAAGCTTCGGCTTTTGAGGTTGTTCTGCCGCCTCTCCGCCTTCATCGTCTCCGCCGAATGTCTGCTTTCCCATAGGTAAAGATTTAGAAATTAGTATACTTAAATCTAACCATGAATTCAAACGAGGAACTCGTTCGGTATCTTCAGGAAACAGGATGGATACGAACAAAACGTGTTAAAAATGCCTTTCTTGCAGTTGATCGCGCTTTTTTTGTTCCTCAAGATGCAAAAGCGTCAGCCTATTGCGACTATCCGATCCCAATTGGTCATGGTCAGACGATCTCAGCGCCGAGCGTTGTAGCATTCATGCTTGAGGAGCTGGATGTGCGCGATGGCGCAAAGGTGCTGGAATTAGGCACCGGCTCTGGTTATAACGCTGCGCTTCTCTCTGTTCTCACAGGCCCGAGAGGAAAGGTTATCTCTATGGATATCGTTCCTGAACTTGTCGAATTCGCAAGAGGAAATCTTGGGCGATGGGGAAAGGCTGGCAATGTCGAGCTTGTTGCAGGAGACGGCAGCTGCGGCTATGAGAAGGAAGCGCCTTACGACAGAATAGTGGTTACTGCTGGCATGCCATACATAGAAGGTCATCCGCTGATTGCACAGCTCAAGCCTGACGGGAAGCTTATCGCACCCGTAGGGGGCAGGTTCTGGCAGGATTTGGTTCTTTACTCAAAAGGCATATACAAGAAAGTTCTTCCGGTGATGTTTGTTCCGCTGATAGGAAAATGCGGTTTTACACCTTAAGCGCTCTTAAAAACTTTTTCGTAAGTTCTGTTTTCTGGCTTTCTTTAATACCTATCCTTCGCATGGCAGCACGCGCAAGTATTTCTATCTCACTTCTCTCAAATCTGCCTTCTCTAACCCCCATCCTGAGTTCATTTCTTGTTTGGGCATTAACATTTTCCGGAGATGCGGCAAAACCAAAACAATCGGAATTCATTATTACAAGATTCTTATTCAATATCCTCTCTATCTGTTCTTTGTCGCAGTCAAAATGCTGAGTTTCTTTTCTTTCTATAATCTTAGAAGCAGCATATGTTATAAGATCTCCAATGCCACCGTTGAAGAAAGACGCGTTTTTTATCAACTTCCTGCCACGTCTTATAGAATATAACACAAAACTGTTTGTTTCTTTTGGGTAAATGAGCATGGTATTAGCAACAAAAAATCTAGGGTACCCGGCAGTCGTTTCGAATGGTAAAAAAGCGCCCTTGAAAATGGATTGAGTGTGAACAAAATATGGTTTGCACAAATCGCGCACTTCATTTTGTACTGTTGGGTCTGTATATACCATTAATATGTCCACATCACTACATTCCTTTTCGCTGTATATCGCTCTCCCAAAAAAGATTAGTGAGAGCTTTTCGCCAGCAGCGCGTAAAGCACCTTTCACCCACTCTAAAAATTCTCCTTGTTTTTTTTCAAGTCTCTTAATTTTTATCAACAAACTCGACATGAGTTCTTCGGCTGTCTTTTTGGGTTTTTCAAAAAATGGCATAGGAGGGTAGAGCCGACAATTTTTTAGGAGTACTTCCTCGATTTCTTTATGTTCATCTGGTTTGGCGTCGCTGCTTTCAGGTTGTTTAAACATGTTATACATTGTGTTTAAAAATATTTTTAAAATTTGTGTCCAATGATGGTTTTAAATATTTTTCTATCTAAAGATAAATTGGGTGGGATTATGAGCGAATTTCTTATTAGCGGCCAAAAGAAACTTAATACTAGAATAGTTTATCTACTTAACGATGAATCGAATCCTAGTTTTCCTTTGGATGCCGATGCAAATTGGATGTACTACAGCAAGAAAAAAGGGTTTATACATCCAGAGTATGCTTTTGATACGGTGTTGAGTAATCCCATTCATTATGGCGCGGGCGGTTTTGAAGGTATTAGGGTTTATTACACGCAGTTTGGTACAATATTTCCAGAACTGGAAAGCAACATTGCGCGGCTCATGTTTTCAACTTTAGCGTTTGATGATATCGTGGGATCGAAAATAAGCGAGATATACTCGCACGAAAATGTGGAGAAGATCGAAATATACAACCCTGTACCGCGGGAGCTTTTCGAGGACGCAAAAAAGAGTTATCTAGAAGGCCGTGAGCCTGTATTTGGAAAGTTCATTGTTAAAAAGAAAGACGGGAGCACTGAGGAAATTAGACCAGAACTTCGATTGAGCGCTGTCATGGGGAAGGAAGTTGTCGAGATGAGGTTAAAAGAGCTTGAAACGATGCTGAAGGCGCTTGCGTATGCCAACAAGCTCGTTTCCGGAGATCATTTCCCGAATGCGCTTGAAATGGTTATGGCAGGTTATTTTAGGCCGCACTTCTGGGTTTCTGGCGAGGGGGGATTGAAAGTACCAACAGCTGGCAAGCCATTCTATTTTAATGCTGCAACTCTACCGTGGGGCGTTTATCTGAGTGACGAATATTATGAAACCGGTCTTGATGTCCTATACGCACCATACGAACGGATCGGCCATGATATGCCATCAGATAAAAAGATATCTGGTAATTATGTGAACTCTGCGCTTAGCATAAACCTTGCAAGAAGACTTGGTTATGGTGAAATACTTGCATTTAAAGGTAATAAGATTGTCGAAGGTTCTGCAGAAAATATCTACGTCTTTGTTGAGTGCAACGGTCGTTATAGGGTTTACATTCCACCAATCGGCGATGGCCCACTTCCAGGAACAACGAGGGATCGTGTTATTCGTGTGCTAGAAGAGATGCGTAATGTTGAAATCGTATACGAGTCTCCAACAAAATTTGTTGTTGAGAAGGCCGTAGCTGTGCTATTTTCAGGTACCGGTGCGCAACTTATTCATGCACGCTCTGTAAATGAAAACGAGGATGCTTTAAAATATGCGATGGCTTCAAGGCTTGCATCAGAAGACGTCCCAGAGGAAAAAAGAAAGGTTGTGTTTAGTAAGGCATCTCGGGCCAAGAATAAAAGAATACTGATTAACAATGGTGAGAAGCATCCTATTCTGGATGAAGTTCGCAAGAGATACGAGTCGCTTGTGCTGCAACCAGAGAATGTTCGACCGGTTTATGATATGGACATAGACGCGCTTGGGAAGATAGTTGGGGTTGACCCAAAGGATTGCGCATCTAAGGAAGAAAGAGAGATGTACAGGGATGGTTACATGCACGATTATAAAAATTACCTGAAAGACGTTAAGAAAAAAACAGAGACAGGCGCGAAAATCGTGGAACGTGCATTTAAGAAAGCAGGGCTGCTCAAAAACACGGCATAGCAGATGGAGCTTAAATCTGTTTGTTGAGGTAGGAAATGCATATACCTATTATGAGTAGTGCTATTCCATAGGCTATTGTAGTTGTGCCAACGTTAATCGCCATGAACAGCGTTGTGATTATCGCAAGAAATGGTAGAACCGGAAAGCGTCCTATGCTCAGCGGCACCTTGAATGCCCTGTACGCCTTTGGTGCGTCATATCGTAATTTTATAAGAGAAGCATTTATGGCGATAAAGGTGATAAACACAGTGAGGTTTGTTAGATTTGCTACTTCTTGAATCCCACCGACCAAGAAAAATCCAGCAGTAAGAATCCCGACAGCCGCTACTGCAACCAATGGCGTTCTTCTTGAGGGATTGACGTATGCGAGTGGTTTTGGCAATGCTCCTGATTCTGCCATTCCATAAATTATCCGCGAGGCGGCCATCATTATGAGCAGCACAGTATTTGCCGTGGCAAAAAGCGCGATTATGGAAAATGCGAAGAAGGCATCGCTGGTCCATGCTGCGGAAACAACGTCAGCAAGTGGGGAATTTGACTCCGCAAGCACTCTATAGTCAACAACGCTTATGGCAGAAATCGCGACTATGATATAGAGTAAAGTAGTAATGGCTATAGCAAGAATAAGTGCTCTCGGCATGTTTTTCTCAGGCTGTTTGACTTCTTCTGCCATTCTCGTCATTTCCTCGAATCCTATATATGCGAAGAAAACAAGAGCAGCCGCAGCAAAAACGCCGTCCATCGAAGGCATTTCAAGGTAATCGACGTTTCCGAGATGGGGTATGGATATTGCGATTACTATGAGCAATCCTCCTGCTTCAAAAAGCGTGCCTACTATGGCGAACCACGCTGCCTCTTTGACACCATACCCAATAAGCGCAGTTAGCATGAGCACAAGAGCAACCGCAGCGATGAGCGTTGGCACGCCCGTGATTGCTTCAAAATACCCTCCAAATCCAAGGGCAACTGTTGTAGCGCCTACAATACCGCTTAGTGCAATCAACCATCCAATAACGAATGCGAGTCTTTTGTTAAACGCATTTCTTACATATTCATACTCCGCTCCTGCTTTTGGAAACATAGATGCAAGTTCGGCATAACTAAGCCCGCTCAATCCGGCAACTATTGCTGCTATCACAAAGGAAATCCACACAGCATTTCCAGCCATTCCAGCAGCCTTTCCAATTAGTGCGTATATTCCTGCGCCAAGTATGATCCCAACACCGCAAATAGTTGTCTCCAACAGCCCAAGTGCACGCTTCAGTTTTGCCATATGCACCACTACAAGGATTCTGGTTTTAAATGTTGCTAATCAGAGCAGACCAAGCCTGTTGCAAATTATATCGTGGAATACCTAATCTGCGTGACGAGCGTCCATAAGTAAACATAGCGGTTGTAATACCTTATGATGATCACGGCATTTGCATTAAATTATATGAACGCGGGCAACGCTACTCTCGCAGCGGTCCCGAGTGCTATTGCAAGCACTATCTCAAAGACCGTTATGAAAGCCGCCTTCCTCCATCCGAATTCCTTCACAAGCGTCGCGATTGTTGCGGCGCATGGTATGTAGAATATAGAGACTATGGTAAATACCACCATCTGCAAAGGAGTGAGCACTCCTGCGAAATTCTCCGTTCCGAGTAGTGCTGCGAGCAACACGATTGCAAGTTCCTTCCTAAGAAACCCAACCACAAGCGCTATTCCAACAATGGCCGGCAGTCCAAGGAGACCAACTGTTATGGGTGAAAGAAATTCAGAAAGATGCTTAAGCAAACCAAAGAAATCAAGTGTATTTATCACAAAGGTTGATAAGATTATTATAGGAAAGGCAATAACAATGAAGTGCTTTATCTGCAGAAACGCACGCCTGAGTATTGCGAAAATATCAGGCATTTGGTAGGACGGCATGTTCATTATAAGTCCAACTGGTTTTGTTATTATAAATCTGGAAAGGATGAAACCTAGAATGAAAACAACGAGAATGTTGAACGTATAAATTCCAACAGCCCACCAAAAGCCCAGAAACAAGCCGACAAGACCCAGTATGATAACGCTTCTTGCTGCGCACGGTATCATTGTTGCAAGGAAGGCTGTAAGGAAACGCTGGTCATCTGATTCCATTATTCTACATCCTATGCATGCAGGAACCGAGCATCCGTAGCCAAGAAATAACGGTATGAACGCCTTGCCGTGCAGCCCGATTGTGTGCATAAGGCTATCTGTGAGGAATGCGATTCTAGGAAGGTAGCCAGATGCCTCGAGAACGGAGAGGAAGATATAGAACGGAAGAAGATAGGGAATGGCAATCGTGATTCCAGCGATGATCCCCTCGATAACTGTTCTCCAGAAAAAAAGAAAAAGCGCATTTGATGATATCTGTGAAGGAATGATCTGTCTGAAATAATTAATCAACTGGGTAATGTACGTAGAAGTTGTATTACCTAATCCGAATATAAGAAAGAACATTGAGAGAAGTATAAGTGCCAGAAACGCGTAACCAAAATACCTGTGAAGAAGAATGCCATCGAGTCTCTCGGTTAGCGTCGGTCCAGCGGTTGTCTCTTTCTGGCATTCCTCCACTATGTCATGAATATACTCGTAACGTTTTGATATGTTTTTCGGGAATGTTTTTTTTGCCTTTTTCCCGCGACGGACAGCATTTATACTCTCTATTACGAGTTGTTGTATTCCCTTGCCCTGTGTTGCTATCGTCGGAACAACAGGTACGCCAAGCAGTCTAGCTAATTTTTTTGCATCGATTTCTCTTCCTTTTTCCTTCGCAATGTCGATCATGTTAAGCGCGATGACGACATTCGCACCAAGTTCAAGCAGCTGAAGGGTAAGAAAAAGGCTCTGCTCAAGCGAAGCTGCATCAACGATATCTATCACAACATCTGGTTTGCCTTTTTTTACGAAATCCTTTGCTATTTCTTCTTCCTGCGAAAAAGCGGATAATGAATAAGTCCCAGGAAGGTCCACAATCTTTATGTCCTTACCTAAAAAATTAAGTCTTCCTTCGAATTTTTCAACTGTTTTTCCAGGCCAGTTTCCGACATGCTGCCTTTCGCCTGTCAGTTGGTTAAAGATGACTGATTTCCCGACATTCGGATTACCGGCTAATGCGATCGTTAGCTTGTTCATTCTATGACCTCTACGTATATCTTTTCTGCGATTCCTCTTCCTATAGCAATTTCTGCGCCCCTTGCACGCAACTCTATTGGACAGCCGTACCTTGATGTCCTGATGACCTCTATAACCGTTCCTTTGGTAAGGCCCAGTTCCATCATTCTTCTGCGCGCAATCATTCCACCCCTGATGCCAAAGATTCGCCCTCTTTGACCAGCTTTCAGACTGGAGAGGGTTCTCACATTCTTGCCTTTTACACAAGCCATAGCCCTCTCAAAGGCCCTTTCAGCATTTCTTGAAAGTGCGTGCTCAAGTGCGCAAGCCTCTGTGTGCGCCCTTTTTCTGCCCAAGCCGAATATCCTCAGAAAATCTTCGAGCAGATGGTGTTTTCTGAGCATTGACCTGCCGGCTTCCTCGCCTTTCTTGGTAAGTGTCACACCTTTGTAGGGAGTAAGTTTTACCAATCTCTTCTTCTCGAGCTTTTTGAACATTTCGCTTACGCTTGCAGGGGAGACTGAAAGTTCTTTCGCGATGCCAGTAGTTGTTATTCTTTCGCCTTTCTGCTTCTTTCTGTACATAATCTCGAGATATTCCTCCATCTCCCTGCTTTCAAGCACCATGATCAATTTAGGCATACCTAAATTTAAAAAACCATTGTTATTCTCTCCCAGCTTATCGTTGCAATAGGATTTTAAAAGTTAAATTTGAACCATTTTCATGAGTATTTTATCTCTCTTCAGGAAATCTGCGCAGGCTAGCTGTAAAATCGTTTTCCCTGAGGCAGAGGATGAACGGGTCCTTCAGGCAGCACGGCTTGCAAAGGACAGGAAACTGGCAACCCCAATTTTTGTTGGGGATAAAAATAGGATAGAGGCAACAGCAGCAAAACTTAAAATAAAAATAAACGATATCCAGACAATTGATATCGCAAAAGGAATTCCAAAAAAATACGTCGACATGTATATCAGGATACGAAAAGTTCCGGAAAAACTTGCGGAACGCATGTTGTTGAATCCGCTTTATCTTGCAGCACTCATGGTGAAGATAGGCGAAGCTGATTGCATGATTGCAGGCGCGGTCGCAACCTCCGGAGATGTCATAACTGCCGCAACAGGAATAATAGGTCTCAGAAAAGGTATTTCGGTCCCCTCAAGCTTCTTTATAATGGAAATTCCCGGCTATAAAGGCGGAGAGAACGGCCTTCTTCTGTTCGCGGATTCCTCTGTGAACATAGAGCCCACCGCAGAACAGCTTGCTGATATAGCGATAACTACTGCGAACACTGCAAAAGAACTTCTAGGCTGGACGCCACGGGTTGCAATGCTTTCATTTTCAACAAAGGGAAGTGCGATCCATCCGCGCGCTGATAAGGTGATAGAAGCAACAAAAATCGCAAACAAAAAAGCACCCTCGCTCGCAATAGACGGCGAGATGCAGGGTGATACTGCGCTCGTTGAAGCAACGGCCATGAAAAAAATGAAGGGAAAGATCGGTAAAGTGGCTGGGAGGGCAAACGTACTTATCTTCCCTGATTTGGATTCAGGCAATATTGCATACAAGCTTGTGCAAACGCTTGCAAAAGCAAATGCATATGGACCGATACTTCAGGGATTTGAAAAGCCAATAAGTGACCTCTCAAGAGGAGCGAAGGTCGGCGACATACTCGGGGTTATTGCGGTATTGAGCGCATGGTCGAAAAGAGGGGGCAAATGAACAAAATTCTTGTGCTGAACTGCGGAAGCTCGTCGATAAAGTACCGCCTTTTTGACAACAAGTTCAACACTATTCTTTATGGTCTTATAGAAAGGATAGGCGAAAAGGGAACCCAGCTTGTGCATACAAAAGGGGAGGAAACGCTTAAACAGCTGGTTGAAGTCAAAAACCATCGGGAGGGAATAGCCCTGATGATAAAGATGCTGCACGACCCGAAGCTTGGTGGCATAAAACGCATCGATGAGATATCAGTTGTAGGTCATCGTGTAGTTCATGGTGGCCAGATGGCAAAGCCTGCTCTTGTTTCTGACGTGGCGCTTAATTACCTGAAAGACTTCGAGATGCTTGCTCCGCTGCATAATCCTCACAACATTACGGGGATAAAGGAAGCGAAAAAAGCCATGCCGAATGTCCCCCAGATTATGGTTTTCGATACCGAATTTCATCAAACAATGCCAAGAAAGGCGTACATGTACGGCCTTCCGTATCATTTCTATGATAAATATGCTGTACGAAAATATGGCTTTCACGGGATGTCGCACAAATACGTTGCGCTCAGAGCAGCTGAGCTGCTCGGAAAGAAAAAGCCTAATATTATCACGTGCCACCTCGGTGCAGGCTCGAGCATAACTGCTGTTAATGCTGGAAAATCTGTTGATACGAGCATGGGGATGACACCGCTTGAAGGAGTGATGATGGGAACAAGGACGGGCGATATCGATCCAGCAGTTCTTCAGTACCTTGTAAAGAGATACAAATTTGATTACGACGAGCTTTTTGACATAATGAACTTCAAGAGCGGACTTCTGGGAGTATCTGGAGTAAGCAAGGATGTTCGCGTGATTGAGGGCAAGGCAAAGGAAGGCAACAAAAGATGCAAGCTCGCACTAGAAATGTTCTGCTATCGGGTTGCGAAATACATAGGCGCATATGCTGCTGCGCTCGGAAAGGTCGATGCAATCGTTTTCACTGCCGGTATAGGCGAGAACGCAACAAAAATACGTGAGGAGATATGCTCTTATCTTGGCGCTTTCGGTGTAAGGCTTGACAAAAAGAAGAACAAAAAAGCCGTAGGAAAGGAGATGGATATAAGCGCAAAGGGTTCAAAGGTAAAGGTGCTCGTTATTCCAACCAATGAGGAGCTAATGATAGCAAAAGAAGTCTCAGAAGTGGTGAGGAAGTGAAGATTGTAGGGTTAGGAACAGACATTGCAGATGTACGTAAGATGAAGAGGATCCTTGCTGGAAAGTACGGAAGGCGCTTTATCGAAAATACATTCACGAAAAATGAAATTGCCTGTGCAGGAAAAAACGTCGCAAAGTTCGCAACAAATTTTGCGGCGAAGGAGGCAGTCTACAAGGCATTCGAAACTGGGTGGATAGAGGGGAGGGACGTCGAGTTGCTACGTGAAAAGGAAACAGGTGCACCAAGGATAAAACTGCATGGGGAAATAGCAAAAATAGCAAAAAAGAGAAAAATAAAGAAAGTGCTTATCAGCCTTTCATTCACAGAATCGAACGCGATAGCTGTTGCAGTGCTTATTTCTTAATCTTCTTCGCTTTTTCATACATATAGTCTATTGCCTGCTTGAGCGTCTTGTTCTGCCTCACGTCTCTCTGAGGCACCCTAAAGCCGAATTCCAGCTCAAGAGCAGCAAGCAGTTCTACTATGTCCATGGATTTTGCGTGAAGGTCGTCAATGAAATTCGTCTTCTCTGTCAGCTTTTTCTCACTGACATGAAAAACGTCAGCAACGACTTTTTTCACTTTCTTTGCAACCGTGTCTCTGTCCATACTATTTCACTACTTTGAAGATGACGATGTTCATTCCAGCCATCTTTTTGACCTTTGCTTTCACTTTCATTGGCATCTGAGCATTTTGCTTTTCTATTGCCTCAACACTCTTTACATCCAATCCTTCTATCTGCGTGAAGAAGCATGGCCCTTCCTTCAGCTCCACAACACCATAGGCATACGGATGATATTTTGCAAACTTCAGCGGTGGCAGATTTCCACTTGAGAAGAGATGTAGGGTTCCCTCCCCGCTTATTGGTTTCCATTCAACATCATGCGCACCGCATTTTTCGCATCCTGCCTTTGGCGGAAAAATGAAATGCCCGCACTTCCTGCACTGCACCCCGTAAATCTTCCCCTTTCCAAGTTCCCTATAGAATCTTGCAATCATACTTTCCATCATAATCACCTCTTAAGAACAGTAACAGCGGCATGCATACCATAACCGTGGTTGTGCACCACAGAGACTTCTGGGATATCCTTTATCTGCCTTCCCTCTGCCTCTCCCCTCATCTGCTTTACTGCTTCATAAATATCAGCACCGGCTGATGCCGCAAATGCGTGTCCCTTTGCATGTCTTCCTCCAGATGTATTCATCGGTTTATCGCCATCGTAGCGTGTCCTTCCTTCGAGAACTGCCTTCCATGCTTCTCCATTCTTGAAATATCCACAGATTTCCGATTCTATGAGATGATAAATCTGCATGCAGTCATGCACACTCAGATAGTCGATGTCGTCCCCGGTTATTCCAGCCATCCTCATTGCTGTTTCAAAAGCGGTTTTGTCAATCGCCCAGTCAGTCGGATCCTTTCCGTACCATGGATAATTGCTTGAACTCCAGTGGAAACCTTCGATCTTTATCGGCTCTTTTTTACAGAACCTTTTCGCCTCGCTCTCTGAGCTTATTATGTATGCAGAAGCACCATCAACTGTATTCAGCGCGCTCTTTACCCTCGCTGGCCATGCAAGGAAGGGATTCTTCCTGCTCTGCCAGAACGCCCACGGGTCCTTGAACCCTGCCTTCTTTGCCTCTTCTTCAAGTGTTGTCTGTATGAAAGCCTTCGGATTCTTTGAGCCATGCATTCTCACTGTCTTGTGGATTGCAAACATTACCTCATCCATCTTGTTCATTGGAATTCCGTATTTCTTCGCATACCCCAACGTCGGCAACGCGCCATAGGCAGTCGCAATATCGTACGAATGATGATACGCATATGCCTGGTCAACGCCAAAGTCTGTCCAGTACCAGAGCGTTCCAGGATCAAGCGGCTTCCTCTTTGTTGGGTCATCTGTTGCTTCTGATGAGAGTATTTCAGCACCTATGACTAGAACATTCCTGAATTTGCCAGAAGCAACCCCCATCGCAGCGAGTCCTACCCCAGTATTTGTCGTTGAGCATGCGGTTGCAAAATGGATGCCAGGCTTGAGATGCAGTCCGAGCCAGTCCGCCATCTGCGTATGATGCGAATAAAGATGCGATATATGACTCACCATGCTTCCTATATAGAAAGCGTCTATATCCTTCGGATCCACGCCCGCATCATCCATAGCCTCAAAAGCAGCCTGGCACGCAAGTTCCTGGAAGCTCAACCCCTTTAATTCAGGAGTCGCAAGAACACTTCCGAACTTAGTGCATCCCACACCCGTAATTACGGGTTTTTCCTTTAAACTACCGGCATATGCCATAGAAATCGACCCATCCGTAAAACAAAGTTAATCATTATAAGCTTTTCTGACTCGGTGTTGCGCTGAGATTACAAAACAGACCTTACAATCTCCTCGCGTACTTCTCCATCAGGCTGCAGTATTTCGCAATGCGCTTCTTCGAATCCTCGCTCGGCTTCTGTTCATATTCTATCGCAGCGACCTTCGCGCGTACATTCGCTCGATAGCATTTGTAGTAATCCAGAAGGAGAAGCAGCTCTTTATCACCAGTAAGCTTTATGTATTTTTCAACGAATGCCTTCGATAATTCCTCCTTTTCGAAGGCGTCCAGGTCCATCGCCATGAAGGCTATCTCGCTTGCTGTATCTATGTAACGAAAATCCTTATTGAATTCTATGCAATCAAATATGTATATCTTTTCTGTGAGGAATATGTTTGCAGAATGCAGGTCGCCGTGGCAATCTTTTATTCTACCGTCATTTTGCCTTTTCAGGAAAAGCCCCCTATTTTTTTCCATAAATTCATTCGTCTTTTTCAGTGCAAAATCAACCGCGTCTCCCATATCGCACGCGCGCTCTATGGCATCTTTGTGGAGTGCAAGGTCATCGACCTGTTGTTTCACCACTTCAGGCGAGCCGTATCGCAGGTCCGTTATGATGTCTATTTTTGAGTGAAAATCCGCGACTATCTCCGCGATCTTCTCAACATCAACGCTTGAAACAACGTTCCTTTCAAGTAAGCGATCCATCCTTCTGTCCTCCGGGAGCCTTTTCATCTTAACAGCATAATCTATCAGTTTGCCTTCTCCCTCAAAAAATATCTTATCTTCACGCTTGACAATGGGTATCACGCCGAGGTAGATATCTGGTGATAATCTCCTATTCAACCTGACTTCTTCTTCGCAATAATACTTTCTTTTTTCAAGAGTTGAAAAATCAAGAAAAGTGAACTTTACAGGGCGCTTTATCTTGTAGACGATATCTTTCGTGAGAAATATCCATGAGATGTGCGTCTCTATAAACTCAGCATTTTTCATCTGCCCTTTAAGCACCCTGATGTCCTTCTCGTTCATTCCACACCCCGAGGTATTTCTCAACCAGCTGAACTTGCTTTTCGAGCGGAAGCGAGGTATCAACGATGAGATGAGGTTCGCTTATAGGTTCAAATAACTCTTTAACCTTTTTATAAACAGCGAAATCCGCCTCGCTTTCGCTCGTTTTTTTTGTTCTAGAGAATAACCTTTTTTTCAATACGCGCTCATCCGTGGTGCATTCTATGATGAAAAAATCTGTTTTTGCCTTTTCTGCGTGTGCCTTTGCCTTCTCTCTATAATTTTTTTTGTAGAACGTCGCATCGAGTATAACACTCTTTCCATTAGCAAGAAGGTTACCAGCTTTCTTGAACATTTCTTCGTACACTATTTCTTTCTCCTTTTCAGAGTAAGTGCGTTGTTCAAGTATTTGCATTCGTATGCTGTCGCTGCTGATGGTAGCAGCGCCGATTTTTTCTGCAAGCGTTTTAGCAAGAGTGCTCTTCCCTGTTCCTGGAAGGCCGCAGATGATTACCAGCATCGTATCATTCCTTCATCCTAAGCAATCTTACTAGTATAGGCGGTACTAAAAAAGCAGTGAGCAAAGCCATAGCAGATAGAATGGTGTACTCAGCAACGGTAAGTACGCCTTTTGAGAGTCCTATGGCTGCAATTATGAGCGCAACCTCTCCGCGAGGAGCCATCCCAAAGCCAATGATGGCTGCTTCTCTTGGCGAGAGTCCAACGCCGACGGCTGCTGCTCCACACCCAATGAGCTTTGTGGCTATCGCAATTGCAGTGATCACCAGGATTGGCACAAAGAAACTTCCAAGTGCGTTTATATCCATAAGCATGCCAAGCGATATGAAAAATATCGGCATAAAAAGTAGTTCTAGTCCATAGGTTTTTTCTTCAAGAACAGAAAGGTGTCTGCTTCTGTTTAAAATAACACCAGAGAGAAAGGCACCTACTATCGCAGATAATCCTATCACTTCTGCCACGTAGGCAAAGAAAAGCATAAATGCCATCGCTATCAAAAATCTTCTTGCGCTCATCTCCTTTCTGTCATAATACTCTATAAAATATCTGCTGGCTGCAACCGCCCCAGCCATGAATACAAATACTGTTATGAATGTCATCCCCACAGATACCAGCGCTTGTTCGCTTCCAGCTCCTGCAGAGGTAAGATTTATAACAAGAGAAAGAACAAGAAGGCCAAGGACATCATCTATTACAGCAGCACCTATTATCACCTCGGCGAACCGTTTGGTTAGCAGCCCCATCTCTTTAAGCATGGCAACGGTTATTCCAACACTCGTTGCGGTTAGTGCAGCACCTACGAACATGGAATATGCAAAATTACCGCCCGTGAGCGAGGCATAGAAATAACCGCAAACAAACGGTAGAATGACGCCAGCGCTCGCAACGAAAGTGTTCTCTTTCGAAAATATCCTCTCCACTTTACTGTGAAGGCCAACCTTGAAAAGGAGGATAATCGCTCCGAGCTGTGCAAACACGTTTATTATGCCTTCATCGCGTATTATTGTAGGTGGTTGTTGGGGAAGAGCGAGCGGTAGGTTCAATGAGAGCAAAAAACTCCATACCATTGTCATAAAACTAGCGCTCATAACTATACCAAGAATAAGAAGCACAATCACATTTTGCTGTTTAAGGTAAAATACAATCATCTCTGCAAAAACCGCAAGAAGCAAGAGAAAAACTATTTCAAAGTATATATGTTTCTCTTCTTCCACATATCCGAATATGCTTGTGCGCACTATCGAGAGAATCAGCAGCAGAAAGATGCTCAGGAGAAGCAACGTTATAATCGAGGAGAGTTTCTCACCCACGTCTTTTTTTTCCTTGGCCATATAGAATACCTTTCCTTTCCGTGCGATAGCTATCTTTATGACGATAGCTATCTTTATGATGCGGTTTTAAAATCTTCTGGTTCAATCTATTCCATGAGCGGTGAATATGTTCTTATTGAGGCGGTTTCGGCCAGGTTTGTTCAACTTGTGGAAGCCCCCCTTTCTGACCCTCAAATGCTCTGGTCAGCAGTTCCTCTTGTAATCGCGACACTATTCATGACGCTCTATTTTGGAAAGTATAAGCAGGAGGAGCTTGGTTGGAATACAGCATTCGGCAATACGATGGTCTTCCTTTTTATGGCTCTCAATCTGATACGTCAGATGTACTACGCAGACGGCGTTGGTTCCTGGGACAACGTGCTCTCCAACAATTTCTATCTTTCTGTTAGCATTGCGCTTACAGTCGTTGCCCTAGTGCTTATGCTTATAACTTATTACCACCTTCTTCCCAGAAAAGTCGCCTTCTTTCTGTTTTCAGCCCCACCGATAAATGTTTCTGTTTATGTCTTGATGACAATAATCTATACCGGAGTGCCTGCGGACTATATCACTCTACTCGCCGCACTTATCCTATTTTTTATAATATTTATTATTCTAAAATTGATTCAAACTCTTGAGCGTGCTGCTAGCAAACCAGAAGGGCTCTCTTTTATGCCTGAAGAAACAAAAGAGGAGAGATTTTTAAGAAAACTGAAAGAGAAGAACATCCAACTTGAGAAATTGAGAAAGCGCGGAGGTACACAGGGGACCGATAGCTAGGAATAAGAGAAATTAACGCCCCGGGGAGGACTTGAACCTCCGGCCTGCTGATATCTGTTTTGCACATTAACAGTCAGCCGCTCTACCAACTGCACACCTTGAGTAGGCGTCAGCGAATTGCCGTTCAAGGCTCTGAGCTACCGAGGCAGCATATTTGTGATGTCATCGACTAATGAAAGGTGATGACTTACCATAACATAAACATAAGAAGAGTTATAAGGATTTCCTTGGCAAAGATTTAAATGTTCCAAACGGATAGAATGGATTGGGTGATTATGTGAAAAATATCTTTATTATTTTAGTAGCCTCCTTGCTCCTGTTTGGATGTTTGGAGCAGTTTGGAGCGGGTACGCAGTCGCAAGCTACCGTATCCGAAGGAAATGCTGTTCCTCAAGAGAGCGAGAAGCAAGAAGAAGTAGAAACACAACAAACGGCGCAGGAAGAGCGTGAGGAATGTGTGCCAGCATATACCTTTTCAAAACTTGAGAAAGGCACACTTTCGAAAGAAACAGTGTTGGCAGTTAGTGCTAGTTGTGCCAGCGGAAAGATAATCTCTTTGCATGTTGATGACGAAATGGTTGCGCAGCAAACAATTTCAACTAACAATCCAGCAGTACTGAATTTCATTCTCGTGCCAAAAAGAGATGGTACACGAACAATAGAAGTAAGAGCAAACAATAATATTGTTTATTCTTCTCAATGGGATGTTGCTCCTCTTGGAAGCATGGATACGAGCGGAAACAAAAATGATCCCGCTTCGGTAAAAGAGAAGATTGCAACTGCTTTTGACATTGACAGCGGAATAACAGTTAAGCGTATAGGAGCATATATGAGGAGATTATATTCAAACACGCTCCAAAATTCTTATGTTGTCGCGGAAATTCGCGCGGATTCTAACGGTAATCCAGCATCAAGCCACGTAGCCAAAACAAGAATTCCGATTACGACCCCAACAATGAGCGAAAGATGGGTATGGTTTAATTTTGAGAATGGGGTTACATTACAACCGGGCCGCTACTGGGTGGTGTTTGGAGTCGAGCAGGAAACAGAAAATATTGTGAGCGACGTCGTGAATATCCATTATGTCGCTGAGGATACAACTGTACCTGGGAACAACTACACGCGAAAAATGGCTCTTGAATGGGATAATAATAAAAGAACATATGTAGAGACAGAGTGGCAACCTCTCTCGTATGATAGAAGATATGCTGTTGTTCTGAGCGCGATTGAAGGCTAGCACCATAATTTACTGCAATGATCTTCTCGCAGGGGTGGCGGAGTTCGCACTAGAGTACATCGTGCGACCGAGATGGTCAATGCCTAAGCTCGACTAAACGCGTTAGGTTCAGGGCCTAATGACCTTAGGGTCTTCGGGAGTTCGAATCTCCTCCCCTGCAGTAACTATTTTTTCTTGTAATTAACGTGCCTTCCATCAACTATATACTGTCCTTTTGCAAAAGAGTCAACTATTTTTGGGTATGCAATGTGCTCATGCTTGAGTATTTTTTCTGCAACCTCCTCTCCACTCCTGCAATCGCTTATATCCACTGCCTCTTGGTAGATGATCGGTCCTCCATCAACGTCTGCTGTTACAAAGTGAATCGTAAGACCGCTTATCTTGCACCCGTACTCATATGCATCTTGTTGCGCGTGCGTGCTTCCTTTAAAGGCTGGAAGAAGTGAGGGATGGATATTTATTATTTTGTACTTGTATGCATCAAGAAGCTCTTTAGAAATAATCACCCTCATATAGCCAGCAAGTACAACAAGCTCCACACCATAATTGTCTAGAATTCTTTTTATCTCAAGGTCAAATTTCTCGCGCTCCGAAAACTTTTTTCTCTCTACTACCTCAGTAGGAATGCCATGCGCTCTTGCCAGTTCAATGGCTCTTGCTTTTGGATTATCTGTGATTAAAACCTTTATGTTTGCAGCGCACTCCCCCCTTTCAGCCGCTTCTGTTATCGCAAGAAAATTGCTTCCCCTTCCGGATGCGAGAACCGCTATTGGTATCCTTTCCATAAAATGATAAAGAAGAAAAAAAATTAATATGGTATCGGATTAACGGTACCAAGTCTGTCTTCTGCGCTCTATCTCGTTATAGTCTACAGCAAAGGCTTAGTTGTCTTCCGCTTAACAACTCTTTCAAAAGGATACTTTCGGTGACATACCGTGAGAGAGGAAGCCGAAGTTTGGTGGAAATGTAAGAAAGAGCGCTCTTAAGGTTTTGAAATTCCCTTGATGGCTGCGCCATGGCCCAGCGGACGTTTTCTCGAACATTAAAAACACCCAACGGTACATATCCGCTATAAGCCTCTCTAAAAACTATAGCACCTGCCTGTTTCCGTTCTTTTGCCAAACCTTCAAGCAGGCTAAACTTACAGCTGTAATAGCATCCTCCAACCTTGGAGTACTCCTTCTTTCCCCTGTTTGTTTCGTAGTCAGTAAAGATGAGCTCCTCTTTCCCAAGAACATGTAAAAATGCTTCCATCCACTCGTACTGCCAAGCTGTTGGGATTAGAAGGATAGCGTAGTAATTTTTTAAGCTGGAGAACTCATGAACCCTGTAACAATCTATAATGTCATAGTGCTTTACTTCTTCGAGCAAGCCGTCAGCCAGTGTCATGTCACACGCAGTTATAGACCATCTTGTCGGTACGAGCCTCCTTTTTATTCCAAATGCTCCCACAGAAAAAGCCTTTTGGATCTTGGAAAATGACACGCCAGATGTGTAGAGCCATCGAATCGCTTGAGCCGCTTTGAGATCGGTGTCGTAATATGCCTTTTCCAATAAATGCTCCCACCTACAGTTTCCAATATCGAATCTTTCTATCGGAGCACTCGGGCCAAACGGCGTGTGCTCGTCATCGAACCTCGCGTGACCAACTGGCGCGTACTTAAATTCAGCCTCGCTTTCGATTGAGGTCGCAGCAAGCGATATTTCCTGAAGTTTTTCAACAAGGCGATTATTTAGATCTTTTACAGAAACCTGTTGCTTTCCCCTTATAAGGTTCAAACGATAATTCACCAGTTCCTCTATTGTTTTGTTGTTTGGTATCCAGCTCTCTGGGGTATCTAGTATAGAAGTATCTCCACAAAAAGGTGCGAGCATCGGACCAGCGTAGACTTTCGGATAATTCCAACTTCCTATAAAAACAGATGGCGGTGTGCTCCCCTCGATACTTTTGCCAACTGCTACTGTCTTTAGACGCATTCTGGAAGTAAGCTTCTTGAGATATCCGCTTTTTCCAATAACCATAATGTCATAGTTTAAACTGCTAAATAAAAAGATATGCTTAGATGGTAATTTGAAAACCTTTTTGTCAACTTATAAATCGCGTTTCGCAGTCGCTCTCTAAGGATACGCTAAGTTTTTCTGAGCAATTCATGACTTTTGCATCCACGCTTTCTCCAGAAACCTGAAGGAAGATAACATGAGCACCTAACTCAAGTACAGTATTTCGCGCGGTACGGATACCTTCTGAATGAAACCTACCCTCTTTAACATCAAGTACTAGCCCATCCTCTTTTATCTCTTTGAGGATTATTTTTACGCCCTCTACGCTGAGAGAGCTATTTTTTCTTAGTTTTGCTTTCTTTGTGATTTTTCCAACATATATAAAATTGTCAAGGGATACAACATCCTCGCCAGGCAGTCTAAAATTGACATGCTGCTGTTCCATACGTTCATCGTTGATAATTTCTCTACATGCCTCTCTAATTTCTTTGATGGATGGAGCATCCACACCCCACAAGGAAAGTTTGTCTCTTGGTTGTGCTGTCCTATCATGGACTATATCCTCATTGAGAGGATGTTCAAGCAACCCTGCTCGCCTTTTCGTATACTCTTTAATGCGCTTTTCCAAAATCTTAAGATAGTTGTAAAGCATTGTGTTCCTTTTTTTCATGTTGTAATTATGTTAAGAAATGTATTTAAATGTATGTACCTACGTTGCACTTGCTAATGCTTATGCAGCAAGACAACACTTTCCCTTGTTTTCACCTTGTGCGGCCTTACGTCTGCAATTCGATAGGCGCCTACGATGATTTCTGCCACCATGCCGAGCCGTTCGCCGATTGCCGCGAGTGCCTCATCAACGATTATGTGCTCGCGGAATATCACGGAATTGGAGACAACAATGTACGCGCTTCCTCCAGGCTTAAGCGTTCGTTTCATTTCCGAGATGGACCTTTCCATGTCTGCGAAATATGCTCCCACGAGAGGTATTCTGCTGCCCACTTCTTCTACTTCAGCCGGAACGTAACCCGCCTCTGCTTCCCTTTTTATAAAAGAACGAAGCGCGCGCACCCTTATTCTTGCTGTTGTTTCCTTGTCCAGCGTAAGAAGGCTAAGCTCAAGCCCGTAGACTTTCGAATAGTCGATATTGTTGAGATAAGGAGGGGACGTTACAATAATATCGCACGACTCGTCATCGTAAGGAAGCTCCCGCGCATCGCCCAAAACAACATCTGGCTCACGCCCACTTATACCTGCGTTCTCGATATCAGAAAGCATTTGTTTAACCTTCCGCTTGAACGCCTCTTTCGCTGGCATTGCGCTTTTTCTTTTGTCTATCTTCAGCACCCCGCCGTCCCTGATTACGATGCTTGACTGCGGCAGGACAGAGATGAGTGCGAGGAGAAGGAGATTTTTCGTTTTATCACTGCATTCGCACTCCGCTATCGCTTCCCGTATATAGATTATATCATTGAGATTCCTTTTTGGGAACGCGACTGCCGGATCGAAAAGCTCGAACTCCCATTCTATCCTCGGCTCACGGCGTTGTCTTAATATGTCTTTCATGAACTCTTTTGCCTCATTAATATCTTCCTTTTCGTAATTCGCACATTTTACTTTTGAGACAAAGAACGCAAGTTCAGATATATCTGTGCCTTTTCCTACCAAACCCGCTTCCTTTGCGACAAGAAGCGATGTTCCGGTTCCGCAGAAAGGGTCTAGGAGAACGGCGTTGCTACCCAGGCGCTCGCGATTAAGAGCATATTCAACAATTTCCGGTGAGTACCCTTCCTTATAATAAAACCAGCGGTGGATGGGCTTCTGTTTGCTGGATTCGAATGTCATGTAAGGGCCGAGGGAAAGGTTTTCAGAGATTTTCATATCATCACAGCCGTAGCGCGTCGTTCTATAATCATGCACAGATTTTTCTTTATCTCTAATCTGTTTGACAATTTCTTCGCGAGTATGACCTATTGCGTTTTTGTGCATGATTGTTGTGCCATGTAGAAAACTAATATCTTCATATGAATAGTTAAAAAATTGCTTTATATAAAACTATCGAGGTGGGCGGAGGCGGATTGCACATAACATATGCGATTAAGAGAAGTTTTTCGACGATGGAGCAAAATTTAGGGGGGAATTCGCAGGATTTTTCCTCTTAATCGCTGTTAGGCGGCACAAGCAATTACAGCATCCTCTCGAGATCCTTCGAATC
>JAWCKZ010000002.1:26901-135887 GCA_038851325.1 Candidatus Bilamarchaeaceae archaeon
TATCGTTTGTAGGGCTGGCGAGCATTTTCACTTAACGGCTCCAGCATAAAAGAAGTTCCGCCGAAGGCGAGAGCGCCGCAGGGCGTGGCAAAATTACGAAGTAATTTTGAGTCGCGAGGGGTCGCTACTCTAATTTTCTCTTTACCCACTCAACTGCTTTTTGGACATAATATTCTTTATCACTTTCAACATTTTTGATAATCTCTCTAATTTCATTTGTCAAACTTTTATCTTTCGTAAAATTAATTAATAGAACAATAGCAAATCTTCTTTCCCAGAGATTTTTAGATTTGACCAATTTTTTAGAAATTCCAAATATTTCTTTTTGTTTTGTCTTTGTAATTCCTTTTATTCCTTGGGTTGCTAAGGTATCACAAGCAGCCCAGTCGACAATTTCCTTCGCAAATTTTTCGATAAGCTGTAAAGTCTTTTCTGGATCTTTTTTACAAAGTTTCCCAAGTAATTTTGTTGCTAAAAGTTTTTCCTCAAATGACTTAGATTCCCATAGCTCTTCAACAAGGCCAAATCCGGCTGTTTTGTATTTTATAGCAAGTGAATTTAGTTCAGGAATTTTGACGCCATAAACTTTTTGAGAAGTTGGAATAAATTTTTGAAAACTTGCTTTGACTTTTTCATTTGCTTTTGTTTGTAATATCTTTTTGATTTCTAGTAGCTCTTTTGGCATAATAGTCTAGTTGAAGTGTCAGTATTTAATTATTTTTCCATTTGCGACCTCGAGCGATTACGCCTAACGTATGCACTTATACGCAATTTTCAGAAGAAAAAATTGGGGTGGAACCGAGCGACAGAGCGAAGGCAGAACCGTATAAGCGCTGTTAGCAGATCAAAGTGCCCCGAGTGGGGCGTAGCGGAACGAGAGCGCAGCGTGGTTCGACGAACGAAGTGAGGAGAAAGTCCCGAGCCAGCCCTATGCAAGTTTTAGACCATTTTTAACCTTTCTTTCTGGAATGGCCAAAACAACATCTCCATTATCCAAAACAAAACCAGTTGTAAGAACTTCGGAAATAAAATTTCCAATTTGTTTTGGCGGAAAATTAGTAACGCAAATAACTTGCTTACCTAACAATTCTTCCTTTTTATACAAACTTGTAATTTGAGCACTTGATTTTTTGGTTCCATATTTACCAAAATCTATCAGTAATTTATATGCTGGTTTTTTAGCTTCTGGGAAGTCGTCTACTTTGATAATTGTTCCAACTCTTATATCTACTTTTTCAAAATCGTCCCAAGTTATTTGTGTCATAAACATTAATAAAATCGATTAAGTTATAAATCTTGGGGCTGGCGAGGGATTGCACATAACATATGCGATTAAGAAAGTTTTTCGACGATGGAGCAAAATTTAGGGGGGAATTCGCAGGATTTTTCCTCTTAATCGCTGTTAGGCGGCACAAGCAATTACAGCATCCTCTCGAGATCCTTCGAATCAAAAAGCAGGACATCAGGCTCTTTGAATTTTTCTTTAAAGCTTTTGGCAAATATCGCATAAATCTGCTTTTCACTTTTCCATTGAACTAATGCAGCCTTTTCTTTTAGTTCAGCCAAGATAGTCCTAGCATCAACTCTATTCTGCCATTTGCACTCTGCGAATAAAATTTCTTTATTCCTTTCATTTAAGGCCACAATATCTATCTCTTTGTCTTTATGCCACCATTTTCCTATTTTCGTTGGCTTGAATATTTTTGCCTCTAGTATGAATTCTTTGCATATATTCTCAAAAGCCTTGCCTACATAGGCATTAAGTTCTTGCTTAATTGAACCGAAAACTTCTTTCTGCAAGCCTTGCTCTATTGCAGACTTGTTTTTGAAAATAAACTTGAACCAAAAGCTATAGAAATTGTCTTTAATCTTGTATCTTGTTGTTTTTGCTTTTAACTTTCTAGCTATTACTGGAATTTCTTTTTCAATAAGACCTACTCTTTCCAAAACCGATAAATATTTCGGGAGTTTATAACTTTGTATTTTGCTAACCTCTGCTATTTCGACAAATTTTATGTATCCGTCTGCTATAGCTGAAAGTATAGAAGTATATGGTGCAGGGGTTCTAAACTCCTCAAACAGAAGATTAAGAGGTTCATTGTATAAAAAAGATGTCTTATCCAAAATCTTCTTTTTTATGTTTTCATCTATACTTAATTTTGGGTCGAATTCCTCCAGATATCGCGGGACCCCCCCTAGAATCGAATAGGCCTCTACAAGCTGTTCAATTTTATAATCTGGAAAGAAATCTTTGATAAACTTAAACTTCAGCGGCAAAATGTGCATCTCCATAGTCTTTCTGCCATAAAGAGCAGAGCCGTAGCCCATTGCAATCTTGTATATCGCGGATATTATCGAGCCACAGAGAATCAACTTTTTATCAGTACCTTTTAGCTTTTCCCACCATCTCTGCGCAATCGTGGGCCATGCCCTATTGACTTGGTAAAGATATTGGAATTCATCTATTATAATTATTTTGTGCCTGCTTTTGTAGAGAAATTCAAAAAAGTCATCCCATGTGTTAAATTTTACAAATTCTTCCATGACCTGCTTTGAGAGGACATCAAGTATGTTCTCTGATATATCCGCCAGCAAGTAGAGCGCATCCGTCTTTTTTGCAAATTCGACCAGCAGTCTGCTCTTTCCGACTCTCCGCCTGCCATAAATCAGGGCTAGCTCTGCTCTCTTTGATCTTGCTAGCTCTAACAACCTGCCAAGCTCCTCAGCCCTGTTAATAAACATTATCATAATAATCATTATTATAATCTTGTATTTAAAACTTTTGGTCTGGTGTTGTAATTGTTTCTCCTGAATTAATGTTACCTCGCTGACTTACTTTCATTTTATTCAGCTTCTTCATAATCTGAAGAGTCCTTCCGAATTTATCAAGGTAACCTTATTTCGGGATAATACAATATAAATTTTTATTGCGGGGCGGAGTGAATTACGCCTCACAACTATTAAGCGAGATTTTCATTGCGAAACAGCCCTTTTTGAAAGCTCATCCGCCTCTTCGTTTTGCTCGCGCGAGATATGCTCAACTTTCACATTCATGCCGAACATAAGGCCGTCCACCTTTGCCTTCAACGGCTTGAGCTTTCTGTCCTTCACCTTATACTCTCCACTCATCTGGCGGGCAAGCAGCTGACTGTCCGTCCTTATGTGAACCTCTTTTTCTCTCATTTTTTTCGCAATTTCAAGTGCTCTGATGAGCGCAAGATACTCTGCTATGTTATTAGTTCCCTCACCGACATATTCGCTTATTTCAAGTATCTTCTTTTTGTCCTTGTAGACAACCAGGCCTATGCCCATAGGCCCAGGATTTCCAAAGCATGCGCCATCTGTATAGATTATAAGCGCCATAATTCATCCCACCTTCTTTATGAAAGTGTAAGTTTTATTACTTCCGCTTTTTTATTAGAATCTCGGAAGTTACTTCCGCTTTTTATAAATCATATAGGAAGTAGGGCTGCTTGCTCCGCTCCGGCCCGAGCATGCACCATCTGCGTATATAATGAGAGTAAGGATTTTTCTCTGCAAGCGATTTAAATCCTTCTTATGGCTAATTTATTTTATCGTGGCAACTTGTTCTCCTTTCCCCACGCAACGATAAGTGCGTGGTATTCGTTGAATGTACGGTAGTCCTTTCTCAGATTGCTCTCGAAAAATTTCCTATAATCTTCATAGCTTCCGCTGACCGGAAGGTCATGCGCTGCGCAGAATCGCCTTGTGTACGCATCGATGACAAAAATCGGCTTCTTAAAGGCATAGAGGATTATGGAATCGGTAGTTTCCGGTCCGAGCCCGCGGATGGAAAGCAGAAATTCTCTCATGGATTCTGTTCCCTCTTTATGATCAAGCGATGGCCAACGGACAGCCAACTCTTTAAGTCGCCTTGTTTTTTGGTTGTAGTAACCTGAAGGCCGGATAAGATTTGCAATCTGATAATCTGACGCAGATGCCAATTGTCTGGCATCAAGCTTGCCTTCTCTGTATAAATTAAGAAGAGCCTTTTCTGCATTCTTCCAATTTGTGTTTTGTGTAAGTATCGCGCCAGCAGCTATCTGAAATCTTTGCTCCTCGTTTGTTGGTAAGGCGTAGTTTCCAGGATGATATCTGCATTTACCATCTTGAATGATCGGCCACCAGCCCTGCTTGCCATAGGTTTTGAGTAGTTTTCGATAAAGCTCACTAACCTTGCTCATAATGGAGATTTGAATAAAAAAGATTTAAAGAATAATCCAGCAATCTTTAATCAGAGCCTGTTGCAAATTATCTAGTGGAATACCATTATTCTATAAGAGAGGACAAGTAGCAGCCTTGCTGCGTGATGAGCGCGCGGGGGAAATCTTTTAATTTGCAACACCGTATTTATCCGCATATCAAAGGGGTATTCATGCAAAAATACTACGACCGAGAGATAGAAAAAAAATGGCAGAAATATTGGGAGGAGAACGGAACATACGGGTTTGATGAAGACGATGACGTCAAGCCTGTGTTTTCCATAGACACGCCACCACCGTTCACCAGCGGGGAGCTCCACATGGGGCATGTGCTGTCATACAGCTATTTTGATTTTGCAGCGCGCTACAAAAGGATGAGGGGCTTTAATGTCTACTACCCACAAGGATGGGACTGCCAAGGATTCCCAACAGAAGTGCGTGTTGAAAAGAAATACGGAAGACTTCCGTCAGTTGAATTCAGACAAAAATGCGTGGAATGGACCGGAGAATTCATAGCACGAATGAAATCGCAGATGATAGAACTTGGCTTCAGCGCTGATTGGAGATACGAGTACAAGACTATGGATCCTGAGTATCACAGAAAGGTTCAACTCTCGCTTATTAAGATGTACCGCGACAAACTCATCTATCGTGCAAAATATCCGGTTTACTGGTGCCCAAAGTGCGTTTCAGCAATCGCAAAAGCAGAGCTTGACGATGTTGAAAAGCAGGGAACGCTGAATTACATAAAATTCAAAGGACCGGAAGATGAGGACCTGATTATTGCTACGACGCGACCGGAGCTGCTTCATGCATGCGTTGCAGTGCTTTTCCATCCTGATGACACGCGATACAGGCACTTGGAGGGAGAATGGATAACAACGCCGCTGGGAAAGGATGTCGTTGTGTTGGCTGATCCTGAGGTCGACAAGGAGTTCGGTACTGGGCTTGTAATGGTATGCACCTTCGGCGACAAGATGGATGTTGTGTGGGCGCACAGGTATAAACTGCCGGTGGTGGATGCTCTGGATAAGTACGGTAGACTTATGAACGCCGGCGAATTTGACGGCAAAAAAACAGAGGAAGCAAAAAAGGCAATCATCGAAAAACTCGAAGCAGAGGGCAAGGTGGTAAAGAAGGAGCCTCTTCGGCAAACCGTTAAGGTCCATGACAGATGCGGGACTCCAGTGGAGCTTATCAATTCGATGCAATGGTTCGCTGACATAAAAACAACCGGGAAGCGCATAAAAGAGATGGCGCACAGGATAAAATGGATTCCTGATTTCGGCATAAGCTATCTCATCGACTGGGTCGAAGGAGCGGAATGGGACTGGGTTATCAGCAGACAACGGGCATTTGGAACTCCTCTTCCATTTTACTACTGCGAAAAATGCGAAAGAACAGATGCTGCCGAAGAGCACGAACTTCCTTTCTACCCAGAAAGGGCAAAGCCAAAGGCGTGCGTGTGCGGGGCGGAGATGAAACCAGAAACAAGCGTGTGCGACTGCTGGGTAGATTCCTCTATAACCCCGCTCGTTATAAGTGGCTGGCCTGATGATGAAAAACGGTTTGCGCGGCTTTATCCAAATACATTAAGGCCACAGGGTGTCGAGATCGTTCGCACCTGGGCATTTTACACGATTTACAGAAGCGGGGTTGCGTTAACTGGTATTCCTCCATGGAGGGAGATATTGCTCAACGGGAATGTTCTCGCACCAGATGGGAAAAAAATGTCAAAATCCCTTGGAAATGTAATCTCACCCGCAGAGCTTCTTCAAAGCTATCCTGCCGACGCGATTCGCCAGTGGGCTGCGATGAGTGGCGCCATGGCAAAGGACAGGCCTTTCAGTTATGAAGATCTGAAATTTGCAAAATCGTTTTTGACGAAACTATGGAATGCAGCAAGTTTTATCCAACTCAACATAAAGGGATATAAAAGAGCAGACGAGGACGTGCGTATGATAACTATAATTGATAGATGGATTCTTCAAAAACTCAACGCCCTTATAGTAAGCTACACAACTCTAATGGAAGGATACGATTATCAAAAAGCGATATATGCCCTTCATGATTTCTTTTGGCATGATTTTTGTGATCATTATCTTGAGTACGTAAAGCATAGAGTATACGGTAGTGATGAAAGCGCGAAGAGGGGCGTTCTCTTCACATTGGTAACCGTGCTTGAGAACGTGCTTCTGTTACTCGCTCCGATAACTCCGCACATAACAGAAGAGCTTTATCATGAAGTTTTGGGAAGAAGGGAGAGCGTTCACAGCGCGAGATGGCCTGAAGTTGTGCACGGTGTGGAGGGGGATACAAGGCCAGCAGAGATATTAAAAGAAACGATAATACAGATAAGGCAGCATAAGGCAGCAGCGCGTCTTCCGCAAAACGCAGAATTAGAAAAAATTATTATAACGGACACGAAGGAAAATCTTGGTCTGTTTGGGCCGGAAATAATCAATGAGATAAAGAATATTGGGAAGATAAAGAGCGTGGAATTGAAAGAGGGGCCCGCCTTTCATGTTTCTGTTGTTTAACACGCGCTTTGGCAAGCCTACCACCTATCCAAAACCCTTTTAAACCAGAATCCGCAGTATGATATCATGGCAGAAGAAAAGGTAACAATGCCAATGACATCGGCCGGTATTTTAGGTTTTTCACCAGATATAAGATTGAGCGGATTTGAGATAGATCCAAAGACAATAATAGTCGTGGTTTTTGCGTTAGTTCTGCTAATAAAATTCGCCGGTGTTATCATTCGCTGAACTATTGCTCACTGAGCCCGGCGAGTGTCTTGGCTATCAAATCTCCGTATCTTTTTTTATCCTCTTCCTTCGCAAGAACTAAGATTTTTCTTCTTCTTTTTTCGGCATCCGCAAGAGAAGAAACTAAATCGGAAAGCTCTATGAGCGGAACCCTTTTACCATTCTTTAGGAGAACATTAAGACCAACAGATTTTGAGAATGGAGTAGGGTAATCAAATATTATATCACATCCAAACTTCTCACTCATTTCTTTTTCAATTGCTTTTGCTTTCTTTTCGCTCATGCTCTTTTCAGGAATTTCAGTTATTTCTTTGTATAACCTTCTTTTGAGCAGTCCTTCTGCGTATGGCCTTGCAGCCTTTGATTCGACCATTCGCCAATATCCAACATCATCGCCTATCCATATAAAATCCTCAGGCGCCATGGCTCCCTCTTCTATAGCGCACTCTATCGCTCTCTGAAGCATTGCTGTGGCTATTCTAACAGTCTTGTGCAGATAGACAGTAGCAAACATCATAAATCGTGCGACAAGGAGGGATTCTGCAGCTTCCATTCCGCCCTCAGTGATGCAAAGTTCCTTCTCAAAGATTTTCATGGTATGCACTAATCTATCTATATCTATTATGCCGTAAGCAACACCAGTGTTGAGCGCATCTCTTTTTAAGTAATCCATTCTGTCTGCTCCGATGTCTGTCTCTACAATCATCCCTTTGCTGCTGCCAAACATATCTGCGATCTCCTTTGCTCTGTAATTTTCGTTCAAGATGTCTGCTACAGCGCTCCGTTGTATAAACTCTTTTCCTATTTTTTCATGATTTCCTATGTATCGCTTTAGGACGTCCTCGCCCTCGTGCGAAAAGGCCGGATGACCTATATCGTGAAGAAGACCGAACAACTTTATCTTCGCGCGTTCATCTCTGTCATTGACCAACTTATCTGCAATAACAGAAGCCAAATGCGCTGTTCCGAGCGCATGCTCAAAGCGGGTGTGGTTTGCTCCTGGATAAACGAGATTTGTCACTGACATCTGTCTTATGCGTCTAAGCCGCTGGAACTCTGCAGTGTCTATTATTCTTTCTTCTATTTCGTTAAACTCTATTGTGCCGTATACCTCATCTTTTATTATTGCCATCATATCGCCGCGTACACGCCTTTTCTTTTCTCTATGACGTCTCCTGCCTCTGCAAGGATATGAAGCACCGTGCGAACTGCATCTGGTTCAACTCTTAGGTTCGCGGCTATCTCTTCTATGTTTCTTTCCTTGTCCAGCTGTTTGAGTATAAGTGGGGACATCATTTCAAAATAGTCAGTTTTAGCGATGTAGAATTTACCATCAAAGCCCCTTAATCCCTTTATCTGACCTGCCTTTATCTCATTCTTGTGCCGATTTATTATTTCTTGAAGATCTTTTGAGGTTCCTATAACATATCCGTGTTGCTCAAGCGGGTCAACCATCTCTTTTTTTATCTCCTTTTTTCCAGTGTTGCTGGTGGCCACTGCTTCGATCCTATTCTGAACATCGTGCTTGGCGCCTGCTGTTTCTTTTTTTAGTACCTCCTTCCCATAAAGAAGTCCATATATTTTATCATTTATATTGTACACGCCATTTGGATATTTCTTACTCTTAAACAAGTTTATAAATGCCTTTTTTTCAAGTTCTTTTAAAGTTTCTTTCTCTTCCTGGGAAAGTACCCTTTCCACATATGCTGGTGTTCTGTTTTGGAATCTTATTGAAAGGAGACGTTTGAGAACGCGTTTCTCTGCCTCATTTGGTACATGGAAGCCTTTCTCCGCTTTCTCTTCCCTGAGATTTTCTGCCGTATTGCCAAGCGGAATGCTTAAAAGATAGTAGCCATCTCTAAGCTTGAAGACCTCTGCGTTTTCAAACAGTGAGAACTCCTCTGGAAGTTCTATATACGCCTTTCCCCCCTTTTTTATTATTCTCATTCTATTCCCCAAACAAACTTTTTCTTGTGATTTCACAAACGTCCTGAGGATTTTGGCCAAGCCGCACAAGAGTAGTATGCCCCCTTATGCCTTTGCTGCTTGGAGTTGTTATTATGAGCCCGAGCATCTCAAGATCATTTAAGTATTCCTTGTACCATCTCAAGCTTCTTGGTTTCTTTTTTAGTTTTTTGCAGTTACGCTCATACTCCTCATATACCTCTCCAGACATTAAAAAACCATCTCCGATTTCTTCCCTTTCAAGTCTTGAGTACCGACTTCCGCTTAGCGAAAGAGTTGCGATTGAGTAGAGGACTATCTTGTGCATTTCTGGAAGAGTGCTAACAGTTTCTGCTATTAAGTCAATCTCTACTCTTTTTCTTGCTTCATCGACATCCGCGTCGTCTACAGTTTGTTTTCTGTTTTGCTCTGCGATCTCCCCGGCGCGTAGAAGGAGTTTTAAGGCATAGCGTGCATCCCCGCTTTCTTGCGCGGTTACGGCGGCTGCAAGATTTATGGCAGATTGCTTAACCACGTTTGGCTGGAAGCCTTCCTCAACCCGTTGCTCAAGTATCTTCTGCAGCTGGTCCGATGTATACGGTGGGAAAACCATCTCCACTTCATGGAGGCTGGATTTACTTCTTGGATCGAGATTTTCTTTAAAAGAAAGTTTATTCGATATCCCTATTATAGTAGCACCACCACTACCTGCTCCTGTTTCGTCATTGGCGCGTGTAATCGTATAGATAAGTTCATCAAGATCATGGATCATGTCTATCTCATCCAGAACAACAATTATCTGGTGCCCATTCCTCATAGTTTCAAGAAGTTTCTCGTAGAGAAACGGAAGGCCAAACCCAGCCTTCTCAAGCTCGGCGTAGTAACTTTTCATAATCTTTTGTAAAATTCTGTAGCGGGAGTTGTATATCCTACAATTAAGGTAATGCATTCTAGCTTTGCTCTCTACGCTTTCGAACTCTTTCATAACTCTTTTTATGGTGCATGTTTTTCCGGTACCCGTTTTTCCGTAAATGACTAGATTTCTTGGCTTGATGCCTTTCAGTGCTGGTGCTACGAGCGCCATGATCTCCTCGATCTGCTTCTCCCTAAACGGAAGCGTTTGAGGAACATAATGTGGGGATAGCGCAGAGATATTTTTGAATATTACACTTGTGCCCATAAACTTTTCAAAAGAAGTCATGAAATGCTAATGTTTAGAAGTGTTTAAAAAATAAACATCTCAACCAAATTAAGCCAAACGTTTTTAATTGTTTTTATTTGTAATATAAAATGTATGTTCAATAATCGGTTTAGTGATAGAGGTAGGTCGCTCTATTATCAATCTTTAGCTCAGGGAAGGTCGCGTGGCAGCAGTCCAACAAACAATGATAAACCACACATACCAAATATGTCTAAACCACCGCAGGTAGAGGAGCTTCAAGACTCTCAAAAAGAAGTCCCAAAAGGTGCGAACGGCAAAAGCACAAACCCGCGGCTTAGTTCAAGCAGTGAAGAGGCGAGGAGACTTTTCAACCTCTGGGCACCGATCTATCATTGGTTCATGGCTTATACTAATCATTATGGTGCTATTGGAGAGATAATAAAGGCGTGCTTTAATAAAGGAGCGACCCCAGATCAAAAAATATTAAGAGGGAGGGGCCTTGAAATAGGAACAGGAACTGGTTTTGTGATTACCGAACTTGGGTACTGGGCTAAGACCGAAGCACTGCAGAAATTGAACATGGGATTTTTGGATTCGTATGCCAAAAGAAGAGAGATAGTAAAAAAATCCTTGGAAGACCCAAAAGATTTAAAGGATCCAGAAGTTCATTCGCTGTTGATGGGAATCAAAAAGTTGGTCGAAGACGACAGCAAAAACGACTATCTTCAGAAAATTGATCAATTCTGTGAATTTCGAGAGCAGATCGAAAGTGTCAAGCAATTTAATAGTGAGACATGGGCTAATTTTTTAAACCCTGAATTCAAATTTAGGAACATATTTATCCATTACCTTCATGATGTTGACCTGCGTATACAGTATGATACCCACCGCTTCATGAGATTGAAGTATGAAGGCAATCAACCTTTTAAAACAGATAAATTATCAGAAATGCGAAACAAAATGAAAGAGATTGTAGATATGACAGCTATAGACATTAGCCTTCCGATGCTCGGCGTAGCAAGAAAGAGAGCCGAACCAGTATACGGTGGGCTTGCGGTTGCGAGGTCTATGGACAAAGAAGATATGTTTCAGGAAATGGACGCTTTGGAACTCGAAACAAAGGCAAAAGAGCGTGGTTGGGTTGATGAGAGCGGCGAGGGCATTTTCGATTTTTGTGTGATGAGTCAAGTTGTCCGGTTTTTCTCTTTTGATGAATTAGAAAAGCTGACTCGAGGGATTGCCACTGTGCTAAAAAGAGATGGAAAACTTCTGTTAATAGATGAAAAAAATCTTGCATACAGTGGCGAGTTATTAACAACATCCGATCCAGAGGTAAAAGATGTTCTGGAAGAGATAGAAAGGCTATACTGGAAGTTAATTGGCACCAGAGGACCTAAGGAGATGAGGACTATATTCAACTTCATCGGGCGTTATGGTGATCTGGAATATACGAACATACGCTTTTCATGCGAGGTAGATAGAAATAATAAAGAGCATATAATGTATGGTTATGTTTTCCAAAAAATGCAACGCTGATTTGGTGTTTACTTTATATAAATGGGTTGTATTCATCTATATCCTTGTACTTTTCAAGCACAAGATATGTTGTCGTCCTAAGGACACCAGGGGTTTTTTGTATTTCGCTGATCACGTGGGTTAGCTCGTCCATGTTTTTCACTTGAATTATAGCCACCGCATCGTATGTTCCCGCAATCCCATAAAGCGTCACTACTTGGGGGAGCCTTGTGATTCTCTCAAAATCTTTTTTTGTCGTTATTTTTATTCCTTTTGTACGAAGCATCACCACCGCACAGAATTCTAAACCTAGTTTCTTGTAATCTGCTTCTATGGAGTATTTTTTTATTATCTGATTTTTCTCTAATTTCTTTACACGCTGAATAAGTGTGTTTGGGTGGGTTCTAAGTCTTTTAGCGATTTCCTTGTACGAGAGTCTGGAGTTCTCTTTCAGTTCCTTCAAAATTTGTATATCTAATTTGTCTACTTTTAACATTGATACCCCATTGATCTATTTAAGCCGCAGGTTTTTTAAACAATGCATAACAATTACTCTTCATGAGAGCGTTCGTTTTTTCGCTGGATGCATTCGTTGGGTTTATTTTGGCGCTTATAGCAATTTACTCATTGATATTCTTTTCGAGCGTTCCCTCAGCTTACTACTACCTGCTCACGCAAGCACACTATCTCTCGCGCGATACTCTGTTTGCCCTTTCAACTGCGAACTGCTACACCGTCACATCTGGGATGTGCACGGGTTCGGTCCTAGATTACATCCTTTCAAAAGAGCTTTCGACAAGGGACGCGGTTAGAAAAAGTGTGATAAGCGATACTGTGGGGAAGATAGTTCCAACTCAATTCGGGTATACGTTTGAGGTAAGCTCTGATGGGGGGAGGAGTTGGACAACATATTATGACACCCGTAGTCCTACTTTGAGGATAGGTGGCGATGGGCATGCTAAAGAGATGAAAAAACTTAAGGTTGCAACAGAGCTGGTTAATTTTGGTTACAAAGCACCGGCTCAGAAGGCAATAGCATCTCCGTATAAGTACTTAACCTGTAATGGCAAAGGTATAGAAGAGAAGAGTGAGGGCATAGTGATAACATGTGGTGATTACAACCTCCACAACCCTGCAGAGGGGGTGGAAGGTAGTGATAGCGTTATACCGACACCAGAGGTAAAGATAGTGCGATTGACCATTTTTATATAAGGTGGTAGTTTGAAATCGAATGACAAGAAAGGTTTTTTGTTTGTTGTCTCAGTTTTTCTTATCTTAATGTACATTCTTATCTCGATAAGCGTATGGGTTAAGGGCCTGGAAGCGTCAGAGAGAACGTATTCAGAGCTCTATAGAGAATCTAATATAGAGCTTGCAGTTTCCCAGCTCACACCAGATAAACTCGATGAAATAACGAATAAAATCATGAGCAGAGCACTTTCAAAGATAGGAGACTTTTCGATATCTAACCCGCTAAAGCCAGGGGATGAGGGAAGGGATGAGGAATACTACATTAGGCAAGCGGTATACGAATATTTTATAAACGGCTCCCCTTCACTAGCAAATTTTGAATATAACGAAGAATTCCCAGCAGAGCCACAAGCATCATTCACTGCGTGGGTAGAATCTCTTAACGCCTCTCTTGCTGGGGTAGGTGTCTACGTTTCAGAGGCAGAGGTCTCTGACTTTAAATTCAATCAAACAAGCATAAGAGATATAAATTACTCATTTAAGATACGCCTTGCCATTCGGGACGCAGCAGGCACTACCTCTCTTCGAAGGGAATATAACATATCTAATGGTATTGATATAACCGGATTTGTTGACCCTGCGATAGCGAGGGAAACTAGAACGGATCAAACAATCTATAGAAGATTCTTCTTTCATGACGATTACGAGACACCGCCAGACGTTGCACCGCGCAGGCTCGGTAATGTTAGAGAGGGACAAGGATGGTTTTATGGCTATCTTGTGGATGCAGCCGATGCTGCGTCTGTGCCGCACGATAAGAGATACTCTTACATTCTTGTAGGGGATTATTCTGAGATAATCCGTGTGGTAGGCTATGAGGAGTTTGGTGCTTACATTTTGACAAACGAGCCGCGTATCACAGAAACAACCTGTCGGGATGGAAGTAAAAGAGAAGAGGAGGATGAAACGTTTAATCCTATCTCCTATGATGAAACAACATGCGTTCCGGAGCTGAGGTGGGACACCCGCTCGCCATTTGTTGTTTCACCTGGGTTTTCGAAAAACGATGGGGCAAATTGTCCAAATTTTATTAATGCAACAAGAGGGGATGTAAAGTGCGCGCTCATAATCGCGCATTCCTCTTATGACGAGATAAGCGCAAATCCACTGCTTAAACTTAGAAGCGAAGACACAGGAATATTCGATATAGAAAAATTGCGTGATTATACGATGTGCGGCTATTACATTCATAATCCTAAGTCGCCATCATATTTACAAAGATTTTTTAAAGACGCTTATTCGAGAAACAGTAGTGAGTTCGGAATAGAAACATTCTTGATTGGAGAGTATCTCAAGGAGACGAGGTGGTTCGATACTTTCAGTGCTCTTGATAGAGAGATGTTCAACGAAACAAGATACGACCAACATATTCGTGGGATGCCAGGATGTAGAAACGTAGGGTGGTGCAGTGATGATCCTTCAACAGGCAGGTTTGGACTCACTGTTGACGGAATAAATGACTATTCTCTTGATGAAATAGATTGCGGTGAGGGCGCGAGGTGTGAGGAATGAGAGGACAGGCGGCAGTAGAGTTGCTCATAACTATCGGAATAATACTAGCTTTTACCATCCCTGTGGTGCTCCTTCTTTTGTCCGTGAGCCAGATGGGTTATGAGGAAACAACCTTGGCACAGGCAGATGCGGCTGCCCGGACGCTTGCTGAGACTATCAATTTCGTTTACTCTCAGGGCGAGGGCGCGAAGCGCGTAATTCTTTTGAACACCCCGCCATCCACGCAGGAAGTTATTATCCGCCATGGAGAAGTCGTTGTTAGAATAAGGACAAGTAAAGGAATTTATGAGGGGACAGCGCCACTCTTTGCAGAAGTAAAGGAAACAGAGTTAGAGCAGTCGGGAATGTTTCTTGCGACAGTCGAAAGTGTGAGGGATAGAACAGGAAAGGTGATAGTAGAGGTCGCAGGTGTAGGCTAATGAAACGAGGGCAAGCAGCAACAGAATTTTTCCTTTACCTCACGGTTTTTTTATTTGTTGTGATAGTTGCGTTCGTGACGGTAAATTATATGCAATCCACAGAGATACCAATACAAAAAAACAAAGTCGCGAAAGAGACGGGCGCGGCCTTTGCAGATGTTTTGTCACTTGCGGTTCGTGCAGGTCCTGGTTTTACTTATAAATACTACTTTCCAAGGACGATTTTTGGTAGCCCATATATAATGAAATTTTTTGCCGACCACATGACAATGGAATGGAAGAGCGAGTATGGCTCCTTTGACTATTACTATTCGATTCCACCGTACAGCTATCAATACGGAAGCTGCTTGGAGGGCGGGGTCCTGCTTAGCAACACCACGTGCGGTAATGCTTTTGTTTTGAACCACACAACTGAAGGCGTTTTAATTATTTCGGTGGAAAGATGGTAAGTATGAAAGGTCAATATTTCAGTTTTGATGCAATAATCGCGTCCGTTATTTTTCTTCTAGCCATATTTATGCTTTTTGGTTATTGGCATTCAGTAAAGACGTTTCTTGAGTATCAATCAGGGCAAGTCTCACGAGAAGCGATGCGAGTTTCATCCGTTCTGTTCATGCCCGGTTTTCCACAAGGCGCAGACTGCACAAGAATGACAACCTTTGGGCTTGCAACTTCATGGGAGGATAAAAGGATACGTGAATCGACATTACGGTGTGTAAAGAGCGCAGTGGACGCTGATAGCACATGGTTCCAGCAAAAATTAGGCAGTCCTTATAATATCACCATCAAGGTTATCTACGATAATAAGGAAATGATGATCGGAGGAGAGCCAAGCGGTTCGGAGATCGTTAAAATACGTCGAGCAGGTACTGTTGTTGTTGAAGACCGCGCTGCAGATTCGATTGGAATCTTCGATATATACCTTTACAGGTAGTTTACAACTTAATTCTTATTTTGCATAATCTAATATATCCGCTAGCACATAAAACAAAGAGATGGCCATGACCGCTGCTGCGATGCCAAGATACCATGGGAGGAAGCCGCCGCCGCCGATGATGAATATCAGTGGCCAGTACAGAAACAGATATTGCGCAACCCAGAGCGAAAGTGCATTCCTGCCCAGCACAGAGAGCATGCGGCTGGTCTTATGCTTTATTTCAACAATGAAATACACATCTGCAGCCAGAACAAAAGAGAAACCAGCTGCAAACAAAGTGTATGTCGGGCTGACAGCAAGCCTGTTGAACGGAGCCACGAAGCTGGCAAAGGTTGCAAGAGCAAGCAGAAGCACTCCAAAGCCTGCAATCTCAATCAACTGTTTTTTCTTACTGCCATATAGCCATTCCGCTGCGACCGTGCCGAATACCGCCACCGTGCCATAGGAAAGCGCGCCGGCAAGTCCTCCATGACGTGAGGAAAGGATAAAATCAGAGAAGCCAGGCATATAAAGCATGAGAGCCGAGTAGCAGAGCAGAATTGCAAATGCAACAGCCATCCTGGGCATCGGTTGCAGATCAATAAGCGCATAAGAAAGCAAAAGGCCGACAGCAAGGGATTGAAGGAATCCCCATCGCAGGGAGGAAAATCCTACAAGACTCGAATCTAGGAAAAAACCAAGCAACAGAAGAAGGGCGGCACGCTTGAGAACATGCATTGCTATATCTTTTTCTCCTTCTTTTTTCTTTCTTCTTGCAACTGAGGCAACCAACGACATGCCGAGAACGAACTGGAACAGGGGGGCTATAAGGTCACCAGGAAGCATCGTAGCCAGATTATGCTGAAGCGGCAAGGGCAGGTCATACGATAGATTCGTCATGAAATTTACAAATAGCATTGACAGGACTGCAATGCCGCGAAGCACATCCAGCGAAGGAATCCGCATAAGAATCGGCTATTTCACTCTTTCGATTCTTATTTTTCCAGTTCCCCCTTCATAAACGCTTGTTATCTTAAATCTCGCCCAACCATAGGATGGGGCCCTTGCAAGTTCTGCATCTGCAGTAAGAGGATATTTTACAACCTCTACAAGCTCGCTTTCACCCTGGTCTGTCTGTATCCTTAATTGAATCTCAGATCCTCTTGAACCAACATTACGCGCCGTAAGAAGCATAGTATTTTTTGGGATGTAGATATCCGTATAAACAGTTGTATCTGTGCCTAGACTTCCGACTGAGTTAGCGAGATACGCTAACCTAAAAACAACGAGCTGCGCCTGGTAAGCAGCCATCTCGTTTTGCGCCTCACCTGCTTTCATATAAACCATGGCAAGCAACGGTATGAAAACAACGAGCACAAGTCCTACGATGACTAGTAATTCTGTGCTAATCTGCCCTCTCATATCACTCACCCTCTGCTCTATATTCTATGATACCTTTTCTTTTTATACTTTTTCTACTTTTCTCCCTACCTTTCTTTCTGCTCAGGATTTTTTTAAGTTCCGAAACCGCCTCGTTTACGGTATCCTCGATAGAAGGTCCTTCGGAGGCCACCACAAACCGTTCATCGCCGTTTACATGTATCTTTACGGAAAAGAAAGATTTTATTCTTTTTACGTGCACTGCCACGCCCAGTATCCCAAAGGATTTCGCAAATTTCGTTGCTACTTCTGCAACCTCCTTTTTGATGTAGTTATAATGTATTCTTGTATCGTCATCCAGTCCGCTTATTTCAATTGGAATCTCTTCCTTTGCTTCCTCCTTTATCCATCTAAATATATCGATCGCGGATATCACTCCGACTGGCTTTTTGTTTGCCAGAATCACGACGTGAGAAACTTCTTTCTCTATCATCTTCTGAGCGGCCTCGTCCACACTGGATTTTTCGTCCACAGTTACAATGTCAGGCCTATAAAACAACATCACTTGTCGGTCATCAATTGATGTTCTTTCGGGTAGGACTACCGGCATCTTTTCCTTTTTTGTTGGTTTTAGCGCAACTCCTGCAAGATCAAGCGTTGAGAAGACCCCAACAGGCACACCATTTCTCGTTACGATAAGCCGTTTTGTCCCGTACTCTTTCATTCTCCTTTTCGCTTCCCCAACGCGTTCTCGTTCTTCTATCGTGTAGACAGGGCTCTTCATTATATTTGTGACAGATAACTTAGGAAGAATGCCAAGCGACTTAAGTTCCTTTAGCACCTCCACACGTGTTATGACCCCAAGCGGCTTTTCCTTCTCATCCACAACAGGCAATGCCTTGAATCGACCTAGAAGAAAAGCATCTGCTCTTTCCCAGATGCTGCTTTCCGGACTGATTACTGGTGGTTTGACAACAACTGTTTCACATTTCACCTTTAGAGGGTTGTCACCAACCAATCTCACGCTTCGGTCATCTATTATACCGTAATACCTCCCTGATTTCGTTATTATGACTGCTGTTCCAGTATCCATAATCCCACCGAGCGCCTTGGAAAGCGGCTCGCTGCTATCCAAAACAAGCGTCTCCTTTATCTCCATCTTCTCACCAGCCAACTATCCAACTGAGTAGCAATTCCATAATCCATAAGATATATAAAATAATTAGATTATTAAAGAGAAGCATGGCGACCGCAGGCATGGCGTATATAGAGAAGATAGTAGTTAAACCCACATGGAAGCAGATACTTCTTGAGCTGATAGAGCAAAATAAGATAGACCCGTGGGATATCGACATTGTGCAGATTGCAGACGAGTTCATGGCGCGGGTAAAACAGATGCGCGCGCTTGATCTCAGTATTCACGCTAATGTTATACTCGCAGCTGCCATACTTTTGAAATTCAAGAGTGATTATTTAAGATACTTTACCTGCCCTCCGGTTGAGCAACCAGTATCTGTTGTCGAGGATGTTCAAGAACCTTTTGAGCTTCCGCATCTTTCGCTTGTAAGCCGCATTCCTCCAAAGAGGCCAGTAACACTTGAGGAACTAATAGCAGAGATGGAGCGTGTACTTAAATACGAATCGGCAGAAATAAAACGAATCCCTCGTGGTTCCATAACTGAAATAATCGATTTAAATGTTGAAGGGGAGGATATAGAGAAAAGAATGGCTGATGTTCTGGCGCGAGTAAGAAAAAATGTAGACGAGACTGGATTTGCAACATTTTCAAGTATATTGCATGAAAAAACGAATGTAGAGATTATCTACACTCTTCTATCCATTCTTCATCTCGCTCAAAATAACATTATCGACATCTACCAAGAGAAGCTCTTTGGGGAGATACTGCTCTCCATCATCGATAGCAGCGCAAGCGTCACCGAGAAGGATAAAAAGGGAACGGAATCCGCAACGCTCAACCCAATAAAGAAAGAGAAACAAAAAATTAAGGCAGTAGTTGGTGGAAAACTATAGCAAGTTAGCTTGTAAGTCCGGCAGCCTTCTTTTTTGATTTTACAATCTTCACATTGGCAGGTGTAAGAAGTACCATTTCCGGGGTTAGGAGTGCAATATCGCCATTCGTCTTTGTCGTGTAATTCTTGAGTTTTGCTATTATAGATTTCAGTCTGTTTGGCTGCTTTGACAGGGGCGTGACATTCATTATTATTATATTCTTTTCGCTCAGTTCCTTCACAACCAGATCGCTGTCACCCTCGTTTCTCAAATCAACCCTTTTAACATAAAAATCAGCCGGCGGATTAACTACATCGCCTTCTGCTGTCAAAAGCTCAGCCAAGTCTGGCACCTCTGTCTTTTCCTTTCCAAAAATTTTGTCAAAAAATCCCATGTGGTCACCTTTGCTAAATATTTTTTCATTCAATATTAATCATATTGATTTTTAAATTCTTACCTTATTTCACATCTCAGAAAACTTTCTCACCAACATACACTTTTATCCCAGAAGGAGTAACTTTAAATGGTACAAGGTCGCGTGAGTGGTCTGTCCCTCGCATCTTGAATACTTCAAGCGCGCGTATTCTTCTATCCTCTCGGTCAAGATTGTAAAGGTTTATTATGCCGTCCATCACAAAGTGCTCTATATCATAATGCATCTCTGCTTTCACAGCGGTCGACGCCTCTACTGTGGTCATCGTTGTACAATCAAGGTTTCGCAACAACGAAAGAAATTCAAAGAGCGTTTGTCTGTATTCGAGGTCGGTACCAAAGGACATTCGTATCATGGTCGCAGAGTCTATGACGGCCCTTTTAACATCATTCTCAGTAATTCTCTCTTCTATGATGTTGGCTATTTCTTCAAGTTCGAACTTTTCTGGTTTTATAATCTCTATCTTTTTATCCTTTACCATCTTCGGCACGTCGGTGAGCATTGGAAATGTATTTTTCATATTTTCCATGATATCATCCGCTGTCTCCTCGAGTGTTATATAAATTCCATTTTCACCGTTCTGAGCCCCACGATAGACAAACTCAAATCCAAATGATGTTTTTCCACAACCAGGACCGCCATAGATAGCAATGTGTCGCCTTCTTGGTATTCCACCATTAATCATCTCATCCAAACCAGCTATGCCTGTCTTTACTCTTTCCATAGAATCCCTCTTTTATTGATATGCTCTCTTCTTTCTCCGCAATTAATTTAATAGTATGTGTTATAATGAAAACCATGAGAACCATGAAAGCCATGAGAACTATGAAGGGTCAGTCAACAGCGGAATATATCACAACTTACGGTTGGGCATTGTTTGCACTTGTGGTTGTTATTACTATTATATTGGGCAGCGGAATGCTTACGCCGAACTTTTTAATATCCGAGAGGTGTGAGCTTGGTACAAATCTTCAATGCAGAGCCGCAGTTTATAATACTGATGACCAGACAAAAATATCCCTGGAACTCCTAAATGGCTTCGCCTATAGAATACGAATTGTTTCAGTCGAGGTATTTCGTTCAGATGGCACTACATCCTTTAATGGTCTAAGCAGAGAGGTAACAATCGAAAGCGGGGACAAAGAAACGTTTATTGGTAGTTTCTCTGAGGGGCAGCTACCCAGCAACGAATTAGAGCAATTTACAGTGAGGGTGAAGTACGCCTCCTGTGCGCCTGAACTTGGACCTGGCTGTGGCGATAATCATACAATAACAGGTAGAATAATAGCAAGGGTTATACCATCAGGGTAATCCACCTTCGATGACCTTCCCTCGCTCACTTGGTTTTATTCTCAATCTGCCCCCAAAGCGTTTGTCAAAATCACGCTCAAGCTGTTTGCCGCTTTTCAGTTTTTCGAGAAAGATAGCAAGTGCAGCAACTTCGCTGTGGGGCTGACTTGTTATTGCAATGTTAAAATCAGACACATCGTAAATCTCTTTTGGTACGCGCTCGCTCCCAACAATAATCAATAGATTTTCTGCTTTTTCGATGTTTTGAAACGCTTCTGGCAGAGGGACACCATACATTGTAAGATGAACGATAGTAAATCCTTTCTCTTTGTATCCTTTTATCGCATTTAGATATTTCTCTTTATACTCGATGAAAAAATCACCTCCCCAACGCTGCGCAAGTCTTGAGACACTTGATTCCAGGCCCGCATCGCGCTGGCCTGAGTAGTTCATCCCATCAGCACCGAATGCCCGTGCAACAAGAGCAACATGGGTTGTAATTCGCTCATCGCGCGGGAGCCTATGACTGAGTCGAAAGACAACAATCATCGCATCACTCAACGTGAATATGTTTTTTTCCTTTTAACCAAACAATAAACGGGTAAGTTAATATAAGCAGCCCAAGCACCACGAACGGAATGAACATATTTGAGAACAAGATATAAAGACACAGCACTAGCACAATTCCTACCAATCTCCCGATGTTAAGTATCAATTCTCTAGCGAGCATGACTTTGTCAATGTCTCTCTTGTTGTCCAGCAATATTGCAGTTGTGAAAGGATTAAATAGATTTATAAAAAAGTTTCTGCCCGCATTCGCTGTGAACCACAATGCTGCATTGCTTGCAAATCCTGTAAAGATGGTTATGAGTCCGAGCGCACTTCCAAACAAGATTATATAGACTCTTCGTTTTCTTACCTTATCTGAAAGTTTGCTAACAAAGAAGGACGCTATGATAGAAAAGATGGTAGTAATGGCAATGAAACCACCAAGTTCGAGCGGTTTGGTAAAAAAGAGCAACGTTACGATCGTGATTGCTGCTGTTGTCCCGCCTCCGTAAACGCCCTCCGTAAATATCAGCGTTCTAAAACCTTTTATTTCCTTTATACCATCCGCCGCACTGTAACTGTATCCACGTTTTTTGATCGCCTTCAGCTCAAGAAAGATGATTAAGAACAGTAGCGCAGATAGGATGAAAAGTATTTGAAATCCAAAAACCTCTGCTACTACCGCACTTGCGACAGGTAGCAGAAGTCCAAGAAAAGGAGACATCGAAAAATAAATGCTGCTCGAGGTTGCGGCTTGTTCCACGCCTTGTTCAAAATACATGATATTAAACGGAACCCAAAAGAGAAGGCAAGTAAGTCCAAGAATAAAGGTGCTAAAAAATAGTAGCTCTTTTGTTGGTGGTAAAAGTGCAAGTGCGATATACGAGAGCGCCATGAGGAAAATTGCTATACCCATGTAGAATCTATGGTCGCCTTCCATTCTCTTATTTAAAAGAAGAACGAGAAAAATTGCTGCTGCAGGCCAAAAAATAAAGGAAGTGAGCAAGTCAAAATTACTCATTCCTGCATGTTTGAAGTATAGATAAAGAAGGCTCCCAGAGAATACATTGGCACCAACCCACAGTGAATAGAGCAATAGCAGTCTTAGCAATTGTTCTTTTCCTCTCAGCATGACGAAGTGAATACAAAATTCCAAATAAAAATCTTTTGCAACTAATCCAACGCTATGCTAATAGGTATAGTTGGAAAGCCCTCTACAGGAAAGAGTACTTTTTTTATGGCAGCCACGAGCGTTGTTGTCGAGCGCTCTCCACGACCGTTTACAACAATAAAACCAAATCATGCTATCGGATATGTAGAGGTTGAATGCGTAGACAAGGATTTTGGCATAAGATGCAATCCGCGAAGCGGATACTGCATAAATTCAAGACGATTTGTTTCTGTTGATCTTCTTGATGTAGCTGGTCTGGTTCCTGGCGCGCATGAAGGGAGAGGGCTGGGTAATAAATTTCTCGATGACCTCAGACAGGCAGATGTGCTTATTCATATTGTGGATGCAAGTGGGTCTACAAATGAGAACGGTGAAAAGGTTGCGCTCGGTAGTTATGATCCAGCCAATGACATTCGCTTTTTGGAAGAGGAGTTAGATTATTGGCTCAAGGGTATTCTAGACAATAACTGGCAAAGGCTTTTGAAAGAAAGCAAAAGAAAGAAAAACGAGGAACTTCTGTGTGATCAGTTTGCAGGGCTTGGAATACGCAAGGATGCAATAGTAAAAGCACTGGGTCAACTCAATCTGAGAGAGAAAACTCTGGACAGCTGGAGCGAAGAGGAGAAAATGGGATTTGCAAGAATAATGCGAAAGATAGGAAAGCCGTTAATTATTGTCGCAAACAAATGCGACCTTCCGGGTGCGTATGCAAACTACCAGCGTCTTCTAAAAGAGTTTCCGGAGCATCTTATTATCCCGTGTTCTTCAGAAGCGGAGATAGCTTTAAAGGAAGCTGCAAAGCATGGCTTTATAAAGTACCTTCCAGGAGATGCTGATTTTGAGATAGTAAGAGAACTTGATGAGCAGCAGAGAAGGGCAATGGAATTTCTTAAAGGTTATATCAAGAAAGCCGGTGGAACAGGCGTACAAAAAGCTCTGAACACAGCGGTGTTTAACTTTTTGAATTACATCGCAGTTTTTCCTGTTGCGAACTCAGCAAAGCTTACTGATGATAAGGGGAATGTACTCCCGGATTGTTTTCTCATGAAGCCAGGCTCTACTGCGCTTGATCTGGCTGCCTCAATTCATAGCACAATGGCAGAGAAGTTTATTCGAGCTATAGATGTGAGGACCAAAAAGGCGCTTGGTGCTGATTACAAACTAAGGCACAGAGATGTCATTGAGGTTGTTTTTGGTCGGTAGCTCCAAGTTTGCGCATTATTCCGCTTGTTTTTAACGCGATTATCCGTGGGTGCTCTATCAGCGCAAGAAACCCTGGAATGAGATGTGCGTAGTCGCGGCTTACTGTTAGTATGCCCCGTCCTGTTTTTTCGTCGTACGCAGAAAGCCTGAATTGGGCGAACGACATACCATACTCCCCAAAGAATTTCAGCCCCTCTCGATAGAGAACTGATTTTGTTTCTTGTTCGCTCTGTGGAGGTGCTACTTCGAATAGTATATGCCTTCTTTTTTTGGAGTACGCCCTAACCATAATCACACCTTTATGATTAAACGATGACAAAAAAGCATTTATAAGTGTTATTAATTTAAGTTGAAAAAATAAAAGGAAAAAAATCATTGCTTTATCTCATAAATAGCGTATACATGGCTGCTCAGTGTAAGGTCTTGGGGGAATATCTCTGCAGATCTTCTCGCTCCATCTTCGATGGTTGGCATTTTTGACTCAACATAGCCGTAAGGATAATAGGGTGGGTAGTAATCTGTCTGTATTAAAACGATTCTGCCGAGAGACACACCCAAACCTGTCGCGATACTTTCTGCTTTTTTCCTTGCCGCCTTTGCAGCATCTGCGATAAGTTCGTTTTCTATATCTATCCTGGTCTGCTCCTTCAGTGAGAAATAAAAGTAATCGAATCTCGTGCTGGTTACATCAGCTACTCCGTCAATTACACTGCCACCAACGCTGATGTTTTCGCTCTTTATCATTATTGAGTGCGTTGTTCTGTACCCGATTATCTCACGGTTACATTCGCATGGATAAGGCGGTGGAATAGGATACATCTCGCTTTCGACAGCAATGCCTTCGCCACCTGCGGTTTCGTATACCGGGCATACATCGCCCTTGCACGGCCATGGTGGGCACCAGCAACTGTCATTATATATCGGATACGTATAGTAAGAAGTGGTCTGTATTTCGCTTTCCTTTATACCACGTGCAAGAAGCGCTGCCTTGAGCGCAGCGGTTGCCTTTGCATTTGCTGCTTCTGCAAGTGAAGCGGTTTCGTTCTCTGTTTCTATGGTTAAGCCTATAATAAGAAGGTCAGGTTTTACAACTCGCGCAGCTTCGCCGTTGACAGATATCTTCGGCACTTCCTCGCTTGTATTTGAGCAATTTTGGGCCGGCACAACTGCTGGAAAAATGTGCGCGCCACCAGCCTGCCAGAAAGTAATTATATACGTCGCTCCTGCGACAACAATCGCAGTGAGCAGAACCATTAGGAACGCAGTGTTGCGTTCGACAACATATTTCGTTTCTACCATTATATCACCGATTCATTTAGAAGAAGCAATGCTTATAAGGTGCTTGAACTTGTAAGGAAAAAAGCTACCTTTTTCATCTCAAACTCTGTCATGCAAAGACGAGCAAAAAGCTGGAAAGTAGGATAACGCGCTGCTTAGTCTAAATCCCAACATCGTAAAAATTTCAAAAGGCAACCTACGCTGCCGGTTATACTTATGAACAACTGATAAATGAGATACTGGAGCATGCACTTAAGCGATATGGCAAAAAGTCGTATCTTTAGTCAGTGTTTTTTAACTTATCCATCTATCTTTATTTCATGGAGCGAGTTCTAATAATCTGCGGAAGCAAGAGTGATGAGGAGATAGCCAAAAAAGCGATCGATACACTTGACGAGTTTGGCGTTACTTATAGATACGAGATTGCATCTGCTCACAGAAACCCAGAGAAGGTTGATGCGCTTGTGAAAGGTACGAGTGCAGATGTAATTATAGCTATTGCAGGGCTGAGCGCGGCTCTTCCTGGTGTTGTTGCATCAAGGACAACAAAACCAGTTATCGGCGTACCTGTGAACGTGAAGCTTGACGGGCTTGATGCGCTGCTCTCCATGATGCAAATGCCATCTGGAGTACCTGTTGCAACGGTTGGGATAGATAATGGAAAGAACGCAGCCCTTCTTGCGATTGAAATACTTGCGCTGAAAGACGAACTACTTGCGGAAAAATTAAAAAATAAGGTTCGCGTTGCGAGGTGAAGAACCGTGAAAAGAATTATGTATACGGAAAGGATATCAAACAAGCAACCATGCAGAGCATTTAAATCTAAGGAATGTCTTGTTGATTCATTTAGAGATTTAAGAAGCGGTATTGTTGTGAGTGCATTTGTCATGGGAATGTTATGTAACGCATGTGCGACAGCCATCCTCACAGCTGTAAGTGTTCAGTCAGATTGTAGTAAGAAAAAAATTGCAGCAGATGTAATATGTGGTGTTGGTGTAGATGTTGGTGCAGCCGTGATGGGGCCCGTTTGCGGGCTTCCAGAGAAAGATAAAAATTCTAGAGTGATATCCGGCGGGCTAGGTGCGCTCGGCGGCGCCCTTGTCGGCGGCAGTCTTGCCTGTCTTCCTACGGTGTTTATAGATGATCCCTGCGAATCGTCTTCCCCAAGCTATCACCAACCTCCTCTGACTCCTCCACCTACGTCACCAGAGTCACCATTCTATAGGCCGCCATGGTCACCAGATTCACCTTCCTATACGCCGTCTCCCTCGCCTCCTCCTACATATCCTAGATGAAAAGCGCTTACAAATAATAAACGTGATGAAATGAATAAACCGGATTTTCATTTTCCTAAAATGCTCGAGAATCTGAAACGCGGAGGTCCTGCGATTGTTCTTCCAAAGGATGCAGGCATTGTGATAGCTTACAGCGGCATAGGAAGGAACTCAAAGGTTGTAGAGCTTGGTACCGGTTCTGGTTTTATGACCGTTCAGCTTGCGAACATTGCAAAGGAAGTGATTACTTACGAAAAAAGAAAAGAGTTTGCAGAGCTTGCTAAACAGAATATAAAGAAAGCAGGATTGGAGAACGTAACTCTGAAAGAGGCAGATGCGCTTATTAACTTTGATGAAAGAGATGTAGACCTTGTTTTTTGTGATATCGCGGATGCTGAAAATGTGGTGGAGCGTGCCTATGCAGCGCTTAAGAAAGATGGAACATTTGCAGCGCACTGCTTGAACATAGAGCAGGCAAAGGCGCTTGTGCTTGCGCTGAGAGCAAATTTTAGAGATGTTTTTATGACCGAGTGCATTGTTCGCGATTACGACATTCGCAGTTTTGGCACTAGGCCAAAGCATTTTGGGCTAATGCATACTGCCTATCTTGTTTTCGCTAGGAAATGAGAACCGTGGCGTCCACCGCTTGCAGAAACGATTTAATGATTTCTGTTTAAACCTTTCCATGATAGAGATTAAAGGTGCTCTTCGGCGCTGACTTCGTGCGCAAGTGCACTTGAGGGGGTAGCGTTAGCAACAAGTTCGCTTGCGCACTCTCTCGGCATGATTCCTTATATGCCTCAAGAAGTAATAACATCTATGAGCTCAAGCGCGGACAGCATGAGCAACGCTGCAGGTTTTATAATAGAGACAGCAGTATCAATGGAAACAACATTTACCTAACTGCAAAAACAGGTTTGATACTTTTTACAATACTATTAATACTTGTATTTGTTTTGAACATTCTTTCTTTCTATAGACAACTGACGCAGTAATCACGCAGTTTTATCTTTTATATCCTATCTTCCTAAGAAACTCTTTTCTCCATTTTTTGTCTTCTTCTTTTTCTATATCAACTGGCCTACTGCCGTCTATTACACCAAGAACACCGCGACCACTTTCTGTTTCTGCTACAACAACCTGTAGAGGATTTGCAGTCGCGGCATATATATTGCAGACTTCGCTTACGTTCTTTATTCTATTAAGAACGCTTATTGGATACCCGCCTCTTATGAATATTATAAATGAATGTCCGCATCCAAGTTTCAGCGCTTCTCTCTCCGCATGCGCAATCAACTCATCATCATTTCCCTCGCTTCTTACAAGGCATTTGCCAGAACTTTCGCAGAATCCTATTCCAAACCTCAGTGCACTGCTACTTTCTGCGAGTGCTTCGTAAAGATCCTCTACTGATTTTATAAAATGCGTTTGACCAAGTATAACATTGCAGTCAGCAGGAATCTCTATACCAACAACTTTGAGTTCCATTCTATCACCCTGTTTGCCTTATATCCCAAGTCTTTTTATTATCTTACTTGTTTTAAGCGATTCTTTTTCGATGTATTTTCTTAGTTTTACTATCCGAACGCCCTTTGGTTTTATAAAAGGCTTCTGGTCATAGCCGTAGACAATGACGTCGGGTTTTATTTTTTTAACAATTTTCTCTGGATTTTTTCCACCAAGGATAACCTTATCAACCGGCTTTAGCTCAGATACCATCATGGCACGATAACGCTGTGAATGAATCGGTTTTCGTCCTTTTTTCTTTATATGCCTATCCCCTGCGACTACAACAACAAGATAATCGCCGTATTTTTTTGCCTGTCGAAGCGTGTAAAGATGACCTGCATGCAAGATATCAAAAACGCCACCTGTTAGAACGACTTTCTTTTTTCGCATGAACTGGATTTACATAAAACCATTTAAAATGTTATTAACTATTAATCCATCATGATTCTTCCGAGGCAACATCTTTTGCAGCATATAAGTGATGTAATATCCGACTCGCAATTCCAGCCCGCAGGAGTTGATATAACACTCAGAGAAGTAAGGCAGTTTCATTCAGCAGGGCAGATAGATTTTGATAATTCAACAAGGCGAATAAGCGAAACGATACCGATTGTATTTAAAGATGACCAGGTATCCCTCCCTGCAGGCTCCTACAAAGTGATCTTTAATGAGTATGTAAAGATACCGCATGATGTAGCAGCTATTTGCCTTCCACGCTCATCGCTGTTGCGGTGTGGTGCGACGCTTAACTGCGCGCTTTGGGATCCTGGGTATGAAGGAAGGAGCGAGGCCCTTCTTGTTGTTTACAACCCACATGGCATAACGCTTAAAAAAAATGCAAAGATAGGTCAGCTTGTTTTTATACGGTTGACTGAGAAATCAGAAGCCCTTTATGCTGGAATCTATAAAGGAGAGAATAGGTAGGGGTGGTCTTTTTGAACGATGACAACATGAATACAGAAACAGATGTTTGGTCTACGCCCTCTGATGTGGCAGCTAAGAAGGTTTTTAGATTAACCATGCTTGCGTTTGGAATGCCAGCTTTTATGTTGTTGGCTAACTCAATAGAGAAATGTAGGGCCAATGAGAATGTACACAACCAAACTACTAAAGAAAAAGAAGCACGGCAAAAGAGTGGCGTTGGGGAAAAGATTGGCAACATTGAACACGCATTGTTAAAAACCGAAAAAAATTCCGTTGCGGAGGTCAAGCAGATAACAAAACAAGAAGAGCGTTGGGACAAATATTACGATTTTCTAAACAATGTAGAACAGAGGAATAAGAAGAGAAAAGACCAAATAGACAGAGTAACTACTATGCAACGGGCCCTTCAACTAAAAAATAGATGAACGAGGCAATAGGAACATTGAGTATCCGGCAACCACACTAAGGCAGCCACTTCTTCTTTTTTATCTTTTCATTTATATAGTCCCCAACAAATGTAAGCCTTTGGCCTTGAAGAGCATCCTGTTCAATCTTCTTTTTTGTTTTAAGTACAAGCTTAAGTTCCTTAACCCATTCCTTGTGCCTATTTATCCATGGATACTCAAGCATTTCTTCTGCCCTTTTTATGTCTACTTCTTTTGTGTTTATTGTTAGCTTCTTCAAGAAATCGAATTCCTCTATATCACTCATTGTAACGCCAATGAATTTTGCTTCTGGAACTGCGAAATTTCTACCCAGATATGCAAGGTTCATACTACCAGTTTTTATAGTCCAGTATATGTACCATCCCCAAGCATCACAGTCCATGAGGCAGTAGATTGGGAGTTTCATATCAGCAAGTTTTCTTAGCAGCCTTCTTGTGCCTCGTGTCGATTGTCCTTTTGGAGTAATCAGAAGGCAATTCTCCTTTTTCCAAAATTTATCTTCATTAAGTCTTTGCCAAAGCGCATCCTTTTCAACTACGAGTACATATTCTGCATCAACCTTTTGTATCTCCATATCATTGTCTACATCACTTGGGATTGACCACCCGCTTCTTCCTTGTTTTGAGCAGTCTATGGTTGTTTCTTCGCCACCAAATTTATCCTTAAGCACCATACGTCCTGCGACGAATCCCTTTCTATCAGTAGTCAAGTGAAGGTCTTCCCGTTTTACATTTAGTGCGGCTTCTAAATCTTCCAGCATAGCATTCGATTCGGATTGTTCGGAGAAAAGTTCTTCATCCAGGTCCTCACCGAGCGAAAACTTCAACTGGTAGAATAGTCCTCTTATTGATGTGTGAAGGCCCTCTCTAATGAATTTTCTTGTTTTCGCCGCGATAGCAATAGTTTGCATAAATGTCCTTGCTTGCGCCATACTCAGGAATTTTCGTGTTTCTGTCTTTTCACCGAGTCTTAGGCAGCCTATGCCTTCGTCAAAGATAGTGTTCGCTCTTGTTCTCAGCGCAGTTTCAAAACTTGGACTTCTGCCACTCTCTATTTCTTTTGCGATTCTTTTTCCAAGTTCTTCAAGCTTTTTTAGTGCAGCATCATCACTCATTTAAATCTCCCTCGATTTCCTCTCTCTTCTCCTCAGCATCCTCTTCTTTCTCTTCCTCTGTTTCGTTGGAGTATTTTGCTTCTACTATCTCCATAAGTTTTTTTTCTATCTTTTCCCTTTTTTCTCCAGTAAGTTCTGCTATATCTGAGGAAAGCTGTGGAACGTAGCGGAGAATAACTTTTTTCTTTGTAGCCAACTCCATACTCTTTCTCTTTCCGGAGATGTAGTGCTGCATTCCCCTAGCAGCTTCCATAACAGCATTTTTTATCTCGTCTACAACATCTTCCTCGCTTGATATTGCAAGCTTTCCTGCGCTCGTGTAGGGTACGTAAACACTTACAAAATTCACGAGAACAACAATCGGCTCCTCTTCGAAGTTCTTTAGATTATACCTTCCCCAGTCGATGCTTTTTACAGTTTCGGTTATTGCGCATCCAGACGTGTCAAATAAAAGCGGGACACGATTTGCGAATCGCATTATCTCGCCCTTCTTTTCAGCTGTTGCTATTCCACCTCCGTATGCAATGCCTGCTTCTACCATAAACGGAATACCTCCTCGATAAACCTTTGGACTTCTCTCTGTTACCACGAGGTATTCTGGATTGAAGATGTTCTTGAATGAAAGTTCTATTTGTTCTTTTCCTATCGGTACAAGGGCATCTGTCGATGGCGAGATCCACTTTACTTTCTTAAACGCAGCTATTATCTTCTCAGCTTCCTCCCATGTAATCTCACCAGGGTTCTTATCAAAATTAACTTCTGGAACTAGCGCGCGCAGTTCTGCAACCTTTGCTGCGCTTACTCTGGAAAAAACCTCCTGTAGCATTGCAGATAGCTTTCTATAGTTTTTTGCATAATAGTGGGAAAACTCGAGGAGGTCGTGAGCACTTATGCCAAGCGGATGAGGTTTTATCTCAAACGGTCGCGGCGGATTTCTATCGATAGAGCGAGGAAAGGTGGTTACCTCGCCTGTTGGTTCTTTGAGCGTGATAGTCGCGTGTGGATTTGCAAGCGCAGTTCGCCTTAGATACTCGAAAGGACCTTTGTTACTTTTTTCATATTTTATTTCTTTATACTCGGATATCACAGTTAATCCGTGACCCTCTATTTTTTCTTCGCTGAGTTTATTTACAATCGGTTCATTTTTCTTTAAATCAATACCGATTTCGTATTCCTTGCGGACGCCCTCGTAGCAGGAAATTGCTTTGACAGGTTTTCCGGTAGTTAAGTAGGAAAACATAACGCAGCCGCTTGCTCCGATTCCTTGTTGACCGCGTTGTTGGATGTACCGATGGAACTTTGTCCCAGCAAGCATCTTTCCAAGCGCCTTTCCTACATATTTTTCTGGAATACCTGGTCCGTTGTCCCTCACAGCGATCTGATAGTGCTCCTCTCCAAGTTGCTGTACTTCCACATAGATTTCTGGAAGTATTCCAGCCTCTTCGCATGCATCAAGAGAATTTGTTACAAATTCGTGGATAATCATAGTAAATGAACGAGTGGGGCCAGTAAAGCCGAGCATCTGTCGATTCTTCTTGAAGAATTCTGCTATTGAATGCTCTCTGAACTCCTTGAACATGCCATCGCTCATGGGGGACACCTAGGACAATGTATTGTTAACACTGAATTATTCAAGCTAATTTTTATAGTTTTCTTTTCGACATGCGTGGCATGTGACGCGTTTCAGAATTTGTACATGTGGCACTTTATTTTAAATTTACATCTCGTTCTCCAGAATTTTTTCGAGCATATCCGAAGAGTATAAATTTTTTCTATTTTTCACCTTTTCTTCACGCGCCCCTACAAACTTTATTACATGAACTATCAGATCTTTCGGTGTCGTAACGAGATTGCATATAACTTTGTTCTCTTTCATTTCTTCTAAGGGAGTGATGCGCGTCAAAAATGGATTTGCTTCGTATTCAGGTATTATTACTATTTTTCCCTCAGAAATGAGTTTTTTAGCTCTTTCCAGCGCTTTTTCTATATCTTTTGTCTCTTTAGAGTAGCACGCTACCAGACTACATGTTTTTTCATCAAGTTCCTCAATCATCTCTCCAAGTTTTTTGCATGCATGGTCAATAGAGTCATGATAAGGTGAAAATTTTACGACTGCTGCCAACCAATACCGCTCTTTCAAAAGTGATAAGGCTATTCCCCGAACACTTTCTGATGGATGGTATGCCCCAAGAAACGCAAGCACCACCTGCGTATTCTTAAGAAGCGACAACGCTGTTACCTGCCCTTCTGGTTTTTCAAGCATCTCAATTATGCTTTTAATATTATAACTCTGACCGTTAGCGGATATAAAGCATTTGCCTCTTTTTCTACCCTCAATTGGGCTTAAGTAGTACATCCTCCTCATTAAATACCCCCCATTTATCCATTTTATGCATCAAAATTATTTTAAATGGTAATGGTGATAAAATCACATCGATGATGACAAAGGTGATCGCTGAGCCTTATGGCGATGAAGATTGACGTGCGGTCTGAAATAGTGCTTTAGTTTGTCAGAGCTAGGACTTCATTTGCTCGAATACTTTCACCCATACGATATTCGCAGCAAGGACAAAACTTCATAAATTTTGGCCTGTTTGGAAATTCGATAGAATTTACAATACAGGGACAAACAGCGCAACCGCGGCCAAATCCAAACTCGGGTCAAAATAATGTATTCCTGCCAACGTGTTTCTAAGAAGGTTCGCAGGGGGTATGAGTTACTCACAGGGAGTATGAGTAACTTTTAATACCTTATTGCACGCCGAAACGAACAACGGACACCTTCTTCAGCACGTAGAACAACCGGGTTGCTTGACTTCTCATCCTATTTGCTTCGCAACCAAAAACGAGGCTTTTAATAATAGCGGATCGGCTAAATAATACTTATTATTCTTCTTTTCTAAAAACGAACACCTTATGAGTTTGTTGAGTGCGAATGTAAACAGATTAGAATCGAGCTGTTCTTTGAGTTCCTTGCCTGCCCTTACCCTAAGTTCATTCCAGCTTACTCCCGTCGCATTCTGTAAAATGCTCAGATAAAGTTTCTTATTCCTTGCTTTTGTAATTTTGTCTTTTACTTCATTTAAATGAAGTTTAGCGTGTTGCGTCCCTTGACGGTCTAGACCTTGGTGAGACCCTGCGCAAGGCCTCAAAATAGAGCGATACCGTTCTTCGAGGCACATTAAAGAAGAAAAACAGAATTTTGGAAGGCAAAACGGGACACCTCAGAACGCAAAACCAACGTCCATCTAAATGGGACGTTCAGAGGGCCATAGAACTAGAACGCCGTTCCCGTATGGACAGCTGCAAGGTCAGCTGCGGCAAACGCGAGATGCGCAGAACTGGAGATTGGAAACCATTCGTCGTTCCCGAGAGTTTATTAAATCTATTTCCATCCATATACTCGTCATATGTTTGTTAGGGTGGTTTCCTGAAATCGCATACTGAGTATCTCACATTCAATACACGAAATCGCATCGAATTCGTTCGCATAACCGAAAAGATACAGGACGCGATAAAGAGAAGCGGAGTGAAGGAAGGCATCGTGCTCGTGAATCCTATGCATATTACAGCAGCGGTAATCGTGAACGATGACGAGGAGGGGCTAAAACGCGATTTTATCCGTGTTCTGCAAGGGCTCGTGCCTTACGAAGGTAGATACGAGCACAATGTAGGTGAAGACAACGCTGCTGCGCACATCTGGCGCCAGCTCATGGGCCATCAGGTTGTCATGCCCATAACAGATGGCAAGCTTGACCTCGGCCCGTGGGAGCAGATTTTTTACTGCGAGTTTGACGGTCAGCGAAGTAAGCGCGTTCTCGTAAAAATAATCGGTGAGTAAATGAACATTTTGAAGGAGATCGCAAGATTAACACGAATTGAACATGGGCTGATGTTTGCCGCGGCAGTCTTCATAGGTGAGATAATTACCGGCACCGTTCCGCCTTATGGCATTTTGTTGCTCTCCATTCTAATACCGGTGTTTAGCGAAATGGGTGCATTTGCGTTGAATGATTACGTGGATGTCGAAGCAGATAGAGCAAACAAACGGACCGATAGGCCTCTGGTTGCTGGAACACTTTCACCGCGATTTGCACTTTTACTCTCCATCTCTATGTTGCTTCTTTCATCCTTTCTAGCTTATTTTATCAATGCTGTTGTATTTATCATAACTATTTCTCTTAACATCCTTGCTATTGCCTACAATTTCAAGTTAAAAGAGCTTCCACTTGTTGGGAACGGCTACATCGCCCTTACCATGGGAATACCATTCATCTTCGGCAATTTCGTTGTCTCTCAAGTTATCTTTCCACCTAACTTCGTTCTTTTTATCCTCGCTTTTATAGCAGGTTTGGCCAGAGAAATAATAAAATCTGTGGAGGACGTGTATGGTGATCTTGTAGCTAGAGGCGCTAAAACACTTCCAATCTTAATCGGAAGGAAGCAGTCGCTTGCTATTGCGTTTCTTCTTTATATGGCATTCATTCCACTTACCTACTTGCCATTTGTTTCTGGCTTGAGAGGCACGTTGTTGTCTTACTTTTTTGTAACGCTGGGAAATACTCTGATCGTTGCAAATGTCTTCTACGCATTGAAAGGGGAGTACAGAAAATCCCGTAGTCTCTCGCTTATTGCATTTTTCATGGGTCTACTTGGCTATCTCATTGCAGCAGTTTTGTGACACTTCTGCTTTTCTAGCTTGCGTGCGATTTATTAATCTTATTTTTTATACTTCTAACGATTGTTATGGTGGGAAAAGAAGAGATTCTATTTTCGGGTAAGTACAAAGAATTTGAATACGGAGTTAGGTATGATCTGAGTAGAGCAACCGAGAGGGATGTTGCGTTCGCGCTCTGTGAGATAGTCAGCAGAGTAGAGCCGTACGCTTACAGGTTTTCAGGGGTAGATTGCGAGAAGGTAGAAAAATTGGTAGAAGGCGTGGGAGAAGGCCTTTTAGCGGTTGCAGCTTATTTACGCGAAAGCGATACGCAGAAACAGTTGGAGACAACGGTTAAGGACAAATTATTGATGCCTGCTGCAGAGAGTTATTTTTTCAATAGAGCACTCACAAACGCTGGCGTTCCCCTCTTGCCGGAGGTCCAAGCAAGCCTCGAAGGAGAAAGCGAGCCCATCGAGGAGAAGATCGTCTTTATTGGAAAATACAAGGAATGGATTGCAATAAAAAAACTTGTTGTTGAGGGGGTTGAAGATTGGGAAATTTCAGGGATTCTTTCCAGCATTGTGGAGACTGGAGTAAGAAAAGCATTTTACTTTTGCAACAAAACAGGAGAGATAGATGTCTGGAAAAATAATGGAGATGCGAATAAAAAGAAGATCAGAAAGTCGTTCAAAAATGCTGCGGATTTGTTGATTAAGTTGGACGGGATGATGGGCAGCGATAAGACTACGAATGCTTATCTTGTTGTGAAAAGCTTAACAGCGCTTGGCTATAATCCGCACGCAAGCGTTGAAATGCTCACGGCTGCTCACCAAGAGCTTAAGGTCAGAAGACCAAGGGGAAGGCCATCAAAACAATGAAATCTAAAAATTTAAGTAAGTGCATTGCGCACACAAAAAGCGCAAAATAAAGGAGGGTAGACATGGGAAAAGGTGTAGGAAGAGGAAAGGTTATTCTTTTTGGAGAGCATTTTGTTGTTCACAGCGTGCCTGCAATAGCGGCAGGAATAGATAACTCTGCGATTGTTGAAGTTAAAAAAGCTGAAAAAAATAGGATAATAACAAAACAGAATATCGTACCTGAGTTAAGTCTTGAGGGCATACAACTGGTGTTGGACGCCATGGGCATAAAAGATAAATACGATGTTTATCTAGACGGAGACCTTCCAACATTTGGAGGGCTTGGTTCATCAGCTGCCTTTTGCGTTGCGCTGGTGCGGGCAGTGGCCGAGGATAAAGGTATCGTTCTGACGGATGAGGAAGTGAACAGATACGCGTACGAGGGCGAAAAGGCGTTTCATGGCAGCCCTTCTGGTATTGATAACTTGATGGCCACGTATGGTGGAATAATAATCTTCAGAAAGGGACGCGGGGAGAGCTATTTCGAAAAAATAAACGCAGGAAAAAAGATGGACATAGTTGTTGGATTTACAGGAAAGCTTAGCCAAACGAAAAAGATGGTTGAGTTGGTGAGAAAATTTAAAGAGGAGGACCCCGATCATTGGGTGCAACTTGCTGTTCAGGCTGCCGATGTTGTTTACAGAGGAAAGAATGCGATTGAGAAGGGGAAGCTCGAGGAAATAGGAAAGCTGATGAATGAGAATCAGGTGCTGCTGTCCGAAATTGGTGTTTCTGACGAATTGAATGAGAAAATGGTAAAAATAATGCTTGATGCTGGTGCGTTGGGCGCTAAGCTTACAGGTGGCGGTGGGGGAGGATGCTGTATCGCGCTTGCGCGCGACAAAGTGGCGGCTATAGGGATAACGATGGCTCTAAAAAAGGAGAAGTTTGAGTCGTTTATAACAAGAATAGGATAAAAACACGCAAACTGAAAATTTTTGGATACAAAGAAAATGTCACGGCCGAGAAAGCAGAAAAAAGCTTTCCCATGTGTCCTTAAGTCCTGAGACGCTAAACAGAAAGCTCAAAACTGAAAACTGACTTAAGGCCACAGCCGAGAAATTCATAAGAGAATTTTTCGGGCGTGCCTTGAACGAAGTTCAAGGGCCACGGCCGAGATTCGAACTCGGGTCTAGGGCTATCAGCAGGGTTTTTGCCCTCAGAAACACCGAAGACAAAAAGCCCAACACACCCAGAGGAGAAACCTCAGGGCTTTTTCCAGGGTTTTTGCCCTCAGAAACACCGAAGAAACCTCAGGGCTTTTTCCAAACGGTATTTAGCTCCTGAGACAGTCCTTAGGTCATAAGCACCTGCTTAGGAGCCAAATACCGTTTCCAGGGTTTTTGCCCTCAGAAACACCGAAGACAAAAAGCCTCCACAGGCCCCCATGCTAACCACTACACCACCGTGGCCATGAGCGAAGCGAATGGCCAGACTTGAACGAAGTTCAAGAAGATGGTCATAAGGCCGCGGGCATTGTCCAAATAGTTGGTCAATCCAACCGCGGCCATAATGGGAAAGTTTAAAGATATTGTATTAGAAGTATTTAAATAAGTTAAACAAAGGGGGATTTGAATGACGACGCTTGATAAAGCGATCATCGCTTCTTATGAGAAAGAGGGAAAGCGATTCGAGCTTTACGTAGATCCTGAGGCTGCGTATGCCTACAAGGAAGGACGGAAGCCAGACCTAAAGAATATACTTGTTGCAGAGGAGGTATACGAGAACGCAAAGAAGGGCGAGCGAGCAAAGGTATCAGATATCCAAAAGGTCTTCGGGACCACTGACATAATGAAGATTCTTGAGTTGGTGCTTAAGGAGGGAGAAGTACAGCTTACAACAGAGCAGAGAAGAAAAAAACAGGAGGAAAAGAGAAAACAGATAATTGCAATATTGGCAAGGGAGGCGATAGACCCGCGAACGAAGGCGCCCCATCCTCCACAAAGAATAGAGAGCGCGCTTGAGCAGGTGCGTATTCAGATAGACCCGTTTAAGGATGCAAGGGAGCAGATACCTGCGATAGTCAAAGAACTCATGCTTATACTTCCAATGAAGTTTGAGAAGGTAAAGGTGGCCGTGAAAATACCGCCGCAATATGCGCACCGGTGCTATGGAACAATAAAAAGCTATGGTATACAGAAAGAGCAGTGGCAGTCAGATGGCAGCCTTATTGTCGTTGTTGAAATCTTCGCAGGTGCGCAGGGAGAATTCTACGACAAGCTGAACAAGATGACTGCCGGCAGCGTCGAAACAAGGGTGCTTGAAGAGTGAGAGAAATATTTTCTGGTGTTTGGGAAGAGGACCATGAGTTATTAACACAGAATCTTGTTCCAGGCAAAAAGGTGTATAATGAGCGATTACGCCGTGTCAGCGATAGGGAGTACAGAACATGGAATCCATACAGGAGCAAGCTCGCCGCTGCGCTGAAAAAAGGGCTGAGGACTTTTCCATTTGCAAAGAATGTAAAGGTCCTTTATCTTGGTGCGTCTACAGGAACTACTGTTTCCCATCTTTCAGATATAATAATCGAAGGAGAGGTATACGCTGTAGAGATTTCGCCTCAGGCAATGAAAAGCTTGCTTGCAGTAGCTGAGCACAGGGGAAATATAATTCCCATCCATGGAGACGCAAGAAAACCGCATGAATATAAAGAAGTCGGAAAGGTTGACGTGATTTATCAGGATGTCGCTCAGCCAGATCAAGATGAGATACTGATTGCAAATGCGAAGATGTTTCTGAAGAAAGACGGAATAGCAATGATTGCAATAAAGAGCCAGAGCATAGATGTTACGCTTGAGCCGAAGAAAGTTTTCGAACGCGTGTTAAAGAAGCTGGCTGAGCATTTCGAAATCCTTGAAATGATAAAACTTGAGCCCTTTGACAAGGACCATCTTTTCGTTGTGCTGAGGTTTAAGGGCTGATGATCTGATATGCAGCAATGGAATGAGGTTTTCAAAAAAGAGGGGAAGTACTTTACAAAAATTCGGGAAGAAATCCCTGGAGTTTTAAAACTATTCAAAGATCGCGATGTGAAAAGGATCTTAGATTTGGGCTGCGGTTCAGGCAGGCATACTGTATATTTTGCCAAAAAGGGATTTGTTGTTTATGGCATTGATATCGCAAAGCAGGGTATCAAGATTACAAAATCTTGGTTGAAAAAAGAAAATGTCAAAGCGAATCTAAAAATCGGCTCAATTTATCGCAAACTTCCTTATCCAAATGATTTTTTTGATGCAGTAATCAGCACTCAGACGATCCACCATGCCAGGATTGGAAATGTCAGGAAGGCGATCAGAGAAATTGAACGGGTATTAAAACAACATGGCTTGATTTTCGTAACAGTTGCAAGGAAGATCAAAAGACGCTATAAGCAAATTGCGCCCAGGACGTATGTCCCTACCGAGGGTGTTGAAAAAGGGCTGCCACACTATATTTTTAACAAAAAATTGCTCAAAAAAGAATTCAAGAATTTCAGGATTTTTAGGATCTGGGTCGATTCGTACAAAGGGCAGTATTGCCTGCTTGGTGAATTAAAAAGAAAGAGCAACTCTCACACCGCTCACACCAGTTCCTCAGCCCTGAATAGTCTCTCGCAGTAGTGGCACCTGTACCCGCTGTCTTCTTTTTTAAATATCTTCAGAACGTTGCTTTCGCTGTTCGTAATACAGTTGGGATTCGGGCATATACCGTTGCCTTCTAGTTTTTCAGGCAGCTCCACAGTATATTTCTTCTCTACCTTGCTATTCCTGATGATATTCACGGTTGCGCCAGGTGATACAAGCGCTATTATGTTAGCCTCATCCTCTGTTATTATTTTCTCTGCGATTTTTACGATGTCTTTTTTCCCCATCTTTTTGCTCGGCGCATTGACCACAAGCGCAACATTATACGGATAAGTTTCTGTTATACCCATTATTCTCAGCACCCTCGCGCCCATCCCGGCCTTAATGTGGTCCACAACAGTTCCTTTTTCAATTGGCTCGACAGTTAGCATACACCTCACCCGTTCCTTCTTAAAACATAATCTATTACAGCCATTCTTAGCGGAACACCATAATGTGCCTGCTCAAAGTATCTTGCCTGTGGCATTTTGTCTATCTCTGGATCTATCTCCCCAACCTTTGGCAGTGGATGGAGTATGACCAAATCTTTCTTCGCTTCAGCAAGGTCTTCCCTTTTTATCCTGAACTTCTTCATTATCGATTGTGCTTCATACGGATCAGCAAACCTCTCTGCCTGTATTCGACAGACATAGAGAACGTCTGCGTCCTTAAACTCAGGTTCGCTCTTAGTTTTTACCTCAATTCCAAATCTCCTTTCTACCTCTCTGAGATAATCTGTGTCCATCTCAAGTCCCTTTGGTGAGATCAGCGTGACGTTCGCGTCAAACATGCCAAGACCATAAACGAGTGACCGCATGGTCCTCGCATGCTTCAAATCGCCAAGAAGTGTCACGTTCAATCCAGCTATTTTTCCTTTCATCCTTCTTATAGAAAACAGGTCGATGAGTGTCTGCGTAGGATGCTGGTTTCCTCCGTCTCCCCCATTTACGACCGGCTTTTCACTCATGTCTGCAGCAAGCCTTGCAGAGCCTTCCTTCGCATGCCTTACCACAAGAACATCCGCATATCCCTCGACAGTTTTTATTGTGTCTGTAAAGCTCTCCCCCTTCTTCAGAGAACTTAGCTCGGGAAGGAAATCAACGTAGGTCATACCAAGCCGCATGGCGGCAGACTGGAATGAAAGCTTCGTTCTTGTTGATGGTTCAAAAAAAAGCGTGGCAAGTATCTTTCCCTTCAAATCAATTTTCTTTTTTCCGTCAGCAATCTTTGCTGCGGACTCAAGAATATCATCTACAACATCTTTTGTCATGTCCCGTATGGAGATAAGGTCCACCATCCCAACACCATAGGGTATTTAAGATCAATATTTATATTTATTCTCTTTGAGGGCGGTGGGGCGAGCTCGTTCAGGCGCCATTCCTTCTGTGCACAGAAAAGCGCCTACAGGGTGACCGTGATGAAGACGAACAATGCTATTGAAGTTAGCGGAAGCTATAAGGAGGCGAGCATGATGGGTTTAAATTTACAACAACCTACTTTCTTCTCTTGTGGATGGCAGCTTTATTATTTTTGCAGATTCGCTGCAGATTTTTCTTTTAGAGTGATTTCTTTCTCCCTTTTCGTCTTTTTTTGTTTTAATCTGGAATTTTTCTTCAATTATTTTTATAGCTTCCTCATATTTTTTCTCTCCCAATAATTCGGCAACTTTGTTGCTGGCTTCGATAAGGTCGTTAACCAAGATAGAGCTGATCGCAGGTGTTCGCGCTCCCCTTTCCATAGCCTCTGAGATCACCCCATCAATCGTGTCAAACAGTCGCAGAATTGTGTTGGCTTTTTTGTAGCTGTAGTCTCCGCCAAGCGCAGCCAAGGGTCTGCTTATATATTTTTTTATCAATCCTTCTCGTGCGGTATGGACGCGTACGACGTTTCCTTCTTTTTCATAGATTCCATACCTATCAAGTTGTGAAATCATCGAATTAATCCTGTCTATAGAATTAGTCAGAATCCAAAGCTTTATCTCCATTTCTTCTTTATTTTTGAGTTCAAAACCGTTTATTGTTTCAAGCGAGGCGGAAAGAGCAGGAGGGATATTGACCTTGGTTTTTATCTTAACTATCGATTCTATGTTTTCAACATAGCTATCAATAATATGTGCCTTCTGATTGCATCTGATTAGCCTCTCTAATATATCAAGAGAATCGATCGCGCACATCTTAACTTTTTGTCTTATTTCTTCGTGGGGCTTTTGCTTGACTGGCTTCTTAAGTATGTCCAATTCGGAAAATCCAGAAAGTAGTAATCTGCCATTTTTAACAGCCAGTTTAACAGCCAACTTAGACGGGCATCTATCTAAAAGCTCTTTGTATCTGTCAAGTATTTCCTTTGGCAGTTTTTTTGCTTCTTCTGGCACAGCGCCTTTATAGCATCTCCTTTTTGTGGTGCCTGGCAAAACCATCTTGTCCATGTGTTTACTCTGTGCTAAACAATTTAAAATAGTATGCTATGAGGCCGTAGAGTCATTTTGTTAACGAAACTGCTGAGCAGTTTTATATCTAAGAAAAGCACCAACCCCTCCAAAACCGTGAAGAAATTGTGCACCCTCTGATGTGTCGGTTGAAATTATCTCAACAGGGATATTATTCGCGCGTGCTAGGTCCTCGAGGTCGTCGATTAAATCTTTTACTGTTATAATCTTTGCGTCTCCACCGCACGTGCACTTTATATGCTCCTCTGGCTTTGTCCTTGTAAGTCTATACGTCTCTGCGCCGCACGCTGCGCACTTATACCAAACAATCTTATAGTCCAAACCTTCTGAAAGAAGCACACGCTCCGCTTGTTTCGTAGTTATCGCTTCGCGGACCTCTTTTTCACCGTAGGTTGCAAGGCCTTCGTGAACAACATCTTTTATGAAGTTGTTAATAAGCGTCTTTTCCTTTACAAGCTCCTGTTGTGCAAGAAGCGCCTCGCTCTTTCCGATAACTTCCTGTACCCCATATTCATCAGTATAACCTGTGTCAACGACTCCGAGTACTTTAATCTGATAATTAAATGGCCTGTCTCTCACAAATATATCTTTGACCGGACCAGGTCCGCCTATAACGATACCTTTAACTCGTTCAAGAAAATGTTCATCTATTTTTTCTCCTACTTTCTTGTAGTAGTACTCGATACTTTCCTCGCGCAACCGCTCAAATCTACGGGCGCTCTGACCTCCCTTTCTTATTTTGGCATGAGCCATGGAGTGCACACGGTCAACGATTTTTGTTTCTGTTCCCCTCACTATTGCAAGGGTTGCCTCCCTACCGTCCATCACTACAACGCCATAAGTATCGCGCGTCTCAAGAATCCGTTCTAGAGGTTCGAGAAAAAAGCGGCTATCACATCTGTATATTCCAACCTTAAGCGGCTCTGGCGGTTCCAAAGAAAAAAGCTGGATGTCAACCTTCGCAGGATTGTCCGATATGTTGCCGGCGAAAACAGCGAGCCCGTTAGGAGGGGTTTCTCTAAAGAGTTTGAGATGATTTATTATTCGTTCAAGAGCACCGAGCACATTCGTTCGTGTCGTTTTTGATTTTATATTGCTTGCCTGGCTCATCTCCTGCCGAAGACGATTTCCCATTTCATGTACTGGTGAGCCAGCCGGAATATACACTGATATGAGTTCTGTGCCGCTGCCTGAAAAAGAAGAAAGCATTTTTAACCATCGCTTCAGCTCAAAGAGCTTTTCGCTTTTTGTTTTTTCTTCAGCCATTTCTGTATCCCACCATTTTGTTATTTCACGTTTACTCCAGCAATCTTACTTCCATTGTTTCAAGATCATATTTCATAGCTACGATTCGCAACTTTCCTTCCTCAGCCGCTTTTCTCACTATCTCACTCTTTCTTAACAATTCATCGATTACCATTTTTGCGTTTATATCTATTGCCTTATCCACGTTATTTTCAGCTTTTTTTGCAGCCGGTTTTATTTTCTTTATTACTGCTGCAAGGTTGCCCTCCGCATGTCCTTCACTACATGCTGCAGTTACAGCCCCGCATTTTGTGTGCGCAAGGACAACAAGGAGCGGTGTATGAAGATGACCTACACCGTATTCTATGCTACCGATGCATACCTTGTCGAGTATGTTCCCGGCCGTTTCTACCTTAAAAATATCTCCTATATTAGCATCGAATATATACGATGGAATAACTCTCGAATCAGAGCACGTCAGCATGGTAACAAACGGGTGTTGTCCGTTTAGAAGTTCTCTGTTTTTTTCAGGTAAATTCTTCTGTTCCATCCTACCTTCCACATATCTTCTATTTCCTTCCAAAAGTCGTTCTATCTCCTTTTCACCTACCATACTTTCCACCCTTGAACTCAGCGGTTCCAGCCTCTCAATGCCTGTTTTCCTTTTTGTTGGTTGTACTGGTTGTACCGCTTTTTCTTCAGGCTTTTTTTGAATTTTTTGTCTCACATTCTCACCAAAGAATTTATCACAAAAAGCGATTCGCAACTAATTTGTTCATAATTTGTTCATAATGTTTAAATACCATATCTACGAGAACTCTTCATGGATTTCTGTGCTGTAGTCAAGGATGAACTGAAAGAAATAGAGGATCAAATCGAGATGTACTTAGCCAACAAGGACGCACGGGTCTACGGTCCGCTTCTTCCATTCATAAAGCGCGGCGGAAAAAGAATAAGACCCATTATTGCGGTTGTATTCTTTAGAGCGTTTGGCGGCAAAAACTTTAGCGATGTAAAGAAAATCGCAGCTCTTATAGAGTTGTTCCATAATTTCACACTAATTCACGATGATATTGAAGATGACTCAAAATACAGAAGAGGGGAGCCAACGCTTCACGTTCAATACGGAATTCCAATAGCACTTAATTCTGCGGATGCGCTCTATACCTTAGTATGGCGTGAACTTATCTCTGTCAATATGGACAGAAAAAAACTTTATTGCACTGTAGAGGCATGCGCAAAGGCTTTTACTGAAGTTACAGAAGGACAGGGGCTAGAGCTTTATTGGGAAAAAAACGGCATCTACGACATTACTGAAGAGGACTATCTCTCTATGATAGATAAAAAGACAGCGGCCCTTTTGGGGCTGTCGGCTTGGGTTGGAGCCTACCTTGGAGGTGCATCGCGCAAAGAGCGGATCGAAGCAGAAAAATTTGGAAGAACAGTTGGTATCGCATTTCAGATACAGGACGATGTTCTGAACGTCTCCGGGGATTTTAAGAAGTATCAGAAAAAAATAGGGGACGATATAACAGAAGGAAAGAGAACCCTGATGGTTATAAAGGCGCTACAAGATGGAGAGCCCGCAGACAAAGAAAGGTTAAAAACATTACTTGCAAGCCATACTACTGATCCTGCTCAAATAACCGAAGCCATAGACATATTGAAAAAATATGGCGCGATAGAGTACGCAAAGGAGCGAGCAAATGTGCTCGTGGAAGACGCTTTAGACCATATAAGCCACATGAAAGATTCGAATTATAAAAAAGCTTTGTGCGAGATCGCAAATTTTGCGATTACACGAGAAAGATAACGTTTTAAACTCTTTTTCCCATATACTGTAAACAACAAGCAAATACCGAACGCTTAGTGAAGAGTATGAAATATTTCAAAACATTTATGGTGGATGCTGCAAAGCAGAAGAGTAAAGGCCCTACTGCTAACCATAAACTAAACAAATTGTATGTTCAGCACGAAGGGTTGCTTACCACTCAAAACAACGTACAACCATCGCCAAGGGGGCGTAATGTAACCGTACATGGTCCACTAAAAATTGCTTTGGAGGAGTTTGCGCCAGACGCCGAAAGCTACGACTCTCTACGATGTATAACCAGGTTCGCAAGCGAGGACTTTAGTAGTCTTTCGGAGTACCTATTTACAGTGCTCAAAAAAGCCTTTGAAGGCGTGGTGAGATGCTCCATCTATCTTGCCGAAGAGGTAGGAACCAGGAGCAGTTTCAAAACAATCCTCTCGCATTATCTGACTATTAACATGAATGGAAATGTAAGAACAAGTTCGTTGGACAAGGGAAGCAGAATATCAGATAAGAGCGATCCTATTTTGAAGGCTTATCTGGATAAAAAACCCAGGTTTATAGATTATCGCGCGGGCATGGACCTGATTTTCAAGAATCTTAATTATGAAAACAAAGACTGTGATGTGTACGTAAGAGAACCTAACATCCTTAAAGATGATGTTGCGTTGATACCATTTTATTACAGGGAAAGGGATAAACTTCGCGGTGTGATGGTACTGGAAGGAAACCTCAAGTGTAAAAATTCGGCAAAATGTGGTTTTGGGAAAGCATTCTATTTTATGATGGCAGCTACAGCACTCGGCGCCCAAGTTGGTTTTATATCAATGCAAAAATACGATCACACAACCGCGCTGTATAAAAAAAGCGATTTTGAGATAGACCTAAAAACATTAATTCGCAGATTGTTAAAAGCACAAAAGCGTGGTGCGCAAAAGAACGCTATTATCCTTCTCGTAGACCTTGATAATTTTAAGGCGGTCAATGAGCATTATGGATATTTAGCTGGGGACGCTCTTCTTAGTAATATAGCAAAAGCGATAAAGAACTCCGTGCGCAGGCCCACACAAAACAGAAAATCAGACATTATAGCCAGATGGGGCGGGGAGGAGTTCGCTATTCTTCTTGAGGATATAGATGAAGAAAATGCAATCAAAATAGCCAACCGAATCAGGGACGAGGTGGCCAAGGCAAAGATAAAAGTTGACGAAAAAGAGATAAGAGTAACATGCAGCATAGGCCTTCTTAATATCGAGAAAGCTTTGGCGACAGATAAGAGAACAGGTGTGGATGAAGCAGCAAAAAATGTTTTTAATAAATGCAACACCCTTCTCAAATCTGTTAAAAGCAACGGAAAGAATGGAATAGCGTTTGTTTCAGAGGGCAATGGTGTGGAGCTGATACGCGGATAGCGTAGAGTTTTTAAATTATCTTTCTATAGTTTTTTTGGTAATCGTATGCCGAGAAATTTCTTTATAACCGGTTTGCCAAAATCCGGGAAAACAACAATTCTGAGGAAGCTTATAGAGGAATTTAAGAAGAGGGGACTTAAGGTCGGCGGGTTTATCTCCCCAGAAGAGAGAGAGCACGGCACTAGAGAAGGTTTTTATGTTCAGGATATAGACACAGGCCGGATCGGCAGGTTGGCATCCACAAAAGGTGACGGTCCAAAGGTGAGCAAGTATCACGTAGATATAAAATCCTTTGAGAGTATTGCGGTGCCGATCATGAAAAAAGTTGACGAGTATGACGTTCTAATCATAGATGAGATAGGACGAATGGAGATGAAAAGCAAAAGGTTTGTGGAGCTCCTTGATGAAGTATTCGAGTCCCAAACACCAGTCATCGCATCTATTCATCAAGACTACGTGCTGACGTACGCCGTAAATGGTGAGATATTTGTTGTCACACCGACGACTCGCGAGGCCGTGTTTATTGATCTCCTTAATAAAGCAACTCAGGAATACTCACGGGTTCCACCCGAGGAGAAAATAAGGAAAAAGGAAAAGCCACCCAGAAAAGAGAAGAAGAGAAAAAAGGAAAAAAGGAAAGGAAAGGAGAAGACAAAGAAGGGAAAAGGGTTGAAAGAAGAAAAGAAAACGGAGGAAAGAAAGGAGCTGAAGGAAGAACGAGAAAGGGCAAAGGAAGAGGAAAGGAAAGAGGAAGAGGAAAGGAAAGAAGAGGAAAAGGATAAAAAAGAGGAAAGAAGTGCTGAAAAACCAGCGCAAAGAGGAATAATAAGAAAATTTCGTGAGCTACTTGGTTTTTAGTATATCTTACGACGTAGATTTTCAATTAACTCTTACTATCAAATCTGCTTCATTCGGCCTACCACACTTTAGCTATTCAGCTGCTCTCTTCCCACAGCTTCTTTATCAATTTCTTTAGCTCTTCTCGCTTTCTTAGGAATTCCATCTCTTCTTCTTTCGTTAGTCTCATCTGCTCTTTTATATATGCTTCTTTTTCCTTGATCTCTTCTTTTTCCTTCACCTTTCCCTCACCTATCCTGAGTTCAAGAAGTTTTGCTTGGTGCGAGAGCAGAGTAAGACGCTTGTTCAGGCCATCTGACATTTCTGAAAGTCGCGAGAGCGAGTTGTTTATCTCATCTAAAAGTTTCTTTTTTTCCTTTATTTCCTTTGCGGCCTCAAGTGCTTTTTTGAGTTCGCTTTCACCAACTTTCTCTGCGAATTTTTTTGCCTCTTTTTTGATTTCTGTTTCCTGCGCTGCAGCAATCCCCCTCATTCTTTCGAGCTCCTTCTCTATCTTATCTATTTCGGCATTATATCCTTTAAGCGACGGTACAATACGCTCTTTTATTTGCTGGAATGTGACATATCTGTTTTTATCCTCTTCGAGCGCTTCTGAAATCTTCAGTGATTCTTCTTTCAACTCTGCAAGTTTATCCTCTATGTTTTTGGCAAGCTCCTCTGCCTCAACTGCTGTGGTTCGTCTTCCGCCAGCAACTTCGAGCAGCCTTTTTAGCGCGCTCACCTTCTCTTCTATTTCCCTCTCTCGTCTTTCAAGTTCTTTCATTTCTTCATGGAGTTTGGCTTGAGATGGAAATCTTGTTACTATACCTTTTGCAACTTCCAGAGAATCCGAAAAGCGCTCTATGGTGTCAAAATTCTCCTTTAGTTTTTCATCTACTCTCTTTATGTTCTCAAAGAGTTTGTCTGCCTCTTTAGTGAGCTCCTTTAATTCTTGTTTAAGCGTTGCGGATGTTTTTTCATATTCTTTTAGAGATCCTCCAACTGCTGAGACTATTTCGGCTCCTTCTTTAATGCTTACTATATCCTCCCTAAGTATTGCATTTCTTTTCTTCATCTCGTTGAAATCTCTTACAAGGGAATCAAATTTCTTGCGCATTTCCGCAGCAGACGGTATCTCAATCCCTGTTGGAACTTCTTCCTTAAGTTTTCTTTTTGTTTCCTTCAGTTCACTCATTAGACCAAAAATCTCATTTTGAAGAGTCTTAAACCGCTCAAACGCCTTTTCGCTTTCAGGTTTGGATATCTGTGAGCTTAACGTGCTTACCTCTTTTTGGAGCTCTTTTATTTCATTCCTAATTCTGTTTATTTCAGAAACGGCGTTCGACAAGATCTTTAAACTATCATCAAATCTTTTCTCCGAGAGCTCCTTCTCAGCTATAACTGGTGCGATATTCCGTTCTATATCGTCCAGACGCTTGTATATTCTTGCGTAAACCTCTGAGAATGATTCTTTAAGTTTTTCGATCTTTTCCATCTCAGGTAAAAGAGCTTCCCTTGTTTTTTCTATCTCTTTAGTAAGCTCTGCCTTTTCTTTTTCAAACGAGAGACGTTCCTCCTCTATCTGTTCGGCTGCTGGTTGAACCCATACAAGGTATATCTTGGCAAGTTTATACTCTACACGAATTATTCCTTCTTCCTCAAGAACTCGCGCCCACTCTTCGATGGTGTCAGAAGGAATGTTTAGGGTTGCAGCGCATTCATCCACTTCTATTTTTCCTTTTTGCTTCACAAGTTTAACGAGAGCATCAACTCCTGTTGTGATCAGTAATTCATCAAATTCCATGGCAGAGTATTAAAAACATAAGATTTAAATATGGAATTCAGGATAATCACTCCATGCGATCCCATGCAATACTTTTTCTGGCTTTGATGGCAGGCCTGTTGTCAGCGTTTGTGCCATCGGATTATTTCTACGCCAACGAGGGAAATGTTACGGTTACATATACTAACTTCACACTCAATGGAACTCATTATTCCATAGTTTATTTTAATGACCAGGAAACATTTCTTATTAGAGAAGGAGAAATCGTGAATGATAGTGAGATAATAAAAAACGTAGTACGGTCATATTATAGAAGTGCGTTCTTACCTTCGGAATCTGAACTTGATGAAATACGCTCTTTGGTAACGGCATACAACGCAAGCAGAAATGACGGCTACGGCTACTACAAAAATAAAGAAGAGTACGAATGCAGAGGCGCACTACTAACTGATAAAAGAATAGAGATTTATATTAATGGAACAAGACAAAAATTGTGGTGTCATGACGATGCAAGTTGTGAAATAAACGCCATGTTATTGTACCAGGCTTATGGCGAAGGGCTTGGGTGGTCAAGTTACAGAGTGATACTTCAGCCGTTGAAGGATTTCGCATATTCAAGTTACGGCACTGACGAAATTTTAGAAAACTTTACACGGATGCTAAACACCGACGATGCAACCGAGCTCTATAACGCTCTTAATTATATGAAGAATTCGATACCAACTTTGGAGTCTTACGCCACTAAGATAGAATCTACCATCTTTAGGTTGCCTCGTCCGGATGATGCCGCGGACAAAGAAAGTTGCCATTTGATATGCTACTCAATATGTCCGCCTTTTGATCTTAATACAACTATCCTTGACAGGCTTGAGACAAGGATAGATAGCATAAAGGCTAAGATACAGCCACTTGCTGAATACAATACCGTTGCAGAACACATAATCACGAGGACAAATGAGCGGGCGGCGTATAGATATACTTCAATGACAAGATCGCATTATAACAACATCTTTTCTCCTCTCGAGACAGAAGGAAGAGAAGTGGAAGAGTATGCTGCAAATGCCTATGGCCTTGTTGGGAATACCTCTTTGATGATAAAGACAGAACAGCTAAAAGCCCTTCGTGAATCCATAAGAGGAAAAATAACCAACGCCTCATTTACCGGTTTGGATGACGAGATAAGAATCTATAGAGCGATGCTTTCTTCTGTAAGGGAAGGCGCTGACTCCACATATTCGCTCTACAACGAGACTATGGATGCTAAGCGGAGAGTGGATGCTGTTCTATTTGAGCTTGGTACGAAAGATCTCTCTGATCCCGACCGAAGAGAGTACAACGAAATTAGGGAGCATGTTAATGAATTAAATCTTCAGTTTACTAAAGGCATAACGCCTGAAAAGTGTATAGAGTTAAAAAATGGTTACGATGCAGCAGAGAAGGATGCGCAGGGCCTTTTGAATAGGGTCACGATGAGTGCTGGGACAACTGCTGTTGATGCCTTTCGAATGTTTTCCATAAGGATGAACAACGGAATCGCAGACATCCTTAGGGCGACAAAAATGGCCGAGGTGAAATCAGTACCGCACAACAAGCTTACTTTCTTCGGTGGTTTTAGCATTCTCGTGTTTATTTCATTTATGTCCATAGCATTTCTTTTGTTCCTGTATTCTGTTGGAGTGAACAGAGACTCGCACCTTAAGTATATTCTAAGCGCTGGCCTTATGTTGGTCGCTATCCTTGCTGCTGTTTTTTCCGGTTTACTCTATTATTACATGGACAAGACAGCTACCGAAGCTACTATGGATGAGTTTCTTTTTGACCTAAACAAGAAAAGCACGGTTGCACTGGTAGCCAAGATAGACCTAGCAACTCCAGGGGAAGCCGAAAGCATAAAGCGGTGCATGGGTATAGTGGCAAATACAATCAGAGAAAAAAACAAGACGGTTGATGTTTATTATTTAGAATCAGGAAATGTTTGTAAAAAGAATAACGCAACCTACGAAAACTGCGCAGCTGATATAGAAAGCCACAATACCGCAATAATTTTCAGTCCCTCGACCACAGTGGAACCACCAACACTGTCTACGATATTCGTAAGCAAAGCGGAGATAAGAGGGCCAGCAGATTATTACGAAACATGCCCGCTTTCAGTTGTCTTTAAATAGTTTTCCTGAGTTTTAGATAAAGGTTCTTTTCAAGGGTTGAGCCACTGTAATGATCGAAGAACGCACAGGGTGAAACGCTAATGAAAGGAGAAAATACATGGTTGGCCTTTTTAGTGATAGGGATAATCATCCTAGGGGTGGCGATAGTTTATCTCTATCAAGCAACGCCAAAGGAATTTAGAAAAGGGGTTAAGGTAAACGCTGAGACCTTTTCCGCAATTATCTCAGATGCAGATCAAGTTTACATTGTTATGGATGTTAGAGAGGTCTCAAACGAACTTACAAAAAGAAACATTCTTCAGTGCGGAGTTGATTTTGCTGGAAGCGCAGGGCTTATTGGGAGAAATGTTACTTATGTGTCCTTGGACAATCACGGTTGTACCGTTGCCTCGCTCGAAGGGCTCAATCAGAGCAGGAGTACAGGAGATTGCATCGAAATGTTAAATTCAGATGGAGTATCGTTATACATTCATGAAGGAACAGAAACCGAGTACTACACGCGTGCTGCTATTATTGGGGTCAGCGATACCTACGTTCTTGGAACATGCAGTGTAAACAGAAAGGTGCGATAGGTTTGAGCAATTAAAGAAAACGCAATAATAGGCGCTCAATGTGGTTGAATGTTTGTCGTCCTTGAAGGAATAGACGGGTGCGGAAAGGATACGCAGATACAGTTGCTTAGGAATAATTTGCAGTTTGAGTATTTTAAATACCCTACATCAAAATTTACTATCCTTAACGATTACTTAAACGGAAAGGTGTCTCTCGATAAAAAAGGTCTATTTCTACTTTTTCTGGCTGATATTGCAGATGAACAGGAAAAGATTGCAAATGCAAACTTTGCTATAGCAGACAGATATGTATACTCCACGATAGCTTATGAACTTGGCGCATTGAGTTTTGAAAAGTCAAAGGAGATAGTTGAAGCGATAGGCTTTATCAAGCCGGACCTTGTGCTTCTTCTTGACATCTCGCCAGAGACCGCACAAAAAAGAAAGGCAAAACAAAAAAAACCTGATATCTACGAAAGCAACACGAAGTATCTCAAAGAGGTTCGAGAGCGCTTCCTACGACTTGCAAAGGATTCCTTCCATGCAAGAAGGTGGATTGTGATAAATGCAGACGCACCGATTGATCAGGTTAATAAAGAGATAACAAAAGAAATTTCAAAATTATTATAAACGCTTATAAATTTCCTTATGCTTAGGTTTATCCATGGAAGAGAGTAAAAAGTTGAAGCTTTATTTGTTAATCCTCAACAGATACAAAGAACTCATAAATGAGAAGGAGACAAGAACGATAGGTGAGATAAAGGAGAGGATAAAACCTCATCATCCGTTCATAGAAAACATGAAGAGTAGCCTTATCCCTAAGGACTACAAGTGTGATTTCGCAGTTGTGTTGAGTAAACTTCTTTCTTTTATGAGCAGAATAGAAACAGTGGAACTGGCGATAAATTTTTGGTTTGAGTTTGAGGAGATTGTAGAGATCGAAGCCGCTGACGCTGCTAATAAAGCCATTCTCTTCGTTTCTTTATTGAGGAGTCTAGGCTCCGACAGCGCCAAGGTAATTATAACAAAAAGCGGCGAGTATTATGCGAGTTTTGTCCACTCCGGGAAGACACACCTGTTCTCTCCTAAGACGAACTCTCTCTTAGTTGATGAGGATGCCTTGAGAGTCCTCTCTTCAGACCCGCCAAGACATGTATTTAACGATGTAGAATACGAGAATCTGGAATAACCTAAAACTTCTCTACAATCTTTTTTCAAATCCACATTTACGGCATTTTATTCTTAAACAATTATGCATCCTGTCGAACTTAACCGTAGCAGTTTCGCCAGGTATCCATGGTGTTAAGCATTTTCTACAGAACGCGTTTCTGTACTCCTTTGGCAAGCGCGTCTTATTTTTTTTCAACAGTTCCCAAGCCATTCTTATATAACGCGCCGCTCTTTCGATCTTCCCCGTTAGATACGCATCATGCGACTCGTCTATTAGATTTATAACTGATTGCGAAGCTACTCTTTTTATAAGCCTTTTCCGTTTAAACTTCATGTAGTTGGTTCAATGAAAAAATTTATATACGATTACTTTATCGATCCCATATGGTCAAGGACAGGATACAATCTCGTTAATACTTCTGTTTATGTGGTAATGGCACTCGCTGCGGTCTACGCCATCTTTAAACTTTTCAAAAAAATTGATATAACCATTGACAGGCGCTTCATGTTCGCCCTCCTGCCCTTTATCCTTTTTGGCTCGACCGTTAGGGTGATAACAGATTCTATAGACAGTGATGTTTTCAAACCGATAACTCCAGTGCATGCTTTCGTGCTTCAGAGTCACATCTACGATTATGGCTATCTTACAGTAACTCCGGGTATATACATCGTGACTGCCCTGATCTTTCTCTTATCTGTGTTGTTGCTCCGTTTTTTGGGCAGGATGGAGGATCTTTGGAAAGTTGGTGCAGCGCTGTGGCTGCCTCACCTTCTGCTTCTGCTGCCATTTATGGGTTATTGGTACCTTGCCTTCGTACCAATAGTCCTCGCAATCGTTCCGTGGGCTGTTGCAAAGAAAATTCTGAAAGATGATATTCTAGCCGGTATTGTGTTCGCGCATGCGCTTGATGGCTCCGCAACATTTTTTGCGTTGAGCGGCATATTCGAAAAACTTACGGGTATACGCTATTTTGAGCAGCATGTTGTCTCGAGTGCGCTAATAAACATCACGGGTGACCCGATTGCATTTTATTTCTTGAAAATTCTGCTCTCATTTGCTGCAGCGTATGCTCTAGCGCATGAAAAAATGCCAGAGGATGAGAAGGTTTATATTTCCGTTGTTTTAATAACGGTGGGGCTTGCACCAGGGATAAGAGACACTGCGCGGATAATGGTGGGTGCGTAAATGGATGAACATTCTCTTGAGATTGGGTTAGGGTTTGGGGTTACGTCTGCAGTGATAACAACGGTTGGACTTATTGTGGGATTAGATTCAAGTACACATTCGCAGGCAACTGTACTCGGCGGTATCATTGTAATCGCAATAGCAGATGCGCTCTCAGATGCTCTTGGTATTCACACATCAGAGGAATTCGAAGGTGTCCATACCACTAGGGAAATATGGGAGTCAACAGTTATGACATTCATAGCTAAATTCATATTTGCCCTAACCTTTGCGATACCAATCATACTTCTTCCACTTTCTCAAGCGGTAGTGGTTGATGTGGTATGGGGACTGCTTTTACTTGTACTTCTGGGCCACCTCATAGCAAAAAAGGAAAAGGAAAGTCGTATAAAAGTTATCGGCGAACATCTTGTAGTTGCAATAGTTGTTATTGCGGCAGCGCGTTACCTAGGCAGTTGGGTGTCAGTAACTTTTGGGTGACGATACAGAAAAGTTTTTTAAATTTCTTTTACTTATACACTTATGCTAGATGCACCTCCCAAAAGCGAGAGACAACTTATTTTGGAGGCAGCAGTGGAGGTCATCAAAAAACAAGGACTTAGATCGGAATTGATAGGGAGCAAGAAATTTTCAGAATACTTTTTTAAGGGTGTTATGCTATTCAATGTTCTTGGTGACGGATGCACAAGAAACTGCAGGTTCTGCGTTATAAAGTACAAAAAAAAGCCTGATAAGCCTTCGCTTGATGAAGGAAAAAGAATAGCCGCTGTTTCTCAAAAACTTGGATTAAGGTATATTGTTCTTTCGCCCGTAGCAAGGGACGACCTTGCAGATGGCGGTGCATCCTACCTTGCATCCTACATAAGAGATATAAAAAAGATAAATCCGAATGTGAAGGTTGAGACGTTTATTCCAGATTACGGTAAAAAACACCTTATAAAAATGGTGGTCGACGCTGGGCCAGACGTAATATCATACAGTCTAGACACGATCAAGCGGCTATATTCTGTCGTGAAGGGAAGCGAGTTTGATTTTGAGAGGAGCATAAGGACAGTCCGCACGATTAGAGAGTTGAGCAAGGACATACCCATCAGGGCAACCATAATGGTTGGGTTTAGAGAAAGTTGGTTTGAGGTAATAGGCGCATTAAGACGATTGCGTAAGGCGGGCGTGGATATGATAACGATAAGCCAATACTATAGGCCAACAAAGAACCATATTCAGGTTCTTGAGTATGTACCGGTGGAAAGGTTCGAGTTGTATGAAAGAGAGGCATATCAACTTGGTTATAAACATGTTAAGATTCAATCTGGCAAGCCTATTGAGTATAGCGATTATATCCTACCAGAATTTATTTCTTCTGTACAACGAAAGCCTCTAGGACCTTTTCGTAAGGAGCATCAGTTTTAACAGCAGTTGGAGAAAAATGGGTTCTTGCGGCTTTGTAGCCAATCGAATTTAAGAAATCAAGAACATCGTTCATCTTCGGCACGCTTCCTCGCGAAATAAACTTTGAGATTCTATGAAGATCATAAAAATATGGTGGCATCCCAATCTCTTGTTCCATAAGCTCTAATTTATTATGTATCTCTTCTCTGTGACCGTACCCTCTCTTTTCATTTAATTTTTTCATTTCTCTGAGAATATTTATATCGTGGAGCTCTCCGAGCCAAAGCGGTCCTGCGTACTCAATATTTTTATTGCAGACCTTGCACCACTCCGTTGGAAAGCGCACTGCTCTCCTGAAGCCACAATGTGGGCAGTACTCGACATAACCAAGACGTGCAAGCGCGTTGTTTGCTTTCTCTGCCCCCCTTGTTACCTTTACTACAGTTTTTAAATAATGTCTATCAGAGATCGAAAGAAGAGGTATCGTTCCCATGTTAAATTCGGCACCTACTTCGGCTATCTTTTTTATCAAAATCCTGAGACCGTTTTCGTGCGTGCATTCATTGTTCAGCGGCTTTGCATGATAGTTTTTCATACACGGCTTTGTTTTTCCGCCGCACAGAACAGCAGTGTCTGTTGCTGTGACTGAAAGATATCCCTGCTTAAGGGGATTAAAGATTCTGAAAACATCATAGAGATACGGAGATGGTGTCCCAAACGGGTCAACCTCGACAAAATCAGCGGTTATGTCGAAAACAAGTCTTGAGATGTTCCCATGGAGTACAGAGAATTTTATTTTGTTTTTCCTTGCATTTTTTCTTGCACATGCCACGGCCGCTTTATTCACATCAACAAATATAGTGCGCCTTACATTATCATTTTCGATGGCATATCGTATGCCCCGTATGCCAGTTGCTGCAAATCCGTCGCACACAATGATTTTTTCCGCCAATGCACCGATCAAAAGCGAAACAATGCTGCGACAGAACGTCATTTCTTTATTGTAAAAAACCCCCTTCGGTGCGTTAAACACCACTCCCTCCTCCATCATTTTTATCCCTATCCAAAAATTCTCTAAGAGCCGCGGTTGCATAGGCCCCTGATTGGAGCGAGAATGTGAATGTGTTGTTATAAAATGAGAAGTCTTTTAATGGTGAGAGCAGCGTACGGTGTGTTCCTTTTGAGGATATCTCTGGTATGGCCTTTATTTTGAAATCACGCGGTTTTATATCAAACATCTCAAGAATTCTTTTTTCACGCTCGTTCACCTTTGTTTCATACCCTATCATCTTTCCTGCAATCCATCTTGAATGACTTTCCTGCTTCTTTATGTCAGGAAAGCCACCCGTCTCTCCGCAATAGTATTCTCCTTCTTCGAGTTTGTTGAGCGCTCCTTCAGCAATTCTTTCTGATAGGGCAAGGTTGAAGATGTGCGACTGGAATGCGTGAACGAACAAAAGAAGGATGCGTCTCGGTAGTTTTCTAAGAGCACCAGCATAGTCCCTTGGATAGACAGCAAGATGTGTAAGAAGCGCTCTCTCAAGGTGCAAATACTTTGGAAACTCCTTAAGTGCTTTCTTAAAGTCCCCTGTTTCTCGTAGATTTTTTCTTGCTAATATTGCTAGTTCGTTTGTTTCCCCTTTGCATTCACAGAGAAATTCAAGTGCCGCCAAATCGTGCCTCCCCTTTGCAAGGTACTCTCCGAGTTTGTGAGTATTTCGCCTGCTTGAACCAAACCTTTGAGGCCCAAAATAGTTAGGGAAGACGCCATTCAATTCTTTATAAATCACTTCCACAGCGTTTTTTTCGTTAGGATTCTGTCCATGTACAACTATCTTGAAACGGTTTCCCAGAAGACTGCCCAATCTCGTTTTATCAGATGAGCTCCACGCGCCGAGTATCTTTATATCCTTGAGATTAAGCGAGAGCAATTTCTCCTTGCTAATTCCGAAAACAGAAACAAGTTGAGTAGAAATAGCATTCTTATCCTTCGTACCTGCATAACTGAATCGCTTTGCACTGATGCGAAGTTCATCCGCTATTCTCCTTATTGCCCCCTCGCTTGTCCATTCCCTCTTTTGAAGTATGAAATGCGTGAAATTTCCTTCTGTCCCAGCGCGTGTGAAGGTCTTGTCCTTCTCCAGTATTGTTCCGTCTTCAAGTATTTCCTCAACTATGAAATCATCCGGTGTTTTCTTTATTCTTCCACCAATTCCAGGGGTCTTTGAAAGGTAAGAAAGAAAATGGTCTTTCTCTGGCAAATCCTCACTCATGACTGTTCACCGTACTGTAGTCTTATAGTACGGGCGTTATAATATTTAAATTACTATGAAAAATATGAAAACGCAATTAAAGATGGTCTCTCACAGTTCTGGACTTGCTATGGAGTTGCTATGACCCCATTTTTTCTGTCTTTGTTTTTCTGTCTTTGTTGCGGACCATGTGGATGATCGATTTATAAGACTGGAAGAGTGAATTAACAAGGGTTTGATTTCCGCCCAGATAGTAATGATGCGCCGCACCCCCCTCCTCAGCTATCTGATGCCACTCCTTTGTTTTCAGCTGCACTTCAAATCGCAGCAATCTCGAGGTGAGAACATCCTCGGGTTCGGTGTCGTAATGGAACGCCTTATAACCATTTTCAGGTTTGACTTTGAACTCTGGAGTGCATTTTTTGTAAAGCACGCCAGGGGTTGTATTTAGTCCGCATAAATTTGATTCTATTACTGCCTTTGCCAATTCCAGAGCTCTCCCCTTTGCGTCTTCTTCCATCTTGTCTACCTCAATCCCATGTAGTTTGTTGATGATAACGCGGAGCGCTACAAGGTCATTAAGTTTTGCAATGTCGTAGTATTGAATAATCGATCTTATATATTTGTTTAGTTTTTCTTCATTTTCCTCAGAACTCTCGTTATGACCAACATGTAGACGCTTAAACTCATCCACCAATCTTCTATATATCTTGCGCATTATTTTCCCTTCATGTTTTTTCATTCTTGGTGCAACAATCGCATCTGTGAAGCCTTGGACTCTTAACGTTTGCCTGATCCGTCTTGCAAGATCTTTGACAATGTTTTGCGTTGTATGCAGGCGTTCCGTAAGCCCGGTTTCATTCATTTTTTCCATTACATATTCGTATATCTCTCTGTGGTTTATCTTAAATGCGTGGAGAAGAATATCTCCTGCTAGGGATGGATATCCAAAAAATTCTGCCAGCGGGGCGTAGATTTTCTCCCCTGCTGTTGCGTCCCTTTTTAGAGAGTTTTCTGCATCCGATTGAGAATCGTAAAGCCTGAATATAGAACAACCATTGTTGTTAATGACATCATTTGTTCTTTGGCTTGTTGTGTGCGTGACAGCGACATCAACTATTCGCGGCAGCAAAGCCAATGGAGCTGGTTTGTTATCATTAAGTAAAGGAATATAACTCTCCAGCGGAGCACCAGCGCGATCAAGATTTCTCAACTGACAGAATATTCTGAGTTCGTCGACTATTGCTCTTTCTTCTAGCATTTGAAGGATGGAAGGGTCCAAGCATTTAACCTTATCATAATCTATCATGTGATAAAGTACAATCTCTGTAATCCGGTGATTCAGTTCAGCCCTTTCTGGATCTTTTTTGTAGTGTTTTATTGCACTTCCATTCACCATCTTTACTTCTTCAGCCTTTTTCATGACTTCAAGGCAGTGTTGGTAGAGCTGCATAGCATTTTTTTTGAAATAAAAATTCCTAGCTGTTAGTATACTGGATTGAAGGGATGGTAATTTTTTTCTAGTTCGTATAAATTCCATAATGATACATCGTTTAAAACATTTTAAAAAGATATCGGAATGTGCTGCGAAAGAGTATTAATAGATAATACAACGCGCAGCCTTTAATTGCTCTATATTCCTACTTCCTGTGAGAAAGGCAGCTATGGCAAGTTGTTTTTTCCATTTCTCAATTTCTTCTTCAAGACATTTTTTTGTGAGGGCGATAAGAAACGGTTGTGCAGCGCCCCCCATCTCCGCACCAAGCGCTATTGCCTTTGCAACGTCTACTCCGCTTCTTACTCCGCCGCTGGCAATAAGCGGTAGAATTCCTTTACACATAAGAATGGAGTCTACAGTTTTTATCCCCCAATTTTCAAATCCCGGCACTCCTCCTTTTCGCATGTACTCTATTTTACTCCACGAAGTTCCTCCAGCGCCAGAAACATCCAACCATGAAACGCCGACACCCTTAAGCTTCTCTGCTACCTCTGTGCTCATTCCGGCTCCTGTTTCCTTTGCAATAACAGGCACGCCAATTCTTTCTACTGTCTTTTCTATTGCTGCCAGGATACCTGAAAAATCGGTATCCCCTTCTGGTTGGATGACTTCTTGCAGAGGATTTAGGTGAATAGCGAGAGCGTCTGCCTCAACGGATGCTACGAGTGATTCTATCTTCTCTATTGGGTATTTATTCAATTGGGCTGCCCCTATATTTGCGAGTAGAGGTATATCAGGCGCGACATCTCGCACTTTAAATGTATCCGCAGTGGCTGGATTCTCTATCATAGCGCGCTGCGAACCAAGTCCAAAGGCTATGCCTGCATTCTGCGCAGCAGCAGCAAGCATCCTGTTTATTTTTTTTGCCTTTGGATAGCCGCCGGTCAACGCGCATATCAAAAGAGGCGCGGATATTTTTTTACCTAAAAAATCTGTTGAAAGATCAACATCAGACAATGCGCATTCCGGCAAGGAATTGTGGATTAGCAGAATGCGCTCAAAACCTGCGGAAAAGGAATACTGGCTCTCTTTTTTTATGGAAAGAGCGATATGGTCTTGTTTTCTCTTATAGATGCTCACAAATTCACCCGTTCGTGTCAACAATTTTACTCTATGATCTCACCTTGCCAACGGATACTTTTCCATGTACATCTGAGTCTGGAGAATAATGAGAAATGGAAGAAGAACGATCGAGTTGACCAGCAAAGCAAAGTACTGCGAAAATACCCCCGAGAATAGAAAATCGCCCGATATCTTTGAAAGCACCAAAGTTAACGCGCCAATGGCCAGCCAGGAGATACAAAGGAGCGGTTTTCGTAGTGCAAGATCACCTGAGCGAATGATCGCGGTTCCTACATCTGAATCGTCTATAACAATGGCCGGGGGAACGAATAACAGGAGATAAGAAAGGACAAAGGAAAATAGAGGGTAGATGACTGTTTGGCCATAGATATCGTGAAGAAGCAATTGTGCTATGAGGTGAAGTATAAATACAATAGTAAGAACGCAGAATATCCTTGTTGCATGCTTCGGGACTGCCGAAATCATCTCCTGCGTTGTTTCGGTTAGAGTACGTTTTGAGCGTACTATTATATTGATGTTCACAATCGTATCAGCTATTATAAACATTGCTATTAGATACGCAATGACGATTATGGATATGTCAAGAATGGAGAAATCCGGAAGGCTTCCTGTTCTTGCAAATAGTGCCCCTGCTGCTAGATAGGTGGGTAGAGGAACAAGCACGGGAACGAGAGACGCAGCAAAGAATGGAATAGAAAAGAGAGCCAGAAGTGCTATCTTCTTAAAGTAAAATTCCAGAGAATACGCAACAACCCTGTTCAATTCTTCCATCATTGTTATTCACCTTTCTTTTTCGATCTTTGTTACAGTAACCTTGTTGTCCTTTAAAATTTCAACTACGTAATAATAACTTGCATTCGGCGAATCCCACACGACTCGCCATCCTACCTTCGTTTCGCTTACTGAGTGCAATGTATTTGGATTATTTGAGATGTACCCGCTTACTAGCTCTGTCCCTGGAAATGTATGTGAGGCTATCACCGCTTCCTCAGGAAATATAAGAACACAGCCTGGCTCGTAGCAGACCGTACAATTTGAGGTTATGATTTCCTGAGGTTGAGGGACAAAGTTCTGAACTGGGTAGTTATAGAATATATGCACCCTTTCTGGGCATGGGGTATGCGGTGACTTAGTCACTTTTGCCTTTATCTCAAAATACCTATTCCCCAACTCGTTCGTGAGTTCCTTGGTTGATATTATCTCTATATCTGCGTTTGGGTATCTAGAACGCAGATCCTCCAAGACAAACTTTGTTGCATCTCCTTCGACGATATTTATCTTGAAGAGTTCCGCTCCCTTTACAAGCGTAAATATAACAATAAGAAGTACGAATAGCAGCACCAACCCTTTTTTAAGCATGATAACACAACTGCAGAAATTTTTATATTACTTCCCCTTTAGCAGAAGGATGGCCTGGGCTATATCTCCTTTGGTTTTTTTTAGCGCGGTCCTTGCCTCTTCTTCTGAGCAGCCAGCTTGCTCCGCGACCATCTTGGTATCCTCTTCGCTTATGTTATCTTCGAATACCATAGCGCCTGTTATTTGAAGAGATTTTTGGCCTTGCATATCTATCTCTATAACTTCAGGATTTTGCAGAATATAGCTACCTTCTTCTGTTTCTATCACGACTCGTTTTGCCTCTATCCTCTTTGATTTTATTCCCAGTTGACGCATCATCTGTTCCATCTTTCTCGGGTCGATACCACCAGGCAACATACGATCACAACTAAGCTTAAGGTAGGTATTTAAACGCGGTGGTGCGTTTTACAAAATCTACTTAAACAGTTCCATCCGCTCCGATTTTCTTACTTCGACGCGTTTCATCATCGTTATCTGTTTTAAGCGATTAAACAACTTAGACGAAAAGCGACCATATACAAGGTCTTGCATAAGTTCATCAAAGTTAGCTCCTTCTGCGTTTTTCTTTGTCTCCTCTGCGATTGCTTTTCTCAAATTCTTTCTTGTATTTTCACTCACCTTCGCACCAGTAACAGCGATTATCTTTATTCTTATACTCTCGCCGTCTTTTGTCTTTGTATCCATAACTTGATGAATGAGGGACTTTCCTCTTCTTGCGAATGTTTTAATATATGCGGGCGATATTTCATGGCCTATAAGTTTTGTGTAGGCATTTGTGCCCTTTACGTCAACTATCCTAAAATAAAGGTTCGTGAACATCGCAAGCTGAGAAGATGGATTAAGTCCAAGTTCCGTAAGGCTTCTGGTTATGATTCTGTTGAGAAGATTTTTCTCGTCACTCGATACAACTTCACCGAGTTCCCGATTGTCAAACGATGCTGGTGCGAGTACGGTGTACCATTTTTTTGATTTCCACTTATCAACTACCTTCATTGCCCTTTTTCCGGCCATTATACCCCTCACTTAACTAGTAACTCGGCTTGCTCAGGGTCGTATTTCCAATCCTCCGGAAGAATCCCCTTTGCCTTCAAATACTTTGCAAGCCTATTTATTTTAGATATTATATGAGCATACTTCGTTTTGTTATGGACATCCTTTTTGGCATTTTTTAGGTGTCTGTTCATTCTTACCGCTCGTTTTAAAAGAGCGAGGAAATCATCAGGATAGACAGCGCCCACTTTGTTATTTCTCAAAAATACAGATAGCTTTGTACCAAGAAAAGGCTTTATTTCTGGTATTCCATGTTTATCTCTAAGAATAATTCCTATTTTCGAGGGAGATGTTCCTTCCTTCGCGAGTTTTATTATCTCTTCCTCTATATATTTTTTATCGGCCTTGACCCATTCTGGCACGAGCTTGCTTTTTGGAGTTTTTCTCCCAGATTTTCCCTTCTTTTTCGAGTGAAGCCTTGCCATACGCACACCTTTATTATACCTTTCGTGTTGTGTAGTCATGCATCTTCTGGTTATTTTTTAAATAATCGATAAGCAACGAGATAGCTTTATATCTATGAGAGAGTTTGTTTTTTAATTCTATGTTTTCAGCAAATGTCGTATCGTGCGCCTCTGGTATGAAGATGGGGTCATATCCAAAACCGCTTTTGCCACGTTCGGTTTCGGCTATTCTTCCCTCGCAGATGCCTTTAAATAACAAAATGCTGCTGCCGTTATGAAAGGCTATGCATGCCTCAAAACGTGCGGCTCTATTTTCTACGCCTTCAAGTAGTTTTAGTATGCCTTTACGTCCAATTTTTTCTTGCACCCATGCTGAGTAAGTTCCAGGAAAGCCATTAAGTGCATCCACAAAAAGCCCGGTGTCTTCTGTAAAAACTGGTTTTTGAAGTCGCCTGAAAGCTGCTTCGGTTGCCTCAGTTGCAATCTCCTCAAGACTGTCTGAACGAATTTCGCGATGCGTAAACTGAAAATGTTTCAGGGTAATGCGTGGCGCATTGACTACAAACACCTCTTGCGCCTCTCTAAATTTGTTTGTGTTGCTTGTGGCAAAATAAATCTCCATAAAGCGTGAATGTTAACTGTTATTAAAAAGACTTCCGATGTATTTTTAAATATATTCACACGTATATATAACATACAACATTAGCATATATAACATATAACAATAACATATAACATTAATGGAGAGATTAACATGAATGACCAAAAAAAGATTGGAGAGAAATTCGTAGTCTTACAGGGCGGTGGTAAGAACAGGAAAAATTTATTCGATGGAGAGCTACCTGTTGTGGAAACAAGGCCGGATAACGAAGTCAACAAAATGCTCATAAGTGCTGTGCAGAATTTGGATGCAGATATGGTGGAGAGGGCACTGAAGGCAGGCGCGTATCCAGGGCTTATAGATTCAGATGGAAATACGTTACTTCATTTTTCTGGATATGAAGGTAATTATAAAATTTCAAAACTGCTTATCGATTACGCTTTGGCTAGAAAGATTGATATCATTAACGTACATAATAAACAGAACAAGACGCCGATGGACATGGTGCTGGATGGTCGAAGACCTGATTCCGAAGGACATGCTAAGGTCTTCGCACTTCTGAGAATAAATAAAGGAAAGTGGTTTAACCCTGAAATTCTTTCTCACATAGGAAATTTTGAAGAGACTAAACGAGTAATCGAGCGTATAGGAAGAGCTGCCATGTCGAGCGAATTGATAATGGCTGCTGCAGCGCTTGATATTGATTACGCAAAAAAACTCCTCAGATGTGGTGCTAGTATTTTTTTTAATGATACGGCGACCACCGAGATCTACACTTCTCCGCTTGCTGTTATCATAGGCAAAGCGCTTGAGAGCGGTCTTACCGATGAGATAGTAAATGCTGCCAAACTTTTTGTTGACTGGAACGCCAAGCTTAACGCCCCATTTATACCAGATTTAAACAACCCATATTTTAAGGTTACATTGATTGAGATGCAAGCAGCAGATGGCATTCCGCATGACATACGGGGTCTCCTGAAGGATCTTTATGATAAGCAGCTTGCGAACGAACAGCTTTTTGTTGCTGCGGATGAGAATGATAGGTATCGGGGCGAAAGTGCGATAAGAAAAGGCGCAAGCGTGGACGCGCGGGACGAATTTTTCGGTACTTCACTTCACACTGCTCTGGCCAAGGCGCATCTTGATTTTGCAGAGTTTATTGTCGAGCTCAATACCGATTTAACAGCTGTAGATAGCATTGGCTCTACCCTAATTCATGCTGCTGCTTATTCGAAAGATCCTAGTGCGCTCACGCTTATAATAAGCGCTATGAGAAATGCAGGTATCGAGCCTGACCTTGATGCCAAGGACGATTTGGGGAATGCGCCAATACATGTCGCGGTTTTTAGAAGAGGGTATGAAATGGTAGAGGCGCTGGGAAAGGCAGGTGCTGACTTAAACGTGCGAAGCGATTCTGGTGAAACACCCCTTCACACTGCAGTCATGATGGATGATCCAGATATGGGCGGTTTGCTTTTGAATCTCGGAGCAGAGATTACAGAGGATGTTATTAAATTTGCAGAGGAGAGAGGCAGGGATGACATAGCAGATGCGCTAATGAAAATAAGAGAAAAACAGAAAGCAGCAGAGTCTCTTCATACTGCAATTAAAAATGAAGAGCATGGCGCAACGCTACCTGCAAAGAACGAAGAAAAAACTAAAGATGGGCCAGAGGAGGCAGGTAGAAAACTGCCCAACAACGTTGTGCCATTTCCTAACCTCGAGCGCAAAGGCAAATCCTGACTAGTCCATGAAAAACTCTGCAGTCGGTGGCTCTGGAGGCTCCCCTTTTCTTTCTCTTATTTGCTTTACTATCTTGCCAACGAGATCTCTTGGCATTGGAAAGTATCCAGCGTACTCCTGATACCAGATTGCACGTCCTTGCGTCACTCCTCTAAGGGAATTTGAGAAGCCAAACATTTCTGCAACTGGCATAAGATCGTTTATTGTTGTTGTCTCTCCTTCCTGCTCCATACTAAGCAACTGACCGCGCTTTCCATTTAGGAGATTTATTACATCTCCGGCATACTCCTGCGGCGTCTGAATAAGAACCTTCTGCTTTGGTTCAAGAAGTGTTATTCCTGCCTTTATTAAGGCAGCGTATATGGGTCGTTTCGTAGCTGGAAGCATCTGTGCAGGACCACGATGAACGTTGTCCTCGTGCAACGTTGCATCCACTAGAGTTACCTTAACACCGACTACTTTTTCCTTTGCAAGCGGTCCTTGGTCCATTGCTTCTTCGAATCCCTGAATGAGAAGCTCTTCCACTTCATTAAGGTACTGAATACCTTTTGTACCATTTATGAATATGTTTTTATTGTGAACATCGTATACGTTTCGTGCTTCATCGCGTGTGAGCCCGTGCTCAACAAAAACCTCAACGAGCTCTTTTCCCTTTGGTCTTCCGTTTGGTATCAATCCTTCGTCCAGCGCCTTCATCATCTTTTCTGGGAGTGGTTCTACAACAAACTTCAACCGATTATGCTTATTGGGCGATTTTCCTTCTATCGGTCCTCCGCTTCCTGTTATCGTTTCCTGGTAGACCACAATTGGCGGAGAGGTTTCAATTGGTATTTTCTTTTCGTTTCTTATCTTGTACTCTATAATCTCAAGATGGAGTTCTCCCATACCGGAGATTAAATGCTCTCCAGTCTCCTGATTAAGAGTAACACGAAGGGTCGGATCCTCCTTTGAAAGTCCTCTGAGCACTTCTATAAGTTTTGCAAGGTCCTTGCTCTCTTTGGCTTCTATGGATTTTGTCATCACAGGTTCTGAATAATGCTTTATCTGCTCGAATGGCTCGACCGGTTCTGTACTTACTGTCTCGCCCACATACACATCTTTAAGGCCGATAAAGGCGCCTATATTTCCAGCCAGTACTCTATCTGTCGGAACCCGGTCTGGACCCATGTAGATAGCGACCTGCTGGACCTTTGAATACGCCTTCTTCGAGGCTACATAAAGTTGGTCTCCTTTAGTAACCTTTCCTGAAAAAAGACGCACAACCCCAACTTCTCCAGCGTGCTCGTCATACACAACACCAAAGCAGACACCGATTGTCTTTGCATTTGGATCGCAGGCAAGCATTCCTTTTCCGGCATCGCTGTTTAGATCTCCCTTCCACAAAACAGGAATTCTGTATGCCTGAGCTGTTTTCGGATCAGGAAGATGTCTTACAACCATCTCAAGAAGAACATCATCCACTGGGGATCTTTCAACCAGATAAGCGTGGTCTCCAGTTGTGCATTTCTCGTAGATGTCCTTAAAACCAATGTTGTATTTTTTCATGGAGCTGATGCTCACAGCCCATTTGTTGAACGCTGAGCCAAATGCTATGTTTCCTTTTTCGACAGATATCAGCCAATCAGATTTCCTTTCAGGTGGCGCATTTCCCTCGATTATCCTATTTATGCCGATTATTATCTTTATCAGTTTCTCCTGCATAGACTTTTGGTCCAGTTTCAACTCATTAATAAGTCTATCTATCTTATTTATGAAGACAACAGGTTTTGCCCTTTCTTTAAGCGCTTGCCTTAGAACAGTTTCTGTCTGCGGCATTATTCCTTCTACAGAATCCACGACAAGGACAACGCCATCGACTGCTCTCATCGCTCGCGTTACATGCCCTCCAAAGTCAACATGACCTGGAGTGTCTATGAGATTGATGAGATAATCCTTTCCTTCGTAGTTAAACCCAAGCGAGATGTTCGCTGCCTTTATCGTAATTCCTCTTGCCTGCTCCTGTTCGTCAAAATCCATAACGCGTTGGGTGCCGGCGAGTTCTTTTGAGATAAGACCAGCGCGCGCTACCAGACTATCAGTAAGCGTTGTCTTTCCGTGGTCAACATGCGCAACGATGGCAACATTTCTAACCTGCTCTATCTTATCCATTATCTTTTGTACTTCTTCAACTACAAATTCCTTTCGTGCCATATCCCACACCAAATGAGAAAAAATATGAGACTATCTCGCGCTTCTTGCGATGCGCTCTATCTCGTCTTTCTTTTTCATTGCGTAACTGTTCTGTATATCCCCTTTTGCCGTGTAGATTATTTCATCTGCAAGCGCAGAAGCGAGAGACTTGTTCTTTCTGAATGTGCCCATGAGTGCTGCCAGTGCGATGTTTCTGAGCGCAAGATCAAGTCGTCTTGTCGCTGAGATGTCTACTGCGATTTGGTAGCTTACTCCGCCGTATGAAACACGCGTTACGTCTTCATTGGGTGCAGAATTCTCAAGCGCTCTTATGAGCACCTGTACAGGATTTTCTTTTGTTTTTTCCTCCACCATCGCAAAGGCTTTTTCCACTGTTTTTATCATCTTTAGTTTTTTACCCTGAAGCCTTCCATGAGTTCGTATAACCTTTCCAGATGTCTTCTCACCGGTTCCGCCACGCATGAGCTTGTTTATAAGCCTTTCAACTACATTAACATCCATTTTACCCAAGTCTTTTTTCTTGTGTCTACCGAATGAGTGCGGAACAAGTATCGGTTTTAGTGTTATCACTTGCGCAAGACTTCTGTCAGTTATTTGGATTCCCTCAAGTGAGTATTTTCCAAAAAGTTTGTCGCTCATAGTATCATCTCTTTGGTTTCTCCTTTCTTCCCTTTCTTAACATCTGAATGTCAGCGCCGTTTACTGAAACAACCTTGTATCTAACACCGGGTATGGAACCCATCTGTCCGCGCTGAGAGCCGCCAAGCCCTGCTATTATAACCTCATCGTGTTCATCTATAAAAGTGATTGCCTTATCTCTCGGCGCGAATGCAGAGACAATCTTACCATTCTTTACGAGTTGACATTTTATACATTTTATAAGTCCAGAATGAGGCTGCTTCTGCTCCAAAACTATCTTCTCAAGCACGATAGCCTTTGCCTGCGGCGCGCCTTCGAGAGGGTCGAATTTTTGCTTTAGTTTAAGCGCCTTTCTTTTCCATCTTTTTGATAACCACCTTCGTCTCTTTCTGTTTCTAACTAGGTTGCGTCCAGCAAATTCTCCATTTTTGCCCTTCTTACTCATCCATCCACCTTGTTTCCATTTTTTATATCGTCCGCTCGGTTGAACCTGACTTCGCCGCTTGCATCTTGATGGGGCACCAGCCATGCTGATGTTCCCACCGACGCGGCTCATGCAAGCGTCTGTCTAAGGTAAGCGGCGAGATCAAGTTAGAACATTAAAACTGGACAATTAGCCGTCCAAACTTTTAATCTTCTTTTACTAAAATGGGTTTATAAATGTTATAGATCCCTTGGAACAATCTGTCCTCAGCCAACAATTCCCCATATGTAAGGCGCATATTCTGGTCTAATGTGATAAGAAGGAAAAAAATTATCGATTTTTCGCTGAGGTTGGCAGTGGTATTTTTAAACTCTTACGATGTGTTTAAAGGGTTAGTGGTGAGTCTATGAAGGATAAATTTAGTATACCTGTCATTATGCTGTCGCTGTGTTTACTTTTGCTAGGTTGCATTACTCTTGGTGGAGTGGAAAAGCCAATAGAAACTCAACCTGAAACCATCCCGCAGCAGTGCAGGGTAGTGACGGAGCAAATACCATATCTTGAAGAGGTTTGCAGAGAGGAGATGCACGGAAGGGAGGAATGCGAATATAAAGAGCTTCCCTTTGTGGTAAGCCAAGTTGAGGAAATCGATTTGTGTATGGAAGGGGATTCCTGTTCCGGAAAGCCTCTTGGCGAATGCATCTCAAGATGCACCAAGGCAATGAAGAGATGCAAAATGAACATAACAAACTTGGATACCAGACATAGTGGGGTATGGAGTGTTGGTGCTACATTTACGCAGGGAAAAAATTCTTTCATTAAAAATCCAGAGAGTGCAGAGATACTGCCGGGTAGAACGCATACATTTGATTTCACACAGATTTACTCTCTTGGAATTCCATCGACAAGCGCCACATGCTCGCTCTACGTCCTTACAAACGCATCTGTAAGAGACTGCAAGACTGTTAGTAGACCAGTGACCGTATGCGAAAATGTAACCAAAGTTAGAGAAGAGCAAAGAGTTGTTTGCGGATAGGAAGCATGCAGGAGGAGCTGATGGGGACTGGCACGATTGGACAGGATGTGCTAACTATCCACATCGGTGAGGTTGCGCTCAAAGGAAAAAATAGAAGAGATTTTGAAAGGCAACTCTTCGCAAACATAAAAGCAAAAATACCAGATGCGCATATGATACGAGCGGACGGGAGATTCATTCTTGAAACAAAGAACTTAGACGCTGCGCTTGGTAAATTGGGGAAGATATTTGGGATATCCTGGTTCTCTAAGTCAGTGGTGCTCCCACCTGATGTGGACGGTATTGCAAAAGAGATCGCAGAAAGAATCGGGAATGAGCGGGTAAAAATCGAAACAAGACGCGTGGATAAGAGATTTCCAAAAACGTCCGTGGAGATAAGTAAAGAGATTGCAGGTCGGATTGCCGCACTTGGAAAAAATCCGGTTGTGCGGGACTATGAGCGTATCGTTCTTATCGAGATTCTGCGCGATATGGCTATTATTACATTTGAGAGAAATGAAGGTGCAGGTGGGCTACCGTATGGCTCGAGCGGAAGACTTCTGTCGCTTCTCTCAGGTGGGATAGACTCGCCGGTTGCGGCATGGCTTATGATGAGTAGAGGTTGTGAGCTTGAATTTTTGCACGTTCACGCGCAGCCGTCCAGTGAGGCTGTGAAGAAATCTAAAATAACCGCGCTTGTCAGCCGCCTTGCGGAATATGCACCAAACGCTCTTACTCTACATCTTGCGCCATATGAGGAGTTTTACAACGCATCCTCCAAAGTGCCCTCCCGCGAGGAGCTTATAGTCTTCAGAAAATTTCTCTTCCGTTTAGCAGATAGGATTGCACAAAAATCAAACGCTCTCGGAATAGTTTCCGGAGACAGCGTTGGGCAGGTAGCTTCCCAAACACTTCACAATCTTGCTGCGGTCAATAGCGCCGCCCACCTGCCGATATACCGGCCGCTTGTTGGTATGGATAAGGAGCGGATAATCGAGATTGCAAAGAAAATAGGGACCTATGAAATCTCTGTTCAGCCATACAAGGATTGTTGTTCATTGGTCGCAGAGCGTCATCCAACAACGCGTGCAAGATCGGAGAGAATAGAGGTTATAGAAAAAAAGATAGATATTGAGAACATAATAGAGAAAACAGTAAAAAAGATTGAGACCATTCATATTGGTTAATAAAAAGTGGTTAATAAAAAGTAGCAGAAAATCCCCGTGAGGGGATTTCTGGCTTTTTGGTGGGAGGATAGTGGAGAGAACGGGCGCTATACAATAAAAATGAGAGGGGGTTGAGAGGCGGGAGGTATAGCGAACCGTTCTCTACCTTGCCTTTTAAGCATAATTCCCTTTTGTCACAGAAAGAAGAAAACCTTCTTTCCGACCTGTTTTTTCCTGAGCAGGTTCATATCGCATAGGCGGTTGAGCCTCGCAGATGCCGCATTTTTTCCTTTATAGTTGAACTTCGCGCGGACGTCGTCTGCTGTTACTTTTCCGCGTTCCCTGACAAACTCAAGTATGTTTTCGTCTATCTCAGGTATCAAAGGCTCTTCGAATTGTTCCTTTTCAGTACTGCTGTTCAGTGCGCGCTCTATTTGTTCAATCCTCGCGAGTATGTTTTTCAGTATTCTGTTGGTATTCTCTCTTTCTTCGAGGAGCTTGTACATAAGTTCGCCGAGGATGACCGGGTCGCGAAATTTTTCTATGTTTGTCTGGATATCTCGTTCGATCTCGTATGAAAGTCCGCCCTGTGAGCCCTGCGTAGCGTTAGATTTATATATCTTATCCTTACTATCTTCCACAGCAATCACCTGCGATTGTAATGTCGCGCAAATATCGCGCAACTGTCATGATATAATCATGATAATATTTATAAATCTTTCGGTGTTAACTTGCAATTTACAGCTCTTATTTCCTCTTTATATAACTATTTCAGGCAAAAAAGGGAGAAGAAGCTTAGAAGACTCAAGGATGACCTGCTTGACGAAGCGATAATGAGAAACAGTAAACTTCTCTTTGAGCTTGCTGTTCTCTCTTATGTTTTCTCAAAAATACTTTCTAGACCAAGATTTCTTACTGAGCAATACGTGAAAGAACTAAACGAGATAGAACGGCTTCTTGGCCGTATCCTGGCAGGGATTGGTAAGAAGACAGATGCAGAACTACTATCGATAATACATGAGATAGAGAATGTTATAAAGCACCTGGAGAGAGAGGATCAGAGGTATTTTCGCGACTTGATAACAAAAGGACGGCTTAAGATGGCTTCAACGATGTATGCAAAGGGCATTTCGCTGGGCACAGCGGCAAGCATGAGCGGTTTGGATAAGCAGGAAATACAAGAGTATGCAGGTAGCACACTGATGTTTGATAGGGTTAAGGAAGAGATAGATATAAAAGAAAGAATAAAAAGAGCCAGAAGGCTTCTGGAGTGATTAGATGCAAAAAACAATTGTTTGTGATTCCGGAGCCCTTATATCTCTCACAACCTCTTGTCTTACTGAAATTCTCTATATCTTTAAGAAAAAATATAATGTTTCGTTTATTATTCCGCCTGCGGTTGAAGAGGAAACCGTTCTCTACCCAATGCGAAGGCGCATAAAGGAGTTTTTGTTCTCCGCAGTGAAGATAAAGGATGCGATAAATGATGGTGTTATAACCGTTATGACGACAGAGCGTCTTAAGCAAAACACCGAGAGACTGATAAAGCTTGCCAATAATATGTTTTATGCGCAGGGAAAATCGATAAATCTTCTTCATACGGGAGAGACGGAAGTGCTTGCGCTCGCGGGAGAGATCGGCACAGAAACTATTCTGGTCGATGAACGAACAACGAGATTACTCCTGGAAACGCCGTTTAGGTTAAAGGAGCATATGGAAGAAGAGTTTGGAGTAAATATTATGATTAACAGAAATAGTTTCGAGGAGTTCTCAAAATATGTTGCGGGCTTGGACGCCATACGAAGCAGCGAACTTGCGATGCTTGCATACGAAATAGGCTACTTCAATAAATATCAGGGAATGGAAAAGGAAGCAGCGGAAGCCGCGCTTTATAAAATAAGATTCGCCGGGTGCAGTATAAGGTTTGATGAGATAGCAACATATCTGAAGCTGGTAGAATGACCCTGCCATCGGTGTTTTCAAATTATGATAGCGTAAGGATAGTGCTTGACCATCGTGAGTCTGAGGAGTTTGTGGATTTGCTCACAGAGTTTGGTGCGCACGTAGAGAAGGCGCAGCTTGATGTTGGAGACTTTGTCTGTTCTGAGCGCGTTGTAGTAGAAAGAAAGACGCGCGAGGATTTTGAGACATCTGTAATAGATGGCAGACTTTTTAGACAGTTGGAAAATCTTGTTCATAATTTTCCGCGGCCCGTTGTAATCGTGGAAGGCCAGGAAGAGCGCTCTAATAGAATAACTCGAGAAGCGCTCATGGGCGCCTACTCCGCGATAGTGTCGGATTACGGACTTCCACTTATCTTCACGAGAGATACAAGTGAAACAGCAGAGTTTATTTTCTTTTTGGCAAAGCACGAGCAACGCTCAAAGAAACATCCGTTAAGGATATTTGCAAAACGAAAGTCTCTAACACCATCGCAAAGCGCACGCGCAATTGTTGAAATGCTTCCAAGCGTTGGACCAAAACTCGCAAAAGCTATCCTTCTTCACTTTGGTAATATAGAATCGTTCGTAAAAGCATCAGAGAATGAATTGGCTGAAGTTCCAGGACTTGGCGAGAAGCGTGCGCGCATTATATTCTCTCTTATTCGATATCAGTACAAAGATGACGAGGATGAATTAACAGAGATTTGAATCTTAAGTTTGGCTGATTTTAAGAATTCGGGCCTGGCGCGATTAACAGCCTGCAATAGAAATAACGAAAAGAATTAATATCAGCAGGCTTTTGAACGCGCGACCTGCGGATTTCAGCGGTCTTCAGCAAATAAGCCGAAAACATTAAAAGTCCGTCGCTCTACCAAGTTGCTCCAAGCGGGAGCTTGACTGAGCTACAGGCCCGATTTTTATTTTTAATTTTCATGATTACCTTTATATTTCTATTCTTGGAAAACCCTACATGAACTCAACGAGCGCTAGAAGAAGATTGATATTTGGGACCATAGTTCTCCTTGTTGTAGGATTTTTGCTTGTAGTCATGGGATTTGTTCTCCTGAGCTATCTTGCACCGTTGATAACAGGGAAATGTGTGGCGGAGGTTGTTATAGATTATCCCCTCACGATAGACGGTAGCCCTGAGACGCTCGTATCAAGTGGGTATCCTAGCTCTGAAGAACTCGCTGCACGCATAAGGGAACTCAATACGAGGGAGGATGTTGGGGCTGTTCTTTTTGTAATAAACACTGGAGGCGGATCTGTTATCGCTACAAGAGAGATATACGATGCTATTAAGGAGCTGAAAAAACCAAAGGTTGCCTATTTCAGAGAAACGGCTGCTTCTGGAGGATATTACATAGCAACCGGGACGGATTACATCGTCTCAGAACCATACGCGATTACCGGAAACATAGGGGTAGTCGCTACTGTTGTTAGCATGGAGAGTCTTTTTGAGAAGATCGGAGTGAACGTAACCTCTGTCACTTCTGGTGTTCACAAAGATATGGGCTCACCATACCGCAACATGACAGAAGAAGAGATAAAGATAATGGAGTCCATCATCTTGGAGGTTTTTGAGGATTTCAAATCTGTTGTGCAGCATAACCGAGCAGGAAAGCTAAAGATTGCACGATTTAACGAAATTACGGATGGTAGGATACTGAGTGGAAAACAAGCGCTAGAGGCCGGGCTCGTTGATCAACTGGGAAACAAGAACGATGCCATCATGAAGGCAGCTGAATTGGGAGGGATAACTGCAAAGAAGCCTGAGGACGTGCGGATCTGCAAGATTGAAGTGAAGCCTCAGGGAGCAACTCTTCTAAGCGCAGAGACAATGCTTAAGTCCATAGGTGAGCATTACCAATCAATCGGGGTGTTCATGAGGTGAAAAAAAGCAAACACCAGAAAAGGGAAAAGCAGGCTCAGCCTGCGCTACCCAAACATCCAGGGCTTTGCAGGGAGCCAGATATCCCCATTTTTCTTATCGGGGCGCTGATCGTTCTAGTTGTTCTCTATATCTTTTCCTTTTGGCAAGGACACGGCGCCGTGGGTGTGAACGAGCCCTATTTGCAACGAGAGTGTGAGGAAGGCACGACGAAACAATGTATGATTGATAACTGCACAGGTTTGGCAATTTGTCGCTCTGGAAAATGGGAGGGATGCAGATTAGAGTTAGTTTGCACTCCGGGCTCTATAATGCCTTGCATTGAGGACTACTGCGTTATTGGCTACAAAAGATGTAACGAATGCGGAACGGGCTATGAGAATTGCACTAAGCGTACCTAATTCTTTTCTTTATATCTTCAACTCGTGCCATAACAGCGCTAAAGCGTTTGCAAACTCTGTAGCCACTTAGAAAACTTTTTCTGCTTCTTCCATTGTTTATTGCCTTTAGCATTGTGAAAACATCTGTCGCCATATCCTCGATATCGGTTGAAAAAAAGCCAAGACCAAAATCTATGACAAAAAGCCTTTTTCCAGCTTTTATGAGATTCGCAGGTGTGTAATCTCCGTGAATTATACCGTGATTGTGAAGTCTTGCAAGATAAATCCCAGCGATGCGCGCATTGCTCATGTTCATCGTAGGTCTTTTTCCGCTCAAAAGTGTCATTATGATAGAAAAATCATCAACATAGAGAACAGTGGGGCATGGCACATTTGCCATCTTAGCCCTGTGAAGGAGCCTGGCCTCGGCCTTTGTTCGCTGTCTTCTTAACAGAGTATCGATCTCCTTTAACCTGTATTTCTTTTCCATTCTTTTCTTTAGGATAGTCTTCTTTCCAAAAAAGCGTACCCTCTTCACAGTTGCCTCAGCGCCTCTGATTCGATCACCCAAAAAAAAGTCTCGAGAATGCTAACATGGTAAATAGGATAAAGCACCAGAATACTATGTACCCTACTCCAATAAGATTGAGCGCGTATCCCATGGCAAACATTCCAACAATCGTGATAGCCCATGTTAGCTTGCTCCATTTAATTACCTTGCTGCCGTCGAGCGGAAACGCAGGCAGCATATTAAATAAGCCTAAAATGATATTTATGAAGGCACCGAACATCCAGACATTTATTAAGCCATTTTTAACAATCTCTCCGAAGTCAAGGTCTGCCAAAAACGATATGTAAATTCTTATCGGATTGGCGATTGCAAGAGAGAAAAAGAACATTACTAGCGCTATATTTACTATCGGGCCCGCTAGCGATATAATTCCATTCTCTCTTTTGCTTATCCTCTGTGCATAGATATAAACTGCACCCGGGGCAGCAAATAGCATTCCGAATAACGAGACGATAAGCATTAAGATAAGCCCCTGCGTCCACATCTTGAATTTAGAATAGGCTCCATAATATATCGCCACCATTTTATGGCCCATCTCATGAAGCACAAAACCGCTTCCTATCGTTATTACAGATATCGCAACCATGAGCAAAAATTCTGCCGGATGCCTAAAAATACCTGAAATTCCTTCAAGTCCACCAGCAAACACGATGGAGAGCGCAAGGGATATTGCAATGACGCTTATCAGTATCTCCTTTATCTCGTCCTCTTCTATTAATATTTCCATTTTTCCACTAACCTCTCTTCATAGAGCACCTTAACCCTCGGTGGCGTTATAAGTCCCTCATAGCTTTCTATCACGCCCACAATCTCATCGCCACCGCTTAGTCTTATTTTTATTGTCGAATTCTTTTTTCCATTATTGAGCGCGATTCCAAATCTTCCGAGTATTGTTGTGGGCGAATCGCTACTTATTACCATTACAGTGTCTCCACTTTTTACTCCGCGCACTTCAGGATAGATAATTGCTATAAGGAGGGAAAGCAAAATCCCCCCTGCAATCATCTTTAGGAAGGTAATGAGCCCAATGTCCGTGAACACAAATATTGCTAGCGACAGTATGAAGAATAAGAGAAAACTTTTACCAAAAAGACCTACTCGCAATCTGATCACCTGTACATCGCTCCAATCGGGGATGTCTTGAATCTCTTAACGCTCTCCACATCCTCCTTCTTTATGCTTGGGAATATCGCTTTGAACGATTCCTCAAAATGTTTCATGGTTATGGTCTTTGCTCCCTCTCTTATCGCCGCCATTCCAGCCTCCCTTACGAGATTTTCTATATCCGCGCCAGTATAGCCTTCTGTAATTTTTGCGAGTTCTACAAAATCGATATTCTTTGAGAGCGGCATATTTTTTGTATGTATCTTGAATATCTCTACCCTGCTTCTCTCATCCGGCGGTGGTATCTCTATAACTCTATCAAATCTTCCAGCACGCATCAGTGCTGGATCGAGGATATCCGGTCTGTTGCTGGCCGCTATAACAACCACGTTCTTTAGAGGTTGCAGGCCATCCATCTCAGTTAAAAGAGTGTCTACAACCCGCTCTGTGACAAAGGTCCCGCCTTCACCATGCCCTGTTCTTCTCGGAGCAATAGCGTCTATCTCGTCTATGAATAGAATGCATGGTGCGGCTGTCCGCGCCTTTCTGAAAAGTTCTCGTACCGCTCTTTCAGATTCACCGACATACTTACTGAGAACTTGTGCGCCGCTTATTGAAATAAAGTTTGCTTCACTTTCGTTTGCAACAGCCTTTGCTATGAGCGTTTTTCCGGTTCCAGGAGGACCGTAAAGCAATATTCCTTTTACTGGCCGTATACCCATGCGCTCAAATATCTTTGGATTTTTAAGAGGGAGTTCAACAGCTTCCTTTACCGCACGCTTTACCTCTTCCAGACCACCTATGTCCTCCCATTTTGTTGTTGGTCGTTCTATATACACTTCTCTGAGAGCAGACGGTTGTATTTCTCTGATGGCGTCTATGAAATCAGCACGATTGACAGTGAGTTTCTCTAGAACGTTCTGCGGAATTGCTTCTTCTTCTATGTTTATTGATGGAAGAACTCTTCTGAGCGCCTTTATTGCAGCCTCCTTCGTTAGGAAAGAGATATCAGCACCGGTGTAACCATGTGTAATGGTTGCTATCTCACTCAAGTCAACATCACTACTGAGTGGCATATTTCGCGTGTGTATTGTTAGGATTTCTCTTCTATCTTTTTTATCAGGTACTCCTATCTCTATCTCTCTGTCAAATCTGCCTGGCCTTCTGAGTGCAGGATCGAGAGATGCAGGTCTATTCGTTGCTCCGATAACGATGACCTCTCCTCTCGCCTTCAATCCATCCATTAACGTGAGAAGTTGAGATACGAGCCGCTTTTCAACCTCGCCGATAACCTCTTCGCGTTTTGGTGCTATCGCGTCTATTTCATCGATAAAGATGATGGATGGCGCATTTTCCTCAGCTTCTTTGAAGAGTTTTCTTAATCTTTCCTCACTCTCACCGACATATTTGCTAATGATTTCAGGGCCGCCGATATAGTAGAAATTTGCATCCGATTCGTTTGCAACTGCCTTTGCAAGAAGGGTTTTTCCAGTTCCAGGAGGTCCGTAGAGAAGAACACCTTTTGGTGGGTCTATCCCGAGCCGTTCGAATATTTCAGGGTGACGAAGTGGAAGTTCTACCATCTCCCGTACCTTTTGGATGGCGTCCCTCAGCCCGCCCACATCGTCGTAAGTGACTGATGGGATGGCTCCTATCTCCTTTATTGGTTCCTGCCGCACTAGTATATTTGTTTTCTCTGTTATGACGACTGGACCTTGAGGAACCGTCTGCGCTACTACGAGCGGTATTGATGTTCCGAATATTCCAATTGGCAAGAAGTTTCCTTTTAAAACAGGCTTTCCGACAAGCCGTTTTTTAACGTATTGCTCAAATCCACCTCCATATCTTATCGATTCCTTTGGCGCGAGCATTACTTTTTTCGCTTCTTTTACTTCGGCTTTTTCTACCTTGACATTTTCGCCAAGCCCGATACCTACATTTTGTCTTAGTATGCCATCTATTCGTACCATATCCAATCCTTCATCATCAGGATGGGCTTGCCAGACAATGGCCAGCGCAGTCTTTCTTCCAGTAAGTTTTATTATGTCCCCAGTCGACACATCCAACCTGCTTTTTGCCTTTGAATCTATTCTCGCAATTCCCCTACCGATATCATTTTGGAATGCTTCAGCAACTTTAAGCATTATTGCCATTATAGACCACCGATTATCCTTTATCCTAGATCTATTACTCTTTTATGATCAAGTATCGCATCCTTTTTAAGACTTATAATCGTCGCCAGTTTTATATCCTCTGCTGCCTTCGCATCTAAGAATTTATATGCTAATTCTCTATTTAATACTACCTTTTTTTCATCCATTGTGACCTCTATCCCCTCTTCTGTTTCTTTTATATCCCTTACTATCCCGACTATGATCTTCTTTTTTCTGAGTAAAAGCCTTGTGCTGTCATCTAGTTGTATTCTTTCGCCATCAAAAAATCCATTCTCTATTATAACCTCTCTTTTTTCTTCAAGTTGCGCGCCTCTTCTATCCCAGCTGGGAAGCAGGCACTCAATTTCGACTTGACCATCTGATACCCTAAAGACAAAGCTGCTCCGTGTCCTTCCTATTATCTTTGAGATAAAGCTTCGTACATGAATTCTTTTTCCCTTAAAATTTTCAAGTTCTGCCAATGGTGTGAACTCCGCGCGTTTCGTTATCTTAAAATATCCAGAATAGCCAAGTCTGATGGTACCATTTTTTTCATACGCGTTTCTAACCTCGATTTCATCTCCGCTCTTTATAGAGGCAGCTTCGTTCGCATCCTCGTTCCAGAGCATAAGATCCACGTTTCCAGTGCTGTCACTTATTCGTATCCTTCTTGAGCATTTTCCGCTTTTGTATCGTATGACAGGATAGACAGAAGAAACAGTCCCGCTTATCGATATCGATCTTGCGCCAGGTTTAATATCCGCTATTTGTTTTATCTCTCTTTTGAGCACTCCTCTCTCTGCGGCCAACAACTTTAACGCAACCTCTCGTGTGAGAAAACCATGGAAATTTTTTATCTTTTCATTTATCGCTTCCTCGAGCTTTTCTTTCGTCATAAGTGAAAGAAGTTCTTTCTCAAGGGTCATAATATCTCCTGATCGCTATTAATCCTGATTGCTATTAAAATACTTTATGCCTAAATAATTCATGCGTGCGATGTGCGCTGTTGAGTATACCTGGATTGCTGCAGAACTAAAGGCGCTTGTCGGAAAGAGACTCTCAAAACTATCAAAGACCGCAAGTGGCTATCGTTTTCGTATCGGGGACTCCGATATTATCTGTCAGCCTCCGATCAGGATTCATACCACAAAATATATCGAGGAGAGTGAAGCGCCAGATCGATTTGTCGAGGAAGTCAGGAGAGAGCTTAGAGGGCGGATACTCAGAGGAGTCGAACAGATAAACAACGATCGTGTTCTAATGTTTGACTTCGGTGAGTACAAATTATACTTCGAGATGTTTGCAAAGGGGAACATAGTGCTTACAAAAGATGGGAAGACCATCGTGGCACTTAGGTACGAGCAGTGGGCTGATAGAGAAATAAGACCAAACCATTCCTACATCCCGCCAAAAGCCCCCCCACAGAAAATCAAGGATGTTATATCGGATAAATACATTATTGTTTCGCTCCTTCACCTTCCGCTGGGAAAGGAGTACGTTGAAGAGCTTCTGGCCGCAACTGGCGTTCAAGAGAAAACAGCGGGTATTTCTATTACCGAAGGTCAAATTAAAAGTCTCGAAGGGCAACTCGAAAAAATGAAAATGAATTTCAAACCATATGGTTTCTACAAAGATGGAAAACTTGTTGATTTCGGCCTTTTGCAATTCTCAAAATATATCGGGCTCAGGGTGCAGCCCTTCGCCTCGCTTAGTGAGGCCGCGGATGAGTATTACTGGGAGAATCAGGTTGCAGAGGAGCCAGCTGAGATAAAGAAATTACAAATGCGCCTTGCAAAGCAGCAGGAATATTTGGAGGCTTTGAAAAGGGAGGAGGAAGAGCTTAGGAAAGCAGGTGACTGGTTTTATGCTAATTATCAATACGTCGAAACATTCCTTTCCGAAGCGCGTGCTGTCGGTTTAAAGAATCTTGATAGTCTGATGAAAAAATACAAAGAGATAAGAGCAATAAATAAAGGAAAAAAAGAGATAGAAATCGAGATTTGATGCTTATGCCTTCTCTTTTGGGTATTTAGAAAACCTCTTCGGTGGTGATTAAGTAGTCTCTGAGAATGTGTTCTGCCTTTCGTGGTTTATCGACCGTCATTGATATTACAGTATTTGTACCATCCCTTGAGACCATATGAACGCTTGTTATGTTTATCCCCTCCTTTGAGAGCATGGATGTAATCTTGCTCAGCTCACCCGGTTTGTCAGCAAGCTTGAGCACAAGCCCTTCGAGCTCATTAACCTTATAGGAGGATGCTTCCAGGATGCTCTTAGCTCTTTCTCTATCAGACACTGTCAAGCTTATTATTGCTTTTCCACCTACCACATCAACGTTTATGGATTCTATGTTTATCTTTGCCTTTCCCAAAATGTAAGATATGTCCGCCAGCAAACCTACTTTATCATCAGCTACGATCACAAGTGGTTTCACTCTCTACACCCCCATTCTTGTCTTATACCTTATACCCTATAGATTTGAATATGAGGGATACCATTTATATACCTTATGCATTCTTCGGAGACTATGCCCTCCTTGACTGCTATCTCCACAACATGTTTTCCCACGAGATTTGCAGACGAAAAACTCTTAAGTGCCTCCCTTATCTCATTTTCTGTTGCTATTCCCCCAACATAAAAATCCTTATATGTCTTTAAATCGATACACTCGCCGTCAGTCCCTTCAAACACTTTTCCTACAAGTTCTTTGTCGCACGCAGCCACTATCTTTCCTCCTTTGGTTTCGTGAATCTTGAGATACGTTTTATCACCCTTCTACCCGCTTGGACTTTTTATCCGCGCGCAGAGCGCAGATATCCTGTGCCGTTTGCTCAAAGCATTCACAACCTTTTCCCCATCTCCATCAAAGAACTCTACGCGTTTTGCACCGCTTTGTTCTGCATACGCAACTAGGTCATAGAAATCAGCATGGTTGCTGAGAGGGAAGGCAGCATCCACATTATAATTGCACCTTAACGCCCATCCTGTTGCGACCGCAACGAGCGTTTTTCTCTCAAAAGCGTTCGTGAGTTTTTCCGCAAATCTTCTCTTTGCGAGCCGCATGGGAACAATTCCGATAAAAGGATGTCTTAGTGCCTCCTCTGCTTCTGTGGTGCCGATAGCTACTCTATCAAGGTTATGACCAAATGAATTGTATACCGACGAGAAAAAAGCTGTTCTTTCTGTTACTACGGGCGCTATGCCGCAGTACTCATTGAGAACTCGTATTATCTCCTGCGCTTTTCCAAGCTCATACGCACCTATAATAATGTTTTTGCTTTCGTTTTTTCTTACCCACTCTGCAATGGTATTGTAAATTTCGAAAGGTTCTCTGAACCTGTATTCTGGTGAGGCGTAGGTGGATTCCATTATAAGACGATCGCACTCTACGATTTCAGCGCTCATTCCGAATATGTTTGGCTTAACGGAAAAATCTCCAGTATAGACAGTTTTGCATCCATCCTCCTCAAGAACGAGTTGCCTCGCTCCGAGAATGTGTCCTGCATTTACAAGTTTTGTTCCATCTACATTGATTCGGAGCGAAGAAGCATTTATCAGCGCAAGGGTCTCTTCGCTTGCGATGACCTTTTTTTCTTTTTTTATTCCGTTTGTGTGGTCGCTGTGCGCATGCGATATAAACGGAACATCGCCATAGCCATGGTCTAGTGCTATTGTCAATCCTTTATGTGGGAGGATCATGCCTCTTCTTCGAGAAGAAGAATTTTAAACATTCCTGGTCCTTCTTTTTTTTCTTTTTCTGTGATACTTTTTAAGGACTTGCTGAGAGATATCATCCGATGTTAGCGAATTTTTCAAGGTTAAATGGAAGAGAATACATCTGCGACGAGTGCGGGAACCTCTATGTTAAAGAAGGAGAGATAATAAAGCGACTGTCAATTTTTGACAAACACTTTTATAATCTCCGTGTTTTCTCAGGTGTACCGGTGCTTGAAATAGATGGTTTGAGGATGCAACCTGTTAAGGATTTTGGAACTCCCCTTGATTACTCAAGGGAACTAATTCGTGCGTTGAAGATAAAAAGATCGTATATCGTTATTGACACTTGCATGGGCCTTGGTTATACTGCGCTGGAGGCAGCAAGAAAAGCCGCATTAGTCCGCACGTTTGAGGTGAGCAAAGCAGTTATCATGCTGGCCCAAATGAACCCTTTTAGTCAGAGGTTATTTGAGTTAAAAACTGTTCGTATAGAGCATGGAGACATAACTGAAAAAATCCTGAATGTGCCTGATGGCAGCATTGATGTGATAATCCATGACCCACCACGCCTTTCCATCGCGCCCAGCCTTTATTCGCTCTCTTTCTACAGCCAGCTTGCACGCGTTCTTAGGCCTTTTGGAAAGATGTTTCATTACGTTGGGGCTATGGGTAGGAGAAGGCGCCGCGATGTTTCAAAAGAGGTTATGCTTCGCCTTTCTGCTGCTGGTTTTTCAGTTAGAAAAGCAAAGCGCCTTCAGGGCCTTTTTGCTTTCAAAAGGGCACCCTACATTAAAGATTTTAAACAATTACCTTGAATATGCTTCATGCAAAGGATCGTTTCGATACTTATTCTCCTACTCTTTCTATTCAGCTGTGTGCCTGGCTGTGTGTCATTTGATAAGGGCAAGAATAGGACAATTGAGAATGCAAGTTCTATGATAGATAACTGCACAGGTTGTTACGTCGAAGAAGGCACATCTGGTGTTCCGCTGACTCTGAATCAATCAAACCAATCAGGTAGTAGCAGCGAGGAAAAAATCGCAACTGGCATGGAGACCGTAGGTCAGTCAAACGAGAGCGAGAATGGCATGGAGAAAATTGAGAATGTCAGTGAGAGCAGTGCGCAGGAGAAGGCATGCATTGGTTTGGAAACATACGATATATTTGTCGCGAATAGCGTTGTCTTCAACGGCGAGAACTACTCTGATATATGCGTTACTGCAGGTGTGGTTAAGAAATACTACTGTAGAAATGATACAGCAAAAGCAGATAATTTGAATTGCCCGTCCGGCTACTGGTGCAAGAATGGCGCGTGTGTGGAATTTCAGAAAAGATGTATTGACCCTGATGGAAATGATACTGAAGCAAGCACCACAATCACAGTTATCCCAGCCCCTTTTGCATTCTACACAGAGTCAGACAGTTGTGAGGATGATGCAGTTGTAAGAGAATGGCTTTGCAACGAGTCCGTGCCTTATTACATGCTGATACGATGTCCGTCCGGAAAAAAATGCAGCGAAGGAAGTTGCGTGAAAAGCCGTTGCAACGAGACAGATGGCGGCGATGTACCGGAAATATTTGGCGAGGTAAGAACAAGAAACGAGACCTACCGAGACGAATGTGTTGGTGATAAACAGTTAAAAGAGTACTACTGTTATGGTGACGATGCGACCTTGACTTTATATCGGTGCGCAGATAAGTGTAGAGACGACAAATGCACCCCGGAAGAGGGCAGTTAGATGTCCAATAAACCCAAAAAATACACTGTAAGAATAATAGGTCGTGATGAGAAAGAGCGATTGATGACAAGATACCATAAAAAAGGTCTCTACGAGTTGAAGGCAGAGATATACGGTACATGTATCAAATTTTTTACAGATAGCACGCTTCTGAAGAAGATGTGGGAAGATAATTTTGAGAAAATGCCTGAAGGGATAAGACCGCATGCACGTTTGTTTGCCGTAAAGGATGGAAAGAGACTTCGGGTCCTATACGAACCTATATCTAAGACAGTTATAGTAAAGAATTGCGATTATTATGGTTGGATAAAAAGTATAGCGCTGGCGCTCGTCGCAGATTTCATGGAGGATTTTACTTCAGAACACCGCCGCTATTCCATTCACGGTTCATTTGTGGACAAAGATGGGCGTGGACTTGCCATAGTTGGAACGCCGGGCTCTGGAAAAACAACCTTGACCTACGGTCTTCTTTTAGATAAAAGTTTCAATTTTCTTACGGACGATTGGTTTTTTGTAAGGCTTACTGACAAGAAGGTGGCAGTTTTTTCTTCTGAGAAGAATTCTTACGTTAGGCGCGACCTGGCCAAAAACTGGCCCCAATTGAATAGTAGATTAAGAGCACTCCACTTAGATAGCAATGAAAGGGCTATTGTGGATGTAAGAAAACTGTTTGGCAACCAGAGGATAAAGAAGGAATCAACCCTAAGATTGTTAGTTATTCTAACAAGGGAGAACGGAAAACCGCTCCTTCGGAGACTGACCAGAAAAGAAGCGCTGAATTTCATGATAAATAACGATTTTTGCAATCCGCATCAACTTATAAGAACCAAGGCACGGATGGCGCAGAGAAAGAAGTTCTTTGATGAACTCTTTTCACGAGTACCTGTTTATTTGCTCAATACAATTGAAACACCAGAAGAGTCACTCGAAAGAGTTAAGCGGTTGGCTGATAGATATCTTTGTTAGAACCACACTTCTTGCTAGCCTTTGTCCCTCTCGTTTTTCTCAAGAATCTTTATCTGCGGCTTTTTCTTCTTTTGCTGCGTCATGTATATTACTACAAGTGCTGCCAGTAGAATAGAGGCAATTATGAGATATAGCGCCATATTCCCTTTCCCTTTTATACTATTTATGTAATCTATAAGTTTTGTTCCTTCGCTTATCGCCTTTACATAGTTTCCAGCGGCAGCAAGAGACTCAACATTTCTTTTCTTGCTTTCTATTTCAGATATCTGTTCTCCAGATAGTTCAGGTCTCCTTGCTGAAAGGTGCTCATCAATCTCATCCAATTTTCTGTAGGCATTTGTAGACAATAGCCTTAATGTTTCTTCCATCTTTTTAACTGCGGTTGGTATCTCCTTCTCAATCTTATTCTTTGCACTCCTCATGTCCCCTTTTTCCAGCAATCGTTCAGTTTCCGAGAGAAGGTTCCTGACTGAGTTTGGCTGTATTGGAAAGAGACTCTCCATACCTAGACCTTTTGCATCCTTGTGCTCTCTTTCATATTTTTGCAGGACCTTCTCAACACTCTCTCTTACTTCTTCTAGTTGTGCTCGCATTTCCTGAAGTTCTGCCTGTCTTTGGGAAATGAGAGAATCCTTCATTTTATTTAAGTTATCAAGGTCGGCGAGCACAGTAATCATATCTGTTGCCTTTTCAGTTGCGAGCAATACGTTTATGTCATCCTCAAGCTGTTTTAATGCCGATGATGCATTTTCATTGTCGTATTCTGCAAATTCTTTCTTAAGTGATTCAAACTCCTTTTTCGCTTGCCTGCTTACAGCGCTCACCTCTCCCTTTAACCAATTTAAATCGATCTTTTTCAATTCGTCAATTGCGAACCGTATCTCATTCTTCGTTGCGTTCTCTGATATAGATAGCCGTGATAACTCGCTTTCAAGAGCCTCCTTTCTTATCTGGAGTTTTCTCACTTCGGTATGATTTGCTATTCCTAGCTGATTCGCTTTTGCTATGGACTCATTCAGATCTTTTAATTCGTTGGTCAATCTTCTCATGAGGTCGTGATATTCCTTTATAAGCGATGATTTTTCCTTCTCCAACTCAGCACATTTCTTTTTTAAATCTTCGAGCCTTTTTATTGCCTCTTCGTATCTCCCTTCGTTTAGCAATCTCTGTGTCTCTTGAGCAAGCTGGCGTATCTCAGGTTCTTCTGAATTAGCATATTTTCTTAGTTCTTCTTCTATGTACTTTGGCGGGTCTGTTATGGTGTAACTTATGTGTACTGTAGCCTCCTCCCCATTTTGAACATCATAGAGCGTTATGGTATGCGTTCCGAGGACGTTTTCCCGTGTGCATCTGTGCCTTCCGCATGATATCTGAACATTCGAGACATACCTTTCCTCTCCTATATCTGCAAACACTGGAACCTCATTCAGCTCTATGTTTGCCTTTACTTTTATGAAATAACTTACAGTGGCACTTGCACTTGATGCCGTTACGCTTGCGTCACTCTTTGTTTCTGTGTATGCATTCGGCACAGTACGTTGGTTCGTGAGCGTGTGGACGCCCTCTGAGAGCGGTCTTGAGGGCTCAAGGCCATCTATCAAGATGTTTGTTGCCCCCTCCGGAAGCGCAATCCTCGCGCCATCCACATCAAGTTTGAACACTACCTTTTCATTGATTCTTGCACTTCCGTCCCCGAGTCCGACTGCCTTTATCTCTTTACTTCTTGTTGTTGCGAGGAGAACGCTCTTCTCAAATGAGATCACTTTTCTCTCAAACGGCGCTATAGATGTAAAGAGTATCTTCATCGTTTTTCCTTGTGTGCTTACACTAAGTATATCGGAAGTGTTAGAAACAATATTTGAATACATGAAATTAAAACTCCCCTCAAGAGGAACAGTTACCTCGATCTCTTCCCCACCATAGCTCTTTGGATTTATGATGGTAACGACGTATGTTACCTCCGTTGGAGCGTCTATGGCAACTGGCCCCATCAAAAACGACGTTTCCACAATAAGCTGATTTGCAAGAGCAGCATTTCTTTTTTCTTCGTCAGCCTCCAGGGCTTCTTCTATATCTCTATATTTTTCAGCGAGTGATTTAACGCCACAGACCGCCAGATAGTTTATACGACCGCTTATTACAATGCCGCTCTCAGCACCTCTCATTTCATCCAGAAGTTCATCCGCATTTGCAGCAGTGAGTCTCTCATTAAGCTCCGTTCTTTTTTCTTCTACTGAGGCATATCTCAGTCGAACTGCACTCTCAATCTCTCTTTTTATCTCATTCAGCCTTTGGACAGCAGTGGGAGGCTTATTACTTTCTATGTATCCGATTTCTGCCCGCCAACCTGCACCGCTTATCCCAGCACATCTCTCTGCATCACTGATGAGCTGTTTGAGCTCAGCAAGCAGCGTGTTGTACAACATTTCCTCCTCAGCACTTTTTCCAGAGACGCTTTTTGCGATCTCTGTTGCTTGGATGTACAACTGATACTTTGCACCCAATGTTGAGGCCCTACTTGCTTCGTCGTATTTCCTCCTTGCTTCATCTAAGATTGATTTTGCCTCGTTGCCAAGATTTTCTTTTGCTATCTTATTCTCAGCAGCCTTTATCGCTTCCTCAGCCTCGCCCCTTCTAACTTCCACTACCTTTTCAGCGTCTGCGATGATGGTGTCAGCGTTACCTATGGAAGAATAATCATCAACCGCTCTCTGCATCTCAGTGGTAGCCGTCAGGAAATAGTTATCTCCTTTGCGAGCGTAAGCACTCTCAGCGCTCTCATAGTGCCCCTCAGCGCTCTCTGTAGTTTTCTCGTATTCCTCGGCCCTCTCTGCAATTGTCCCCTCTGCGATATCGCTTCTCATCGCGCTTCCAGAGATCGGAACTGCCTCGGTTATTTTTTCTAGCTCTTCTTCTTCAATCTTGTACAATCCCTCTTCTGCTTCTGATTTTTTTCTGCTTGCGTTCTCCCTAAGTTCATCGTATGTCCTTATTGCTTCCTCCTTGCTTTCATTTCCCATCTCTGCCAATTCTGTGAATATCTTAACAACACCATCGTTTTTCTCATCTCCCCATATAAGAATCATAGTGCTATAGTATAGCGTAGAATTTGGTCCGCTCTCCAATTCAGTACTGAGATTTCGCATATTTCTTCGCACGAGATTTATCTTTCCATAAGTAGTCTCTTCGGCTCCGCTATCAACGAATGTAAATGCCCTTTCCATCTCTCTGCATTTTTCACCAGCAGTCCAGATATAGCCTCGCTCGCAAAGCCCAGTGCGTTTTAAGTCTTGGTACACCATTCGTGCATATAAGACTGTTTCCGTGGCGTTTTGTGCACTAAGCTCCAAGGCATCCAGCGCAGCATTCATCGTGTCTTTCCAATTGTTATTGTAATCCTTGACTGAACTTTCAAGCTCACCATAACCAAACAAATCCAAAAACATACCACCAGCGCATCCTGCGACACCAAAGACAATCGCGCCAGCTGCCGTACCAACTCCGGGAACAATGCTTCCAACTACAGCACCAGCTCCTCCTCCAGCCAATGCCCCAGCAATGCATCTTCCAATGACCGAATCGGCTTCAGCTGCTCTGCGAAAACTTGAGAGCCTCTCGGTTACGACATCGTATTTTTCGTCTGCATTTCTTTTGTTTCGTAGTGCCTCAGTGAGTTTGGAGTTTACCGCGTTGTTGTTCGTTCTTATTTTGCTTAGGTTCAGCGCCTCAAGTGTATAATGATAATCTGAATAACAAGGCGTTTTCCCATCAACCAGACAGGCGTGCTTTCTCTCCCAACCATAATCTTGCCATGGCCTATCTATTCTGTTTTCAGAATTAACAGCAGAATTAATAGCACCAACAAATCCGCAATAAAAAAGTAAAATTAACAATAAACTGGCAAAAATTTTGTTTATTTTCACACTCTCAACCCTATTTATTGTTATGTGTAAAAAACTTTAAAAATATACGCACAAAAATCTGGGTGGCGTCTGTTGGCGCTATTCTTGACCACTAGTATGCGCCTGCGTCCATTCCAGATAGGACTCTGCGTTATATGGATTGTCTGTTGGGAACTGCGGTTGAACGCCATACTCGCTAAGCTTTTTCCATGATGGGCAGTAAGAGTTTTCACAATTTCTATTCAGCCAGGCGTAATAGCCCATCTTCTTAAATATCCCATACCTGTTATCATACTCTTTGCCTATCCTGCAATCAATAAACTCTAAGAAATCGTTTGCCTTGTTGTAGCAAAGGCTGCTTTTCGGTTTACATTTGCCACTCGCATCTTCTTCGCATCCTTCTGGGCATACCCCATTTTCATCAGGTTCGCATACAAGAGTCTTTGCTTTGCAGTATTCATCTACCCAACATTCAGAGGGAGAGGTGCCAGAGGGACACATATCAGGGGTATCTGTTTTGTCTTCCCATACGCCGGAATACTCATAGAGCGCAACAAAACCAATAAGAATATCTTTTTTTTGCTGGTTTCCTTCTATGCCAAACAAATCTTTCACCTTTTCACAATCATCGTTATGCTCTTCCACCCATCTTTTTGCCCTTTTCATATCGTCTGAAAGATGAAGCGCACCCGCGCATATAGAATGGCTTGAGTTAAATGGATTATACTCTTCTGAGCAGTAGATCTTCACTGAGGTTGGGTCTATTTTGTATCCTTCTTCATATATATCTTCATGCGGTCCGTCTGTACCATCTTCTCTGTACTCTGCTGGCCAATAGGTATACGGGGGTACCATTACCTGCATAAGCCCCATCCCACGGAAGGTATATCGAGGCGGTGTCGCTTCCGAGTTCTCAAAATAGCAGCCAGCGGTGCCTCCGCTTTCTTCATAGCGCGGGTCGTACATTTCAGGGTAGCCGAGCCTGTATGCTCTAGCGCTGCCAGGGATACACCATTTTGTTTTAGTGTTTCGTCCTTTTTCTTCCACCTCTTCTTCACGATCACCTTGATATACCTCAACATCCGTGATCTCTTTTGGAATGTCTACGCTTACCTCGAATTTACTCCTAGTTCCTGGTTTACATATGGCTGCAATTGCGCAGGAGTCAAAAGAGCTTTCACCGAGTGCAACAGCACGAAGGAGCATTGGATCAAGGTTAAACCTTGAAGCATAATATTCAAATTCAGGATAACCGGTGCATGCATAATCTGGAAGGCTACCGGGCATATGTTTTTTTAATACTGGGTAAACCACAGTTATATCCTCTGCTTCAGAAAGACAGGCATCGCATCTCCAAGGAGACTCTATTTCTGTTTGATACGTTGGCATTACTGGGTTGAGGAGATCTGTGTAACCGCCTTCTCTGGAGGTCAACAGGCTATAAAGCGCATCTGTTGAGGACTCTCCGACGTCGCATATTCCTCCTGGTACATTTGAAAAATGTATTGGTGGAATTGCTGTTCCGATCTTTTCGACATTGGTACCCTCTCCCTTTTCAAATCCAACATAATTTTGGCAATTCCCAAACCACGCTACCTTTCGCTCATATTTCGTTGTCACGCCACAATCTGTGCAGTGAAGCGGGTTGTTCCATGACCCGCCTTCTGTAGTATAAAGCGCTGCGCCTATAACCCCAACTCTACTCAACGCTTTTATTCCATATATAAAGAATGAGTTGTAAGCATCTGTGACAGCATTTTCGCTCCATGTGCATTTATTGTTAAGGTCGCTCCCTCCGGAGTCTATTAAGATGTATGGTATTATAGACGGTAGACCGTATCGGTAGAGCGCATAGCTCGAGAACTGTCTTCCATCTTCTATTAATCTGTTGCCGTTGCAGTCATACTTGTTCGTTCCATTTATATAATGCGAGTTTAGGCCATAGGCAACCAAATGGATATACCGCTTATATGCTCCTTCTCCATATCTTGCATCTATACTATTTATGACGGCATCGAGGGCAGCTTTGTCTCCGATCCTAGGCGCAACAGCAACCATGCAATATATCTTTGGTTCGTTTGGATTCCTGAAATCGTTGCAGTTTTCGTTTATCGCTATAACCTGACCAGCAACGTTCTCGACAGCCTCTGGATCGCTGCTGTTGAACTCTAGTTCGGTAACTATTACTACTGGTCCGACTGGTCCTTCCACACTACCTTGTGTTATTATGGGAAGACCTTCTTTTCCAAGTATTCTCGCAATCTCTCCAGCACGGTCGACGTCTATGTTTTTTCCTTCGCTGTAAAGAACATAGACTGGTAGGGTTTCCTTATCGAGCATGCAGATCGCGCGGCTAGCATCGGGCAAATCGTATGGTCTATACTCGTTTGCCGTGAGCCAATGGACAGCCATACGCAATCTGGCATTACATAATCCGTTTGCTGTTCCAAAGTCCGCGAAACTTGGTCCTTGGCCTATCATTATTGGTCGCCAGACATACTCCTGACCTAGCTGAGAGCTTGTATTTCTGTATTCAGTTAACTTTGTTTCGTTACAGGCAGTATCGAATATGCATCTTCCACCAACAATGGAAGAGAAAAAGAATCTATAAAATGCCGGACCTCTCTCGCACACCATGCACGTGCAGTTTCCTAATGTGCACTCCCCTTCTGGAGAGAGAGCTGGTGTCCGGGACATTCGTATTAAATATTCATCGGCATAATTATTGCCGCCAAGCGTTTTTATACATCCAAGGGTAATGAGAGCGCATATAAGAAGCGCTATCATGGTCGGTCTAGTTTTGTTCATAAAACTACCCTATGTATAATCATCAATTTATGCAATGGATCAGATAAGGGAAGAAAAAAAATAAAAAAGAGATGTACACTCAAATTATGCTGCAGCCATGTAAGCCCATGTATGTTTGTTTATCTTATCTGAGTATATCGTAGCTCCGCATCTGCATCTTTCCCCTCTCATGTGCGGCGTGCCGCATCTGGCGCACCAGACATGAGAGCCTGCCTTATGCGGTGTAGCTGCTCTCCATAGTCCATCCTTTATCTGCGTTGCCATGTCTGCAATTCTGACATCCCATGATGCGCTTACGCCATACTTTCTCTTCTCTGCGTATCTTCCGACTGCGTCCCTTATTGTCATGGATGTGGGGAACGCTGGAAGTGGCATGTGCCATGCGAACATGAATGGGTTGAACCAGCCATAGATTGGGTTTTGTGCTATCCCAAAGTGTCTTATCTCTTGATCAAATTTCATTGCAAGAGCCTCTGCAGCAACTGTTCTTCTTATTGTTGACCTCATAGCTTGTTCCTGTATTTCCCTGTCTGCAATATATGCTGCATCCCTGTTTCTCCATAGATAGCTTGCCAGTGCTTCGTCTAGCTTAAGTTCATATCTGTGCGTATAGTAGCTTGCACCTGGATTGGCTTCTCCCACCCTAGCATACGCATACACGCCTGTCCTTCTGAAGAAGAAGTCAGACGGGCTCTGTCTAAGACCACCCATTATCTCTGCCCCTGCTGTGTGGCGCTGCTCTGCGGTTGTTTGCCAGGTCTTTAGTTTTGCTAGTTTTCCATTTCCAACAATAAGGTGAAGAGGTGCACTCATCATTTCACGAAGTCTCGGCTCTGTGTATCTAAATGGTTCGTATGAGTCTGCAAGGTTGTCCCATCTAGATGGTGAACCATGCGCAGCAACCTGGAAGCTTCTGAACATGTTCACGAACGGTTTATGTACCTTACTAGCAAGGTCCATAGGCCATCCATAGAGCGCGTAGAACCCTGCCCATTCCCCACCGGTCATTGTTGCTCTAACATACTCCTTAATACCACCAAGAAGGTGTCCAGGTCCGTGGTGGAAAAAGTGCTCTGTGACCTGCAGCAAACCTTGCGAAGCTGTTGTTCTAACACCTCTGTCTATGCACCACTCCCAAGCATGGTGGTAAGGGAAGTGAGTTGCCACAACATTCCGATAAGCGCTTTTTTCAGCAGCACTCATATCCTTCCAATCCTCCCATTTCTTCGTGTAGAAGTTCGCGGCGAGTCTGTATGAGTGTTGTCTCAAATACTCTGTTTGTGGTACTATGTCATAAGATGCATCAAACACCGGCCCTGCACCCATAAGCGTTGTTTTTACTGCATAGGCGCCAAGGTCGGTCTTAAGATTCCTCCATGCAGTCATTAGCCATCTTGCTTTCTCGTTTTCATTCATTCCAAGCATTCTAAACGTTTGTGGGGCGATTTCCGTCACTTCTCTAACTGGCTTTATCTCAAGCGCAGTATCTCTCCAGTACTTCTGGTAGTCAGACGTACTTCTTCCATGTTGCATCACAAGTGCTGCGAATATCTTTTCCCTCTCATAGTCGTACCCGTTCTCTCCCTTCCATTTCTTTACGGCATTTATGAAAACATCCCAATCTGCACCTGGTCCCTTTTCTTTTAGTTTACTGAATTCAGCCTGAAGGTCAGGTCTTCCCTTGAACTGTATAACAACATCCTCTGGAACAAACTTTCTCCACTGCCCTTTATTGTCCCTCAGGGCAACGTCCCCATAAACCTTATCTGCTATACTAAGCGGCATTCCTTTTCTGTAGTATGCGAAGTCGCCTTCATAGAGTTGCACAAGTGGTCTTGAAGAAGTTAAGATGTCATCAAATGTTACCCCTTTCTTTAGTTCTGCCATAAATTCCTTTTTGTATTTCTGTACTATTTCTTCCCTGAAAATCTTGAGTTGTCCTACATCTGATGTACTCATGGCCTTTACACGATTTAGGTCTGGGTGATTCTCAAGCAACCCTTTGTCCTTCATTGCCTTTTCATAAAAGCCAAGCAATATCCCCACGTAGAAGTTTGCTCTTTCTCCGAATTTTCCATAGGCGTCTGGAGCAAACTGTGAATTAAACCTCTGCTCGCAGTCTTGTCTAATCTGCTCTAGCACCCACTCCCTCTTTGCGTTGTATGTCCTCTCCTCGACGCTCCACTTAGCTGAGCCTGGTCTTCTGTTGAGCTCTGCCTCTATCGATGCCTTGTAGGGTGAGATGTTAGATCTTGTGAATCTTGATTCCACCCACTGAGCTATTGCATATCCTTCTGCTGGTTTGAGCTCGCCAACCCATGGTCTTTTCATATCAAGTTTAAACCACTCCTTCGCAGGTCCTACCTCCTTTGGTTCTCCGAAACACGCTACCCTTCCAAGTCGGTCCTCCTTCAATTTCTCAAAATCCTTTGGAACTCTTCCGATACCGTAGAGCATGTCTATTATCTGTTTTACAGAAGCAGACTCTGCCGGTCCATTTATACTCTTCGCAAGCGCTTTCTTTCCTGCATCTGTCATGAGTGCAAGGAGCATTGCTTTGTTGCTAGCTTCTATCTTTTTAAGCTCTGAGATGTTTGCTCTTATGAATTCTGGCAACTCGTTCGGGTTACTTGTAGGAATAAGACCAGTTACCCTGTTTCTTACTTCCAGGACTGTCCTCCATAGCGCCTCCTTAAGCCCTCCTTTCATATAACCATTTTCAGCATCCCACAGCAAGGTTCTAAGGACAGCTGTCTCCCAGATATCGCTGCCGCAAATAGAAGAGCGTCCAACTACTGTGTAGAATTTATCTGTTATCAATGCCTTGTTAACTGCGGCCGCTGGGACTGTTTTCTCGTGCTCTGCGAGTATCTCGCGCAGCATAAGGTATTTTATGTATCCATCTTCCTTTCCATACATTTTGTCTATCTCGTTAAGCCTTTCGTTGAATTTAAAAAGCGAAGTATCTATGACTGCACCATGCGCTTTTGCAAGTGCTATGAGCGCAGCAAGCTTATCATCAAGCGTTCCTTTACCCGTTAATATTGTTCTGAGTTCCTTTTCAATCGCTTCTATCTTTGCAGCTGCCTTGCTGTAACCGGACTTGTCGAGTATGTTAACATCTTTGATGCACAATCCCAGCAGATCTTCCTCTGTTAGCGCGAAGTTAACACCAAGGGCTTTGTAGAGTTGTTTCATAACATACTTTATTTCATCCCTTTTGATCTCCTCTTTGATCATCTCGTACGCAGCGCTCATCTTCTCGTGTATCGCCACCTTTTGACCAAGTGGCATTCCAACAGGCGGTTTCTTAAGTTCCTTCGCAGCCCATGCCGCAAGCGTAGAGACCTTTCCTTTTTCCTCAAGCTTCTCTAGCGCTCTTGGTCCACCTACAAGTTCCATTGTTGTGCGTGCAACCCCTCTCGCTAATGTTGGGGCTTGTCTTACCATTTCCTTTGTTCCTCTAGCAAGCCATCTGCTACTTCTCACCATGGATTCGTATGAGCTCATTACAAGAGCGCTGTAAACAGTGTATCTATTTGAGCCAACGAATTTTGCAAGTCCGTTCTGCAATTTAGCATGCCACTTGCTTTTTACTCCTGGGGCCGGATGTCCTGAAAGAACATCCATTGTCTCAAGTGCTTTTTTAGTTAAAATATAATCTTTGATGTAGCCAGCCATCACTTCTTCTCTTCCACCCTTTGCTTTCATCGCAGAGAGTATCTGTTCTACTGCTTTTGCTTCGATTTCTCCGTGTGCTGACAGAGGCTTCTTGAGAACTGTGGCGAGCGCCTCTTTTTGGCCTGTCGCAGCTGCGCCATAGGCGAGCGCTTCCATTACGACGCTATCCTCCTTGCTCATCTTTGTGGCCAGTTTTCTTATTCCTGCGGCAGCCATCTGCCCAGTAGTTGTGTACCCTATCTTCTCCTTAAGCGTGCTACATGTTTTCTTTAAGAAATCTGCCGCTGCATCGCTCTTGTTTTTCATAGCCCTCTTCATCTCACCATAACCGTATGGAAGAAGAACCTGTCCACTGGCAACAAATCCTTTTGGTTGCGGCATCCTGGGCGTAGTAATGTCAAGAAGGCTCATCGGGGACTTTCCTGCAAAATACATTGAGGCAAGAAGAAGCCCTAATACCATAAATACGCCCAAGCAGAGGAAGGAATTCTCCCTAGCGGCTTTCTGAAGATGTCCTGAAACGGTGTTATATACTATATCAAATACACTCACAGAAACATCAGAAATCTCTACTACTTGCGGGGCTGCGGATATATAGTATCTCTGCCCGTCTATTTCAACCGCACCGCCGTTTTCTTCAGGGGGTTCGTATTCGATTAATACTCGAGCTCTTGTTCCTCTGTATACGCTCTCCGGCACTTTACATTCAGCATAATAAAGTATCGCATCTCCAGAGGCATCAGGAGTTATCAACTCTGGCTTCTGCATTTCCATGTTAGCCAACAATACTGGGATCGCTCGCGTTCCGCTATCACAACCAGGTATTGCCTGATACGTATGCGCAATGGGGTTGTAGTAGGTAAATGCTATGGCTGCGTTCTTAACAGATTTGTAGATATACCTTTCAGGGCTTAGATAGCGCTTTGAGATGTTCATGTAGCATGCGTAGTAATCCGGATATCCAAGAGAAGCATAATCAGCGCATTCTGTTTTTATTTCGTTATACAATACATCTATCTCAACTGGTTGCATGTTAGTTGTATTCAGGATCGGAACAACAACTCCTGCCCTTATTACCTCGTTCTTTTCGCCGCTTTGCTCAACCCAGATATGTGCTCCGACTTGGACAGCACCTGTTTGCTGGTTAGTTTGCTGAGGAGTTACCTGTGCCCAAGATAGAGCGACCACTAACACAACGGCAAAAAGCCCGACAAGGGATAATATTTTTTTCATATTTATCAACTCTGAAAATATTCGCCCCTCAAGTCCTTTTTAAATATTTCGATTTTAGAAAGATTTAAAACTACAAATACTACAATATATGTAGTGATTACATGAAGAATAACCCTTTCTTACCATGGAAAATAACAGAAAATATCATAGGGATGAGGGAAGAGCGTAGACTTTTGTCAGTTTTTCTTGATAGACTTTTCAGCGGAAAGGCAGGTATTGCGGTATGCAGGGGACCACCCGGTACAGGGAAAACTACTCTTCTCAAACTTGCACAAGCACAGGGAAAAGGGGCAGGAGCCCTTTCTGCATTCGTTAAGGCAGGAAAAAGAGAAAAGGAGAGTAGTATAGTGCGGGCCCTTAAGGCGGAATTCGAGAGCGAATTATCAAAGCTTTCAGAAGGCGGCGATCTTGCGCCTTCAAAAGTGCGGTTGTTTTCGCAGGAGGGTGTTGGTACATTCAATCAGTTGTTCTCTGCTATAGGAAAAATAGTTGGTAGAATGCCCATACTCATTATAGTAGACGACATAGATCTTGCGCAACATCCAATCGAGATTTTGAGAAGTATAGCTAAAGATACAGAAAAGTACTCAGCGGCCGTAATCGTTTCAACGACAAAGAGCATAATCCTTCCGCCAGGAGCGTTTCTCATCGAACTTAGGCCAGTTCGCGAGGAGGAATTTAGAGTTTATGTTGAAGAAAACACGAGAAAAGGTATCAGGCTCGGGGAGGAGTGCCTAAAGGCGATCTACGCAGACAGCGGTGGAAATCCAAAAGTGATACAGTTTGTGTTGTGGCAACTTTATGACGCGGCAAAGGAGACCGATAAGGTAATAACGCGTGCGCATTACACAGCAAACATCCGGAATGCGCTTGCGCTTCTTTCACACGAGTGGTTTAGTAAGCAATATTTTGAGGCGTCAGACGAGGAGAAGCGCATCTTAAGACGGCTTGCGCAGGTTGGAGAAGCAAGCGTGACAGAGCTTGCTATTGCGCTCAGGAAAAGGCCAGGGCCTGTTGCCACGTTATTGCTTCGGCTGGAGGCGCGTGGGGACATCTTGAAAGTGGCGCGTGGGCGATATAAGGTCTTCTGTCCTTTGTATGCGAAGTTTATTCTGGAAAGGAGTTAGAAATAGATGCGTACACTCCTTCCTGCCAATCTTCCTCAAAAATTTTCATAAATTCATCAGCAAGAGTATTACGAAGGATAAGGGAGACCTCTCTATTCTGATAAAGTGCAGAATGGCTGAGGTTGTGTGAACCAACTAGCACGTCAGTGCCATCTCGGATTATGAATTTTGTGTGATAGGTTTTGCACCCTACCCCGAATTTCACAGGAATGCCGGCAGCCGAAAGTCTTTCCAGAACCCAAGTATTTTCTTCTTTGTAAGGGCCACGATCAACGATTACCCTAACATCAACTCCCCTTCTCTTTGCTTCTATGAGCGCATTCGTCACCTCCGTTGAGGAGATGAAGTATACCTCAACATCGAGCGATTGCCGTGCGCCATCTATGAAGTCAAGTATTTCCCTTCCGTTTTCCGGAGATACAACAATATGCAGAGAGTAAAATGCACCGTGGGCGAAAAAACCGAGAATGAATCCAAGCGCTATGCAGAACGGAATGAGGAGGTACAGGAATTGTCTTCTGTTCAAAGGACTACCTCCTTCAGTTCTCTTTCAATCTCGCCGTTATCTTTCAGGCTGTACGTAATGTGAAGAACAGGGGTATCTATGGTTATAACCCGCTTGAGATTCACCGGTGTTCCTGAAACAACAATCTCAGCCCCGCTTCTTCTTATGGTTTCTTCGAGGTCTTTTAATTGTTCACCGTAATATCCCATTGCAGGAAGAACATCTTTCAGATGCGTGTACTTCTCAAAGGTTTCCTTTATGCTTCCCACTGCGTGATCCTTTGGGCTTATTATAGCAGCACCATGCTCTTTTGCGTACTTGTACGCTGCACCAAAACCCATCTCACCGTGCGTCACCGTCGGTCCGTCTTCCACCGCGATGACCTTCTTTCCTGAGATATCGATTTCCTCGTCAGGAGTAAGCACAAGCTCGGTTTGCACAATTCGTGCATTTGGATTCGCTTTCTCTGCATTTTCCATTATCGATTTTGCTCCTTCGGGATTTTCGCTGGCTTTGTTGACGACGAGCACATCCGCCATCCTGAAATTCGTTTCGCCAGGATAGTACTTCATCTCATGTCCTGCACGAAGCGCATCTGCGACTACAAAAAGTAAATCTGGCCTATAAAACGGGAAATCGTTGTTTCCTCCATCCCAAATGATGATATCTGCTTCTTTTTCAGCCTTACGAAGAATTTTTTCGTAGTCGATACCGGCGTAAACAACAACACCATTGCTTATATGCGGCTCGTACTCCTCGCGCTCCTCGATAGTGCACTGATGCCTGTCAAGGTCCTCGAGCCTTGCAAATCGCTGGACTCTTTGCTTTGCAAGGTCGCCGTAGGGCATTGGATGACGAACAACGACAACCCGCTTTCCCATTCCTTTCAGCGTGGTTGCTATCTTTTTTGTGAGTGGACTTTTTCCGCTACCGGTCCGAACTGCGCATACTGCTATCACGGGCTTATTGCTTTTCAGCATCGTATCGTTTGGACCAAGGAGCACAAATGATGCACCACTTGCTTGCACACGCGATGCAAGGTGCATTACGTGCTCGTGCGAGACGTCGGAGTATGAAAAATACACCTCATCAACTTTATACTCATCAATCAAACTTTCGAGTTCTTTTTCATCGTAAATCTCGATGCCGTTAGGATAAAATCGACCTGAAAGACTCTGTGGATACTTCCTTTCAGCAATGTTTGGTATCTGTGTAGCAGTGAATCCAACTACGTTATATCTCTTGTTTTTTCTAAAGAAAACATTGAAGTTATGAAAATCGCGTCCTGCGGCTCCAAGTATAAGAACATTCCTTCTTCTAATGCGCTTGGTTGCTTGCTCCTTAGCCATTTCTTATTCCCCTCCATAGACCTTTAGAATATACATGAATGCGAGTGCTACAAAGAAAACTATCAGACCGACTAACTTTTTTACACCTTTCTCTTTGTGTAACTCTGGAATGAGATCAGACGCAGCTATGTAAACAAAACCTCCTGCTGCAAACGGTAGAGTGTATGTTACCAGCCACTCCGCGCTTTCTACAAATATATACCCGATGACTCCACCAATTAAGCAGGTAGCTTGGGCAAAGAGCGCGCGAGTGAGAGCGATTTCTTTCTTTACGCCCCCATGGACTTGTACACCAAATATGCCAAGCTCCTGCGGCAGTTCGTGCGCAAGGACTGCAAGGGTAGTTGCGATGCCAAGCGGAATGCTTGCAATGAATGTGACTGCGACAACAACACCATCTATAATGTTATGGATGCCATCACCTATCAGCACAAGTTGTGTGAATGGGTGAATATCGCATCTTTCGCAAGAGTGCCAATGGAGATAGGTTTCAAGAATGAGAAATACAACGAATCCACAGATGATCAATATCGAGGCCTCAAAGATAGGGAGATTCGCCATTGCCTCCGGTAGCAGATGAAGAAATCCACCGCCGATGAGTGCGCCTGCTGAGAATGCAACGAGAAGATAGGATAGTGCTCTGAGTCTTTCTTCGTTTTTTATCCAGAGCGCAAGCAAACCTGCCGCGCCTAAGACAGAATTCAAAAGAAGTGCACCCATTATCCAAAAAAACACATCCATGCTTCGTCACCTTTGGTCTTTAAAATGCATTATTTGAAATACACATATGTATTAAAGTCTAATCGATTACTCCCTTTCCCTCATATAACATCCTTAGCATTTTTGTAGTCTTTTTGTATACTTTTGAAAATCTTATCCTTACTCTGTTTCTCTCTTTTCTTTTGAATATGACCTTAACCTCGACCTCTTTTCCGATATGTGCGCGAATTCTATCAAAGATGCTTTCATCACTCACTACTATTTCAAATTCCTCTTCTACATCTCTTCCCTCAGAGACATCCTTTATCGCTCTACTAAGCCCAGAATAAAAGGCATTCCCAAGCAGTTCAGCGTGTTTCCTTTGCTCGAGTTTGAATTCATTAATAAAATATGCTGAGCGAAGAATCCTTTGGTAGAAAAAGCCACCGGGCATGTCAAAGAATGTGTATGCGCATTTCTCGATATCCTCTACATCAGCGAATGGGGTTACGAACTTTACTACATCTGTCCTATCAGCGCTCTTTATCACGATTCCCTCTCTCTTTCCTCTATTCAGGTTCTCTGCTATTTTTTTTACGATGGCTATCTGACTTTTATCAAAGCGACCAAGCAATGAAGCCGGTTTTAATCCAAACTTCTTTAAGATAGAATACTTTTGAAGAGGTGGCAGATATCCATTTCCGTTATCCACATCGAATATAAAAAGCGCAATATCAAACTTCTCTGTTGGTGGAGTGTAAGGCGTATTTCCTATCATCTCTGCGCAGAGCACATAGTCCGGGTATGTCTCAAAAAAAGCGCAGATAGTCGGCATCTCTCTAACCTTTTCTGTTGCAAAGGGATCGAGATATCCTCCTCTTGTAAAGGCGAAAGGCTTTCCAGATACCGATGCTATTCTCAGATTATATCCATCTATCTTTTCTTCGACATAAAAAATATTAGACCGTATATTTCTGGTTATTCCTGTCTCAAGCCTAAATATTCTTTTTATGTGCGGGTATCCCCATATGATTGCCCCACGGGTTATTACCGTACCTCGTTCTATTCCTTTGTGTGGCTTTGCAAATCTTATATATTCTATTTCTTCATTACGTTTCTCTGCTCGTCCACGCGCTATAGCCTTTTCAACTTCCTCCTTTTTTATTTCACCACGGAACATTTTTCAACCCCAGTTTATTTGCAATAAAGTTTGTTGCAGGATGAAGAAGGATTGTCAGGACGAACATGAATGCCAGGTTTTCAAATGCGTAAAGTGCACTGTTGACGAATGGATAGACAAATAGAAGTGCAAGCGCGAGGAACACTATACTGTCAAGCAAGAACGGTTTTCCACTGTCCACTCCGAACCTTCTTTTTACAAAACTTCCAAGTGAATCCCCAGCCATCGTACCAAACGAAAGCGCAAGGGCACCGAACATCTGCGCCTCTTTTGTGGAGAAGAACTCGAGAGAGTGAAAATCTGCTATGAGTATCCCGGCGAGCGTGCCGCAAACGATACCAGCGATAAATCCCCTTATTGTCTTTCCGTTGCCGAGAAGTCTTTTTCCATCAATGAAATTTTTTCCAAGGTCAAGCGGAGTTCCGCCTCCGAGTAGCACGGGACTACTGTTTGCTATATAAATCGGGATGAGAAATACAAGAAGCGATATAACATTCATGCTAACTCTTTGCAGAATATATTTTTAATGCCTCTGGCACTGCCGGCAGATGAAGGAGCGTTGTCTTGAATCTTGTGACAAGCGCGAACAGCATGGCAGTTGCTGGTTCCACGCCGAAAACGGAGAGCACGAATACGTTCGCACCTTCACTCAGGCCGAGTCCTGCGATGGTCGTCGAAGGCACGAATTCAAGCATTGTTACGAGCGGCTGAAGAAAGAAATAGAAAATCAATTCTGGAAAGTCGATTTGTAACGTTATTCCAACCGCCTTTGCAACAGCATACCATGAAAGTGCCTTGAAAGTCCAACTGAATGCTATCATAAAAATTATGAATCCGCTTTTTCTCACAATAGTTGACGAATTTTGTTGCATTCTTGTTGTTATTCCGTAGAGTTTTGATAGAAACGGAACTTTTTCCAGAAATGAAAAAGCGCTCACAAAACGTTTTGAAAAGAGCGCGAGGAGCATCACAGCGATGAAGCAGACCATAACAACAGCGCCAAGCATGAGCATCCATGGATTCTCCGTTCTAAGGACGTAAAACGCGATGTAAAAGATTGCGATTGTTCCGCCGATAAGTTTCGTGGCAAAATCAAAAATCTGCGGGCCGAATATGGAAAGCATTGCCTTCTCTGACTTTATTCCATAATTCAGCCTCATGGTTGCAGCAGTTGCAAAGTATCCTGTCCTTGCAGGCGTAAAATCAGCTGCGAGCATGCCAACAAAATGGCATTTAAGAATGTCGACAAAGCTGGGGTTTTCGCCCATATCTTTCAGCAGCACCTCTATTCTATACGCCATTACCAAATCCATAAGAAAAAGGAATAGAATGGCAAGAAACAGATAAAATAAATCTATCCTCGCTGCCTGCTCAAGCACCTTCCACACATCGACGAGGTACAGCAGCGCTGCTACCAGCACTGCGGAAATTATTATATTAGCGATAATAAACGTTTGTTTTTTCATCTTCTAACTCTTTAAAGTGTAGGCCATGAGAGGAGCAAATGCCATAGAAAGAAGACCGATGTAGAACGCCACGTATAAGCCTACTACCAGACCGATTATTACTATAATCGGTGAAAATACGGTTATTATTGCCTGTGGCATGTCGATGCCATGTGCGAGCCTGATTGCCTTATACTGCAGGTATAAACAGTAGAAGCCTATCAGCGTTCTTATCGGCCCTGCGATTATGTTAAGGCAGGGGACAAACCCCAGGAAGACGAACGGGATCCCCGCGGCAGTTGCGGATGCAGATGCAAGTGCTATCAGGTATGCATGCGCTCTGAAATCCGCTTTTCCGCCAAGCAGTTTCGCAACCACGTACTGCACTCCAGAAACAAAGAGCCACGATATTATTGGGAGTGCGAAGTACAGGACAAGTCCTATGATAATTGCAACTATACTCATTGCTATTAGTATTGGGAGCCCAAGCCCCTTCGTTGCCATGGTGAGAAGAATGGTGAGCGGCAGCGTCATGAGCCAGAAGTATGCCAGGATTATCAGAATCACGATAAATTCGAGCAGCAGCGGGATAAGGGCAGCAACAAAAACATCCTTCGCGCCCCTCTTCACACTTTTGTTTTTTATTTCCTCGGCAAGCGTCTTTGTCGGATGGAAGAAGACCTCTTTCCAAATTTTCAGTCGATCATACCCGATAGACGCTACGATTCTGTCAGCATATTCTTCAAGCTGGTCCTGGAAGTTTTTCTCTTTCTTAACTTCACCAGGATCAGCACTTTCATGCGTACTTTCGTGCGTCTCCAGTTTGCTCTCCTCGTGCATAGTTTTTTTCTCGTTAGCAATATTCCCCTTCTCAATATTTATTCTCCTTGGCATATTAATCATCTTCTTTAAGCGATTCAAAATCGCTCAGGTCTAAAAATGGACTCGGAGGGATTTGAACCCCCGGCCTCCCGCGCTCTTTCAAGCCACGAGGATTTTCTCACGGCTTTTTCCAAACGGTATTTAGCTCCTGAGACAATCCTCAGGTCATAAGCACCTGCTTAGGAGCCAAATACCGTTTCCAGGGTTTTTGCCATCGGAACGACCGACGACAAAAAGCCTTGCAAGGCGGACGCTCTACCACTGCTTACCCCGAGCAAGCAAATCATAAGCTTGCTCAGGAGCTCTGAGCTACGAGCCCTTCGAATCTCTGCGTTAAATTAAACAAGTTTAATATTTTAACATTTTTCACTTTACTTTTCAGCTTAGCCTTAAATCCAAGACTCTTCTTCAAAGAAATTTTTGATTTAACCAAGGCCTCCTTAAGGTGCATTCTCTTATTCTCAGTCTGCTGGGTCGGTATACCCCTGGCCTCATTTTTGCTGATTTCTCTCATGGACCCCCTCTTCTATTTTTACTACCTTAACGTGATAGAAGATTAACGTGATAGAAGACAGAAGTTGCAGATAAGATCACGAAGGGGAAATGAAAGTTACTGAATCTCCTCTTAAAAGGATGGTCCCTATGCCTCTCTTCACTTCTCCTTTCTCTATTTGCTCTGCCTTCTCAAGGACAATGTTCATGTGGACATCGTAAGCTACCATCACTCCTCTGAATTCATATCCTCCTTTCATTCCAACGATTACTGTGTTATTCAGGGCGTTGTTCAAGATATCAAATGGTCTTTTTTCTGGCATGTCTTTTCACCTCTCAAAATTATACTAAGATAAATAACTTTTTAAAATGAATAGTAGTACTCGCCCTTTTCTTTTTGCTCCCTATCAAGAACACTTCCAGGTTTGTTTATTCTTGGTCTTTTAGAGTCCTTATCCCGCCGTAATGTTATTCCAACGCCCTTTAGAAATACGTTCATTCCATCTCTTTTTGAATACGGATAAGAGGCGTGCCCGCTTACAGATGGTTTTCCATCAAATACGATTAGGCGACTTGCGACAGCATCTATGAAGACTAAGTCGTGGTCGACAACAAAAGCAGTTTTCTCCTTTTCAGCTATGATCTTTCTAAGTAAGGCTGCAAACTCAAATCGTTGTTCGATATCAAGGAACGCCGTTGGTTCATCAAAAAGGTACGCATCTGCTTCTGAGCTGAGCGCGAGCGTGATAGCGACCCGCTGTAGTTCTCCACCTGAGATTTCAGTGAGAAGTTTATCCATAAGCGGAGTTAGAGCAAGTTTTCTCTTGCATTCCTCTAGCACCTCTGTATTTAGCTTTCTTGCAGAGATAACGTCAGCCACTGTTTTTTCCTCAGGTGTTATATACTGCGGTTTATAGGATACGGATATCTGAAGATGTTCCCCTTCATCAGGCTTTTCAACTCCTGCGAGCATCTTTACAAAAAGTGATTTACCCATTGCATTTTTTCCAACCAGCCCTATGACCTCTCCTTTTCTAACCTCACCGCCTTCGCTTGAAAACGAAAATCCCTCAAAGGATTTTTTAAGCGGTCCATATTTAAAAGCGATCGACGCCTTTGTTTCACTTTGGCTGTGGGTTGCGAATTCGATTTCATGCTCTCTGAAGCGTACATTCTCCTCTTTAAGATAACCTCCGAGGTATTCGTTTATTCCTGCCCTGGTGCTTTTTATCTGCGATACTATACCATATGCATTTTCAGTACCATAGATAATGTAAATATAATCGCTAACATAATCAAGGATTACAAGATCATGCTCTGCGACAAGGACGCTTTTCTTCTCTGCGAGTTCTTTTACAAGTATGCCAACGCGCAATCGCTCTTCTATATCAAGATAATTCGTTACTTCGTCAAAATAATATAAATCAGCATCCTTTGCCCATGCGACAGCGATTGCAAGTTTCTGAAGCTCCCCTCCGCTGAGGTGTACCACTTTTCTATCGAGAATCTCGCTTATCGCAAATCTTTCAGCGACAGGTTTGATGTCGTTTGTGACGGTTTTGAGTAGTTCTCCTGCCGTTCCTTTAAACACCTCGCGAATTTTGTCTATATTCTGCGGTTTTGAACTTATTCTCAGTTTCTCTCTCGTTTCTGCGAAGTATCTTTTAATCTCTATAGGTAGTTCTTCAAACAGTTCCCCGAATACCTCGAATCTGCCAAGATTAGGCTTTAGCTGTCCGCTCAGGAGTCGTATTGCAGTCGTCTTTCCAATTCCATTCTTCCCTATTATTGATGTTGCACTTGTGCTTTTTGGCAACGGTAACCCATAAAGTCTGAAGGCATTTACGCCATACTGAAAAAGAGGCTTATCAAGCTCTGCCGCGAGATTTATTATTTTAATTGCGTTAACAGGGCATTTTTTCACGCACAGAGCACATCCTATGCAGAGCAATTCCGAGATTACTGGAAACTCGCTATCCTTCTCCTTAACTACGCATTCCTGCGCCATCCTGTTTACAGGGCAGACCTTTATGCAGCGGTAGCCGCACTCCTCTTTTGTGCATAAATCTCTGTCCACTATGGCGATCCTTGTTACCGATTTCATAGGGATAACCTACTTATTCGATTCAAATTTAATCTTTCGATTCAAATTTAATATCACAATATTGTTTATAAGGCGTTTCGTTGTTACGGCCATATTAAATGATCTGCTTTAACACGAGCTACCTTAATCCATTGTTCTATTTTTTGTTGGTTTTGATGGTTTTACTGTTGCAGGTTCAAACGAAGAAGCGCATCGCGGCAGCAGACATTTATTCAAATTGCGCCGTTACTCAAGCTCAATCCAGAATTTGACTACACCGCTGGTGCCTTTGTACGTGCTCAGATTGGCAGGTACCCTTATTTCATAATCGTAGGTTGCACTAGAGTTTATCTCAGTCACGAATGCAACATCCTGATTCAGCGCTGTGCTGAACTCTGGTCCTCCTTGCGAAGCATCCCACACTATGCCAGTCGTAAATGTGCTATTATATGTGGTCGAGTTTGCCTGCGGAACATAGGGCACGAATCTTTTATGCAGGGTCATATCCTTTGTTTCTTTTGGGTTGCTTCCATCAGTACTGTACGTTGCGTTAATGTTGTCAGACTCAGCAGAATAGCCAAGGAGCGTGTCGAGCTCAGTGAAATCATTTGTTGAGTTTCCGCCTGTTGTATTCCTGCCTAGCGCGGTCAGGTTCGCCCACTGTATGCTTGCATCGCCGTTTATTGCATACACCTTTCCCTTCTGGCCATTCCAGAGCCACGAGTAGAATATATCAGCCTGATTTGGCGCAAGCAATAGTGAACCGTTGACATAGCCATAAAAGTAATGCCATACCTCTGTGCACCTAAACGTGCACCCTTCATGCCCGCTTTCGTTCCAGTTATTCCAACTATCGCATTTGTCATACTCGCCAATGTTTGTACTGTTTGTGTTATTAATATCGAATATACTATTGAAGCAAACATAGTTTTGCGTTAGATTGTTGTTTCCGGAATCTGGATTTAATTGCATACCTATCTTTAAATTATTTCTAACGATGTTTGATGATAGTGTGTTATTAAATGTTGACCACAACGTAATGCCCGATTGCGTATTATTGTATAAAGTATTATTTATCAAAATGTTAGTGTCACCAAATTCTATGTTGAATCCATGCTGCCAGTTATTATAGGCAGTATTATTATATAAGGTATTATTATAACTCGTCCATAGGTAGAAACCATATTTGTTATCATATGCAGTATTATTGGCTACGTAATTGTTATTAGAATCCTGCCAGAAGTAGAAACCGGTGAGAGAGTTGTTATAAGCGATGTTATGGATGAATGTGTTATCAGAACTCGACGCCAAAACAAAACCCATCTCTGAGTTATCGTAAGCAATATTATCATAAAAAGTGTTATTACGCGGGTTCACGTAGAGATAGAAACCACGCCCATTATTGTAGGCCGTATTGTTATAAACTTTATTGTTTCTAGCCGTTAAACCATACAAACGAAAGCCACAGTGGTCTGACCCTATTTGATTGTATGCGGTGTTGTTGAAAATGATATTGTTGGAGGAGGATATCCAAAAACCATCATCTGAATTATTATTTGCCACATTATCAAAAATTAGCGTATCGTTTGCGCTGCTTGATAAAACAAATCCATAATACGTATTATTGTACGCTGCATTCCCAAATATTTTATTATACGGTGAAATGATATGAAAACCCCATAGAGAATTGTTATACGCTGTATTATTTGATATATTATTGAAACTTGAATACACATAGAAGCCAGAGTTAGCGTTGCTGTGGGCGGTGTTATTATACACTAAGTTGTTAGTGGAGTTCGTGAAAAGCCAAAAGCCATTGTCGTTTTTATAAGCAGTATTATTAAATACGCTATTGCCATGAGAGTTCTCTGCAATGCGGAATCCGCCATTCGGGTTATTATACGCAATGTTATTATAAATAGTATTATTTTCTGACTCTAAAAGATAAAAGCCAGCCCAAGAGTTATTGTATGCCGTGCTATTTGCAATAATGCTTTTTGAACTTAAACGAAGGTGAATACCATCTTGTGTGTTATTATGTGTAGTTACATTCAGAATAAAAGTTTCATTGGAGGCATAGACATAAACACCATATGTGTAGTTCGATATGCTCTGGCAATTTTTGATAGTTACGTTAAGTAGGGAGCCGTTTAGTAGAACGCCGTACGTATTCCCAGAAGTTCCATTATTAGTTATGTTATAGCCATTGCAGTCGTAGAGCACGTTTGAGGCAGCTATCTTT
>JAWCKZ010000003.1:0-99075 GCA_038851325.1 Candidatus Bilamarchaeaceae archaeon
TGAGGTTTTAAGCAATGAAAATCGCCGAACCAACAAACCCCATGTACCCTAATACCGCATTTTCATAGTCTCAACTTGTCCAGATTATGCACGAACCACTTATATGTTTTCTTTATACCATCTTCCAGGCTTGTTTTCGGCTCGAAGCCGAGCTCGGCCTTCATCCTTGTGACATCAAAGATTTTCACAGGATGGCCGTCGGGCTTTGTGGAATCCCAAGTGATTTTTCCTTCAAAGCCCACAACTTCCTTTACTATCCCAACAAGTTCTTTTATGCTTATGCCTTTGCCAACTGAAATATTAACAGGAAGGTCTGAATGGTATCTATCAAGCATAAGCGCAAGAGCATCAGCAACATCTTCAACATAGATAAAATCCCTAACTGGCTTTCCGCTTCCCCATACAACCACTTCCTTGTCCCCTCTTTCCTTTGCAAAGTGGAACCGCCTTATTAAAGCAGGAATTACGTGCGAGCCCGTTTCAGAAAAGTTGTCATAGGGACCATAGGCATTTCCAGGGACTGCGGCTACCCAATCCAGTTTATACTGTCTTCTATAAGCAAGCAACTGTAGGTAATTTGTTGCCTTTGCGAGCGAATAGAACATCGCATTCTCATCAGGAAGACCTGTAAAAAGGTATTCCTCCTTTATTGGATTAGGCGCATCTTTTGGATAAGAACAGCCGCAAAAGGTATAGATGAGTCTTTTAACGCCTGCTTTTCTTGCCTCTTCCAAAAAATAGGTATTAATAGCAAGATTCGTATAAATGAAATCAGCTGGATAGGTCTTGTTAGCCAGGATGCCACCAACCTTTGCTGCTAGGGCGTAGACCGCGTCAGGCGCGATGTCCTTGAAAAGCCTGCGGACCTCGCTTTGTTCCAGCAGGTTATAATCCTTTGAGGATATACCGATGACTTCGTGCCCTTTCCTAATTAATCTGGGCACAAGATTGCTACCTATGAAACCAGTTGCACCGGTAACCAAAATTCTGCTTTTTTTCATTTTTTCACTTCTTTTTTGCGGATCATAAAATTGCCGCACTGTGCATACTTTAGATCAGAATTATCAAGAGTAAAAAAGAGTTCATCAATGAAACCAACAAGAGGATAACCGTGAACGTTAAGTGATGTGTTTAGTATTCCGCCAATACCAGAGAGCTCTTTGTAATGGTTCAAAAGCTTCCAGTATCTTTGATTATGTTTTGCTATCACAACATTGGGGCGCATTGTATAGTCCTTTCTATGAATGGCGGCTTTTAGGTTATTTTTCCCTTTTTCTGTTGTATCGAAGGTCGTAATCATATAGAAAGGCATTGATTTATGGCTTGGGTGCGCATACTCCTCAAAATGCGAATCTAATACCGAACAAGCAAACGGCATCCAGAAATCCCTGCATTTTATTGTATTGTTTATCAATTCTATAGACTCTAACTTGGATGGGTCCGCTAATATTGCTCTATTTCCAAGACTACGCGCGCCCCATTCACCCCTACCACAAAATCGTCCTACAATTTTACCTTCGTTTACTAATTCCACAACTTCTTTCTCAGCATCTTTCACGTGCTCGATTTCATACTTTTTATCCAAATTTCTTTCACTAAGATAGCGCTCGATCTCAGCGTCGCTGTATTCTTTTCCAAGATAAACTACTTCGTCAGACTTTCCGAACTCGCCTTTGTTTTCTAATGCCCAGAATGCTGCCCCTATCGCGACTGACTCATCGCCCGCAGACGGCATGAAATAACATTTTTCAACTTCTGATAGTTCTTGTATTTTTTTATTTAGCTTTACATTCATAAAAAGTCCGCCGCCAAAAGCAACCTTCTTAATCTTATATCTCTTAATATTATCGAGAACAAATTTAATTGTTGTATCTTCAATTAGTTTCTGAATGCAGAAAGCAATATTATCAAATCGTTCTTCATGAAGACGTTCTTGAAAGACATATTTACAAAAAGCGTAAGGAAGAAATAATTTGTATTTCAAGGATATGTTACCGTCTGAAACGTTTACAAGGTCTTTAAATTGTTTTTCATACAAAGGAAGCGCGTATTTCGGACTAGCATACGGTGCGAGACCCATTATTTTATATTCGTGCTCTCCTGGCTTCATACCCAAATAAAGTGTTATTGATTCGTATAACCTAGCTACAGAATCAGATGCATCTATTTTATTTAACATAGTATATTTTCCATTTTCATATACCCCAACAGTACCAGAAAGAAAATCTCCCGAACCATCTTGAGTTATTATTAATATTGGTTCATGGCTCTTATGAAGGTTGAAGAAGCCCACGGGTGCGAACGCATGCGAGAGGTGGTGAAGATTAAAAAGAATTTGTGATTCTTTGAAACCAAACTTAGTTTTCATCATTTTTTTGAATGCCCCTTGATCTATTCCGCAAGATAAAGAACCAAGAATATTACGAATGGCACGATGAATATGATGTACGCCAGGTGCATATCTGATTCCCAGTGATAATACATCACGAACCAAATCGATTCTTCTAATGTCATTCAAACTTGCAGGCAGAATATTTGTAAATTTTGCACCTCCTGGCCTATAGTAGCTACTTGAAAAGACAACATAGTCGATGTCAGAAGGAGAGAGATTATAAGAGTTAAACATATAAGTGAGCGACCTCTCAGGAAAACCACCTGTATTCTTGATATTAGTAAATTTTTCCTCTGAGATAGCACAGGTTAGAACGTTATCTTTTATCAGAGCCACGGTCGCATTATGCCCAACATGTATTCCAATAATATTCATAATCGCATCCTCCAAAATTACAAACATCAGACCCTAATAATTCTTAAATCTGTAATCCCTGAATGCCTGATAGCCTTTTATAAGCTCCTCTATGCCGTCCTCCAAAGAGTACTTGTAAACAAACCCAGTTTTCTGTATTTTCTCCGTTGAAACAATATAATTTCGCTTGTCAGGATCCTGCCCTATTTCTGCATAAAAAATGTTAAACTCAGGTATCTTCTTTTTAATCAGGAGACAAAGTTCTTCTTTCGAAAGATTATAATCGGGATGGCCAAGATTAAAGATGTTGTTTTTCATTTTTTCCCAGCGCACCATCGCCCACAAAAATCCTCTGGCAGCATCACGAACGTGAAGGAAATTGCGTTTGAATGCACGCTCGAAGAGAACTATGCTTTTCTCATTTATTGCTTTAAGAACAAAGTCGTTGACTAATAAATCCGTTCTCATCCTGGGCGAAAAGCCAAAAAGAGTTGCAAGCCTGAAAGAGATTGCGCCTCCGGCTGCCATTATCGCCTTCTCAGCCTCTGCTTTGCTTTTCCCATATGTGGAAATCGGATTCAGCGGCGATTCTTCTGTGCAGTAGGTCTCGCCAGTCGTGGTGCCGTAACCGGAGTTCGTATTTGGGAATATTATCTTTTCTCCCTTATTTCTGTGCTTTAAAAGATTGACTATTGCCTGGTGATTAACCAACCACGTTATCTCAGGTTTTTGCTCAGAAATTGGAAAGCCGACAATCGCGGCAAGGGGAAAAACAAAGTCGAAATTCCTTTGCGAAAGCAAATTAGCGATCAACTTCTCATTGGTAACATCGCCGTATATGAATTCGAGTTTTTTTGTATGGAATAGGTTAAACAACGTATTCTGAGCGTATGATAAATTGTCAACAACAGTAACGCGAAATCCTCTTTGAACAAGCATTTCAACTAACACAGAGCCGAGATAGCCAGAACCGCCGGTGACGAGAACTGATACGCCTTCTTCTGCTAATTTCTTCAATCGCGCTTCTGTTGCGCCGTCAAAATCCTCAAGCATTAAACATTCCACCCTTACGAAATTATAAAAGTTTTCCTTTTTAAAATAAATCTTATGAAAACACTTTACGTAAAGGCGCGCGCACCGTCGAGAATAGGAATCGGTGGTGGCGGCTCAGACCTTCCTGCTTTCTTTGAAAGATACGGTGGTGCTGCGCTAAACGTTGCAATTGACCTTTACTCTTATACGAAGATGCATGTAAATGGCAGCAACGTTACAAGGATAACCTCGCATGACTGGGAAGTGGTGAGGGAGATAACGGATACGACGCTTGAGTTCGACCTAAACAAGAAAGACAATGTCGACATAATAAAGGCAGTAATGAAAGAATGCGGCCTTGACCCTCGTGACGGCTATGAAATCCTTATACATTCTATGGCACCCAGAAACAGCGGGCTTGCAGGCTCATCAGCTCTGCTTGTGTCTCTTCTGCTTGTAATGTCAAATGTAGCAGGAAAACCTATTCTTGACAGAAAGTTGCTGGCTGAAACAGCAATAGATATAGAAAGAAACATCCTCAAAAGGATAGGCGGTCATCAGGATCAGTACGCATCTGTTTTTGGCGGGTTTAATTTCATTGAATTTTCAAAAAATGGAACGAAGATATACCCATTAAGGCTGCAGGAGGACCTTGTAGCAGAGCTTCATTCAGCCATGATGCTGTTTGAAACACCTTACAGAAGAATAAAACAGGCACACGAGATCGAAAAAAAGAAAGAAGAAGATGTGGATAAGGAAGGCGAGAGTGTAGAACATTTGAAGAAGATAAGGGATTACGCATACAAAATGAAGAGTGCGCTGATAGGAGGTGACCTCCAGCAACTGGGAGAACTTCTCCATCAATCATGGCTGGAGAAGGAGAAGCTGCCTGGCGTGGCTGATAGCAATATAGACAGGCTCTACAAGATTGCGCTTGACAGCGGCGCATACGGTGGCAAGCTGTGCGGAGCGGGGGCAGGCGGCTTTCTGTTCGTAATTGCAGAACTTTCAAACAGAAAGAAAGTTATCAATGCGCTGAAAGGCGAGGGCGCAAATCTGGTCAATTTTGATTTTGATTTTAAGGGTGCGCTTACATGGAGAACAGCTTATTGAACAAAAGACTTGGGGAGCATATCGAAGTAGCGAAGGAAATGTGGAAAGATGAAAAGATAGCCCAACAGGTATCGCTGGTCACAAAGAAGATAGTTGAGTGCTACAAAAAAGGTGGGAAGACAGTGTTCTTCGGCAATGGTGGCTCTGCCGCTGATGCCCAGCATGCGGCAGCAGAATTTATGGGAAAATACCTCAAAGACAGAAAACCGCTTGCCTCGCTTGCGCTGACAACGAACACTTCAGCACTTACAGCGATAGGGAATGACTATGGATACGAAGATGTCTTCAAAAGGCAGCTCGAAGGTCTGCTGAAAAAAGAGGATGTTGTCATCGGCATTTCAACAAGCGGAAACTCGCCAAATGTTGTAAAGGCGATTGAATGCGCGAAGAGTAGGGGCGTATTCGCAATAGCCTTCGTCGGAGCAAAAAAATGCAGGCTTGAGGATATTGCGGACGTATGCATAAAAGTGCCAAGCGAGTCGACACCACGGATCCAGGAAATGCACGAATTCCTACTGCATACGATTTGCGAGATGGTTGAGAGAGAGCTATTTTCTTAATTTTTCAGCCTTTTTTTCAGCAGTTTTTTTATTAATCTAGCGGCCTGAAGAAGATCTGCAGCGACAAAAGATGGAATTGCCTGATATTTTTTGTCTTGCCCTTTCAAGCCCTTTTTCAGCACGATAGTAGTACAACCAACGCTGTTCCCCATTAATATATCTGCAGAGGAATCGCCTACCAGATAAGAACGAGAAAGGTCTATTCCAAACTTTCTCTGAATTTTCAAGAGCATGCCTGGCTTCGGTTTTCTGCAAAGGCAATTATCCTCTGGCTTATGCGGACAAACAAAAATTCCGTTTATTCTTATTCTGTTTTTCCTGAAAGCAGACAGCATCTTTTCGTGTATTTTTGATAGCGTTGCGGCGGTCGCAATACCGCGCCCAACCACTGATTGATTCGTGACAATAAAAATCGGTAAATCAAGCTTTGAAAGCACTTTGAGACCGGCAAGCGCGTTTTCTTCAAATACAAATTCGTCTGGGGTCTTCACATAGTCCGCCATGTGTTTATTAATCACACCGTCGCGGTCAAGAAATATTGCAGCTCTGCCTTTTTTCCTGCTTTTAAAAAATTCTTTTGCCTGCTGAAGCGATTGATGCGTGCCGATGTCCAAAAAAAAGCCGCAGCCTGCATAAGCAAACAATTTCTTTTTTGCGGCAAAAATAGGAAAGGCACTCTTTTCTATCGAAAAAACCTTTGGAATTTCGCCTTTTGCTACTAATGAATGCAAATACCTTATCGCTTCTGGGTCAAACAGATAAGCGCCTGCATTAAAAAAACCAAAACCTGTCTTTTGCTTTTCTAAAAAATACTTCACTCTTCCGCCTTTTTCCAATATTAATGCGCCTCTGCCTGTAAGCTCGCCGCACATCGCGTATATGCTAACCAATGAACTTTTTTCTTTATGGAACTTAATAAACTTGTCCAGATCTAGGTTAAAATAAGTGTCTCCATTCAGAAGTAGCACGGGCTTGTCTGGCGACTGAAAAGCATTGAGAAGAGCGCCGCCTGTCCCAAGAGGTTCCTTTTCCTCGGAATAGGTGATTTTGAGCCCCCATTTTCTACCGTTGCCACAATATTTCTTAATCATTTCTGCTTTATATCCAACAAGAAGAACGACTTCCTCTACACCAAGAGAAGAAATTTGGGAAAGTAAATAAGAAAGAAACGGCTTTTTGTCTATTCTTAGTAGCGGCTTCGGTAGTTTTAAGGTGAGCGGCCTAAGCCGAGTTCCAAGGCCACCAGCAAGTATAGCCACTATCGGTTTTTTAATCATCTTTGCACCTTTTGATAGATAATATACTCACCTCTATATTTTTAAGCGATGTTAGTAAAATCTATTTCATGAAAATTCTACAGGCGGTGCACGCATTTCCGCCAAGCCAGGGAGGCATAGAGCATCATGTATATCATCTGAGCAGGCAGCTCGCTGAACTAGGAAACGAAGTTGTTGTTATAACGACGAGGGATAAGGGAACGAAGCCAGACGAAGAAGTTGGGGGTATCAGGGTAAAACGGCTTTTTGCAATCAATTTTCCATTTTTTTCTGCTGCAAGACTGCCGCTTGGCGCATGCCTGGCAATGATAAGGGAGAACGTCGATATTTATGCAAGCCATGGATATGGTTCCATTATGCCGCTCTTCGCAGCCATCGCAGCTGCGCTCAAAGGCAAGCCTTTCGTTTTCACACTGCACGGATACCCGGAAGTTCACGGCAAAAAGAGAATTTTTTACTATCTCTACAGGTTCTTCATAGCACCCATATTCTTAGCGGTAGCCAAAAAAGTAATAGTTGTATCGAAAACAACAGCCTGGAAGATTGAGCAAGAGGTAAAAAAAGAAAAGATAGTTTACATACCAAATGGCATTGATGATGATTTTGATTGCGATCTGGATTATGAAAACAAAAACAACATAACGTATGTAGGCAGGCTTGATGAGGACAAAGGGGTAGATGTCCTTATCAGGGCATTCGCAGAAGTCAGGAGAGCAAACCCGGAATTGGCGCTTCAGCTGGTAGGGAAGGACGAAGGTGTGCGGAGCAAGCTTGAAACGCTTGCAAACTCTCTCAATGTGAAGCTTATTTTTACTGAAGTGCCTTATGAAAAAATGCCAGCCGTCTACTGTGATAGCAAAGCAATAGTCCTTCCAAGCAAATATGAGGGCTTTAGCCTTGTCTGGCTGGAAGCGATGGCGTCCGGGCGGGCGATGTTCAGCACACCCGTGGGCGAGGCACCGTATCTTTTCGAGCAGGCCTATGAGCAAAACAAGGATCTGTTCCTATTCAGCGATGAAAAGGAGCTTGTTGAAAAATTACAGAAATTTCTCAAAAACCAGAGCAGGTATAAAAAAATAATAGAGAGAGCAAAATACACTATAAAAGAGGAGTATTCTTGGGAAAACGTTGCAAGGCAGACAGCGAATGTATATAGAGAGGCTGGGATATGAAAACGCTTATCACAGGTGGGGCGGGTTTTATCGGTTCGCACATCGTGGAGGCGCTTGTCCAAAAAAATCATGAGGTCAGAATTCTCGATAATTTTTCAACTGGTAAAAGGGGCAACATCAGCCATTTGGAAAACAGAATTGAGATAATCGAAGGTGACTTGGCAGACAAAAAAACTGTTGATGAAGCAATAGAAGGAATGGAATGTGTGTTTCATCAGGCAGCGCAGGTATCAGTCATCGAATCGATGAAAAATCCTGCAAAAACATGGGATACGAATATAAAGGGAACAAAACTACTTCTCAATGCCGCGGTTAAACACAAGGTAAAGAAAATTATTTTTGCTTCGAGCGCAGCGGTGTACGGAAACGAGCCTGGATTTCCTAAAAGAGAGGATATGGTAGTTAGACCAACTTCGCCGTATGGTAATTCGAAACGTATCGGAGAACTTCTAGCGGAAGAGTGCCACAGGAAGTACAAACTAAACGCAATCTGCCTTCGATATTTTAATGTGTACGGACCACGCCAATCGCCCTGGTCTGAGTATTCCGGTGTCATATCAAAATTCGTATCAAAAATGCTTAAAGGTGAACGACCTGTGATTTACGGTGACGGAAAGCAAACAAGAGATTTTGTATACGTAAAGGATGTGGTCAGCGCAAATTTGCTTGCAATGGAAAAACCAGTAGGTTTTGGGGTGTATAACATAGCCACTGGAAAAGAGACAACCCTGCTAGAACTTACTCAAACGATAAATGAAATCCTAGGAACAGAAATAGAACCGGTGTTTGAACCTGAAAGGCCGGGTGATATAAAGCGCTCGGTGGCGGATATATCAAAAGCAATAGCAGAGCTTGGCTATGAACCAAAGTATACTTTAAAAATTGGACTTGAGGAAACAATAGAATGGTATAAGAAAGAACATACGAGCGGGTTCGATGATTGAGATAGAACTCTTTAGGAAAAAATGGAAAAACCCAACAGTGCTTGCATCAGGTGTTCTTGGTACTACCCTTGGAAGCCTGGAAAGAATCGCAGAGGAGGGCGCGGGCGCTGTAACCACAAAATCGCTTACCATAGAACCGCGCTCTGGCCACCCAGGTCCGAATGTCATCGAGATTGAATGCGGCCTCCTTAATGCAATGGGTTACCCGAATCCAGGTATAGAGGAAGGAATAAAGGAGTTCTCAAGATGGAGGAGGCCTGAACCACTCATCTTAAGTATAGCAGGGAAGAGCGCAGAAGAATTTGCAACAATCGCAGAAAGAATAGAATACTCTGGTTTTAGACCTGCGGCAATTGAAGCAGTTCTCTCCTGCCCTCACACACCGGGTTATGGTCTTATGGCAGAGCAGACTGGACCAGAATTCGTGCAAAGTGTAACGAGAGCGATAAAGGATAAATGCAAACTGCCTCTCATCATTAAACTGTCTCCTATAGCCACTGGTGAGGTTGCTGCTGCTAAAGCAGCTGAAGAGGCAGGCGCAGATGCGATAAATATGGGCAACACAGTCGGCCCGGCCATGAAAATAGACATCGAACGAAAAAGACCTGTACTCGGGTTTGGACGAGGAGGGCTTAGTGGGCCAGCGATTAAGCCTGTTGTGATGCGGTGCGTTTATGACATTTACGAAGCAGTTAAGATACCTATAATAGCAACAGGTGGAGTGACAACTGGCGAGGACGCGATCGAGTATATAATGGCTGGCGCGAGCGCTATTGGGGTAGGAACGGGAGTATTTTACAGAACGCCCAGCATTTTCAACAAAGTAGCAAGCGAACTAAAGGAATGGTTGATGGAGCACGGTTATAAAAGTGTAAAAGAGATAAGGGGTGCTGCGCATGATTAGCCATCCGATGATAACAAGCAAGATCGTGGATATAATAAAGGAGAATAATAACGTAACAACATATGAGATAGACCATCGGCTTAATGCTTCTCCAGGGCAGTTCATAATGGTGTGGCTCCCGAGCATTGGAGAAAGACCGATGGGAATTGCTGGCGAGGACCCCTTGACAATAACCGTTGCCCATGTCGGCTCGTTCACAAATGAGATGAGAAAATTGAGAAAGGGCGATCCCCTTTCTTTTCGTGGTCCTTTTGGTAACGGATTCACAATTCCGAAGGCTGGCGAAAGGGCGCTTATTGTTGGAGGCGGAACAGGTATTGCGCCGCTTTATTTTCTCGCAAAAAAAGCAAGAGAAAGTGGTGCTCTACCATCAATAGTTTTTGGCGCAAGAAGCGCTTCCCTCTTTATATACAAAAAAAAGCTAGAGAGGATGGCGAAGGAACTCGTATTGACAACAGATGATGGTACAGGAGGGTTAAAGGGAACGGTAATGGTTGGTATCGAAGAGGCTGAAAGACACGGAAGAATAGATAGGGTGTACACATGCGGGCCAGAAAGAATGATGGTTGCAGTAGTCAAGTGGGCCTATGATAAAGGTATCCCATGCGAGGCAAGCCTCGAGAGATATATGAAGTGTGGAATTGGAGTTTGCGGCTCATGCACCATTGGAAAGCATAGGGTGTGCGCAGATGGTCCGGTTTTCCCTGGCGAGCTTCTGCTAAAAATACCTGAGTTTGGGTCTGTAAAAAGGGACGGAAGCGGTAGGCTAACTCCGCTTTGAAGATATCATTGCTAGGTCATCCCCAGCCTCGAACGCACCATCAGTATATATTCTAAATCGCCTTCCTTCTTTTCTAATAAACTCGAAACCAAGAGCCTCGTCATCGCTGCCAAACCAACGTGTTAGTGCGTTTCCTATACAATACTGTGTATTAACTACTCTGCCGTCAACCTCTGCAAAACTATCCCCGGCTGATGCTATCTCGATCAACCCTTTCTTTTTTCTCAGTATTATCGCAGTAGTTTGCATCTCGCCTATTTCTTCTGCCCATGTTAAAACAGCGGGCTTAAAATCTCGTATTTTAAGAAGATCCACCAACTCTGGCATCCTCTCAGCCACAGCAGCAGCATCCCGTCCGCCACCGCCATACCCTTCATCAGTTATACTGATTCCATCAAAAACAGCATATAAGTGCAAATTTTCATTGATGTAGGCAGCGTCATCGCAGCCCCAGTAGTGAGAAGCTCCCCATCGGTATCTAAGGACGCAAGTAAGAAAGGTAATGCGCTTTTCTTCGCCGATATTCAACTTCATATCGCCAATTACTCCTTGAGCGGCTAGAAGTTCCATACAATCACTGCGCCCCAATCAAACTCAGAACAGAAGCGATACGCGCCCTAAAATCCTCTGCCTTTTTGTAATAATCTTTGTAGCCCACCCATTCATTATCGTAATGAAAATCATATATATCGTCATCTGTTATAACAAGCCAGATATCCTCTCCGTAGTCACACTCTGTATCTGAACATATAGAAGGCGCGCCTGGTTCGCCTATTGTAAAATAATACTGCCCACTCTGTGGCTCAATTGCAGGTGCGCCTTTTAAATTTTGGATGTCGCTGCCATCTCTAATGGTAACATTGCTGAGAGCAACGACACAATGTGAGTTGTAGCATATTATGTAAACATTCTGCTCCGATGTACCAAGAAGCGCCTTCTCCGCGTCTTTGTAAAACCAATTGTTATATATCTTGTAATTGCCAGAGCCAGGCACAGCCGCAACTACCTCTTGACTTGCTTCTCGTGCTTTTAGATAATTGTAAGCTGCCTTAAAGAAAAGCGCCCAATCCTCGCAATCCCCTCCTTTGTTTTCAGCAAACTCGTTAATGGAAAGAAGGGTATCTTTAACCTCTGTCTTATAGAGCCAGTCCTCCTCAATCTTCATGATAACTGGAATGCACGGTAGATTTATTTCCTTGCCAGATGAGCACCGGTCTATAAGATATTGAATTCTCGGTGAGAGAATGCCTATGTCAGAATTTTCCTTGAACCACCCCATAGACTCATTTATTCGCTGTTGAAACACACTGAGCTCAACACTTAGGTTCTCCATCTCCTCTCTTGCCTTTCTAAGTTCGGTCGCCAATAGAGCGCTCTTCTCAGTGCAGTTCTCATAGAGTTCACGTTCTAGAGTAAGTTCGTCTGTGCAGCGCCCCAGTGAATTGTTTGTCTCGTTGAGTGTAATATAGAGTTCGTTAAGTTCGTTTCTCAAGGAAGCAGTCGTGGCCTTCTCTTCACCAAGCTTCTGCTCGGTTTCGATTAAACTTGTACTGAGGGCAGCGTTTTCTTCCTCAAGAGCGGCTGCGCGCTCGCGCCACCTTTCGCTTTCAAAATAGAAGTAGACACAGCATAAAAGGAGCAGCACAGAGAAGAATATGATAATACCTATTCGGTTCATGCAAGTTCATAGCAAGAAAAAAATTAAAAGCGATGGATAATCGAAAGTGTTAGCAGCAGCGCGCTTTCCCGTGCAGAGCACAGTACTCGCAACGCCGTGAAGGAGCTTAATTCGGCCGCATTCCGTCGCCGCACATCGGCGCCGTCGCGCGTCTTCCGTGTTCGGAATGGGAACGGGTGTTTCCTCCTTCCTATGACCGCTAACGTTATACTATATGACGACACCGTTTTTAAATCTTTTTCGGCACACTTTTTGTGTGGAAGAATGGGTTGTGAGATAAACGTTATGGAGGAAAAAATAGCAAACAAACACGCTCTCGTTATCGGAGACGTAATGATTGACGAGTATCACTATTGTAGAACTGAGAGAAAAACACCTGAAGGACCTTTTCTTGTTTGGGACCTTGAGCGGCTTGAGAGAAGGCTCGGTGGAGCCGGAAATATAGCACACAACATAAGAACACTTGGTGCCAGGGTAACACTTGCTGGTGTCGCGCTTAATGACGAGATTGAACGCCTCGCGGCTGAGAATGGAATAGAATGCTTTTTCGCAAGAGACGGGAGAGAGACCACCATCAAAAGACGCTTCTTCGATATTGAAACAAAAGCTCTGCTCGCCAGAGAGGATATCGAAAGCAGGAAACCACTGCCAAAAGATGCTGCCGAATTCCTTGCGCGCCAACTAAAGAAAAACGATTATGATGTTATCGTGTTCTCAGATTATGCCAAGGGTGTTTTTAACAGAGAGACCGTCGATGTGCTCACTAACATAAAAGGCAGGGTGCGAATTGCTGACACAAAACCACAAAATGCGGAGCTTTTTAAAGGAAAAGTCAATGTAATAAAGATGAATTTTAGAGAATTCAAACAGTTTATGGAAAGATATGGTGCGGTTATTACCAATACAGATACCGATATTATTACTGCTGGGAGACTGGCAAGAGAGAGCTTAAAGACGGATCTTCTTATAACCCGCTCTGAACAGGGAATGACCTACATTGGCAGGGAGATCCACCATATGAAGGCAGAGGCAAAGGAGGTTGTAGACATAATCGGCGCTGGTGACATCGTTAGTGCGGTATTCGCTGCTGCGCTCGCATCAGGTTTAAGCCTTCCAAATGCGCTGCACGTAGCAAATGTAGCTGCCTCGATAAAGGTAACAAAACATGGCAGCAGCCTTGTTAATTTTGATGAAATAAAGAGCGCGATCTTGCGAGAAGAAGGAAAGATAGTAAAGGACAACGTTCTCAAAGAGATAGTAGCACGAAATCGAGCCGCAGGAAAAAAGATAGTATTTACGAATGGTTGTTTTGATGTTCTCCATCACGGGCACATACATCTGTTGAAAAGAGCAAAAGAATTTGGAGATGTCTTGATTGTTGGGTTAAACAGCGACGATTCTGTAAGAAGAATCAAAGGGACAACAAGGCCAAGAATACCAGAACATGGTAGGGCGGAAGTGCTGGCGGCCCTTCCTTTCATTGATTATATCGTCATATTTAACACAGACACGCCAGAGTATTTAATAGAGATTATAAAACCGGATGTGTATGTGAAGGGAAAGGATTATAAAATAGAGAAATTGCCAGAGGCAGCTGTGGTTGCACGATATGGAGGGCGGGTGGAGCTGATAGAACTGGTGACTGACGGCACAAAAAAGATTTCCTCGAGTGAGATAATACGTAAATAACCCGTATAGCAACAGCCAAGCTTGCCTTTCTGTCGCTGTTGCAGATAAAACCACAACCACATTTACACAGAGCATACTTACCCTTCTGATGCCCTTCATTCAGTGCACTGCGCACAGGACACCATCTTGAGGTGCAGTAAGCACCTATCTCCTGCAAAGAAATGCTGAGCATTTTAGCATTTGATCCAAGGAATTGCTTCTGGATAGCAATTTTGGCGTTGTATTTCTTTGAAGTAAACGCATGGGTTTAAGACCAAAACCTTTCTCATTTAAGATGCCCAACATTTATATTTAAGAAGCGTTATAATGGTTTGTCGCAATTCCTTCACCAACAAGTTGATAGAACTCCTTGCGGCGGATATTATGAAAGGTGAGTTTGCATTTCTCTTTGATTTTGACGGTGTTATTGCAGATTCCGAGCCACTTCATCTGGAGACATTCAGGGAAATCCTTGAGCCGCTTGGCATTAGGATAAGCAGGGAAAGATGGAATCGTGAATTCGTTGGCGTAGGCAGCCCTCAGATTATGAAGATTCTTTTGGGTGAAATCGGGATAACTGATGAGAAGAAGATCGCATCTTATGTTGTTGAGCGCAGAGAGCTTTTCCAGAAAAGGATAACCGAGGGAAGATTACAGGAAAAGAAGGGGATAGGAAAATTCCTCAAAGAAACGAAAAAACTGGGTATAAAAACAGCAGTTGTTTCAGGAGGCCATCGGAAAAACGTTGTGCTGGCACTCAAGGTTCTTGGACTGAATAAATATTTTGATGTAATCATTGGCAGGGAGGATTACGAAAACAAGAAGCCGCATCCGCAGTGCTATCTTGTAGGTGCAAAGAGGCTGGGCATGAAAATAAAGAATTGTATAGCATTCGAGGATTCGGTCTCTGGTTGCCTCTCAGCGCAGGCTGCAGGCATAAAGGTTGTCGCAGTAGAAGCGCCAGAGGGCGTGGAAGTCCATGGTTGCAAGCCTGCCATGAAAATAAAGGATTTTGAGATGGTACATCCGAAGGACATCATCAGGTTGTTATCCTCTCGATCTCTTTAGCCTTCTCGGCCTCTTTTATCTCAATCGCTATTCGTCTACCGAAGCCGATGCTCTTTCTGAAAAGATATTCCGAATACGGTGTGAAACGTGTACCGGGAGAGCCCGGCATCCGGAAGCTCACGTCGAAAACAACTATCCGTTCTTTTCCCTCTTTTTCCTCAAGCGCAGACTGAAGGGCAAATGGACCGATAATACCGTTCTTGTAATGCTTCTTCACGGCAGCAACGAATTTCTCCCCTGCATCAAAGACCTTTTCAAGAAGGGATTCGCGCAGGGTGCATGCGATATGGCCGACTTCCACTGTCGTCAGCCTTTCATGCTTGAGCACTTCCATCTGCTGCTGCGCAGGAAGTCTGAGTACACCGTCAAGATTCGTCTGCCTTCTCATGTCGATACCGAGCAGCTCGAGCTCGCCTTTGAGCGGAGAGTAAAAGAAGTTGAAGTTGAACTGCGCACCAAGAACAAATTCCTCTATCCTCGCCTTTTTCAATCCCTCTTCGTTGATGACGCCGCGCTTCAGGAGGGATTCGCTTTTTTCGATATATTCGTCGTGCGATGCTGCAAAAAAGAATGCACGCTCATAGCTGCGGCCAGCCTCGTTCACCTTCACGAGCACCGGAAATTCTATCTCTTCTGGCTTAACCGTTCTTGGGGAGTCGATTCCTGCCTCCTTGAGGAGGAAGTACTGATTCTTCGGTGCGTCGCGCTCTTCTGCACGTAGAAGGTATTTATTGCCAAAAACAGGAACATTGAAATCCTTCTCTATTGAATCATAGCCTACATAAACTGCAAAGGAACGATTCGGGACAAAGATTGCTTTCTGGTCCGTCAGTAGTTTCTGGTTTTTCTGCTCTACAATCTCCTTGAATTTATCGACGAGGAGAATTTCATCAACTATACCTACCTCATCTTTCCCGCGTTTTCTCGTCTTATAATATTTCGCGTATGTCTTTTCCCTTCCCCTCTGGCAGACAACGAGGGTTCTGAACCCCTCTGCCTTTGCACCGTCGCAGACGTCAAGGGCCGAGTGGCTTCCCAAAGTCGATATTATTGTCATAGCGAAGAATTAACAGAAAAGAGTTTTATCCCTTTTGATTATATGAACCTTGCCAGCAGTTTTTTTGTTGCGGTCTCATGCATCCTAAGGAGAACTTCGGCATGCTTTTCAACATCTTTCAAGTTTTCCAATGCCATCGAGAAAAAAAGTTTCATCTGCAAAACTTCTTCTGTGTCAGGTAACTCTGCAGTGTTCAGAAACTCGTAACCTTCCGCGTACCTTTTGAGCCTATAGTATACGCAAGCTAGGAGTAGAGCGCATGGAGTGATATCTTCTCCTCTAGACATGCTAAAGGCTGCTCTTCCCTCGCGTAGCGCGACATCATACTTTTGGTCCCAGAATGCAGACTTTGCCAGAAGAAAATGCGCTACCATTTCGTTTGGAAATCTCTTGACAAAGTTTTCTGAAAGTTCGAGCGCAGCGGTGTAGTTTTTATTGTTTAAATAGAGAATGATCTGTTTCACGAATGATTCTTTTTTCGTAAATTCCATGAAAAGAACTCCGAGAAAAGAAATTTAAGCATGCGTTCAGAAGTGGTTTTATGGCGCGGCTCGAAGAAAGAGGGAAACCGGCTATTGAAAAGGAAAAAATCGAGGAAGCCAAGGCAGTTTTGAATAAACTTGTTGAGCATTACGCTCAACAGGGTATCGAATTTTCGCTCACAAAAAAGGAGATTGAAAGCATAGCGGAGCAGGTAGCTGGGAAGAGCAATATAAGTGGTGCGGTACGATGGCAATTGTTGAAAACGCTTGCTAGAAAAGACGCTGGGCTTGCAACCGAACTTTATGGAAGAATGTACAGCAGAACATATGGAGGGATAACCAAGAGTCAGTTAGATGAGGCGATTGAGCTTGCGAATCGACGTGGTGGTCTCGAAGGATTCCTAGATGCTAAGAGGTATATCAGAAGCTTGCCTAAGACCAAGGAAGAACTGTTGACTACCTCTGAAGATCTGCAAAAAACAAAAACCGTTCTAGACATGTTGAAGAAACTGAGAGAGATGAACAGAGAATTACTTAATGTTGCGAACAAGCTTTATCATCATGACTATAAAATTGAAGAAGAGAAGGAAGCAAGAAACAAAATGAGAAAATTGGAGAAGGAACGAAACGACTTGCTGGAAAAACTTGGCCTAAGCCTGGAAAGATACCTTACAAAGGAGTACACGTGGTTATACGGGAAAGGATGGTGTATAATAGACAGCCCCCTCGCCGATGAGCTAAAGGAAGGAACATGCTCAAACCCTTACTCAGTCGCTGGTAATGCGAAGTATGTTGATGTGCGAGTAAATGCGATGATCGAAAAACTCGAAAAAAAGATGGCAGAGCTCAAAGGACAACAACTTGTAGTTTGAAAACACTGTAAGCAGGTAACAGTCTAAGAATTCACCGATGTAGAATTTTCAATCAACGAGATAAAAATGCGCCAAATTATTTAAATTGCCTCGAGCAGAGCATCGATTATGGGCTGTTCGTAATCTTTGTTTACATGAATGGCTGCGGCGAGCGCATGCCCGCCACCGCTTTTTATTAAACCAGGGAATTGCGGTATGATGCGCGATATCAAGGATGAGAAATCGAGCTTCTCTTTGCATTCCTTGTTAGCACGGAGAATGATTGTGCCGTCCCCCCAACCGATTATAATCGTTGGTTTTTCGCTTTTTACTCTCTCCAGCACAGCGCTCGTTATCTTGCTTTTATTTGGAAATTCTCCTTTTCTGGTAAGGCCGGCAAGCGGAACGAGATATATCTGAAACCCTGCCTTATCTTTCTGTTTTATTTTAGCAAGCGCCTTTTCAGCCGCATTGTCGATTGCCTCTTTTGCCTGAAGATGAATAGAAAGAAAAAGATCGTTCTTTCTAAGCACATTTCTATAAAACATTAAATTATTGCCGTAGACAGTGTGGGTGGCAAGATAATCAAGCACAAGAGCTGCTGCCCGGTCTTCTTCACTTGGTTCGCAAACATGGCTTTTGTCCCCCGCACACGCGATTCGCGCGTATCGTGCGCTATCAATGCCTAAAAGATGAACAAGTTCTGCTGCAAGATAGCCAGCAGTATAGCTTGATGGCGAGCTTGCATTTGTAAGCCATGGTGAGAGCGTAAAATTCGGAATTGAGTGTATCTCTCTCTCGAGTGGATGATGGTCTATCAAGATTACTTCAGCACCAGAAGCGCGAAGGAGCTCCAATTGTCTTGCACTTCTCTCATTGGAACCAAAGTCAAGGAGTACCACAAGAGGTCTGCGCTCATTGTAAAGAAGACTAATGTCGGTCACAACATCATGCTGAGCATAGACCGCACTATTCTGCTGGAGAGGCTTCAGATACATGTAGTCGTTTAGTGCAAGCGCACCTGCGATCCCATCTGCATCCCCATGAAAACGAAGGAGAGTAAACCGGTTCAACTCCTTTGCGCTTGCAAGTCTTTTTGCGATTGCTAAGAAGGTGCTCCTCAGTTCTTGCGTCACTTGATTGGCTGCTATAAAGCTACCGGGCTGCACACCTTCTTCTACTTCCTTCACAATTTTCTCATAAAGCCCGGTACGCTCGCCCACCTCTCTCGCAGCAATTTGAAGAGGCAAAAGCCCTGAGAGCTGCCCTTTGACCTCAACTTCCTGCCCTTTCTCCAAGTTTTCAGAAGATGAAAAAATAACCTTTTGCTTTCCCGTATGAAGGACGTATTCTACCACGCTCCGAAGAGGTCGTGCTGATATCACAATACCAGAGAAAGAGAGTGTCTCTCCTATGGAATAGCCTTTCATGTTTGTACAGGTCCTCCATTAAATCTTAGCACCACTCTATCGCCATCCTTCTTGTGTAGCGCCTTTCTAAGATTTTTTGAAGCCACAACCTCAACCACATCATCACTGTGGTGCGTGCGCTCTGGGAATATCAGAGCTGCTTTCATCACCCCTACCTTGCACGGAAGGACGCCCACGGCGCCATATCTCCTATGGTCGCGTATAAATGGGTTGACGGAGACCGCTTGAGAGCGAAGCGCGCTCTTCTTCCAAAGATCTTCTTTTCTAATGCGAAGATTAAGCGTTCCAGGAAAAGGAGATATCCCTGCGATCTCTTTTATTCCAATTTTGTATTCCGGAAGCGAAAGGTAGTACCTACCCTCTCCCAACCCTTTGGTTATCACGCCCGCGAGTTCCTCTACCCCTCCTTCGAAGGCTGCTTTCAGGATTGCATAATTTGTCTGAAGTTCGCTAACACCTTTTTTTGTAAGTATGATACCTGCTGGCGTCCTGACGACCGCGCCTTTTTCCTGAAGAACAGAAAGACGGCGAGATGCATTCTGCTGAGTCATTCCCAGTGCCTTGCCAAGTTCTGTTGTAGAAACCAGCACAGCATGCTTTAGCCCGCCCGCTCTAGCAAGGTATATAAGAACATCATCCATAATACAAATAATTTTGTAGGAAAGAATAAAAAGGCATGGGTATGTTTGAAAAAATTAAGATCGAAACAGCAAAGGATGTTTACGAACCTGCGGAGGACAGTTGCCTTCTTGCAAAGCATGCCATCAAATGCAGGGGAAGAATTCTTGAGATTGGTTGCGGCACCGGGATGGTCTCGCTCTATTGCGCTGCTGCGCACAATCAAAATGATGTCGAAGGGGTCGATATAAATGAGAAAGCAGTAGCGCTGGCAAGGAAAAACGCGAAGGCGAATGGTATAAAGAACGCAAGATTTTATGTAAGCGATTTATTTTCAAAAACGAAAGGGAAATATGATTGGATACTCTTTAATGCGCCCTATCTTCCCACTGAGGAATATGAGAAACTAAAAGGAAAAATAAATTTTGCATTCGACGGGGGGCGAACTGGCCGCGATGTTATCGAGAAGTTTGTATCTTTAGCCCCTGCACATCTGAAGGCAGGCGGCGGCGTACTATTAATTGCGAGCAGTCTGAGCGGAATTAGTGAGATATGTAAAAAGTTTGCTGAGAACGGTTTTAACGCTGAGATAATCGATGAAGAGTCTTTTTTCTTTGAAAAACTATGTGTTATAAAAGCATGCTTGTTTAACATTTCTCAGAGTAAATAAAATGCAAAAGGTATAGATATGAAAGCAGAGGAAACATGCGAGATATGCGGTCAACCTGGTTTATTTGCCATTGTAATTGTCGAAGGTGCACGACTTAGCGTGTGCGCGAGATGCGCAAGAGGTAAGAAAATACTCTATCGTCTCGCTGAAGAAGGAGAAGAGAGCGAACACAGGCCAACTGCAAAAACGAGCGAAGAAGAAGAGATTGTAGAAGGATACGGTGAGATAATCAGAAAAGCGCGCGAAAGGATGGGTGTTTCGATAGAAGTTGTTGCTGAAAGAATAAACGAGAGCGCGAGTTATCTTGAGAGGATAGAAAGAGAAAGCGTGATGCCTACGCTTGTTGTGGCACGAAAACTTGAAAAGGAGCTTGGGATAAAATTAATCGAGAAAGTTTCTTCTTCGATTGCACCATCATTTCAGAAAACTAGATACGCAGAGCCCACGCTTGGTGATTTTACGGGTGAGTAAGTGGGCGTTGATCTCGGCGAGATTGTTGTGAAAAGAAAAACCAGTCTTGAAGCGCTGAGCGGTAAGGTTATAGCGATAGATGCTTTTAATGTGTTGTACCAGTTCCTTGCTTCAATACGGCAAGAGGATGGCACTCCGCTCATGGATTATAAGGGAAACATAACTGCTCATCTCTCTGGCTTGTTTTACAGAAGCCTGAAGCTTCTTGAGAATGGAATAAAACCCGTTTATGTTTTTGATGGCAAACCACCGGAATTGAAAGAAGCCGTTCATCTTGAGCGCGCGAGTGCAAAGGCAGAAGCGCATGAGAAATGGAAAAAAGCCCTTGAGGAAGAGCGCTTGGAAGAAGCGAAGAGGTATGCAAGCGCAACCTCACGGCTGACGTCAGAAATGGTAGAGGAGTCAAAAGAACTACTTGATGCTATGGGAATTCCGTGGATCCAAGCACCTGGAGAAGGAGAGGCACAGTCGGCCTGTATGGCGCGGGACGGGCTTGCATACGCCGCAGCATCGCAGGATTTTGATTCGCTTCTGTTTGGCGCACCGATTCTAATAAGAAACATCTCGATAACAGGTCGAAGGAAGGTGCCGAGGCAGGACAGATATGTAATGATAGAGCCTGAGGAAATTTCGCTCGAAGAAACGCTCAGCACGCTTGGCATAAACCGTGAACAGTTGATTACGATAGGCATACTAATCGGGACCGATTACAACAGAGGGATAAAAGGCGTGGGACCAAAAACGGCACTGAAGATAGTGAGAGAGTATAGCGATTTTAACAGTGCCATCGCGTATGTTGAGAAAAGGTATAACTACGAGTTTGAAACAGCACCGAGAGAGATACTTGATATTTTTCTCAATCCGCCCTGCGTCAAAATAAAAGAACGACTGACCTGGAAGAGAATCGATATAGAAGCAGTGGTAGAGCTCCTTGTCCGTGCGCACGATTTCTCTGAGGAAAGAGTTAGAAAAACTGCTGAGAGCGTGATAAAAAGCCTTGAGGAAAAAGGAGAACAAAGGAGCCTTGGGCAGTGGCTTTAACGGTTTTTTTGCTGTTTCGCATTTATATGTACAGGTATCTCAGGTTTATAATTCAAAATCGAACTGACTGTCCTCTCGCGCAAGAGCGTAAAGGTCTCTTTAGCCTCTTTTTTAATCTCATCATCATTGTGCTCTGATTTCATTACCCTTTCAAGCGCTTTGCATATTTTCTTATAGTCCTCAAGGAGAGGCTTAAAATCGCGCATTTTTTTCAATCCATCCAGACGAACTGCAGCTGGTTGTTTCCAGTTCACTATTACTGACAGAGTAGTGTTAAGCTCCTTCCAGGATGGAATTCGAAGTCTTTCCTTAGCGCTGGCATTCCTTCCAAACAGATGGCTTGTTGGCTCTATTTTTTTACTTGTATCGGAATCACCCGTAGACAAAAGGAGAGCGCGCTGAGGCTCTCTGTAACTTTTTATCATCGGTATCATCTCGACTAATCGTATTTTATTTGGTGAATTAATTTGGTAATTAACAGGGCAAAAATATATAAACCTATTTTAGTGCGACAAAACGATTTAAAAATAAGTAGAGAAAAGGCATTATGAAAGTGAAAGAAAAGCACGAGGAGTGCGGAGTCGTTGGAATATACTCGAAAAAAGGCAAAAATGTTGCTCCTCTTCTTTACAAAGCACTTGTTGCGCTTCAGCATAGAGGACAGGACGCAACAGGCATGGCTATCTACCATAATGGAAAAATCACAGAGAGAAAAGGAGTGGGAATTGCTGGGGAGGTATTCAGCGAAAAGGACCTCGCGCTACCGGGCGCGATAGGAATAGGTCACACGAGATACCCCACTATAGGAGGGTGTTCTGGAAAGAACGCTCAACCAACTGTATACGATGAAATCGCGGTGGCGCACAATGGCCATATAGCAAATTACAACGAGATACGCCAAGAGCTAGAAAAGAGCGGATATGTGTTTACCTCAACCGTTGATTCTGAACCGGTGGCGTATTGGTTGCACAGAGAAAAAGAGCTCGAAAAAGGAGTGCGGAGTGTACTGGAAAACTTTGAGGGCGCGTTCTCTGATGTTGCACTCTATCATGGCGCGCTTCTATGCTTTCGTGATAAACACGAAATAAGACCGCTGGTATGGGGAGAAAACGAAGAGATAATAGTGATTGCATCAGAAACTGTAGCGCTGGATGTTTGTGGCGCAAGCTATAAGGGGGATGTACCAGGAGGTGGATTTTTTTTAATAAATAATAATAGAATAGAGAGGGTAAAGATTAGCGAACGCGTGCCACGCCATTGTATGTTTGAGTATGTTTATTTCTCCAGACCAGATTCAATAATAAATGGAAAGAGTGTTCATTCTGTTAGACTAGCGCTGGGCAGCGAACTTGCGCGGGAAGCGCCAGCGCGCGCCGACGTCGTCATTCCAGTACCAGACACTTCCAGAACAGCAGCCATGGCTTACGCAAAAAGCCTTGGGCTGACATACGATGAAGGCCTTATAAAGAACAGGTACATAGCAAGGACTTTTATTATGCCAACTCAGAAAAAGCGGACGGAGGCCGTTCAGTTAAAACTTAATCCGTTGCGAGAGGTAATAGCGCATAAACGAGTTGTACTCATAGATGACAGTATTGTTCGTGGGACAACGGCGCGCGAGATTGTTCAAATTATAAGAAGCGCGGGCGCAAAAGAAGTCCATGTTCGGATAACCAGCCCTCCAATAATATCGCCGTGCTTTTACGGCGTGGATATCCCGACATACAAGGAATTGATAGCGTCCTCAAAAAATGTCGATGAGATAGCAAGGTTTGTCGGTGCGGATAGCCTTGCGTATCTCTCAATTGATGGTTTAAGAAAGGCGATAGGACTACCGATATGCGAAGGGTGCATAACTGGCAAATATCATACTACTTTTGTGCAAAAACTAGCAGAGCAAAGAAGGTCTGGGTGATATGATAACGTTTGCAATCATCTTGCTTTGCATCCTAACCTTTCTGTTTCAAGATTTGTGGTTTTTAAAGAATTTTGCGCTCGTTTCTGGTGCGTTATCTACAGAACCGTGGAGGGCGCTTACAAGCATGTTTCTCCATGCTGATGCTTCTCATCTCTTATTCAATATGCTTGCGCTGTCTATGTTTGGGACATATTTGGAAGGAAAGGTTGGTAGCAAATGGTTTGTTTTAATATACTTGGTATCAGGCATTACTGGAGCGATTGGGTTCGAATTGCTCAATCCGCCGGGCGAGTATGCTGTTGGCGCATCTGGCGCGATATATGGGGTAATTGGGGCGCTCGCGATTTTAGCGCCACGGCTTACTGTATATGTCTATTTTGTTCCGCTTCCTATATGGGCAGCGAGTATATTGTACGCCTTCATAGAACTTGTTGGATTAGGCCGACTGGATAACATAGCGCATTCCGCGCACCTTCTTGGATTGGTAGGAGGGTTTATAACCGCAAAATTATATAGTTATTATACCGTAGGGGATAGAGAATGGTTGTAGTGGAAATCGATTACGACGACTTCAAGGATATGTTTAGATTGGATAAGGCAAAGGTTGTGTCTGGATTAACTGAAATAGGCGCGCCGACGGAGGTTGACGAAGAAACCGGAAAACTTTTTGTAGAGGTTACGCCGAATAGACCTGACTGGTATTCTGTTGTTGGACTCGCAAGAGCGCTTCAAGCGTATTATAAAGAGAGGGTAAAACGATACAAAGCAGAAAAAAGCAACTACAAGATTGTTGTTGATAAAAAAGTAAGTAAGATAAGGCCGTACACTGTCGGGGCGGTTGTAAAAGGACTTGAATTTAATGATGTTAGCATAAGAGACGCTGTTCTTCTCCAGGAAAAGCTGCTTGCCACTCTCGGTAGAAGGGTAAAGCGATTTGGGATAGGTATTTACCCGCTGGAGAAATTGAAGTTCCCAGTAAGATACACCACCATGAAACCTGAAGAGATAGTGTACAAACCGCTAAACTACCCAAAGGTCGCTGACGCAAATGAGATATTGAGAGAGCACCCGAAAGGAATGGAGTACGGACACATCATAAAAAACGCAAAGGAATACCCTGTTTATCTTGATGCTGATGGAAATATAATGGCACTTATACCAATCGTAAACTCCGAAGATAGCGGGAGAGTGGATAGGGCGACAAAAGACATCTTTATAGAAGTAACTGGCGTAGATGTTGTTGGGATAAATCAAGCTCTGAATATTCTTGTTTGCCATTTTGTTGATTTAGGAGGGCGTGCTTATAGTGTCGAAGTTGAGTACGAAGATAGAAAGATACGGAGCCCGGAGTTGAATTACACAAAGCTAGACATTGATGAAAAAGAGGTCGAACGAGTGCTTGGGGTGAGAATTGAAAAAAACGAAATAAAAAAAGCATTGCTGCGGATGGGTTATGCTGTCGAATCAAATTATGTTGCAACGCAGCCTTACAGGGCGGACATTCTGGGCTTCATAGATGTGATAGAGGACATCGCGATAGTTTATGGTTATAACAACTTTGAACCAACGGTACCTGACTTCTTCTATCCAGGCAAGAAAATTGTAAAATATAGAAAGATAAATGATATAATGCAAAGGATGGGGTTTGTTGAAATAAGCACGCCAGTTCTAACAAATAAGAATATTTTAGAGGTATTTGGACAAAAAGGGTTGGAGGTCTTAAACCCAAAGACAATAGAGTATACAACAATTAGGCCAAGCCTTATTCCATCGGTTATGGAAGTGTTGGTAAAAAATAAAATGAGGGGATTGCCCCAACGGATCTACGAGGTCGGTCGGGCGCTTTGTGTAAATGAAAAAACAATGCTCTGCTTTGCCTATGTTGATAAGGACGTTGATTTTCCAATTATGCGCGGATACATCCAAACATTGTGTAAGGAGATGGGTTGGGCTTTTGCGCTTGAGAGTGCACCGATCGAGTTTTTTGAACAACCTTACAGCGCAAATATTGTTCTAAATAAAAAGATAAAAGGAGTAGTTGGCAAAATAAACAAAGAAACTATGGCTGCCTTAGACATTCTTTTTCCGACTTATATTTGCCAACTTGAACTCAGCGACTAACACCCCTTACTTCCAGTATTCCTTCTCAGATAATAAACAATTTTACTAAAGTTCCTCTATATCATTTGTAAATATTTTGAACACAGTAATCGACGCAGTACCGGCTTTTTGCCTGAAAGCCAGAAAAAATGAGTCAAATAAAGTCTCGTTCGCATCTGCCACAAGAAGTGTTGATTTTGTTAAATAACGAACACCTTGTGTGTTTAATTTAGTAATTAATGAGTTTAAAGAATAATAAAAATTCCTTTTTATTTTATTGAATTCTTTTTTTGTTTTAAATTTTAGATCATAAACATAAACTATCATGTATCTATAGTTACATTTATGGTTTTTTAACTCTTTCTTTTCGTCGTTTAATACTGGAAGTGCGCCCCCCTCCTTTATCCTATGCGCTACAAATCTCTTTTTCCGCTTGCGCGCGTCATATTTTCAGAATATTCTATGAATTTTTTCACTGCTTTTACAGCAGAGTTGGGGCTGTTAAAGATCGGCACGCCCTTACTTTCCAATATCTTTCTATAACTCTCTGTATAAGCACCACCTACACTCACAACAGCGATCGGTTTTCGTTTATCTTCAGCTGCTTTTATCAAAACATTAATTATTTCCTCATTCATCGTGGGTGTTTGCAAGAGAGCGCAAATGATAATAAAATCAACATCGCTATCATTGTTAAACTCCTCTATCGCTTTGTCATACAATTCAACACTCGCATCAGCAACAAGGTCCAATGGATTGCTTACGTTGCTATAATTTGGCAGCACTCTCCGTAGGCGTTCTACTGTTTCCTCTTTTAATCGCGCTAGCATTAACCCCTCTTCCTCCACAGCGTCTGTTGTGAGAACACCGAGCCCGCCTCCATTAGTTATTATTCCTATCTTTCTGCCTTTCGCCAGCGGTTGACTGAATATCTTCATCAAATCAAAAAGCTCGTCTAGACTACGCGCTTCCGTAACTCTTGCTTGCCTGAACGCTGCCTGATATGCAAGATAGTTCCCCGCAATATTTCCGGTATGCGAACGAGCAGCCTCCTGCCCCGCGCGCCCTCTTCCAGCTTTAAGCACGATTATCGGCTTTTTTTTGTTAATCCTTTGCATCGTGTTAAGAAGGCGTCTTCCATCTCGGACTGCCTCCAGATAGAGAACAATTAACTTTGTTTTCTCATCCTTTCCGAGATATTCAAGCAGGTCTGTTTCATTTATTACAGTTGCGTTGCCATACGATATGAATTTAGCGATTCCAATTCCATAATAACTCGCTACGTCTATTATAACAGAACCAACCGCACCGCTTTGCGTTATAAAAGAGACGCTACCAAGTCCAGGTCGTCCCAGTTTGTACATCGGAAAAAATATGCTATCCATGCGGTTGTACGGATTAAAAACACCAAGACAATTGGGACCTATAATCGGCATGTCGTTCTCTTCGGCGCTTTTGCGCAACGCAACAGCCAAATCTCGCCTTCCAATCTCCTCAAAACCACCGCTCAGAATAAGAGCTCCGCCAACTCCTTTTCTACCGCATTCCTCCACGACCTGCGGCACTGCTTCAGCTGGTATTGCTATTATTGCGCAATCCACGCTTTCTTTCACCTCAAGCACAGATCGATAACACCGCAGGCCTAATACGTTTTCATACTTTGGGTTAATTGGATAGATTTTTCCCTGATATTTTCCATCGAGAAGATTTCTTAAAATAACATTTCCTATTTTCCCAGGAACTGCCGATGCGCCTATGATCGCCACACTCTTTGGTTCAAGTATCTTATTTATTCTGTTTGCCATCTTTCTACTTACCATTATTTCACCATTCTCGCATCAACAATATCGCAACCATCGCTATCAAATATTACTGGATTCAAATCAAGCTCGGTTATGTCCTCTTTTGTTATGAACCGGCACGTTTCTATTATAAGCTTCTCAAGAGCGGCTTGATTTATTGGTTTTTGTCCGCGCGCACCAGTTATTAGTGGATGCGCTTTCAGCTCTGTGATCATCTCAGCAACATCCTCTTTTTTTACAGGGCAGATACGCGCTGTTACATCTCTGAAAATCTCGACGTAAACACCGCCCAACCCTAGGATAACCATATGTCCAAATTGCGGGTCCTTTTTACCGCCTATGATAAGCTCGATTCCCTTCCGTGCCATTTTTTGCACAAGCACGCCATCCACCTTTTTTTCACCAGCACTTGCGAGCACTTCAGCATAAGCGTGCCCGAGCACCTCATCATTTTTTATTCCAAGTTTAACACCACCAACATCTGTTTTGTGGCTTATCTCAGGTGATACTATCTTTAATGCAACAGGATAACCTATCCTCCGCGCCAGGCGTAGCGCTTCCTTCTCGCTTTTCGCAAGACCATATGGAAGAAGCCTGAAGCCATGTTTCTCAAGGAGCCTAAAGTCATCAATCAGCGTCATGCTCTTCTTTCTTGTAGCAGTTTAATAAATATTTTTGTGCATTTCTTCAATGCTGGGCTCATAGCTCAATGCTTTCCATTCAGCGAGCAGTGGTAGAGTGCCCGCTTGGCGTGCGGGAGGCTGGGGGTTCAAATCCCCCTGAGTCCATGGGAGATTTATGGATTTTTATTCTGTGGTTAAGCAGCGCCGTTCTGTGCGCGCATTCTTAGAACAGGACATAGAAAAGGAGAAGCTGGATCGAGTGATAGGCGCATTTATGCTGGCGCCCTCAGCAGGCAATCTTCAGGCATACAAGGTTTACATCGTTAAAAACCCCGCTCTCAAACAAGAGCTTGCAGAGGCAGCGCTTGGTCAAGAATGCATCTCTGGTGCACCGCTAGTGCTTGTTTTCTGCGCAGACAAAAAACGCTCTGCTATGAAATACAGTGAACGCGGCTTTGAGCTTTACTCTGTTCAGGACGCGACAATAGCTGCGGCTTACGCTCAACTTGCTGCTGCGGCAGAGGGTTTAGGCTCGGTCTGGGTCGGTGCATTTGACCCACTTGAGGTTTCAAGACTGATTAATGCAGACCCGTATGTTGTACCAGTCGCTATTATCCCTATCGGCTATCCAGCTGAGCACCCCTTCATGAGGGAAAGGAGAAGCGTAAAAGAGATAGTAAAAGAGATCAAGTAGCCGGTTTCGCCTTCAATTTCTCCAGCATATCCTTTGTCATCTTCGCCAGATCGTATTCGTGTGTCCAGCCCCAATCCTTCCTTGCTTGCGAGTCGTCGATGGACTTTGGCCAGGAGTCTGCAATTGCCTGCCTAAAATCCGGCTTGTAAGTGCAAGTAAATTCAGGAATGTGTTTCCTTATTTCTTCAGCTATCTCTTTCGGAGTGAAGCTTATTGCAGCAAGATTATAGCTTGTTCTTATCGTTATTTTTGACGCATCAGCTTCCATAAGTTGGATAGTTCCTCTTATCGCATCTGGCATATACATCATGGGCAGCGCGCTATCCTCACGGAGATAGCATTCATATTTTTTATCTTTTAGCGCAGCATGGAATATCGCAACTGCATAATCAGTTGTACCGCCGCCAGGTGGCGCCTTATAGCTTATCAGGCCTGGATAGCGCACGCTTCTAACATCAACTCCCCATTTCCTGAAATAATAATTGCACAGTAGTTCACCAGTAACTTTCGTAACGCCATACATCGTTCCCGGCTCAAGAATCGTTCTCTGCGGCGTTCGCTCTCTTGGTGTAGTTGGGCCAAAGGCAGCTATCGAGCTCGGCCAGAAAACCCGCTCAAGTTTCTGATCTCGTGCGATATCAAGAACATTCTTCAGCGTTCCGATGTTCACATGCCATGCAAGTTCTGGATTTTGTTCTCCCTTCGCAGAGAGAATCGAAGCAAGGTGGTATATGGTGTCGATGCCATACTTCTTCACAACTCCGAGCAGTGCTTCCTTATCGTTCGCATCAGCAAATTCCACAGGCCCCTCGCTAAGCTCTGCGCTCGGCTTTGCGGTGTGCGCCATGGCCACGACATTATTTTTACCATACCTTTTTCGCAACTCAGGCACAAGGTCAGAACCTATCTGCCCTGTTGCGCCAATAACTAAAATGCTTTTCATTTGTTCACCTCTCGCCGAAGATAACTCGCCCATTTGTTTTTAAATAATTGTCTCGCTTCTACGGTGATCGACGAAGAAGAAGAAAAAAAGCCATGCTGAACATAAGCCAGCAAAGAATTTCCAATCCCGCGCTATAGAATTTCACTCCTTTGCTCCGTACTTCTTCAGCATTTCAACAGTTTCAGTATTCCCCCGATAGGCAGCCCACATCAATGCCGTCGTTCCATATTCATTCTTCGCGTTCACATTCACTCCCTTTGTAAGCAGCTCTTCCACCTCTTTTGTGTTTCCTTCTTTAGCCGCTTCAAGAAGTTGGGTGTTTAAGGCCTTCTGTTGTTCTTCTGTAAGCTTTGGTTTAGCTGCCGGTTCTACGAGCGGCCCTTTCAGTCTTGGACCTTTCTTCTCACATCCTTCGCGGGCCTTTTCCATTGTTTTTTGCAATTTGAGGTGGTAAATTACTATGTTTATGTTATCGTCGGGATCTGGTAAAGTTCACCTGTGCTATTTCAGTTTATTATTCCTAGCTCCTTCCCGACCTTCTCAATCTTTTCAATTGCAAAATCGATGTCCTCTCTCTTGAAATCAGCCCTCATCATAGTCCTTATCCTTGCCTTCCCCTTAGCAACCATTGGATAGACAATGGGTAGCGCATAAACACCTTCCTCAAAAAGCCGCTCGCTCATTCGCCTTGCCTTCCCCTCATCATAGGTCATTACTGGCGTGATCGGAGTAACGCTTTCGCCTATATCAAAATTCAGCTCTCTCAGCCTTTTTTTGTAATACTTTGTATTTCTCCAAAGCTTCTTTACCAGTTTATCGCTTTTTTCGAGTAGTTCAAGCGCAGCAATGGATGCAGCAACAACAGCAGGCGGATGGGATGCGGTCAGGAGCCATGTTCTCGATTTGTTCAGAAGATATTTCTTCATTATTTTTGTACAGGCGATAAAGCCACCCATTGTTCCAAAGCCCTTTGAGAAGGTTCCCATGTCAACATCAACACGGCCCTCCAGCTTAAAGTGGCTCACGGTTCCTCGTCCACCCTCCCCCATCACTCCATCGCCGTGCGCATCATCGACATAGACGCATGCGCCGTACTGTTCCGCAAGCGGGACGATCTTGTCGAGGGGCGCAACGTCTCCATCCATTGAGAACACACCATCTGTCACTATCAGTATCCGTTTTGGGTTTTTCGCCCTCGCTTCCTTCAGCTTTGTCTCAAGATCGCCAACATCACGATGTTTGTATATCATTCGCTCTGCTTTCGTAAGCCGCACGCCGTCTATTATTGAACCGTGGTTCAGCTCATCCGAGATGACAACATCTCCCTCCCGAAGAAGAGCAGGAATTGCGCCGGAGTTCGCCGTAAATCCAGTGTTGTAGTACAACGCATCCTCAGTGCGCTTGAATCGCGCAATCGTTTCCTCAAGTTTAAGATGCAGGTCCATAGTGCCAGCAATCGGGCGCACGCTTCCAGAACCTACACCGTATTTTCTCACAGCAGCTATCGCAACTCTCTTAAGCACTGGATTGTTCGAAAGTCCAAGATAGTTATTCGAGCATAACATGAGCACCTCTTTCCCTGCGACTGTTGCACGAGCCGAGGAAGGACCTTCAAGCGTTTTTGGATTCCATAAAAGATTCTGTGCCTCAAGGGCTTCCAATTCCGCCTTTAAATCGTTCTGAAGCTGTTCGTTCATCAAAACACCTCTTTTTGCCGAGCCTGCATGGCGCAGGTATTATTTTAAACATTGCGAGCGCCGCTACGTTTAGAGCCGAAGTAAATAATCAGATTTTATGCTTTCAGCTTGGTGGGAACAAGCCCACTGAGTTTCGCGGACAGTTCTACCTTCTTTGTACTTTCTTCGATCCACGGAGCCCAAGCTATATAAATTTCCCCTTTTTTGGCGTCATAGCTTGCATAGAGAGGAAGTTTATCAGCTGGAATCGTTGCGTTCTCAAATTTGATTTTCTTTGTCTTCGGGACGTTCTCCGGTTTTATGCCAGATGGCGGTGTTATTCCTACTATTTCATTAAAATTTTTTACAAAAAGCTCTGCTATGCCCTCCCATCCCCCGCCTTTCTTAAGTTCCTCAGCCAAAAGCCGCCAGCCAGTACCCCTGTGCTCATCTGCCTTGGTTATCTCGGATGTCACACTACTGATTATTACATTTACTAACTTATCCACTGGTTCTTTTGGTTTGAATTGCTCCTTCACGTATCTTATAGCTTCTGGTGTGACAGATACCTTGGCAGTATGATCCCTTACGTCTATCTTGAAATAGGGAGGTGATTTGTCTATCAGTTGTTGCGCTTTTTTCATATCTCCAAGGTCTACTTTTTTCTGTATGTCCTCATGGAGTTTTTTTGCCTCATTCTGTAAATCTTCGATAGTCCTAGTTACTACTGTATTATACGCATTCGTTAGGATGTTCTTCAGCTTCTCAGGTTCAATATTGGCTAAATTACTTATGGGGATTTTTTTGGCCTCTTCCTTCTCAGCCGCTAATTCCGCTGGGCATACCATACTTTCACCCTTTCTTATCATCCTTTTTTTCTTTATAAGCATTTTTCTCTTCGATAACAGCCGTCTCTGTATTACCCTCTTCTGCTACCTTTATGCTGAATGCCTTTTTTCCTATCCTCACTTCCAGAAAACCATCCTTCTCTTCCATTGAAACGTCGCCGGTCACCAGTTTATCCGATTTGTACCTTTTTGTTTTCCATTTACCTTCGGTTGTCTCGACGAGTATAATGTTCTCCTTTCCTTCCTTAGCAAGCACCACAAGCCCTTTATACTGTGTTATTGCTGCCTTCATTTTTGGCTTAACCGGTTCTTCTGCAATGGCGATACAAGTAGCGGCCGTGGGTGGTTCAAGCGGTAGCTCAAACAACTCGCCCTTCATCGTGAAGAGATAGAGTTTATCGTTTGATATTACTCTATATACCAGTCCGATGTCAGCAACTAATTTTATCACATTGAAAACCACGTGTTTAAGGAGGATGCCCCGCTCGCTTACTTGTGTAAAGCCGAGACCATATAAATTCACTGGTTGAAAAGACCCACCAAAAACCCCCAGCATGTCATGTCCGGCGAATACCCTGTAGCCACCTAGCGTTATGAGTACTTCGGTTGGGGTGAGCAAATAGGTACGATAATCGCCGCAGAATATCGTGTCTGGCGAACCAACGCGTTCTGGGGTGTCCAATTTTATTGTGGCTTCGACCTGGTCGTAGATTTCTTCTGTGCTTTTATATGTTAGGCTCCAGTCACTCTCGTTGAATATACATTCGCCAGCGCTCCACCTGCCTCTCAGAATGTTTTTTGACGCCTTTGAAGCATTCTCCAGTTTAACCTTCCTCTCTTCTTTCTTGTTTTTCCCCTTCTCCTCATTTTTCTTAATAATCTTAGAAGCAACTGGTTTTTCAGCAGTCTTCTTTGTTGCTAGTCCGTCATGAGAAAAAACAGAAAGCGAGAGAAGCGGCAGGAGTGCCGCCCAACATACCCTATTTGTTACCCTCTTAATCCCTTCTTTAAAATGCGCAAGACATCTGTGCCGTCTCGGTAAAATGCGGTTATTCATGCAATAACTTAATCTGCAACATTTTAAAATACTTTCCACTACTTTTTCCTCCTTTTCTTTTCCTCCTTTTTCTTTCCTTTCTTAGCCGGCTTTACCTTCTTTTTCTCTTGTATCCTATCTATGACTTCCGTAACCTCTGCAAGTTCAACTGCCATCAACTCCAATGTCGGAACCACTTTTTCGAGTGATATAAGAAGTCTATCAAGCCAGCTTGCTACCATTTTTACATCTGCATTTTCTCCAGTTGCGTATATCTCCTGCTTGATTGCCCGTACCTCGTCCAAAAACTCTTGCAGCGTCTCAACCATCGTACCACCACTCTATTTTCCTATTTGATTTTTAAATCTGTTCTCTCTACTCTTATCATGAAAATACGGTTTCCAGCTGTTGCAGGTAGCTTTTATCCTGAAGATCCTGAGGAGATAAAGAAAATGGTTTTTGAGTTTCTTGAAAAGGTAAAGCCGAGAAGAGTAGATAATCTAAGAGCAATCATCTGCCCGCACGCTGGTTATATCTATTCAGGTCCTGTTGCTGCCTACGCATATAAACTTCTTGAAAACAGTAAATTCAAAAAAATAATAGCGATTGGCCCTTCTCATTATGGAATGTTCCTTGGCGCTGTCGAGGACGATTCAGACACGTGGCAGACGCCGCTTGGTATCGTAAAAACAGGCAGGATTTCTCAATTTGCGAAACGTGGTGTGATTAGCTGTTATCCAGAAGCCCATGCGCCGGAGCATTGCCTTGAGGTTCAGCTTCCTTTCCTTCAACTTACACTTAAGAGCGATTTTGTGTTTTATCCGCTGCTGACAGGCGAAGTCTCACCTGCAATTCTCGCGGACGCCATAGAACCTGCACTGGACAAAGAAAGCCTTTTGTTAATAAGCTCTGACCTCTCCCATTACCATCCCTATGCAGACGCAGTCAGGATAGACAGGATAGCGAATGAGTGTATCCCTGCACTCAACTTCAAAAAGGCAGAGCTTATGGAGGCGTGCGGGAAGACTGCAATAATAACAGCAATGCACATAGCAAAGGCAAAGGGCTGGGAGGGCGTGCTGCTTGACTACAGAAATTCAGGTGATACTGCAGGGCCGAAGGATGGTGTTGTGGGGTACGGCGCATACGCATTTTACGAGGGATGAGATGCTTTCAGAAAAGGAAAAAAGCTTTCTGCTTTCGCTCGCCAGACGAGCCATCGAGCATTATTTTGCCACTGGTAAAAAGCTTGAGCTTGACCCTTCAGAGATTCCAAGCGAAAATCTCATCAAGAATGGTGCATGTTTTGTCACGCTTAGAGTAGGGAAGAGGTTGCGAGGATGTATAGGGAGTCTAGAGGCCCATCGCCCCCTTTTCCAGGACGTTATCGATAATGCACTTTCATCAGCATTCGGTGATCCACGCTTCTACCCCCTCACGCCCCAGGAATTGAAGCAGGTCAAGATAAGCATCTCCTATCTCACCCAGCCCGTGGATTTTCCAGTAAGCGGACCCGCTGACCTCCTAAAAAAGCTTGTGCCACATAGGCATGGTCTCATTATTCAGCAAGGATACGCGAGAGCGACATTCCTTCCTGCTGTCTGGGAAGAGATACCTGATAAGGTAGCATTTCTTGAGCATCTCAGCATGAAGGCAGGGCTCGGGCCTGATGGCTGGAAAGACCCGCGAACGAAATTCTTTGTCTACGAGGCAGAAGAATTTTCAGAATAGGTTTTTATTAGTTGTAGCACTTCCCTTGGGCTTAGTTCCCTTGGTCTTCGCTTTGCCCACTTTAAATCCGCGTTCTGTAGGATATTTCGTATCTTTTTATTCTTATGCTGAAAGAGCTTTCTGATTAAGTTCTCTTCATATTCCATCAATTTCACACCAGTTGGCTTTAGGACAATCAGTGCCGAATCAACCTTCGGCTTTGGGATAAAAAGATGCGCCGGCACGCGTAGCACAATTTCAACGTCAAAAAATATCTGCGACGTCACGCTCAGGCGCCCGTAATTGCTGCTGCCCGGCTTTGCAACCATCTTTTCAGCAAACTCCTTTTGCACCATCAACACTGCGCGCTCTATTTTTTCATCCTTGAGTCTGAAGATGATATCTGATGAAATGTAATATGGTATGTTTCCGATTACCACAGTTACGTCGTTCGGCACTTGCATCCCCAGAAAGTCAGTTTCAATTATGACCGCCCGCCGGTCGCTCCTGAATTTTTCCCTTAGGATTTCTGCGAACTGCCGGTCTTTCTCGACAGCATAAACCTTCGCTGCTCCGGCTTCAAGCAGCTGCTCTGTTAGCCTTCCATCTCCTGCACCTATCTCAAGAACAACCCTGCCCCTGACGCCTGCAATTTCTGCCTCTTTTTTCAGGATGTTTTTATCGCTTAGTAGGTGCTGGCCTAGTCTTTTTTTCAACCTCATTTCCCCCTTACCTTTCTCCAGTATGTATATTTCATGGGGAGGGTTACTGTCGTCGCGATGGCTACGATGACGGTAAGAGCAGCAAGCACGATTAGGACTGCGACACCAATAATCGCCCACTCTGCTACCGAAAGCGCACCGGTACTTATGCCCGGGAGCATCAGGACAAAGACCGGCGCTGCAAACATCAGGAGTATGATCAATGGCACGGCGAGAACCATCAAAATGAAACCTTCAAGCAAGCCGACAAAAATATCAAACACTATGGTCGGCACGAAATTCTTCAGCGCGATGTCTATGGATTTTTTCAGGCTTTCAAGCACGCCCATCCGCGTAATTATAAGCTCAAAGAGCACGAATTGGAAAAGAAATCCTATGATTAGCTTTATTGTTAAGTCGATTAGGTAACGGAGCAGTGCGTTCAGCAGGTCTATCATACCAGATGCGGTGGACCAGTCCATAATGGTATAAAGCACCATCCCCATGCCGAGTCCGATTACAAACACAATTACCAATTCGATTATAATAACAATGATGCCTATCGCAGTCATCGCAAGCGAGTAGAATAAAACCGGCTTCAGGTTTTTGTTGAAAGTTTCATTTATGCCAATCGGTGCAGGCCATTTGTTTACGACGTTATATACAATAGACTGCACAGTAGTCGCTGCAACCGATACTAAGAAGGTGAGGGGAATCGCGGCGAGCAGCGCCACCAAAACTCCTAGCGGGCCAAGCAGCTCGTAGATGCCCAACCCAAGAAGCGCAGTAATGAGAATACCTGCTATTAACACCACGGCGGCGAGCAGGTGAATCGTCAATATCTTCTTGAATAATCCTATGAAATTCTTCTCTGCGAACTGCCATCCTTCCTTTATACTATCGAATACAACATCAATACCTGTCATGTGTTTTTTTAGTTTCGCATCTTTTAAATTCCTTTGGCCGCTCGCATTGTTGCGTTATGGCATTGCAGATCAGAATGGCCAAATTCTTTAAATATCTTACGTGACAAATTCTTTTTCAAAGTGATAAAATGGCAAAGATGAGGATTAAGCTGAGCGGCGAGGACCCGACCGCGCTTGAGGGCGTTGTCTCTCAGATAAGGGAGCTTGCAAAGACCCTCGGCCTGAACTTCATAGGACCTGTGCGACTTCCTAGAAGGCGGTTTACCGTCACAGTCAGACGAACTCCATGCGGCGATGGGAGCGATACATACGAGCATTGGGAGAAGCGCTTCCACAAGCGCCTTATAGAAGTGGAAGGTAGCGATAAATACATGAAGCAACTATTAAAGGTAAAGGTTCCTACGAATGTTTTTGTTAAAATCTCATTGAGTTAATGGTACCCAAATGGTTCGACTGCTTTTTGACGAGATGGTCAAAAAAACCGCCAAATGGGCGAGACTTTTCGGAGTAGACAGCGAATGTGCAAAAGGAAACGATACCGAAATACTCAGGCACGCTAGGACGAACAAGCGGATTCTTGTGACTCGAGACAACAACCTTGCTGCACGCGCGCCCAAATACAAGGTAAAGGCCGTTTTGTTAACCTCCTTGGCCATACCAGAGCAGCTTTTCTCTATAGAGAAGGCGCTTCGTAAACAAGTTTTTAGGTTTCCTGAAGCTACGCGTTGTCCGGCTTGCAATGGTATTCTTACAATTGTGAGTAGAAAGGAGGTCGTTGGCAAGGTGCCTGATGGTGTGTACTCAAAACAAGAACGATTTTGGGTATGTAAAAAATGCGGGAAGATTTACTGGGAGGGAGGCCACTGGAAAAACATAACAAGGGTCTACAATGAGTTGAAAAGAAAAAGAGAGTTAGCTACTTGAGTAGGCCACTCGCTGTCTCCATTATAAGAGAAGATGCTCCGGCTATAGCAGCAACGATAACGCCACCTACCATCATGCTGACGCCTATGCTTTGCCATTTTCCTCTTGAGTCAGCCGGTTGTGTAAAGGATAAACCGTACAGTATCCCACCCAATACAAGAAGTATGAGTCCTATAACGGGCGCTATTGTAAGTAAAAATGCTGCTATGTTGGATGCAACAACTTCGAGTCCAATCGCCATATTATCATTCTCCTTCGCGTCTATTTAAAAACCTTTTTGCTCTGCCTTTGGCAGCGGTCTAAACTCCTTTTTCTTCTTAGTCAAGAAAGGCAGGGTTATCTCGCCTGTCCCTTCATCGAATCCACTACCCTTTCTTTTCATGTAATAAACGCCTACGGCAGCTCCTACTGCTGCGAGCGCTATTATCGCAAGCAATGGATTTATGCTCTCAGGCTTGAAGGAGGCGAGTTGCGATATCAGAGCTTTCCCTTTTTTCATTGCTTGTATGTACTTTCCGTCAGTGATGTACTTTAGCATCGCACTGAGTTCGTTTTCCAATGTTGTTCTCGCATCGCCGGGCATACTATTCTTTTTTTCTTCGTAGGCTCCCCTCACAATAAGGAACTGATTCTCTGCCTCTTCCTTCAACTCTCCCAAAGCCTCCCTTATTTTATTTCCTTTTCCTTTGAGTTGCTCAAGCTTCATTTTTGCCATCTTTAGATTTTTATCATCGAAATATCTTTGTACATCCTCAATTAGCCTTTCGGTTTTAGCCAGGTCAAGTTCAAAGAGCGATTCCCACTCTGTTCCTTTTGCTTCATTCATCTGCTCCTTGTAGCTTTCTGCAAGTTTTTCGATCCCTTCTTTTACGCTTAGAAACTCTGAAGTAGCCGTCTCAAGTTCTGCTGCCATTTCTCTCTCCTTCTGGTCTACGAACGCTTCTGCTGCACCCAACGCTTCTGAGAGTTCAATGGCTGTTTTCGGGTCATTGTTGAACTCGAGTGCGCTCAATTTATTTTCAACATCAATAAACTCCTGAGGAGTTGTGGTTGTCCCTATGTTCGCGAGCCTTGTTTTCAGTGCGTTATATTCCTTCCATGCATTCGTTACGTACTCTCCCACTATCTCATTCGTTCCTTTGCTCTCAGCGGTTTTTAAAACACCCAATTCGTCAATTATACTGTCCGCGCTCTCTGCAGCCCTAAGACTGTTTTGGAGAGCAGCTCTTCTTTGCTGCAGTGCAAATACAAGGGTATTGTTTCTTTTGACAGTTGCAAGTATCGCATCAAGCTCTCCGGCTTCGGCTTGCATTTTTGCCTTGAGTTCTACGAGTTCGTTATAAGCTGTCTCCTGCTCACGATTCCACTCAGAAATTTCAGCATCAAACCTTTCTTTAAGCCTTATTGCCGTGGCAGTGTCGTTTGCTGCTATTGCGGCATTTATCTGAGAAGGTAGAGCGCGCAGTTCATCTGGCAATGCCCCGCATTTTTTCCCGCTGCCGAGACAGTTATCAGTAGACGGCAGCGACGGAGCTATTGTTTGGATGGCCTCTGGCGCATTTACAACTACAAAGTCTATGAGCACAATAGCCTCTTCATCAGCCTTTAAGTTTGCAAGCTCCAGCATGCACGGCGGAGATGCGCACTGGTTGTTCTTTATAGTCGCGCTCCTTGCTGAAACCGAAAGGCCTGTTATTTCAGGATAATCTATCTGCACCGTAAGCGGTAAGGAATCAATATTGACTTTTGGGGTTATCTTGATTTTCTTTTCAACTTGGACATTTGTTCCAAGCTTTGTCGTCTCAACCTCCTCCCTTTTCTTATAACCGTCTTTTATCGTGTACTCCATTCTGACGGTATGTCTGCCTTTCTCAAGGGCAAGCGGTGCTCTACCATCAACGGTCGCGGAAGAACCAGGCGGGAGGGCAAGCCTTCCAGGAGCATAGAGCTCAATTATCCTTTCTTCAGTTACGATCACGCTTCCATCCTCCCTTCCAACTCCATTCTTTTGATCACTAACGGTTTTTGCAAGAACAGCATTTTTCTCTATGGTAAGAGAAAAGGTCCTGAGAGGTTTTATCTCTTTTATCGTGAATATAGTCGTTCCGTTTTCCGTCCTGACAGCGTTGACGTTATCTCGTCCGTTTTTTATATCAGACAGTAACAGTTGTACGTCTATTCCTATGTCAATAGGGACGTCAATATCAGTGCCGCTTTTCTGACCAGTGTTTGTTATTATGAGGATGATGTCTACATGAGAGGGTGCGTCAATTTTTATGTCTTCGCTAACCCGGCTGCTCTTTGTTATTAACAGATTTGAGAGGAGAATTCTGTGTGCGCACACAGAAACCTCCTCAGCTATTCTTTCGTATTCTGCGCGTATCGCTTTGAGTCGCCCTATTGCGTTTATGTAGTCTATTCCGCTGTTTGTTATAAGGCCCCTATCTGCGTTGTTTAGGTCTCCAGCAAGATCAGCACCACAGTTTCCTGATTCTGTTATATTCGTAAGAAGTTCCTTTCTAATATCGATTAGGTCCCCATACTTTAAATTCGCCTTTCTGATTATCGATTCTATGGCTCTTCTTAAGGTTGTTTTATCGTATTCCTCGTTTGTTTTCATATTGTTTAATATAGCCTTTTCACTCTCAACATTAATCTCATCGATTTCAGCCCTGTTGATGAGATCTTCGAGTTGCTCTGCAAGCGGAAGTGTCTCATTCTCGAGAACGTTTCCATAGCTAAGTGCTGTACGTGCATACTCGGCAGCAGCAATATACCTGCTGTATTTTTCACCAAGTGCAGTAGCAGAATTTCCAGAGTTTAATTCCTGTAGCGCTCTTTGATAATAGTTTCCAACCTTTTGGTTTTGCGTTCTTTGGTAGAGCGCAGCTGCTTGTTGTACGAGCGCCTCAGCCTCTTGTCTTCTTTCCTGCACTATCCGCCCTGCGTCAGAAATGATAGCGTTTCCCTCGCTCTCCATTCCAGAATAAATGCCTATTGCTTCTTTAACCCTGTTTGTTGCATTCTTTATGTACCCTTGGTTTCTGGCATTGTAAGTTGTGGCTGCATTTGCAAGGAGCGAATCTGCCTCGCTCTTCTTTGCGCTGAAGTCAGAATATCTTTGTGCAATTGTCCCTATTGCTGTTTCATTTAGGCCGCGCGACCCCAAGGCCTCTGTTATCCTGTTCAATTGGTGGTTATCAAGTTCTGTTTTCTTTGCGCCAACGCGCGCAGAGTAGTTCTCGGCTTGGCTTTTATAATTTGAGTATATGGCATTCGCGCGCGCGAACGTCGTATTTCCTTCTGATGTCAATCCGACCACGAGTGGATTAAAGCCACGGCGGTCCTCCCACAAAAGCTTCATTATTTCGGGATATTTTGTGAGAGTTGGCGGGAAGCAAAAAACCTCAAGTTGCAGTTCGTCCTTTTTCCTTTTTGCGATCGCAAGTTGGCCGTATGTCGACTCCTCAGCGCCGCTATCTATTATAGTGATTGCAGAGCGTATATCTTCACACTTTGCCCCTGGACTTTCCAAGTAATCTCTGTCACATACACCAGAGAAGTTTAGTGTTCTGTACATGTTCTTTAACGCTGCCACATTTGTATCCGCAGAAGAAAAACTTTCAGCAAGTGCACTGAGCGCATTCCCAGCAGCATTCTTCCAGTTTGTTGGATAGTTTTCACATGCGCTATCATTTGGATGTGCTGGTCTTCTAACATGACAGGGCGAACCGGGTACACTTTTACCGTTTGGGGGGTAAAACGTAAGTATATCTTCATAGCCCATAAGGAGACAAATCCCTTCCGTGAAAGGCGCGGCAGTGGTGGCAAGTTCCTGATGCGGGCCGCGGGTATCAGAGTTTCTGCATCCCTGATATTGCGCTTGGGCGGTTTTATAACTTATATATGCGCTCCTTAGCTTCACGCGCACAGATGCTCTATCACCGCTAAAATCAAGAGTGATATTGGAAAGTCTTCCGGGTGTTGAGGCATTACTCATGTTAATCTCTATGTTTCTAATTATGTTCTCAAGCTCCATTCCATCTAGAGCAGAGCTATAACGTTCTATATCCCACGCGCCGCTGCGATACCCCACCCCACTTGCGGTTATGGTTCTTAGTGTATATCTACATTCTGGGCATGAGTAGGAATCTCCATCGTCATCAGTGCAGCTTTTGTGGTATACGTAGGGCTCATTGTAACAAATAACCCTGTTCGGTGGCGCGATGTCTATATTGTAATTGGCAGGAGGTACAATAAAACTGCCTCTTGGCACAGGATAAGTTGTTGTTGGGCTGAAGGATTGATTTGAAGTACTGTTTACACAAACGCGCGTAGTGTAATATCCAGCAAGCCATTGCGCGTCCTCCCAGGGTGTGGCGATATTGTATGTAGATACATTAATAGCGCTAAAAAATTGTGTAAATAACATTAATATGGCGAGAATTGTATTGTTTTTCATATCAACCCCGCATATTTTTAGATGGAAACAATTTAAAAACCTTAATATAGTTATATGGTATGCAATTTTCTGTTAAATAATCGTACAAATTATATAAAATCGCTCAGCCCGAGCTGTCTTTCTTTTTCGTCCTCAAATATGTTATTTATCTCGTTTTCAACAAGAATCAGCCTCTGCTTCAGATAATCCGGCAGTTGATATCTGTTTAGTATCTCCTTTGTTATCTGAAGATATTTCTGGATTCCGCCTTTATTTATTGTGAGTAGTAGATTTCCACCACATTTTATGCACTTCCCAAAAAGAGGAACTCGGCGGTACTTAAAGTTACAGTTCACGCATCTGAAAGCCTGTCTGGAGAAGGAGCGCAGATTTCCATACAAATCAGGTATGAAATGACTGAGAATGAGGCGCTCTGCAGCGTCTCTTTTGTCAACTGCCCTTATCTTATCGTGCAGAAGAAACTCAAGCCTAACTTTTTCAGGAACGCTTTCGAGTCTTACATATGTTGTCCTTATGTTTCCGCCGCTAAAAAGCGTACCTGGAATGGTTATTGGTACGTAAAACTGCGCGGCTGTACCGAGCATATCCTTTACTGTTTTTATCTTCACATCAGATGGCCAGGCGCACCTTTCGCAGGCTCTGTAAAATTCAAGGTTGTATGTTGTCACCACCTCCATACAGTGTGCTTCGTCATCGATTTCTTTTGGGTCAATTGTACTCGTAAGAACAAGAGGAGCATCCATGGTCCCGCCTCTTTTCTCGTCAAGATATCTTCTAGAGAAGTTTATGAGCGCATCTAGGAGAAGCATAACACTGTCCTCATCCCCATCACAATTTCGTCTGCGTGCTGCTATGAGGAAGGGATGCCCATAGCCAACATTCGCTTCAGTGTATCCTATTATTCTGCACAACACGCCTGCGCTTGTGTGCGGGGAAAGGCTGACGCAAAGATGCCCTATCAAGTCAGTTGGCTTTTCTGCCTTGTAATACGGCTGGATGCCATAGAGTGTGGTTAACATCTCGTCTATGAACCTTGAGACCTTGAATAGATACTCCAACCCATTTTTGGACAGCACAATGTCCTGGGGATAAAGAGCCAAGAGTTGCTCAGCATTTTTTAGTTCGTTGCCAAGGTAATCTGTTGTGTAACCGAGTTGCTTGGCTTTTTCAACCGTAAGCCCTATCTCCTTCGGAACGAAATGCGTTAACACGACATCTGTCGCATCAAATCTACTCGTCCCGTCTCGAAAAACATAAACCCCGTTTTTTGCTCTTAAGAACCCTTTCTCAAGTCTTTCCGGGATCCTTGTGGCATTTGAGAGCCCTTTGACACCCTTTAGCTCTTCTGGAACAAACCCGAGCACTCTTTTCGTTGCTTCAAAAAGAGAAACTATATCAACAGGTCTTCTATCATAGCTAAGCGTTTTCTCACCACAGTGCATCTCAAGTTCAGTCGGCCTTCCACACTTTCTGCATACAAATTCTGGTCGAGTCTCATTGCCACAAAGGTCACACTTTCTATAGAATGTTATTCTTCCGCATTGCGCGCACTTAAACCGTGCAAGTTCAAGATTCAATGTTCCCCTAGCGCCTTTTACATTCTTAATCTCTTTCAAGAGACTTCTGTTTTTTACAGAACCTGTCGGGAAAAGAACGCAAGGGCTTCCATCCATAATTCTTTCTTTAGCCTTTTCTGGCCTTCCCATCCTAGCGCCGATGTAAGTCGGTGCCCATGGTTTTATTACGATTCCGGAAAGCTTGTTTACAGCGTCCAGCGCATTACTGGCATTCGGCATTTCCTTAGTCGGGCATGTCGAGTTGTATAGTATTGTAGCATAATTTGTGTCTATAATTATCTTTCCATTATGCACCTTATGTTCTACTAGTAACTTTTCAAGAATGCACTTCTCCTCGGTGAGCGGAAGCACGAGCGATTTTCCTTCCTCATTGTAATTGCTGAGTAGTTTTCTAAGCCGTCCAAGTTCCTCAAGACTTATATCGTGCCATGGCAAGGTGTAGTCTGGATGGAGCGGTACATTATTGATACGTGAAAATGCAAAGGCTTCTGCGGCATCCTTTGGCTTCTTTGGTTTTACTCCTTTTTCTTGTGCTTCTAGTTCCCATATTTCGCTTACATAAGCAGGCGGCATGAGCGGATGATTCGATTTTAAAAAATCACCATAGGTTACCAGTATGTCTCCAAGAAAAAGGATCTCACTTACCTGCCCTCTCACCTTTTCTGCTTCCTCTATGCTGCGTACCTTTTGGACACTGCCATCAATCAACTTTACAACTGGTGGTTCAAGACAAGCATGTGGAATAACGACACATCCCTTGCCAGGACGTTCTATTTTCATATGTGTGCCATATGCGAGAAAATTATCCAAGAGTACCATGGTCGCAGGATGAATGTTCTTTCCCATGAGGCCGTTGGTCTCGCTTCTTCCGTACCTAAGCCTGAAACCGCCCTTTGCAGACGGATAGCTAAAAACAGGTCTTCCTGCAACCAAACCATCTAAGTAACCATCATCTGGTTTTATCTCTATCTTTTCTTCCTTCACCTTAATCCTTATCACGCTTTCAAGCCAATCCCAATTGACTTTTAACTTTTTTGCGTATTTTAGGACCTTGGCTGCCTTCTGCGCTATTCCTTCGCATATTACGAGCGGTATTCCGCCTCTTATTTTGTCAGTTTCGATTCCAGGTACATTTTTGTAGGAAGACACCTCTATCTCTTCAGTTGGCTCACCGTCAACGCATACTGGGCAATTTTTTATTATTATCCTTATGTGTTCCTCCGGCGGAAAATATTGAAGATGCGCAACCCGTGCTTCGTATATTGATATTTCTTCCACATAGCGTTCTATCTGAGTGTCTGTAGCTCTGTAATCACCAATACCTGCTATTCGTCGTGCAACATCTGCTAACAAAACACTTAGCGCTGCCGCCGTCCCACCCGCGCTTCTTATAGGTCCTGCGTAATAAACCGCAACATAGTCGCTTCCATCAGGATTTTGCTTTATTCGTACCTTTGCTATCCCCTCTGTGGGCGCAACAAGCACACCCTCTGTGAGTATCCCCACACCAGTTCTCACTGCTTGCTCTATTAGATATTCCTTACTGGCTTTTATTATCTCACCATTGGCTATTTTTTTTGCTATCTCAAACGCAATGTCCTCCCGCGCCATCCCGCTCTTTTCCATGTTCCTTATTAATTTTGCTATGTTTGGTGGCCCGACAATTCCCTCAACGCGCGCAGCAACATCCTTTGCTATTTTTACTTCAACATCATCGATTGGGTCGTAACCTTTTCGGCGCGCCTCTGCCGCAATAGTATAAGCTCGACCAAGCTCGTCCTTGAGAGTTGAAAAATAGGATTCGATATCAGCCATCGCTATTATATCGCAGGAAAAGAATAAAAACCAAACAATCCCGGTTGGTCGAGAAAATAGGGACAGAGAAAAAAGAGAGCTCGCAATCAATCGGCTTAATACGACGCTTTATGAGAGAGCCATCTGATTCTAATCCAGTTTCTGGCGCTGTGCATCATGTTCCTTCCTGCCAGCTGTGAAGGTATTTTTCCTGCTCCTTCGTGAGGACGTCCTTCTTTACTCCCATCACTTCAAGCTGGAGCTCTGCTATCTGGTTGTCCAGCTCCTCAGGCAGTTTTATCACAACCGGCTTCAGTTTTCCCTTGTTTTTTACTAGGTACTCGCATGCAAGCGTCTGGCCTGCGAATGAGGTTGCCATTACCTCAGATGGATGACCCTCTGCTGCAGCAAGATTCACAAGCCTGCCCTCAGCGGCGAGATAGATCTTCTTCCCATCAACATCGTATTCGTCCAGGAACTGCCTTATCCTCCTCTTTTTCCATTTTTTATTCATGCCTGCTACATCCACTTCGACATCAAAATGACCTGCATTCGCGAGAAGCGCCCCGCTCTTCATGTTTTTGATATGCTCCGTTGTTATCACATGTTTGTCTCCGGTAACCGTGAGAAATACATCGCCTATCTTTGCAGCTTCTGCGATAGGCATAACCCTATAACCATCAAGCACAGCCTGCATCGCCCTGAAAGCATCAACTTCTGTTACTACCACGTTTGCGCCCATCCCTCTCGCGCGCATCGCAACCCCTTTGCCACAATCCCCGTATCCGCAGACAACGAACGTCTTGCCTGCCAGAAGAATATTGCTCGCTCGAAGAAGGCCATCTATGGCAGACTGTCCAGTACCGTAGTAGTTATCAAGGTAATGCTTCGTCTTATTGTCGTTGACCGCAATTACGGGGTATTTCAGGACACCATCCCTTTCCATTGCGCGCAGCCGTATGACGCCAGTGGTCGTTTCCTCGCAACCGCCGATTATTTTCGGTAGCAGGTCCGCGTGTTTCGTGTGAATTGTCGTGACAAGGTCGCAGCCATCGTCTATAGTTATATCCGGTTTGTGCGAAATAACAGCTTCAATGTACCTGTAATAATCCTCGTTGCTCTCACCTTTGTACCCGTAAACATGAAAACCTTCTTTCGCAAGCGCTGCCGCAACGTCATCCTGTGTGCTAAGCGGATTGCAGCTTGCAATGGCGACCTTTGCCCCGCCTGCAGCAAGCGTTCGGACAAGGACAGCTGTTTCCTTTGTAATATGAAGAGCCATTCCTATGGTAAGCCCCCTGAACGGTTTCTCTCTTGCCACCCGCGCCCGTATCTTTGCCATGAGGGGCATGTGCGCCTCTGCGAATTCGATATTAAGCCCTCCCTGCTCTGCGAGCGAAAGGTCTTTTATTTCATAATTTGCAGCTTTGTCCATACTATCTACTCCCTTATTTTCATGAAAGTAAATAATTATTAATTTGCTGATAATGGCTGTAGCCTTGGCGCGATATGAAGTACACAGCCATTTCCTTTCGCTACATTTTTTCCACTTAAATAACTTTTTTAAACATTTAACTACAATATTTACAATATGCTTGAGAGCAGGAAAGCCGATGGCACAGAGTCGGTGGCTAAGCTTACTATTAGAGCGCGCGCAAAAAATGTTTTTAGGAAGCTGCTTCCTGTCATTGCACCAGCAGCATTTGTTGGAGGGATGGCGGTTGGGGCTGGTATTCGAGACTATATTGCAAAGCGACACGAAGAATTGATGGCAAAAGAATGCGCCAATACTGTTGCTCAGGAGACATGGAGAGCAGCCTCAGAAAAAGCAGAGGATCTCGCAAAGAACTTAAATAAAATAAATTGGATACTGATTGAGAGAACTGGTTCTGACGAAAAAGAGCTTGCGGAGAACTTCAAGCAGTTGAGCAAATTTCTTTCGCATATTCAGTTCTGGTCCCCAGATAAAAGGATACAATTAATGCGAGATATCTTAGAGGAGTCAGGTCAGAATCCCTTGCTTTCATTAGAATTATTGTCGACCATCTTTTCTTCTCAATCGCCTTTATTCAGTGGAGAAGAGAAGATCGCTAGCAGGTTGCACGCGATCGCAGAGCTTAGTGTGCAGATATCTGATAAAGATAAAGAAAAGGCTGCGCTGAGCTTATTCCATATTCTACATTATCACTGCTCTTCTATAGACGCATTGGATGTGTTGGAGGATGCACTTAAGCCCCAAGTTGGCACTTCAGCCCTTCGTCGTGCACCAGAGTTTTTTTATGTCATCAATAATCTGGGTCTTGTTTGTAATACTGAAATGGCCAAACAATTAATCAGAACAGTAGCAGCTGTCTCATCGGCTGCACCACAGCAGAACGATGAAGCATTAAACACACTCGGAGCAATCATCTCCTGCAGCGGTTCCAAAGATAGCTGCTCTGACGCAGCAACCAAAATAAAAAATCTGCTTGAAACTGTGGAGGCCATTGCAAATTCTGTTAATTCAGATCGTTTTCTTCTTGACTATCTTAGGATTATAGCAAAACTAAAAGATAAAGTGAAGCAAGAAGAATTTGGTAAGGCCTTCGCAGATCAACTCTTGGCGAAAGTGACAAAGATGCAACTTGCCTCCTATTTTCATGAAGACCTCGCTTTCAAACTTCTTTTAGCTGCGTTGGATAACAAAAAATTTGATTTTGAAAAGTTTACAGAGGAACAGGCAGCAACTTTCGGAGTGGTAGCTAATAACATTTCCGTTATAGCAGGAAATAGAGCATCCGAAGCTGTAGAAATTGTGGTCGAATATCTGAAAGGAACATCCATAATGGAGAACAACCAACTGAAGTTTATTGGTCCTGAACCTTTTGATGGTTTGAACGCGATAGAAATTACAGTTAATAAATCAATCAGCGATCTTGATAGGTTGATTGAAAATCTTACCCTTCTTAAAAAATCAGCGTTTTCCTCTTCAGGTGATAGGGAAGAGGACTATACTTCTATGATGGAAAGGTTTTTAGGATTAGAAAGCCTGCTTCGCCAGAGAAGCAATCGTATCACAAAAGCAGTCCGCAAACTTGAAGAGGAGCCAAACTTTGATATTAGAATGGCGAGGGCGATAGAACTCATCATCGATGGCTCTTCAGAAGAGAAAATTTTGAAAGAACTGGCTGCGACTCGGCAGTTATTGAGGATGGGAATCGCACCGTTCCACAATATTCGCCCTGTCGATTACGAAGAAGGTGCAACGCTTGTAAAGAATATTTTCGGGTCTGATAAATTGACCCCTGAGCGTCTTATAAATTTTTCTTACGCCGTCTCAGTTCTTGGGAAGGAGAAAACTGATAGGTTGTACAGATTGCTAGGGTTGGAATATTTTTGCAGGTATCCCCCTGAACTCCTTTTTGAGGCAAGCAAGAATGCTGAGTCCAGGGAAAACCTACAAAAGCCTCTTGCGCTTCTTGTGTTCCCAAAGACAGATTGGAATAGGGTTTTTTATCATGCAGGAAGCGAACTTATTCCGCTTACGCAGCATTATAGCGTCATCCTAACCGAAACTGGTTCTGATGAGATCTTTTATGATAAAATAAATACGATAGCAAGTCTATTTGGTAAGCTCTCTCTTCTCGTTATAAACGGGCATGGCTCGCCATTTGGTGTTTCTCTAGGAAGGACGCCATGGTGGGCGTCATTAACACCAAACAAGGCGAGGGACTCCACGCTCGATCATTTAGATGATCAAGCTCTCCATAAAATTAGGGGTAGCTTTGTCCCAAACCCGATAGTTGTACTCAACTCATGCGAGACAGGAATGTTCAAGACTGGAATAGGCGGAACCATTTCAAAGATGCTCGGTGCTCAAGTATTTGCACCAACCGCACCAGTCTCTGCTCCAAAGTTTATTTTTGATGTTAATGGCAGGGTATCACAGGTATGCTACTCCAGTAATTTTTTCAAACCTCTCACGAGGGCGTATCTCAACGGAGAGACGGCGAAGATCTACAAGTGCGATAAATAGTATACGAATGTTTAGGATAAATGACCGACATTGGCTAAAGTTTAATCTTTATTAAATTTAATGGCGACATTTCCTCAATGAAGATTAGAAAAGCATTTCTTCTTTCGCTTGGTTACGTGATCAAGGGCAGCAGAACCTACGTGTCGCTTCTGCTAAAGGGCAAAAAGACGGTGAAACGCTATTATCAGTGCGATCCCTATTTTCTTGTTGATGCGCCAGCAGCTGTGAAGGATGACATAAAAAAGATTTCGGTCGAACAAAAGGGGAAAATGATAACGCCGTTGGCAGTTGAAGAAACAGAACGACTTGTCAAACTAAAAAAGAAAAAATTCCTGAAGGTTCTCTGTCGTGAGCCATCGCACGTTCCTCTGCTAAAGCGTGCGATTCCCTATCCATGCTATGAGTTCGAAATCCCATTTGTGCGCAGATTTTTGTTTGACATGCAGCTCACACCAAACTGGTTAATCCGCTATGAACGAGAGGGGAAGATAATAAGAAAAATACTTTCATGCGAGCCGGTCACCCCTTCTCTTAAGACACTTGCTTTTGATATAGAAACATACAATCCACTGGGCACACCAAGGCCGAAAAAGGATCCCGTGCTTATAATAAGCTATACGGATTCTAAGAGCGGCGCGCTTACCTATAAGCCATGCTCGAGAGCGGGCGTTGAGATTGTTAAGGATGAAAAAGAGTTGCTTGAGCGCTTTTCGCGACTTGTGGCGCATTCCGATCCAGATGTTCTTGTTGGGTATAATTCAGGAAACTTCGATCTTCCGTATCTCTATGAGCGCGCAAGGCTTTTGAAGTCGGCGTTCAATCTAGGGAGATGGAAGGGAAAACTAAGGAGTGTAAAACGGGGAATGATAGGCGGAGCGAGCATCTCTGACAGACTACATCTTGACCTCTATCCAATCATCAGACTCTTTGGTTTTATCGGAGTTTTGAAGACATCGGAGTTTACGCTGAATGCTGTTGCCAACGAGGTACTTGGAAAAAAGAAGATATCTGTTAAGCGGGCAGATATCTGGAGGCTTTGGGATGAAAACAGAATGGATGAGCTGATAGAGTACGCTGTGAGGGACGCGGAACTTACAAAAGCACTTTGTGAAGTTTATCTGCCGCTTGAGCTTGAGTTGAGCAGCATTACAAAACTCCCTCTATTTGATGTTAGCCTTGCAACGAGTGGGCAGCTCGTTGAAAACCTTCTTATGTACAATGCAGCAAAACGTGGAGAGCTTATTCAGCTCAGACCTGTTGGTGAGGCCATCGAGGAGAGACTCGCAAACCCAATAAAAGGGGCATTCGTAAAACTGCCAGAGCCAGGAATTTACGAGCAGATAGCAGTACTCGACTTTCGTGGACTATATCCCTCGATAATTGTTTCTTATAACATTGATCCCGCAACCCTTACTGAGAGTCATGAAGATGAGACCTTTGTTTCTCCAACAGGTGCGCAATTCAAAAAATCCCCAAAAGGGCTAATTCCATCTGTTCTGGAGGAGCTCATAGACCTTCGGAGCGCATTGAAGAAGAGGTTAAAGACTCTTGACCCAACAAGCAGGGAGTATAAAATTCTCAGCGCACGTTCGCAAGCGATAAAGATACTTTCAAATTCCTTTTATGGTTACCTAGGTTACGCCCGTTCACGATGGTATTCAAGAAAATGCGCTGAGAGTGTTACTGCTTGGGGGAGAAAACATATCCATGACACGATCGAGGCAGCTGAAAAAAGCGGGTTCAAGGTTCTTTATGCAGATACAGATTCGGTATTTCTCGTATACAAGAGCAAAGAAGAGGTTCTTAATTTTGTGGATAAGATAAACAAATCGCTTCCAGAAAAGATGGAGCTTGAGATAGAGGGTTTCTATCCACGCGGCGTTTTTGTCAGTAAAAAGGCAGAGGAAAAGGGAGCGAAAAAGAAATATGCCCTCCTCAGCGAGGACGGAAGAATAAAGATACGTGGTTTTGAGCTTGTTAGAAGAGATTGGTCGCAAATTGCAAAGGAAACACAATATCATGTTCTCGAGGCGATACTAAGAGAAGGAAGCAGGGAGAAAGCCGTTGCGGTTGTCAGAGAAGCGATAGAGAGATTGAAAAGCGGGGCTGTTGATATATCAGAATTGGCTATAGTAACGCAGCTCAATAAAGACCCTCGCGCAGGTTATGAGGTTATAAGTCCTGAGCTTGCTGCGGCGAAGAAACTCATAGCAGAAGGCGTTCCGGTGGAAAAGGGAAGCATTATTTCGTATGTTATTACAAAGAAAGGTAGCAGTATCTCAGAGAAAGCGATGCCAACTGATTCCGCAGAGGATTATGACATTGACTATTATATTAACAATCAAATACTTCCGGCTGTTATGAAGATTCTGAGAGAGCTCGGCTATGACGAGTACAGGGTTAAGGTAGGTGGGAGGCAAAGATTGCTCAATTCATTTTTTGAGTAGCGCAACATATTTATAACCTCTCGCATTCTTCTCTTCATGCGCGGTCCTTATGCACCGTTAAAGAGATATCTTGAGATACGCGATCGCAAGAGAGTTCCTTTTTTTATGTTGATCAAAAAGATAGCGTGCGAAAGGAGCAGTAATCTTGATGATATGTGGGCAGAGCATAAGCGCGGTTTGAAAATTTTTAGAAGGCTGAAGAGGAATGAGCCAAAGGCCATGGCAGAGACGAGCGACGAATCCTACTCCCTACTCGACCTGAAGTATGATATTGCGATGGAGCTGCTGAAATCATGCGTTTTCTGCGAAAGAAGATGTATGGCGAACCGCGCAGAAGGAAGGCTTGGGTGGTGTAGGGTTGGATCGCAGAGCCGTGTTGCAACTATGTTCGAGCATTATGGGGAAGAAGATGTACTTGTGCCGAGCGGTACGATTTTCTTCAGTGGCTGCACATGGAAGTGTGTTTATTGTCAAAACTGGGATATAAGCCAGTTTCCAGAGCGCGGAGTGGCAATGACCGGTAAAGAAATCGCATGTTGGATAGATGACAAGGCTGAGAGCGGGCGGATAATAAATGCAAATTTTGTCGGTGGAGAGCCGACCCCAAACCTTCACACTATAATAGATACTGCACGAAACATGAAAAGTCAGACACCCATCATATGGAATTCGAACATGTATATGAGTGAGGAGAGCCTTGCACTCCTTGAGGGTGTGGTGGATCTCTATCTTGCAGATTTTAGGTATGGGAATGATAATTGCGCCATGCGACTTTCAAGCGCTCCAAGATATATGGCAACGATGAGGAGAAACTTTAGGCGCGCGAGCAAGGATGCTGAGATGGTGATCAGAATTCTTGTCCTTCCAAATCACATCGAGTGCTGCGCAAAGAATATCCTCAAATGGATCGGTGATAACATCGCTGACAGGGTTTATGTAAATCTTATGAGCCAGTACAGGCCTGAATACAAGGCAGTTGAGTATCCGGAGATCGCGCGACGGTTGTACAACGAGGAGTACGAAAGAGCAATCCAGTATCTAAAGAACGCAGGAGTAAAATATTATGAGATTCAGGGGAGGATATGAAAAGGAATTCAAAATACAAGCTGGCTATATTCGATTTCGACGACACGCTCGTTCATCTTGACATCGACTGGGAAAAGGTGAAGATAGAACTCATAGAAAAAGTAGAGGCTGATGGCACAAAGATACCAGAGAGAATTAAGAGCGCAGACCCTATGGATGCTGCAAACTATCTTTCCGAACGCGGATATAAAGAATTAGTTGTAAGCGATTTTAGAAAAAATGAGGATGACTGCGTAAGACGCGGTGGTTGCACCATCTTTCCTTCCATGATGAGACTGCTAAAAGAACTAAAGGCAGCCGGTTACTTAATTGCGATAGCATCAGGTAACACAACAATAACAATAAACGAAGTTCTAAGCAAAGAAGGCATAAGTCCTGATTTTATAGCAGGACAGGATAGCATTAGGGTGAACAAACCCTATCCAGATATCCTAAATCTTATCCTTCGACAACTTAAGGTGGGAAAAGAAGAAGCAATTTTTATAGGAAACAGCAGTTTCGACGCCCGCGCAGGAAAAAATGCGGGTATAAAAACGATAATAATAAAGCCAAACAATGAAAAGGATGTGGCTTTGCTTTCGAAGCTTTTACTCCATTAATCTCTATTAACCTTTCAGCAGTTTGAGAAGAAGCGCCTCCTGGGCCCACATCCTATTCTCTGCCTGGTCCCAAACTGCTGCGTGCTTACCGTCAAGAACATCATCTGTTATCTCCAGCCCCCTATGAGCTGGAAGGCAATGCATCACTATGCAATCTGGCTTGGCATTCATCAGCAGCTCGCTATTAACTTGATATGGTGCGAATGCTGTTTTCCTTGCTGCCTCCTCTGCCTCCATTCCCATGCTCACCCAGACATCTGTGTAGATAACGTCCGCTCCTTTCACTGCCTTTATTGGGTCATGCTCGATGGTTATCCTTGTATACTTCGAGGCCTCCTTTACATACTCCTCATTTGGCGGGTATCTCTCTGGGCAAGAAAGGGTTATGCCCATATTGTATCTTGCAGCAGCAAGCATGAGGGAATTTGCAACATTGTTTGCTGCATCACCTATGTAAACAAGCTTTCCTTTTATCTTTCCATGCTCTATTATCGTCTGAACATCAGCTAGCGCTTGGCATGGATGCTCGAGATCAGTAAGGGCGTTTATCACAGGCACACTTGCCCATCTCGCAAGCTCAACGAGAGTAGCGTGCTTAAAGAGCCGCGCGCTGATGGCATCTCCATATCGTGAGAGTACGCGTGCAGTATCCGCCATCGTTTCTCCACGGCTTAGTTGGGAGCTCTTAAAGTCCATAACAAGAGAGCGACCTCCCAGATTATAGATTGCGGTTTCAAAGGATAACCTTGTTCTCGTTGATGGTTTTTCATAAAGTGATATGAGGACCTTGCCGTTAAGGTCTGTTCTCTTCCGGTTTCTTTCTTTCTTCAGTTTGATAGCCAGGTCTATTATCTCCTTCATAAATTCTACAGGGGTTTCCCTAATCGTGAGAAAATCTCTTTTCATAATCCCACCTAAGGGCCTATGCACGAAAAGTTTTATAATATTAGGCACGCGTTGACCTTTAAGAGCACCATGGTAGCGGTTCTTGGTCCCTATTCTGCAGAAACCAAAAATTTAAAACAGTAGGTTGAACTAGAGCGGTTCTTTTTCAGCTCACTACCAAGATATCTGCATATAGCGACCTTGCGGAATCCATGCTTCGTTACGGCTGTCTTTATTATGGATTCTACCTCTGAGCCGTCTATATCGCCAGGCAACTTTATCTCAATCTGCTTTCCTGTACATGAAAGAACAGCTTGGGCCCTGATATCGTCTACACCAGCCCTTCTGGCGATGGTTAAAAGGAACCTATATTTTCGCACTGGCAGCCCGGTGTTTTCCATTATTTATCACTAATTGTTATTAAGAGCCGAAATATTTAAATATTTTATCATTTTTTACCACAAAGAAGGAAAAAAGTGTGATATCCAACGCAAAATACCAAAAAAATTGTAAAAAATATACAAAAATTGCTGCCAAAACGCCACTACGCCAAAATGGAATCCCAGAGATCGACCAATTAAGATAGGATTAAAAATCTGGAAAGCAAAATTCTGTCATGATCGACCTAACCGAAATTGAGAAAAAACTCATGGAAAAAGAAAGCGCGCTTGACAAGCTGCTCGTAAAAGCGCGAGAGACAGTGCGCGAATGTTCAAATGCAATAAAAGCGATACATTCTAGGGACCTGAGGACTGCCAGGGCGCACCTTAAAGAGGCTGAAAAAGGAGTGCAGGTATTAACCAAGATGAAAAGCGAATTTCCTGCGCAGGTGGGCCACGTTCTTCAGGAATATGCCGAGGCGCAGATTACACTTGAGGCTATCGAAAGGAAGCGGATCCCTCATTATAAAGAACTTGGCGTAGAGGAGGTACCATATATCCTTGGTCTTCTTGATGCTATTGGCGAGCTTAAACGTGAAATGTATGAATCTTTAAGAAGAGGAGAGAGGAAGGAGGCTGAGAGATATTTTTCGCTAATGGAAGAGATATACGATACTCTTCTTCCACTTCGCTTTTCCAACGCTGTCTTACCTGATTTTAGAAGAAAACAAGATGCTGCACGAATGCAGATAGAGCAGGCCAGGGGGGAACTTTTATAGTATGAAATCGCGCGTTCATATTTCTATCTATGGTGATGTGCAAGGAGTTTTCTTTCGTGCTGGTACTGTCAGCGTGGCAACCGAGCTTGGGTTGGTTGGGTGGGTGCGAAACAGAACAGATGGCTCTGTAGAGGTAGTTGCCGAGGGAGAGAAGAAGGCTCTTGAGCAGTTGATAGAGTGGTGTAAGCATGGACCAACTGGTGCAACTGTAGAAAACGTGAAGGTGGAATGGAAAGCGCCAAGCGGTGAATTTAAGAGCTTTACGACAAGACCGACAGAGTAGCCTCACTCCGGGTGGAATCTTTCCTTTTTTATACTTGACTTTCTTCTGGGATCCGAGTAGCGCTTGGTAAGCTTCATCCCTCCTATTTTACTTATGGTTGTCTCCAGTTCGCCGATTTCCATCTCCTCATTCAACGCCTCTCTTGCTTCCTCTGTCAGCGTTATAAACTCTCCACTGGTCGTTTCTTCTGTAGAGAGTACAGAGTAGACGAGCGCTGCAACCTTATGCGAGACTCCTTGCGGCAATTTTATTGTTTTTTCTCCTTCTGCACTTTTCAATGCTGTGGATATTATTCTCTCAGAATCTGCTATTTCCTTTGCGGTAAAGCCCTTTTCCCTAAGCCATTCTACAGAATCCTCATCAAATATCAGAGCCATAAACATAATTTGTATAGAAACAATTTTATTGCTATACTAAAATGGGCTCGCCCGGATTCGAACCGGGGATCTCCACCGTGTGAGGGTGGCGTCTTAACCACTTTCTGGATTTTGCCTTTTAAGTTACAGAAGACAAAAAGCCTCTCGACTACGAGCCCGCGTCAGTGAGAAATTTTATTGTCAGGGCCTTTGTGAGAAGATAGCGGCTTAACGAAAAGATACTGCTTTTCTTTTCCTTCGAGTTCATTTACTACTCTATTGACAAAGATACTAACCGGGTCTGTCAGAGAAGGAACTCTTGCCTTTAGATCCGCGAAGGATTCAAATCTCTTTTCCTCCCTAACTCTGAGGATAGCTTCCATATTTTTCTTTCCTATTCCTGGAAGTAGGTCAAGGGTGTGGACTCTAATCGAGATGGGTTTTGCATTGTTTATGAACGCGATAAAGTCGCTTTCCCTCGTTTCCACTATTCTTCTTATTGCTGTTGGAAGAAAACTTTTTGCGCTACTCGTCAACGCATCATAAGATATTCGTCCTTTAATATGGTCTATTTCAGTACGTTCCCCTTTTCCCACGTAAACTCTTTGACCTACAACAATGGCTGCTGTTGGTTTTATGCTTGCCTCCAAAAGAGTGAAGTATCTCTCACCTACGAGTTGGACTATAGGCTCACGTTTTATCTGAGTTGCGTGCCCCATAGGAAGGTATTCGATAACCCAAGCGTAATCCTCCATTCGCTCACCCTAAGGCCTTCATTATTTCGTTCAGCTCCTCCTCACTTAACTCTATCTTTTCCTTTACCAGTATGGCTTTCAGTGTAGATATTGTTTTTGGGTTTACTTCAATCATTTTAATAGCAGCCTCAGCAGTAATTTTTTCATTCTTTTTCATTAACTCGCTGATTTTTTTCACCTTCAAATCAGAATAAACCCTTTCAGCGTGCTCTAGCGCAAGCGTTTGCTCATAGTTTAACTCGCCCTCCTTTTTTCTTTGCTCAAGTAATTCCTTCGCCTCGCTAGCTGGTATTGGTTTTGATTCTATAATTTTCATAAGCTCACCTCGATGGTACTAGGTGTATTGCGGTTGTTATGATCTTCTTTATCTTCCCGCCATCCAAGATTTCAACAACATAGCTATTGCCCCTTTTTTCAACCACACGGCCGCGTCTTCCAGCGTATCTGTGAGGCGGTCGAGCACGAACGACATGCAGCGGTCTTATGTGGACATTGTCTCCTACGTTAAATCTTCTAGCCATGGCGGACACAGTAACCTCTCGCGCTTTCTTCATCCTCTTGGTTGTCTTGCTAAGGCTACCTCTGGATCTTTTAACCATTTATCTCCCTCTAAGTCCTCGTACGGTCTCTTAAAAATAAGATAGCAAGTTTTTAAAATGGTTTCCACTCAATTTTGTTTATAAATCTTTGCCCGGGTGATCAATTGAAATTAGAAAAAAAACGCGATTTTGTTATCACAAATATTGTTGCATCAGCCTCTCTCGGTCTCGAACTGGATCTTTTTCAGATTCATGATAAGGTTAAGGATGTAGAGTACGAACCAGAACAGTTCCCGGGCGCAATCCTAAAATTTGATGAACCAAAAGCGACCCTTCTTCTTTTTAAAAATGGAAAGGTCGTGTGTGTGGGCTGCAAGAAAAAATCACAGATGGAGCAAGCAGTCGAAAAAGCAAGAAAGATGCTCTTGCCATATGCAAAAAAAATATTAACAACACGAAAGCCAAAGATAGAGATAACAAACATAGTTGCAGCTGCAGAACTTGGTCTTACGCTTGATCTCTATAAGATAGCAGAGAAGGCTGATAACGTTGAATATGAGCCAGAGCAATTCCCCGGAGCTATCTTAAAATTTAGGGACCCAAAGGTCTCGCTTTTGCTTTTCAAGAATGGAAAGGTTATATGTGCTGGTGCGAAAACAGAGGAAGAAATAAGAAAGGCACTTGGGATGGCTAAAAGGGCGCTTAAGTCCTACTCTGAGTAGGTGAAAGAGTGAGCCATCGCATTCTCTATATCGTTCTCCTGTTTCTTCTTTTTGGTTGTTATGGCCTGCCAACTTCCGAGGAATGCGAACGACTTACTAATGCACAAGAGCGAATGGAATGCTACAGAAACGCGGCAAAGACAGCAGCGTACTTAGGCGATGTTGTCAGTGTACGGCACATTTGTCTGAATGTCATCGATGAGATAGGTAGAAACTACGGCATTGAGAAACAGGCGCGTGTTGAGAAGAATCTCTGTCTTTATGAGTGCGCAAAGATACTTGCAGCAAATGAAAATGTTGATATATCTGAATCAATCGATCTGTGCAATGAAATAGAGACGCCAACAGGAGCGACTCTCTTTGGCGCTCCTGTAACAGAACCAGTGTGCCGTGAACAGGTTGAAAGGTTGGGTCGAGTAAGGCCATCTGAGTATTATAGAAATGATAATAACATCTGCGCAAATATCGTATTTATCCTTCTTTTATGCTTGCCGCTATTTATGATGAGCCATCGTAGCGATCCATAAGTTCAAGTGCTTTTTTAACACTCATCCCTTCCCTTACACCAATATTTTCAGCCCAACTTGTGACATGTCTTATCTTTGCTTTTTTAAACTCCTCTATATTTTTTACGCCAGCAACAAAGGCAGCTACATCCCCTATTTTCTCAGCTGTTTCCTTGTCTATATAGCTGCAAGCAACATAGCCGTTTTTGGCCTTTATAACAATTAATGGGAGGTTTCCGATTTTTTGTTCGACAGCTTCGTATCGCCTTCCCTCAAATGCCACCTCTAAGAGGTGGTTTAATTTTTTAGGGTGCGCCATATCTCCATTCCCTCCTTCTTTCAGCAGCGCGTTTCTTTTTTTCAAAAACTCCGCGGTGTTTTCCGCAGCTTATACAATAATAAATTTCAACAAAATCAGAGTAAGTGACATTTTCATCTCCTTTTAAATCAGTGGAATAAGAACGACGGCGTATATCAGAGACGGCTTTATCGCGCGGGATGGTCCGCCCACAGCCAGCACATCGCACAAGTCTCTCTCTTCCTCTTCTTCTCCTTCCCATAATCATCACTCCAGCGAGCCCAGTCTTCCGATGAGGGATCCATCAAACCTGAATACTAATGCATCGCTCAATTTAAATAAGTTATTATTAAGTACCGGACCTAAGTGTTCATCTGGCTTTAACGATGAGCCAACAAGTGGATTGAATGCAGGCATTAAAATCAGCCTTGATTTTTTGTTGAAATTTTCATAATATTTTTTTATTTCTTCAGGATTTGCATCTGCAAAAAGCCATACAGGTTCTATATGTCTTTTGCCAAGCTTGTCCTTAAGTTCTATCTGCGGATGTTGATGTGCTGATATTATACTTGCGCATTGCATAACTTCTTCACTTGGCCAAGAATGGCCGTGAAACAATCCAAGGCCGTAATACGAAAAGCCATCTGATGGAACTACGCACAACTTACTTTCCTCTATGCCGCCATCATGATTCCCGCGCACTATTATGACCTCTACAATCTCGTTCAACTGTTTTAGCATTTCAGCAGTGACATTATCAAATATACCGATTTGCTCTTTTACATCTCCGTTTATTATAAGTCGCTTTGCCTTTGTTCTGTCGAGCAGCGCTTCAATCTTTTTTTCGAGTCTTTCACTAAATTTATTATCAACGATTCCGCGCTCACGTAGTTTACTTTCAATACCAAAATGCACATCACCAATTATTAGCGCGCTCTTATAGAACACAGCCGGTTCGTTATAGAGAAAACGCACTGTGGCACGCATAGCATTCTATCTCACTCAGGAATTTAATACCTTTCATGCAAAAGCACACTGTGGTGAAAATCTATTTCAGGCACGACAGCACGAGGCCGTTCCAGAAAAAATTCATGGCTGATGTATACACCGCGCTCCGGAATGGAAAAAACTTCATGGTGCACGCGCCAACCGGTTCTGGGAAAACAGATGCCGCACTTTCTGCGGCCATCTCATTTGCAGTGGATAATGAGATGGACATTTTCTTTTTAACCCCAAAGATATCGCAGCACAGGATTGCACTAGAGGTTGCTGTTGGGATAGGGCGTAAGTTCTCTCTCCCAATCCGCGCGGTTGATATAATAGGACGAAAACATGCATGCATTGATGAAGAAGCTGCAGAAGTGGAAGGGGAGGGATTTTATCACATCTGCGAACTTAAGCGGAAAAAGAATAAATGTGCATTCTACAACAATATAACTGGTAGGGGGTTGCTCGATATTGAGAAGGTAGAGGAGGAGATAACACACCTCGTGGAGATAATTGAGTATGGGAGGGCGCATTCTGAACTTATCGAAAAGGGCCGTGAAAAAAACTTTTGCCCCTACGAGCTCATGCTGAGAATAGGCGCAGCATCAAACATTATAATAGGTGATTACTACCACCTTTTTGTACCGGCCATTCGCAATGTCTTGCTGAGCAAAACAAACAAAAGGCTTGAGAATTCAATTGTTATTATCGACGAGGCACACAACCTTGCTAATAGGGTGCGCAACTATCTCTCATCAACCATTAGTACACAATCTTTAAAAAAGATTGAAAAGGAGATGCGCGTTGCAGGTTTTGAACCTTCCAGCATAGAAAACGCCTTCAATGAATGGGCTGAAGAGATACTGGGAGGCAATCAAGAGTTGGTAGTTGAGAAAGAGGATTTTTATCCGTTTCTCTCAGCGTTTGGGGCAGATTTCATTACTGCACTTGAGGAGGCTGGGCTTGCTTTTGCCTCCGCAACCGGAAAGCGGAGTGCCTGTCTCAGATTTATTCATTTCATAGAGAGTTGGGACGATCAGCTCGAATCCGTAAGAATCATTGAGAGAAAAGATAGCGGCTTTTTACTCTCAAAGAAAGTGTTGGACCCATCTCCCCTAACAGATGTTCTAAACAAAAGCTACGCCAGCATCTTAATGAGCGGAACACTTTTGCCACTGGCGATGCATCGCGATGTTCTCGGCGTTGATAAGCAGAGGACCATAATGACAGCATACCCCTCTCCATTCACAAAGGGCAGTATACTAAATATTATATGCGATGGAGTTACAACTCGCTACCCCGAGCGAACAAAAGAAAACTACAGCAAGATTGCGGAGAGGATAGCTGCCATCATAACAGCAACACCCGGTGGCGTTGCTGTATTTTTTCCATCGTATAACGTTATGGATGGTATCATTCCATTGATTAAGGCGGGCAGACTTCTTGTTCAGCGTCCTGAAATGAAGCCACGCGAGGTTCGCGCGCTTCTGGGTGAGTTTTCAGAAAATGGAGGAGTGCTCTGCGGAGTTCAGGGAGGCTCTCTTGGCGAGGGCGTTGATTATTGTAAAGGAGAAATAAAAACCATAGTGATTGTTGGCGTTGCACTGGATGAAATGAATCTCGAAATAGAAGCGCTTATAGATTACTATGAGAAAAAATTTGGAAAGGGATGGGAGTATGGCTATTTGTATCCAGGAACAATAAAGGCGCTCCAGGCAGCGGGTCGCGGGAGGCGGAAGGAAGGAGATCGCGTGGTAGTCGTTTACATGGATGAACGATTTAAATGGGCGAGGTACAATTGGATTTTCGATAGGAAGGAAAAGACTATAATAACATCAGAACCGGAGAAGTATGTCGCACAATTCTGGGGTTGGAGTGGTAACAAATAAAAAACATCCAGACAATTTAACCTCATGACGCGAATCGTAATCCTTGATGAAATGGAAAAAGAAGTTGTCGAGCGCATAAAACAACTCGGTGAGGTTGCTTATCTTCCAGCAAACCTTGATAAAGCATTAATGGATGCGAATGTTCTCATAGTCAGGAGTAGGACGAAGGTGACCGCAGAGCTGCTAAAGAAGGCACCAAAACTAAGGGTAGTTGCGCGGGCAGGTGTTGGGCTTGACAACATAGATGTGCCCACATGCGAGGCAAAAGGGATAAGAGTGCTAAACACCCCGGCCGCATCAGCAAACGCAGTTGCAGAACTTACGATAGGTCATATTATATCAGCAATGCGCTTTATAGCAAAGGCGCATCATCAAATGAAAAATAAAATCTGGGACAAAAAAAGCCTTGTCGGGCAGGAGATCGAAGGAAAAACGCTCGGCGTAATAGGTTACGGACGGATAGGATCGCTTGTTGGTAAAAAGGCAAGCGCACTTGGCATGAAAATCCTTGCCTATAATCCGCCACCGCGACATGAGGATGGGATAGCAAGATTCGTTGAACTAGAACAGCTATTCGCGGAGGCTGATATTATAACACTGCACGTACCATTGACGCCAGAGACTAAGAACATGATAAATAAGAATACGATAGCTAGGATGAAGGATGGTGTGATAATAATAAACACAGCGCGCGGCGGCGTAGTAGACGAAGACGCTCTATACGCTGCGTGCAAATCAGGAAAGATAGGCGCAGCTGCTCTTGATGTCTACTGGGAAGAGCCCTATAAGGGTAAACTGCTTGAACTGGACAACGTCTTCTTCACACCTCATCTTGGCGCAAGCACAAAAGAGGCGCAGGTAAGAATCGGCAGCGAGCTGATAGAGTTACTTAGAAAATCACTCTGACTACTCTATCTCTGCCTCAACAACACCAGGTTCAAACACTACCTCCATGAAATCCTTTTTGCTTTTTCCCTTTGGGAAGACGATCATGTCGCGCGATTTTATCGGAAGTTGGAGTTCTTCGGCAAGCCTTATCATCTCGCTTTCCGGAATCGGGTACCTGCCCATGAGGTAAGAAAAATAGCCATTACCGCTTTTTTCCTTGACGACATTGAGTCTGTGAGTCTGTCTTATTCCGTTTACCATCACCTTGACTATCACGAAGCCCTGCTTAAGTATCTCATCCTTTTTCATACCACCCAACCCCTTTAAAGAAATCAAGATAACCGTCCTTCCTTATTATTACTGTTTCGTTCGGTTTTAATTCCTTTATGTGAATGCCGTCGACAATAAGCGCGCAGTGCCTGTCAGCACTGACCACAACATCCTCATTCTCAGAGATGCTGATTGGTTTAAATGCCCTGCGATACGGCGCAATCGGCACTGCCTGAATAATCCTTGACCTATGCGAAAGCTTCCTGCCGCCTGCTGAGTATGCGTAGCTTGCAGATCCGATTGCAGATGAAATAATGAGACCATCGCCTAGAAAGTAGAAGTGCTTTTTGCCTATTTTCAGTCGGAGCCCAAGAACGCGATAATCGTTTGAATGGATAACAACATCATTCACTGCAGTCGCCTTTTTCTTTTTGGTTGTGTACTCAAGAACCTGAACTTTGTCAGTTTTCTCCTTAAGCTTTTTGAGCAATTCTCTTCTCCAATTGTCGCGTCGCAACTGACACATGTAACTTCTTTTGCTGCCAATGCCAAGGACTGCGCCATCAAGTTGTTTCATGTGATTCGCATAGAGGATGGTGCCATCTCCACCTATGCAAATTGTCACGTCCGCACCTTTTTTTACGACTCTGTGCCCGGCTGCTAAAAGAAGTCGCTTCAACTCTCGCACGAGCTTCTTCGTCCATCTTTTAAGAGGGTTTGAGATGAGTTTTATTTTCATAACCTTATAGTGCATACTTATTTTAAATCTCTTATTCTGTAGAATGTTTCTACGGAAGGGTGATGGTATGAGACCATTTGCTTGTGATGGCGTACTAATAGAACACGGGAAGATTCTTCTGATAAAACGAGGCAAAAGGCCTGAATTAGGTAAGTGGGCAATTCCAGGAGGGCTTATAAAGGAAGACGAGACTGCCGAGGAATGTCTTAGAAGAGAAATGCTCGAAGAAACAGGGTTATCGGTAGAACCAATAAGATTTTTTGGGATATATTCTAATCCAAGCAGAGATCCGAGAAAAACAATTAGTGCAGTTTATCTTGTTAAACGAAAAGAGCAGAGCACAGAACCAAAACCAGGCAGCGATGCGATTGCGTTAGAATGGTTTGACCTTGAGAAACTACCAGAACTCGCGTTCGATCATGAAGAAATAATACATGATATTAGGATTACTCTTTCTCGATCATTGCAAGGTCCTCAAGGCTGACAAGTTCTTCTTCCTCTTTTTCTTTCGCAAGCGCAGCCTTTCTTTCAGCGTTTCTTACGGATTTCATTTCGCTGTAAAGTTTCCTTAATTCCTCCCTTATTTTTTTGAGGTCTTCTTCTATATCTTTTACCTCTTTCTCCCCTTTTTCTATATCAGCAAGAATGTAGCGGATTTTTTTTCGTGCTCTTTCTATCTCGCGGACTTCAGCTAGCTTTTCATCTATATCCTTTACTTCTTTTATCCATTCCCGTTCTATTTTTGGGGTATACGCCTGGGTCGCTATCCGAAATTCAAGACTTCTCTTTCTTCTTTTTATAGGTTCTATGTCGACATTTTTTGTTTTTTCCAGGAAAGGTTCCAATGCTTTTTGCTCGTATCTCTTGTATCTCAGCCGCCTGTTTATTACCTTGATCTTTTCAATCAGTTCTGCCTTCTTTTTTTCAAGTTCAAGTATCTTTGCTTTCAACTCATCGGCGTTCTCCATAGTACCACAGAATTCAGTGTTACTAAGAATTATTCAGTAAAGTATTTAAAAATGTGACTGGTGCGCGGTTCATTCTCGAAAAACAGGCTTTCCTTTTTACTAAGAGGAGCATTAGTAACTAATAAGGGCTAACAAGCGATTTATAAATGGCTCATCGCAAATATATATGATCCTTATGCCTAAGGTGAAAGAAATCGAGGTTTTACCGGCTATTCTGTCAAAGGATAGAAAAGATATGATGAAAAAGGTGGAACTGGTCGCGTCGTATGTCAAAACGATTCATATAGACATGATGGATGGGAAATTTGTTCCAAACAAAACCCTCTCCACAGAGGAAACTGCCGTTGTTCTTCCGCAGAATAAATCATACGTATTTCATTGGATGGTTGAAAAGCCAGAGGAGGAGATTAGAAAGCTCTGGCGACTTGCACAAGGAAATGTCAATGTCGTTCATGTGGAAGTTCTTAACGAGAAGCGGTGGGATACGTTGAAAAGAATGGGTATCAAGCTTGGGATTGCGATAAATCCAGAAACACCGCTTTTGCAGCTCGCTCCTTACATCCATGAGGTTGATTATTTCCTGGTAATGTTTGTCCACCCTGGTTTCTCAAATCAAAAATATATTCAGGAAGTTGAGCGCAAACTTGCAGATCTACGCATAGCCAAACCGAATGCTGATATCGAAGTAGATGGCGGGATAAATCCTGAAACCGCAGCAAGGGCGGTTGCTGCGGGCGCAAACAAGCTTGCAGCAGCAAGCGCTATTTTTTTACACGATAACATTAAAGAGGCTATCGATAATATTCTGTTATCAGCAAAGTCAGCCGCAAAATCTATTGAGATGTAATCGGAGGGGAGGGAATGGGGGTATTCAAAAAGATTACGAGCATAAAGAAGCTTAAACTTATAGCGAATACTATAAGGCAGGATGTTGTGAGGATGCTGCTTGAGGCAAAGTCCGGCCACACCGCAGGTTCCATAGGTCTTGCAGATATCTTTACTGCACTCTACTTCAATATCCTCTATCACGACCCGCAAAACCCAGACTGGCCAGATAGAGATAGATTTGTTCTTTCAAATGGTCATGTCTGTCCTGTCTTGTACGCAACGATGGCGAATGCAGGATACTTCCCTAAAGAAGAATTACTTACCCTTCGCAAACTTGGTTCCCGACTTCAAGGACACCCGCACCGTGGAACCCTTCCTGGTATCGAGAACTCTTCCGGTCCTCTCGGGCAGGGGCTCTCCCAAGCAGTCGGAATGGCGATAGTAGCGAAAACAGAGAAGAAAAGGTGGCGGGTTTATTGTCTCCTATCAGATGGAGAACTCGATGAAGGCCAAACATGGGAAGCGGTTATGCTTGCAAATAAGTATCGCTTGGGAAATCTCACCGCTATTGTTGACAGAAACAACATCCAGATAGACGGGTATACTGAGGAGGTTCTTCCACTTGAACCGCTCTCAGAAAAGTTTCGTTCGTTCGGTTGGAATGTTATTGATATCGATGGCCATAACATAAAAAAGATAATAGATGCATGCGAGGAGAGCAAGGCAGTTTTTGAAAGACCAACAGTCATAATCGCGCACACTGTTCCTGGAAAGGCGATCTCATTCATGGAGTTCCTGAGCGAATGGCACGGCAGACCTCCAACAAAAGAGCAAGCTGAAGCAGCGCTCGCAGAGCTACAAAAGGAGCAGGAACGCTTGATGGAGGAGGAGTAAATGATAATCAATGACATTATGAGCCCAAAGGAGTCAAGACCAACAAGAGAAGGTGTTGGGTTAGCATTAGCAGAGCTTGGAGAGAAGTACAAAGATCTTTGGGTGGTGTGCGCAGATGTTACAGAATCAACACGTGTTCACTATTTTGCGGAAAAATTTCCGAAAAGATTTGTCCAAGTCGGAGTTGCGGAGCAAAATCTTGCTGGCGTCGCAGCAGGGATAGCTGCCTGTGGAAAGATAGCGTTTATATCAGCTTACTCTGTCTTTTCCCCTGGAAGGAACTGGGATCAGATCAGAGTGTCGATATGCTACAATAATGTTAATGTAAAGATTCATGGCTCGCATAGTGGGATTAATGTTGGGCCTGACGGCGCTTCCCATCAAGCACTCGAAGATATAGCAATGATGAGGGCGCTGCCGAACATGGTCGTACTTGCTCCATGCGATCTTCTCCAGGCAAAAAAAGCAACATATGCGTCCGTAGAATTCAAAGGCCCAGTTTACATAAGAACTTCGAGGGACAAAACACCTATCTTCACTACAGAAGAAACTCCTTTTACAATAGGAAAGGCGAATGTGTATCGGGACGGAGATGACGTCGCTATCCTTGCGCATGGACTTCAAGTGTATCAGTCTCTCGTTGCTGCTGAGAGATTAAAGAACAAAGGGATATCAGCCGCTGTGCTTGACATCGCATCCATAAAACCGCTTGACAAAGAAACAATAATGAAATATGCGAAGAAGACCGGGCTGGTTGTTACCGTGGAGGAGCATCAATTGTATGGTGGGATGGGAAGCGCAGTAGCGGAGCTCTTATCCGAATGCTGCCCCACAAGAATGAAGATTCATGGTATATACGATACATTCTGCGAGTCAGGTGAAATGGCAGAACTTCTTCGAAAATACAAGCTTGACGCGAATGGGATAGAGGAAATTGTGGAGGCAGCAGTTAAGTCAAGGTAGATCAAGGAGGGAATATCCTGAAGAGAAGAAGGATGGTTGGGAGAACGATAGCCCCCATCATCTGAATTCTTTCAACATTAAGGCGTGCCGTCAACCAACCAAGCGCGGAGGCAAGTGAGAGAACAATCACACCGGCTACCCCATCAAGAATGAAGCAGAGAACGAAAAGATATACAATAAGTATAAAAGCAATCGGCTTGGAGTTTAAGTCAGCGACCTCTGCAACTCTTTTTCTAAGTAGATAAGCAATTGTTATTGTGAGAACTGCACTGAAGACAAATAGAGACGCTAGAGAGAGGATATTTTCGCCAATATCAATAAATCTTGAAAGATGCGCTGTGGTTCCTATCCTCGCTTTTTCCAATGTTGCAGCTGTTGAGAATGAAAAAATACTCTCTGAAATGCCGATCGCGCTCGTTGTTGCAAGATAGGTTAGAGAGGATAGCGGAATCACGATAGTTGTAAAGAATGCGATTTGGCCTGGCGAACTTATTCCAGGCAGAAGGTCTGCTACCATCCCAAGAAAAACACCCAGTATGGAATAGGGAAGAATTTCCCATCCGATAGGTTCTTCCTGCCGTTGCCTTGGCATGACTGATTTTGTTATGTTGAGCAATGCGCTTATTGCGAACATCCCTGAGAATAAAGGCATGTAAGGATCATACATCCTTGAGTTCAAGGAAAAATAACCAAGTGTCCCTGCTGCAAGAAAGACAAGAAGTGCGCTCAAGGGATTTTTGCTTTTTATTATCAAAATAACTGCAAGAAAGGCAACGATGTGCCCTACATAGTTCGCTATTGTGCTGTATAATATTGGAAAGATTTCCATGGATGGAATGAGAGTGAGAAATGCAACAAAAGATGCGATTAAGGCTGAGAGGAGCACAACCCTGAGTGCGGTTAGCCCTCTACCATCAAGTGCAAGCCTTTGTCCGGCAAGTGCGCAGGTGAGCGTCCCGCGTTCTGGTATTCCAAAGAATATTGCTGGAATGAAAGAGGCAATTATGTTTGATGGCATCATACCAACGAGCAAAGAGGCCTTCGTATCGTTCGAGAGCGGGAATTGAGAAAGAGCTGTCGCAATGGTATTTGGGTGCAACCCAGGTATAATCCCAGTTAGCATTCCAATTACTATCCCGATAAAAAATTCCATGATGTTCATGGTATCTGTTTACTGCCTATCCGATGGTTATGCTTGAGACTGCTATATGCGGACCACCATCTTCAACAGGAACAAGCTGACCGCTCTTGCCGCAAAAACCTGCGTGCGTGCTGAAATCCTGCCCCACGGCTGTGATGTTGTTGAGAACATCGATTATATTTCCAGTTATAACAACGTCACGCAGGGGCTCTCTTACCTCACCATTCTTTATCTCGTATCCCTCCTTTGCCTTAAACATAAAACCCCCTGAAAAGATATCAACGCTTCCACCAGCGCTTCCTTTTACATAAATCCCTTTTCGTAAATCAAACACATCGCTTTTACTATGCCCGCCTGGTAGAAGCAGTGTATTGCTCATCCTGACAATTGGCTGGAGCGCGTATCCCTCTGCGCGGGCATGCCCGTTTGGAGTATGGCCAAGCTCAGCAGCCGTCTCCCTCGAATTTAGAAATCCTGATAAAACCCCTTCCTTTACCAGTTCAATCCTTCTCCCACGCACTCCCTCATCATCGTACTCATACCCCCCGAAATAAGGAAGGGAAGGGTCGTCGACTATGTTGACAAGTTCATTCCCAATTTTTTTCTCATATTTATCAGAGAGGGCGGATTCTCTGCTTATTACAGCGTCTGCCTCTGTTGCATGTCCAACGACCTCGTGTATGAATGTTCCTGTTATCTCAGGATCAAGCACTGCTGCAAACCTCCCTTTTGGTGCGCTCTTTGCACCCAATAACAACTCAGCACGTTCTTTTGCGCCACGTGCGGCTTCCTCTATCTTTAATCTAGTTATACCAAACCTGCTTCCCAACGACTCTGTCCCAACCTGCGTTATTCCCTCTTTTCTCACAGTAACAGTGGAATTGAAATAAAAGCGGGTAGCTCTTTCCACAAGTTCCTTCCCTTCCGAGTTGTAAAACTCCCGGTTAATCAGAGACGCGGAGAACGTCAGATTGGACGAGATTGTCATCTCTCCCTTAGTTTCTTTTTTCGCGTCCATTAATCTTAAGATAACCTCGTCTACGTCAAACCATTCTGTTTTACTCGACGACTTGCTGCTTTCCTTTTTGCTTCTGATAATTTTCACATTCCCTTTTGTAAGCCCGGCAATCCTATCTGCCTTTTTTAGAAGTTCGTTCACATTTGCTTCTGCGTTGTTGGTTGCCACAAAACCCCAGGCACCATTTCTCAAAACACGAACAGAGATACCATAAAAACAACCAGCAGATGAATTTATTTCCTCTTTTACATACGCTCTGAATGTTTCGCCATTCTCTATTCTGACCTCCGCGTACTCATATGGCGAGAGATCAAACATTTTCAAGCACGCCTTCCATTTCATGGGAGAATTCAAGCACGCTCTTCTTCTCCTCTTTTGTTTTAGCTATCCCAAAAAAGAGATAAGTTGAGATCGGTACTATGACAATGGTGTCTGTTTCAAAACCGATTTCAACCTCTTTTTGCGTATTGCCTTCCCTTCGTAGCATAGCATCGGATATATTCGCAGCACGGGCTATGATTGTCGGACCAACATCCCCCAATGCAATCGTCGCCTTTATCAAGACGCCGTCGCTTCTTACGAGCCCGCCAGGGATACCGGCATTCTTCATCTTGTTCAATACCTTTTCTATCTCCGTTAGTTTTCCTTCATTAAGAGACATAAGACCACTTACACAATTATTATTCCGGATGGGCCGAGTTTGAAAGGTATTTGAACAGCAAGAGATGGCACCTCTAGGTTATAACCACCGTTTTTTTCTGCTATTACATACTTCTCATCCATTCCCTGTTCTACAACTCCGAGTATTTGCTTATCATGGACGCCTTCGTCAATGAGATAAAGGGCAGTCGCGCCAGCTGTTTTTAATCTTCCTTCTATAACGTTAAGGAATTTTCTTATTGAGTCTTGCGGGTTATAGAGCACAAAGGTGGATAGCGTGTGAAAGATTACGCGCATCCTCTTCCTCTCGCTCTCTTTCATTGCTTCGTTTAGTGCCAGAGAAAGCTCATTGAGAGCGCTTGGGCTTGGTACCATCTTGATTCGTTCCTCAGGTTTTCCAGCCTTTTCTACACCTAAGGTTGCTGTGTAACAATCTATAAACCATATATTTTCCCTAGAGAGATCTATGCCAATTGTGGAAGCCTTTTTCATTATCTCTTGTGGTGCGAGCCCGCCGCATATGAAATATACGTTCTCATCCTTTCCAGCTGCATCACCGAAGTGGATAGAAAATGCTTCCTTTTCCATTCCGCTTGGTCCTATCAGAAGGATGTTGCCTGGCCTTCTATATCCTCCTTCCAATATTATATCAAGTTCCTTTATTCCAGTAGGGCATCTATTTTTTCTTAAAATAGGTAGTTCCTTAACAACACCAAGCTCTTCCATATCAAATCTTCTCTTTAGGTTTTTTAAAACCCTATGCTGTTATCCCACTTTAAATCGCAGTAGCATTACAACAATCACAATACCAAGCATACCGAACAACAGTTCTAGGAGAACAGGTGATTGCTTTTCAAATGTCACACTGCCCCTTGTGGTCTCCCATTCAGCAGGAGAGCCTGTTTCTGTTGTGTTTCCATAAGAGAGCTGCCTGCTAAATACTGTCTGTTCGTTTGAATCGTTGCTTAGAAAGACATCAGCGATCCTGAGTTCAAAATTTGTTCTTCCGAGCTCACCAGGGTAGCCATACGAAAAACGATAGAGATAAGAGAAAGAATTATTCTCCTGCTCAAGCGGTATTGGTGTTACATTTACAACACCAAGAAAGGCACTATCGTTCTCTGGATTGCTGTATATCTCTTTTATCCCGACCCTGTTTTCTGTTATATTGAAAACACGGAGTTGAGCATCGAACACTTCATCTCCATCTTTGATAAGGACAGCATGATAGATTTTTCTCTGGGAGAGTACCAGTACGCTTATCTTGTTATTCCTGAACCACTGTTCGTTCACGGGCGGTGTTTCTACAAAAAACAAATGATACTTCCCTCCTGCGTATACGGAGAGATTATCCTGAAAGATAATGGTCTTTTCGAATATCTTATAATCTGTTGTGCAGCCAATATCGCTTTGCTTCCTATCATCAATCACATATACAAATGTCATGCTCCCATTCATAGCAATAGAAAGGGTCTCAGAGCCAGAAGCGCTCTCCATTTCTTTTGAAACATTGCTCGGAAGCAAAACCATGTTTGAAACAGAATGCTTGTATTGTTGCCCAAGCACGCCTTCCATAGCAAACTCCGGTTCGATATATTCGCTCACATTTCTGAACTTAAAAGTTAATCCTATTATGGAAAACGAGTAGCTTTCCTTTTCGACTTCCCCGCAGCCATCGCCATCAAGATCACATGCAGTAGTATTCTCTCTTGATTTGTCGCAGATTGCACCGTCCGTCCCGGTAAGCCAGCCCATTTGATGCCCCCTCTCAACAATTGTCCTAGTCATGCTTCCGTATGTGGTTGTGTTATCGACAAGAGGGGTTATGCCCGCTATCGCCATACTTCCGTTCACACTAATCTCATACCAAGGCGTAACAACAACACTGCTTTTTGAAAAATTACTATCAAAAAAACTGTTAAGAAGAACAGCCCTTCCGTTGTTCCACGTTGTTATGTTAGCAAGTGGTGGCTCTGTATAGAGCGCATTGCAATCCATCATCAGCATAGAAACCGTCAGCACGAGGAGAATTACCCTCATAGAATTTCTCCAAGCCTGTTTATCTTCGTAAATGTTATGAGACCATTTGCTTGCTTTATCCTGAGCTCGACACGCTCACGCTCTCCTAACGAATTCATTATCCTTTCTATCTCGTCATCGTTTTCCACAACGATTATCGTCTTTCTATCGTACTTCTCACCATAAAGTCCTATGTCGAAGTCCTTTGTAGTGAACTTATTACCAACCTCCTTGAACATTATCCCATTTGCTATTAAATGTTCTCTTATTGTTCTAAGAAGAGCCTTTTCTTTTATTCTTCCTTCACCAACTGGTTGGTAATATCCATTATATTGCTCCAGCAGACCATCGTAAACGAGTTTTCGTAGTATTTCCTCCACATTTCCTTCACTTACATCAGCGCCGTTTGTGATGTAACGCTTTAATGCAATTTCAAATTCTGAGACTGTTATCGGGTATTTTCTCAATTTTGTGTCCTCTCTTATTTTTTCAATAGCGCTCATCAACGCATCACGCCTTACTCTTACCTCCTTTCTTATCTCTCTTCCCCCCTCAGGTACCCTTAGTATGTAAACAGGGCGCTTGCTTAACCTTGCAACGACATAGACAACCAGTACAAGCGAAAGTCCGGGTATACCATATTTTATATATATTTCCCACACGCTTTCTTCAGCATGCGTGACAGGGACATGATATGTTGTACCTTCAATCTCTATGTTGAATATATTCTCGCCTTTTTGGAGAAGCGCGCCTATCGCAAGTTCGCCATTGCTTATGTAGAACTTCTTCTTCTCAGTTGAGTTGTTAAGGCTTGCATACACTTCCGCACTTTTAAGAGGCACGTTATCAACTGTTACGTTAAAATGATATCTGTTAAGGCTTTTTCCAACATATTCTATCTTAAGCTCTCTTACATGTAGTATTCCACTTGCAACTACTCCATCATTATCCTTCACAATGAGGATGTAATCACCGGGCTGTCTATAGTTCAATCTTTTTATGAAAACACTCTCCTCGCTTACGCGTTTGAGCATTTCAGAACTTACATCTACACCATTTTGTGCCACTATGAAATACGCGGTTCCGTTTGTTCTTCCAAGAGAGTAGGTTAGTTCAGCTGTTTGCCACGGAAAGACGCTTTCTGGTATAGGGTGTAAAACAATTCTCGGCGCTCTTAGTTCAACTGAATCAACAACCCCTTTGTATCTCCCAACATCATATATCACTCTTATAAATCGCGAGCTGTTCAACAATATCGTTCTCGTTCCTCTCCCACTTCCGCTTATATTATAAGTGACTGCGTTTTCATAGGACCATTTGTTCTCAAGGACATCTGTGATCATAGTATTGTTTTCTTCCTCGAGATACGCGCCAAGCGTGGTCTTGTTGTATATGAGTAATCTTTTCTTTTGTGCCTCATCTAACGAGTCGTACCAGTTTTCGTTCACTAACCGCCCAGAGCGGAGAACAAGGTCTTTCTGTCCGATGTATATCACAATACCCTCTGTTACGTTGTTTTTAATATCATCGAGTACGTAGTTCGGAATTCCGCCGGTAGCGACTATGTATATACCCTTTCCGAGCATTCGTCTATTTGAAATCTCAACAGTATACCCATATTTCTCTATCGGCTTCACTCTATCCACGAGTTCAGGCAGTCTACTTATCTCCACGCCTTCGCTGTCATTTATTACTATTATATCCTTGAAGCCCCTTCTTTCGTAAGACACTATCTTCAGTTCACCCGTACCATTTATATCGTAGACAACGTAACCATAATTTCCAGCCCTCCCAATCTCTATGATGTTGAATTTTGCCTCTGGTGCGCTTTCGCCCTTGTTCTCTTCAGCAGGCCCGATGAAAAAGTAGAGGAAGATTGCTAGAATAGTAGCACTCACAACTACTGCAGCTGCACCAAAAAGTACATCCAGTGCCTTCATATTTTCAACCTTATATTTCTTAAGAATTCTAGGTCGTTTTTATAGAACTCCCTAATATCTTTTAAATCAAGCGCTAGCATAAGCGGTCTCTCTAAACTTAATCCCCACGCGAGGACTGGATAGATTCCGCACAACGGTAATGACACCTCAGGTCTGAATATCCCCGCTCCACCAAGTTCAAGCCACTCTTTTCTTTCATCAAAAAACACCTCGACCTCAAGGCTTGGCTCTGTATATGGGAAGTAGCTTGGCCTGAATCTTATCTTTTCGAACCCAAGTTTTTTATACACCTCTTTAAGTATTCCGAGAAGATCTCTAAAGGTTGCTTTTTCCCACGCAACAATACCCTCTATCTGATGAAACTCCGCGAGATGCTTAAAGTCTGTTGCTTCATTCCTAAAAACGCGCCCTATTGCAAAATACTTCCTTGGTTTTCTGTCTTTAATCCCTGCAAGATAACGTGCACTGAGGCACGTGGTGTGCGTTCTCAGCACTGTCTTCTTTGCTATTTTCTCATCCCACTTGTATTTCCAGCCATTTTCATGCGCTCTTTTTACCCTGGCAACAAGCTCTTTATCTTCTGGAAGCTTTGATTCCAACTCAACATAGAATGTGTCGGCAAGTTCTCTAGCAGGATGATCTTGGGGTTGAAAGAGTGCATCAAAATTCCAGAATGCGGATTCAAGGAGTGTTCCTTCCATTTCTTCAAACCCAAGTTCCGCCATTATCTCTCTTATTCGCTCCGCATAGCAAGAGATTGGATGAGGTTTTCCTATCTCAGCATCTTTTGATGTAACATTGAGGTCAAATTCTTCCTCAAGTTCCTCCAATGGTTTTCCTGTGTACTCAAAAATATGCTTTCTAATGATTTTCTTTGTGACAAGACGGCGTTTAAAAAGTTCATCCTCTATGAGCTGATCGCATCTTCCTGTCTTTTCGATCTGGTTAAACGCATCCTTAAGCCTTTTAAGTTCTTCGTTTACATCCGTTTCTTCTTTTGTAGGTTTGAGAATTCCATTCTCTATATCAACAAAACCCTTTGTTCTTGCCCATCTTACCCCTATATTCTTCTCATCTGGTGAGAGAGTATCTACACTTGCGCTCTTCAGCGATTTCAAATAAACAGAATACTCAGGAAACTGTTCACTGACATACCTCCTGTATTCCTCCGTCGGTTGAAGGACAAGCGTTTCCTCTGTTACAGTCGATAAGAAATTTTTTGCTTTGAGCGATTCTATAGCGCGCCTTATGTTATCAGGCTGGAGAGAGAAGGCAGAAGCTATCTCTTCTATTCCCATCCTACCTCTTTTGCGCAAAAGTTCTACTATCTCCCTTTCGCTCTTATACATTTGCCCTACCTCTTTTCTATGGTGATGTACAGATATCCACCGATGATTATTATTACAATCGCTATTATTGGACCGCCATACTCCCCGCTTAGTGCCCTTGTCAGTACGCCAAATAAGGAAGAGAAAAAATTTGAGACTTCCTTTTCGAGTGTTTCCTCGACCTCAAAAACAACAGAAAATTTCACTAAGATCGTGTCGTACCATTCCAGGTTGCTTATCCTTGCTGGCAGTCTCGCATCTATTTGTTCCGGCATCGGATTGAGGTCTGTTATGACTGCATTTTGGGGTACTTCTATTCGAAGATGCACATTTTCTTCTAGCAATATGTGGCCTAGTTGTGTTGTTGTGAATGAGAGCGCTTCTGGGTTTATTGTATAACGTACTGTCCTTGGTTTATACTGCTCCACAATAAAAAGACCCGTTTTTGGAATCTTTGTACCATTTGTATCGTAAACTGGAGTAGCGACGTACTCTATCACAAGCTCGCCATGGCATAATCCCTGGAACGGATTGCATTTTTTTCTTGGTTGCGGTTTTACACGCAAGTCCTTTATCTCAACCTTATTTGGGTTGACATGCTGTCTTATATGACTTATTCCTGTTTCTGACGACCAAAAAGCAAGATCGTTCATAGCAAAGCCACGGTCGTAAGCGTTTTGCGCATCCTCTCCTTTTATTATAATCTTTATGCTTTCCGTTACCTTCGCACTTCCGTCTGGTTGAACATCATGGATAAAAACATCTACTTCGTTCAACATGAATTCAGCAGATGTCGTAGTTATCATTAGTAGCATTAAACCAAAAACAGATAGGAGTCTCATGTTTTTTTATCTGAGTACCATTTTTAATGTTTATCTGTTTTTGAGTTCGAGAATCTGATTTAAGAGTGGCGTGTGTCACAAATTACTGTGTTTGCCCATAGGCGCTCGCTCCGTTTCACTGCATTCGCTTTTCCTTATTCTACTTCATGGGTACGATTGTCTTGTGCTGACAGCAGTACCTGGCAGGAGTACTCACTTTTGGCCGCACGGTCTTGTTTGCAGTCTTATTCTGTATTCCAAGAGGCAATTTGCAACAGGCTCGAACGGATGAAGCGAAACCTATTTATTTCTATTCGCAGTTATCAGAGCAAAAAATGAAGAAGGGTGATATTTTGGCTGCTATAGATGATGTTCTGAAATACATCGCGACAAATGAGATAAAGTGGGTAGATTTTCACTTTTTCGGTATCACTGGCGTGCTGCACCGAACAACTGTTTCGAATCGAAAGGTTGATGAGGATACATTCGGTCGCGGCATTCGAACTGCTGACCTAAGGAACGTTTTTGGCGAGTCCCCTCAAGGAGAACTCGTTCTCCTTCCGGATCCGGACACACTTGCGAGGATACCATGGGAGCCTTCAACTGTTAGATTGATATCAGATATTATGGCGATGCCTGAGAAAGAAAGATTTCTAAAGGACTCCAGATATATCGCAGAGAGAATAATGACTAATCTCAACGCAGCCGGCATAAGCGAAGCAAAGGTTGGTGCTGAGATAGACTGCTATATATTCGATACAGTTACTATAGAAAAAACAGCCCCAGGACGCGGCACAGGTGCTATATTGGATTCTAGGGAGGCGAAATGGGGGCCATCACCGCTTACTTCGGAGAGAGGTTCGTATGTGAGTCAACCGTTTGATTCTATGTACGCTGCAAGGTGTCAAATTGCAGAAACGCTGGAGGACAATTTCGGTGTTCTTGTTGATGGGCATTGGCATGGCGAATCCCCTACTTCGCAACAGACATTTGAACTTGCTGAACGCGATGTTAAAACAGCAGCAGATGCGGTCTCAACGTTAAAATTTGTCACAAGGAACCTTTCAACTGCTGTGAATGTTTCCTCAACATTTCTTCCTTATCCTGTTGAGGGGGAAAGAGGAAATGACCTATATATCTCAATGAGCCTCTGGAAGAGTGCGGAGAACAACATTTTCTATGATGCTAATGAGAAGTACGCGCAGCTCAGCCAGACTGCGCGATACTTTATCGGTGGGCTTCTTGAGCACGCAAGGGCACTAGCGGTTTTCACAGCTCCGTTGCCGAACTCGTATAAGCGGCTTGCGGTTTGCAGCTTTGTTTCTGGTTGGAGCACAAAGAGAGGAGGCGCACTTGTCTACATTCCATATAGCAGAAAAAATGCAAAGGAAAGTGCGCGTGTCGTGTATAAGGGCGCAGATCCTGCTGTCAATCCGTATCTTGCATACGCCGCAGTTCTTGCGGCAGGTCTTGATGGTATAAAGAATAAGATAGAACCAGGCGACCCTGTAGAAGAGGAGACGAAAAAGAGGAAGGAGATCTCACTCCCAGACAGCCTCTATGAGGCGATTGTTGCGCTGGAGAGCGACACAAGATTCATAAAGGGCGTTGTTCCGCCAGAGTTCCTTGAGAGCTATCTGGATAAGAAGCTCAGGCAGTACAAGGAAGATAAAGCAGCGGTCACGATGAACGATCATAGAAAATACTTCAACGTCTGATTTTTGTTTTTATAGCTTTTCTTCTTTTATTTTTTTACCGACATCAAACCATAATTACCATGTTTACTTATGGGCGCTCGTCACGCAGCAAGGCGGCTACCCGCTTTCCTTTCTTCCTTTCTTATAGAATACTAATATGGTTTTCTTAAGGTTAAGCGAGTGCTCCCTTCGGTCGCACAGTCTTGCTCTGTATTCCACGAGATAATTTGCAACAGGCCCGCATACTGTTATCACTAAGAATTTTAAAGCATTCCTACAAAAATATACTTATGCGCACTCGTGCTAAAGACGGAAGGGCGGACCATATGCCCGAAAACAATATTGCTCCTTGGCAGAGATGCCTTAAAACTGCCGACGAGTTATATAAGGAAGAAAAATTCTCGGAAATTATCAAACTGTATAATGACGCACCACCTGATGTGGCAAAGCACCCAAAAAGTAAGCTGATCCAGCTTGAAGCATTGCGTAAAATGAAGAGGTACGACGAAGTAATCGAAATGGCTGATGATTTTATCGATCGCTATAGCGATCCTTCCAATAAAAATCAGAAAGATTACGAAAATGTCATACGCGCAAAAGCAATAAAAGGATTTGCATTGAAAGACAGTGGCAAGACCGCGGAAGCATCCTTACTATTCTACGAGCTGATGGAGGAGTATATGCGTGGCGTACACCGTGCGCGCATTCTTTGCGGTTACACCTTTTCAACACCTGGTTTTTCCCCAGACACGGCGGCGGGAGTTATAGAAGAGTTGGAGGGCCTATTAGAAATGGCAAGGGGCGAAGGAATTAGAAGGGATATCAAAAATGCACTTGAGCGACTATATTATATCAATTCCAGACGCACAAGTATTGCAGCAGATGTGAAGAATTGCTTAAACAATGGAAAATGGGTGAATATTATTAAGCTACTAACAGACGATAGCACTATGCAGGATACCGCATTTGCAGTCATGAATGCTGCTATGGAAGGACAAAATATAGAACCGCTCGTTCAAACACTGAAGAACACGAAGAAGGAGTATCCTCGAAGGTATGTCGATATAGACTACTTGAATGAAGAGTGTCAGTATGCAACATACAGCGTTGGAATCGCTACAAGCGCTGAGAGCCTCACTAGAGAATACGCAATAAAGGCACTGACGTACTACTATCTAAACACGGAACAGTATAAGGAGGTTGTATGTCTTTTAAAGGAAGGGGACTCTAACACACCTCCTTCGTCGTATCCAATGTCGGATTTTGTAGATGATACCGATGATAAGGAGTATGTATTGGAAGTAATCAGAGAAACCATTAACAGGTTAGAAGAGGTATTAGACACAGCTGAACGCTACTACCACTTGCCATGGAGGACGTGCGAGGAGGGCTATAGAAAAGTGGCTGAACTGTATAGAAAGGCGGGTGATTGTGTTGCTGTCGAAAGATGTTTGAAAAGGGCAGAGAACATACAGTGTAGGATTAACGCCAGGTATCTCCACGAAGCGAATGTGCTAGAGTTGGAAGCAGACAATTTGTGTCCATGTGACCAGCGTAGAGATCGTTTCAAAAAAGCGGCAGAGTTGTATAGAAAGGCGGGTTGGGAGGAGGATGCCAGAAGATGCCTGCAAAAAGCAGCAATGGAGGAGACGAAGTGCGAAGAAGGCTTAAGCGACGCGGTAGCGAAAAAAAAGAATGCGTTGAAGCCGGAAAATTTAGAACCAGAAGATAACAACTACCTTGTGGCGGAATTTCGTAAATTTTTTGAAGAAAAAAGTAGTAGAATAGATTACATTTGCAGTGCCATCAATGATGATTGAAAATGTTCCTATCTCTTTTTTATTTCTTCTATCTCGCGTTTAACTTCATGCCTTTCCCAGGGGTAGACAAGCCATGCAGTCGTAACGCCGATGAAATAATCGGGCTTCAGGATCGAATGCGGCTTAAAATGAAGGGTTGCAATTTTTACCTCCTTTGCGCCTTTTCTCAAAATATATTCGCGTGCAGCAACTAAACTTTTGCCGGTGTCTGAAACATCGTCAACGATGAGCACCTTCTTTCCCTTTACATCAAGCGGCATTTCGTGCGTTATTTCAGGAAAATCCTTCGTCTCACCGATTTTTTTGTAAAACTGGACGCCAAGGACGCCAACCTTGCTTGTGCCAAGAACATCTGCGAGAATCCGTACGGGGACAAGCCCGCCCCGGGAAACTCCTACAAGAACATCAGGTTTGTAATCAGCGACCATCTCAGCAAGCCGCTCGCTCATCCGAGTTGCTTCTTCCCAAGATATCCACTTTAGCTTCATAAATGATAAGTTATATGTAATCAATAAAAAACTGAGTTTGCGTCAGTTTCAATTTTTTCTGGTCCGTTTTAGACTGCCCAGTAATTAATTAAAAAATGTAGGTTCGAGAAGCGATGGATCAATTATGACGACCAAAGATACCGCCTCCCGGGCCTATAATGGATTAGAGGACCTTAAAGTAAATAAACTAAAGTAAATAAACTTTCGCTTGAGAAGGCCGAGCGCAAACTTATCATTAAGCTGAAGAACAATGTCCGTTTTCCCCTAAGTAAGAGTTTATAAATGTTATTATATACAATTCTTCTATCTTCTTCTCCCAGCGTGGTTTTATGGACGAAGGCACTAAGAATGATATCGTTGCGCGAAAGACCGGAACTACGACCGTTGGATTAGTATCAAAGAATGGAGTTGTGCTCGCATCCGACAGGAGAGCTACCATGGGTTATTTCATAGCAAGCAAAGACATAGACAAGATCTACCCAATATCAGACACCATAGGAATGACAATTGCAGGTAGCGTTGGTGATGCTCAAACACTCGTTCGGTGGATGAAGGCAGAACTTAAAATATATGAACTTAGGAACGGGAAGAAACCTTCTGTGGAGACGGCAGCCACACTGCTTGCAAATATTCTTGCTCAATATAAGTTTTATCCATTCTTTGTCCAACTGCTTGTTGGTGGTGTGGACGAAGAACCAAGACTTTTCAGCGTTGATATGTTGGGTGGTGTTACAAAAGAGGTCATGGCATCAACAGGAAGCGGCTCTCCGATTGCGCTTGGTGTTTTGGAAGACAGATATTCTGAAGAGAAAGAGGTGGAGGAAAACATGAAGCTTGCTGTCAAAGCAGTTAATGCAGCGATAAAACGCGATGCAGGAAGCGGAGAGCGCATAGATTTGGTCGTAATAACAAAAGAAGGTTTTAAAAGAATCCCAAAGGAAGAAATCAAGAAAATGTTATGATTTCTTTTTGTTTTGATTTCTTCCTACTAAAGTAGGAAGGTGTTTTTTTTGCATTACAAAGACATTATTAAGAAAATTACAGAAGTGATGCCTAGCGAGTGCAAGGTGACAAAGGCAGAGCCAGAGGGCTTGGCTATTGTAATCTACATAAGTGACGTGGCTGCATTCTACAAAAACACCTCTCTAATAAAAGAGATAGCAAGCGCAGTAAAAAAGAAAGTGCTGATTCGTGTAGATCCGAAATATCTTATGCCTATTGATGCTGCTAAGCAGGAGATAGAAAAACTTATCCCAGCAGATGCTGGCGTTAAGAGGATATCATTTGTGCCCGAAATGTCGGAAGTTAGAATAGAGGCTATAAAATCTGGTCTTGTTATAGGCAAGGGCGGAACGCTTCTAAAGGAGATAATGATGAGGACGGGCTGGGCGCCCATTGTGCTCCGTGCACCAACTATGCCTTCTGTGACTCTAGAAGGAGTCAGGAAGATTAATGCGGCAGGGGCTGAGGAAAGAAAGAAATTCCTTGTAGACCTTGGTAAGAAGATATGTCAACCGCTACCATCTAGCGAATGGATAAGGGCAGTTCCTCTGGGTGGTTTTAATGAGGTTGGCCGCTCCTGTCTTCTTGTCCAGACCCAACATAGCAAAGTCCTTATAGATGTCGGTGTAAACACAGCTACCTCTGATCCTTCCAAGGCATATCCCTATCTTAATATGCTCGGTTTCTCCTTAAATGAACTGGATGCAGTTGTTGTGACGCACGCTCACATGGACCATATGGGTTTCTTACCATACCTCTATGCCTATGGTTATACCGGTCCAGTTTACTGCACTGCTCCAACACGCGATATCATGGTTCTTCTTCAACAAGATTACATAAATCTCTGCAAGAAATCGTTTGGTGTAGAAGCTCCTTACTCAAAAAAAGACATACAGGAGGAACTAAAGAGAACTATCACAGTTGATTACGGTGAAGTGGTTGATATCACACCAGAGATAAAGATGACGCTTTATAACGCAGGTCATATAATCGGAAGCGCTTCTGTCCACCTTCATATAGGTGAGGGTGCTCACAACCTTGTCTACACAGGAGATATAAAATTTGGTTTCACAAAGTTGTTTGAGCCAGCAAACACAAAGTTTCCGCGCCTTGAGACCCTCTTTATAGAGAGCACGTACGGTGGGAGAAACGATGTGGCGATAAATAGATTTGAGAGCGAAAATAAATTAATGGAGATAATTACGCAAACGATTGAGAAAGGCGGAAAGGTTCTCATTCCGGTATTTGCGGTTGGGAGAAGCCAAGAGATCCTCCTTGTTCTTGAGGATTACGCTCAACACCATCCAGAATTTAATGCCCCGATATATATCGATGGCATGATACTTGAGGCATCAGCGATACATACAGCATATCCTGAGTTCATGAGAGCGCAGGTACAGCGTAGGATTTTGTCAGACAGGAGTCCGTTTGAATCTCCCCTGATAAAGGTGGCTAAAAGTACAGATCGTGAGACCATTGTTGGCGGAGAGCCGGCGATAATCTTAGCCCCATCTGGCATGCTTTCCGGAGGACCTTCGCTCGAGTATCTTAAGATGATGGCAGATGATGAGAAAAATACCCTTATCTTTGTTGGCTATCAAAGCGCACTTTCGCTTGGAAGCAAGATACAAAACGGTCTGAAAGAGGTTCCCATCCTTGGGGACGATGGCCGAACAAAAATGCTGAATATAAGAATGCGTGTTGAGACAGCTGAAGGCTTTTCAGGGCACAGCGATAGGGCCCAACTTGTGGCTTATTTAAAGAATCTGCGACCAACACCAGAACGTATCATAACAATGCATGGTGACTCTGGCAAGACAGCAGAGTTCGCGCACTCCGCAGGCGCTATACTGAGAAAAGAGGCACGAGCTATGGCGAATCTGGAATCTGTGAGGTTGCGATGATATGAACAGACTTTTTTTAAGGCAAAAACCGTGCAAGGTGCTCGTAATCCTAAAGGAGAGCCAGACGCCAAGATATATATCAGCGCTTGCGAAGGAAAGCGGAGCAACCTACGTTCATACCACAAAACTTCTTCGTAAGCTTGAGACTTTTAACATCGTTACATTTGAGAAAAGTGGAAAAAAGAAGATGGTTAAACTGACGGAGAGTGGGATGAGGATAGCAACTCTTCTCTCTGAACTTATGCTCCAATTAGCCGAAAAGGCGAAGAGCGTTTCTCATCAACCGCAACAGTCATAAAAACTAAACTGCCCTGAATTTTGTCTTCGTTTTTGTGTATGTCAGAACCTTGTCGTAGCCTATATAGTGCGCATATGCTGTAACAGCTACTTCGTATTCTCCAGGTTTTGTTTGGCTGCTTCCCCAAATTGGAATGCTCACGCTGGCACTTTCGCCAGCCCTTATCTCTCCAAGCCTTTTTTCTATAGATTTGTTGATGCAGGATTGTTCAAAACCCAGCACAGCATTTTGCGGCAGGAGAACATCCACAGAAACTAATTGTGGCTCTGATGTCAAATTTTTCACATTGATGTTCAATGAAATAGAGTTACTCCTGTTAGCCTCGAGCCGTAGGGGCGTAAATGATAGAGAAATGTTGAATGGTTTCGCAAGTATCTTTCCACTCACCTTGCTCTCCTCTTCTTTCTTTCCTTCACCGATGAGCCAGTCCAAGAGTCCCATAGACACCACTATCTTTGTTCATTTTTGTAACATCTACTTTCTAACAAAATAAAAATATTTCTTTTTTAATTTATTCCTATGCTTGGCTGGAAGGTTCTTAAAGATGGGGAATACAAATTGGACCTCCCGCAGTTGAGTGAAGAAGAGGAAGGAATGGTTGAGGTCGTGGAAGAGCGATTCAAAGAGGCAACCCGTGTGCGCGAACTTAAAACCCCAGAAGAAAGCAAGGCTTTCATTAAACAACTCCTTCTAAGCGCGGCCGAGGAGAACGGGATATATCTGGAGAGCGACCAGGTTGATTATCTTACTGAGGCTGCATATCTTCATATATACGGGTTCGCTTTTCTCGATCGCCTTATTGCTGATCAGAATATAGAGGAAATAAGCGTGATCGGTCTTGGAAAACCTGTTTATGTCTACATAAGAAATAAGGGCTGGCAAAGCGTTAACGTCTGCTTCACAACTGAAAAGGAGATCGCTGACGTAGTGAATAAAATGGCGCGTGGGCTTGGAAGACATATAACAATGCAAAATCCTCGTTTAGACGCAATGCTTCCTGACGGTTCTAGACTTCATGCGTCCCTTCCACCCATATCACACGGTGAGATAACGATAAGAAAATTCCGCGCGAGGCCGTTCTCTCCGAGGGAACTTTTTGAGCTCGGTTCCACAACAGCAGAAGGGCTCGCATTTCTTTCCATGGTCATGCAAGGCGATAACTCTGTTCTAGTTGGAGGGAATACAGGTAGTGGGAAGACAACGTTGCTTAATGCACTCTTTAGTTTCGTTCCAGCAAACGAGCGCGTGCTTATCGCAGAGGAAACCCCAGAAATAAACATTCCGCACGAGCACCAACTTCGTCTTGTTGCAAATAGAGATATGGAGATATCCCTTAAGGACTTGATGTATGATACTCTTCGTATGAGGCCAGACAGACTCATTGTCGGTGAGGTGCGCAACAAGATAGAATTTGAGGCATTATTCGATGTTCTTCTTGCCGGCCAGGCAAGAGGGAGCTATGCAACCCTTCATGCTCAAGGCGCGGTGGAGGCTGCGCAGCGAATGAAGGCATTTGGAATAAGTGAGATGGATCTAGAAAGTGTTGATTGTATCGTCATCCAAAGAAGGATGCTCATATACGACCCAAAGAAAAGGAGGAATAGAGAGGTTAGATTGATGACAGAGATAGCAGAAATAGACAATGGGCCAAAGACCATCTTCTCATTGGACAGAAAAAGCAACAGGCTTAAGTTTAAGACCGGGGGGCGGCTCCTTGAAAGAATAGCGGATACCCTTAAACTGAGTATGAGAGAAGTGCGTGAGGAGATGAACATAAGGACAAAACTTATATCAAAGGCAGGCCCGGAGTTTTATCCATTCTTCAAGGAATTTCAGGAAAAAATGTATGGAATAGAATTCAAGGATGAGAAAGATAAAAAAGAAAGAGAAGCCGTAAGGGAGAAAACGTGAGTTAGAAGGTGAACTTTTGATACTTAAAACACTTGTTGATAATCTTGAATCTTTTCCTGAGGTCGAGATTAAGAGCAGAGCATTGGTTGCACTCAAGAAGCTCTACCCAGAGGTAAACGAAAATAAATACATGGGCGCTTGCATAATTCTTGCATTTGCTTTTGCATTTTTTGTTTTGGTGCTATCTGTGCTCATGGGGCTGGAGTTTGAGCCGGCTATCTTGGCTGCATTTAGTGCGTTGTTGCTGGTGTACGCTTTTTTTCTAGCTCTCCCTGCGTTTGAACTGAATAAGAAAACAAAGATAATAGAGGCAGAGATGCCATTCACGCTAAGAACGATCGGGATGCTCAGGAACATGAACATTACCTTCATTAAATGTCTGAGCATGGCCGCTGAAGAGGAAAGTGAGATTTCGAGAGAGCTGAAAGGAATAGTAAACGATGTTGGGAGTGGGATAACGTTGGAGCGCTCTTTCTCAAAATTTGCCGCGCTGTTTTCCTCCTATCCAATAAAAAGAGCAATAACACAGATAATATCTGCCTATGAACTCGGAAGTTCTGGTACAGAGATGAGGAGAATAGGGGATGAACTTCTTGCAGTTCAACAGCATCAGATGAGAGAATATGCTTCGAAAAGTGCAATATTTGGGATGCTGTTCATAATGACATCCGCAATATTACCAGTATTCTTTCTTGTCTATGTTCTTATAGGAAATTTTGGGGTCGGCGGTGGGCTTGAAAAGGGCGCCATTGCTTTAATTCTTCTTTTGATTTTTCCCGCAATAAGTGTTCTTTTACTCATTGTTAGTAAAGCTTCTGTACCATATTCCCCGCTCATACCAAAGTCAAACATCCTTGATGCGAATATACTTATCCCGGCGATTGTTTTTCTTGCTTCCTTCCTTGTCGAAGACGAACTTCTGCGCTTGGGCGGTTTGATCATCGGTGGTGCAGCAATGCTCTATTTTGTCTACACAAATTATCAGAAGGAGAAGAGAAATGAGGAGATAGAGCATTATCTTCCAGATGCGCTGTTTTCTGTTTCTGCGCTTCCAAAATCAACAAAGGTTGAAAAGATATTCGAGACAATCGAGAGGGGTGGATACGGAGCTCTTTCAGATGAAGCGTCGAAGGCAAAGCGTCAACTTAGTATGAATATAAAGGTTGACAGCGTGTTGGACGATCTATGGAGAAGAAACGAATCACCTGCTCTGAAAAAGGTCTGTATAATGATGAAGCATGCTCACAATACAAATTCTTTGGATCAATTGCACTTTATTGCAGAGGATCTTCTCAAAAATTTTGAGATAAAAAGGGAGAGAGCAAACCTTATGTCCATGCAGAAATATACGGTTCTCTTTGGTGGTTTTATAATACCGTTTATACTAAAAATCGCAATATCACTCATAACGAGCCTTATTGATTTCATGGCAAACTCACCAGTTGCCAGTGAGATGATTCAATATGTCGTTTCGTTGATACCAGCATACCTTGTTATGTACGCTCTCATATCCTCGTTTTACGTCGCCGACATAGAAGGAAGAAAATCGCGCGCTGCCATATATTTCTTACTCCTTGCTATTGTTAGCATCACAATATTCAACGCTGTATCGTTTTAGGCCGGTGAAGCAGGCATATGGATCCGATAACAGAATTTGTTTTTAACATGAGAAACGAATTTCTTATCAGCGCGAGCCGTCTCATAGATAACGAATTTCTTTTTGTTTTGTTGGTTGCCATTGCGCTTTTGCTTGGAGAGAAACGAAACAGCAAAAGGCTTAAAGTGTTTCTGGCAATTGCTGTTGCACTGGCATCTGGATTTGCAATAAAAAACGTATATGCTATTGAGAGACCATGCGTGGGATTATCCTTGGACTATTGCCCATCAAGCTATTCTTTTCCAAGTCTACATGCTATTGTAGTCTTTACGCTAATGATAGGGTTTCTTAACAAGCCCTCATTTATTCTGTATTTTGTATTCGCATTGCTTATTTCGTTTTCACGTTTGCTTCTCGGCGTTCATGCGTTTAGGGACATTGCCGCAGCACTTCCTGTTGCCATAATTGTGTACTATGTTGTAGATGTTATATGGGTGAATTACTGTGAAAAGATTTGGAAAGGAAATTAACCGACAGCTTTTTCATATCTTTGTAGGTGTATGCGCACTTGTAATACTTTATGCGTTTGGTCGCGGCTTTTTTGTGGGTTCTGCTTTTGTTATTCTGTTAGCAGGGTTAATACTGATAAATCAAGCCTATCTTGGAAAGAAAATAGGTGTTGTTGAATGGTTTATAAAAAATTTTGAAAGGGACCAAACCATATTTCCCGGCTGGGGCTCTGCATGTTACGCAACTGGCGCTCTTCTTCTCGGCGCTTTTCTTCACGATCAGGTAGAAATCGCAGCATCTATGATTATTCTTGCGCTGGGTGATGGTTTATCAACTATCTTTGGTCTCTTGGGGCGAATACCACTTCCGTACAACAAGAAAAAAACATTAGAAGGGACGGTTGCACTCTTCTTCTCTTCTCTTTTGGGATATATATTCATAGGTCCGCTGATTATTCCAGCAGCGCTCATCGCTGCATTGGTAGAGAGCCTTCCATTACCTTTTGATGACAACATTACGATTCCAGTTGCACTCATAATCTTCTTTCTTCTGGTGAAATGATGCCGATTATCCTTTTTACATCAAACAACCTTGCAAGTCGAAATATTGCTTCTGTACTCATAGAAAAGTACGATTTCGCACAGGTTGACGCACATAGATGGGAGCGGAGCGGTGCACATCTTATCGATACAAATGCATCCAACATTCTCGAAATACCAACCAGCTTTGATACTGATTATATTATTGTCCTCAGTTCGCATAAGAGTAGAAGCGGCGAACGTATGATAACTGCGCACTTTCCTGGAAATTGGAAAGAAGCAGAGATGGGCGGTAGCCCGCGAACGCTTAACATAGCCTACGGAAGCAAATTGAGGGAATTTGTCAAAATAACGAGCGGTCGAGGATGGGATGTTGTCATCGAGGCAGACCATCATGGCCCAACCCCAGGCAACAAAGCAATAATATTCGTTGAGATAGGTAGCACGGAAAGCGAGTGGATTAGGGAGGACGCAGCTGAGATAGTAGCTTGCGGAGTTGACGCAATGGTGAGACGCCGCGAGCGCTATGAAAGTGTTTTCGGGGTCGGCGGCGGGCACTATGCAAAAGAGTTTACCAAACTCGTACTGAGCACCGAGTACGCCGTGGGGCACATTGCACCAAAATATGTACTAAACGATCTAGATTTTGAACTGTTTAAACAAGCAATAGAAAAAAATGTGGAACCAATAGAAAAAGTTTTCGTGCTTGCAGAGAGTACAAACAGAACGCAAAAGGAAAAGATACTGGAATTTGCAAGCAAACTGGGCGTGGACTATACAGAGATTTAAATTATGCCGACTGGGTCCTGCTAAATTTCGAGTTTTGATAGGTCTATCTCACCTACCCCTTTTCTTATTATCTTCATGTTAACAAGGTCAACTACATCTGATGGTCCATAATATCGTGTGGGGCCGCCATCTATAGCCAGGTCAACCGCCTCAAGGATTTCTTTATTTATCTCATTAAATGCTCTTGGTGGGATTTCCCCAGACCTATTAGCGCTTGTTGATATTATGGGCTTTCCAACAACTTCACTGAGCCGATTGCAAAAATCAAGGTTCGGTATTCTGACTCCAAGTGTAAGATCTTGAGATACAGCAATAGGTCTATGGATCTTAAGTACAAAGGTATACGGCCCTGGGAGATATTTTTTAAGTATGATCTCTTGGAAAATATCAACGATGCAATATTCCTCTATCATATCTATATCTGACATTATTACCGAGAAGGCGTGCCCCTTCTCTCTCCCTTTTATCTCCATCACTTTTTCAACAACCACGGGGTCTGTAGCATCCCCACCAATTCCATAAACAGTGTCTGTTGGATATATTATTACGCCTCTATTGTTTATTACCTTCTTTGCCTCCTCAAGAACAGTGCTTATATTCCCCTTTTCAAGTTTTATTATTTTAACCATCTTACTCCCCTAAAGCCTTTTTCACTTTCTTGACTCCAATCGCATATATCAGCTTACCAAGCCTTGGGCCCATTTCTTTTTCTATAAGCCAGAGATAAACTTGTCTGAAGAGTTCCTTTGGCTCAATTCCTATATCTTTTGCTACCTCGTATGTAAGATTATGGATGTCGTCCGGTTTCATCCACTCTTCAAGCCTGCTGACATAATTTTTAACTATGAGATTATCTGTTCCTTTAAGTTTAATCTCAAACATGTATTTATCCGGCACTAGCCCGTTCCTTATCCATGTTTCAATGTATGGTTTCAGAATGCTTACCCCGCTTTCGTCCTCTGTAAGTTTACCGACCTTCGCCCAATCTTTGTAGATGTTATAATAAAGCACCATGTCTCCTGCATCAGCTTTCCAAATTCTTTCCACACCGCAGAGTTCAAGTGCTATCGCTTTTTTTCTGTCAGATCTGCTTACTGTCTTATCGTTCTTATCGATCTGCGATGCTCTTCTAAAATCGTCTAACAAGGGAAAGAGCGTATCCTTATCTATCGCCAACTCCTTATCTTCATCTATATCTGGTTTGAATAGGATGTACTTTATGAGTTCCGGGGGCGCAAGGGTAAGAAGTTCGTGCACAGTGTGACCTATTCCCTTGCTTTTGCTGTATTTTTTTCCATGATATTTTAAAAGCCCAAACTTATACATAAATGGCGGTTCTTCCTTGTATATTAGTTTATGGATAGCAACAAGGGTTGCTATAGTCCCACCAGGGCTGTGGTGGTCTACGCTTCCTCCCTCAACAGTGACACCAAGGAACTTCTGTCTCGTAGGCCAATCGAGCCTGAAGAGGAGTTTATATCTATGATTTCTTATTTCGTCTTCATCTGTGTGCCCGCACTTTTTGCATTTGTAACGATACCACCCGTCTCTGTATTCCAGTACCACGTTCTTGTCAACATTCATGCATTTGCTGCATATGGGTAGAATGGGAAACCAGTCAGCCGGCATGCTCTCGCGCGCAGAGCTTTCCTTGACTATCTCTTTCACCTCGTCTGCGCGCTCGCACAATATTGCAGCATAATCATCGTACCTGCCCTCTCTGTATAATTCACTTGCACGGAGAAATTTTGGCCTTACACCGAACACAGCCATAATCTCTTGTGTTTCAGCTATGAAATGCTCTGCAAAGCTTTCATGGCAGCCCTTTGGGTCGCGCGCGTATGTAAGAGGGACCCCCATATCTTCTCTCAAAATCGCATCATACTCTTTGAGCGGTTCTGGTACAGAATCAAGTGCATCCATGTTATCAGATATGAAGATATATTGCGTTTTGCCGTATTTCTTAAGTTGCTCGCTCACAGCATGCGCATAGAGAAATTCACAGAGTGTTCCAGGATGCACAGGCCCGCTTGGTGTAATACCAGCCGCAACTATAAACGGTGGTTTTCTTTTCTCGCTTATTTTTTTTGCTATTATCTCCGACCAGTGCATGCGTTTTATATCTTCTTCATCAGCCATACAGAAGTTTATGATTGTAGATTTAAAATTGCTTCTACCCCAAATATGAGCCCATCCAAAGGTGTCTCTTCGCTTTGCCACTGCATTTAAAATTATTTTGGTGATATCCAATAAGGTGATCTCTATGGTTGAAGAGAAAAAAGGAGGAATAGACGATAACACGCTCGCCTTTGCTGCATATGTTTTGACATGGCTTTCTGGTCTTGTGGTATTCCTAATCGCAAAAGATAAAGCGAAAAATCAAAAGTTTGTGCGCTTTCATGCGGTGCAAGCAATACTTCTTGGAGCCGCTGTCTTTGTGGCTGCCTTGGTACTTGGCTTTATACCGATCTTAGGCTGGGTGATGATCCCATTTGTTGCACTCGGAGTATGGCTATACGCGCTTTACATAGGCTTTACTTATGCCTACAAGGGGCAGATTTACAAAGTGCCATATTTAGGTGAATATGCTGAGAAGTATTCTGAGTAGTAAGAGAGTGTTATATCTCCCAGATTATCTTAGAAAGCAGCTTAAGAAGCCATTAGGAAGGCTGCAGAGACTGTCACCCCGTATTGCTGCTGCAGGTAGGAAGATAGTGTGCATAGGTGACCAAACAACCCTTAATCTTTTAGATTTAGGCGTAAGGCCACATCTTGCCGTATGCGATTTTAGAATAAAACGAAAGACTATTAGAAAGAAAGAGAGAGATAGAATAATTAGGGCATTTAAACTCGTTGGGAGATACAGCAATCCTCCTGGTACCCTTTCGAAATCCCTGCTTAAGGATGCGAAGATCCTCCTCAGAAAAGGCGGCTTGTTGCGCATTCAAGGCGAAGAGGACCTAACAGCACTTGCTTTCATAACAGCAGGAAGCAAACAGTATCTTGTTTTATATGGTCAGCCTGATAAAGGAGTCGTTGTGATAAAGCCTGAAAACAAAAAGATTAGGAAAAAAATAGAAAGGATATTAACTAGCGCTTTTTGTCATAAAATACAGAGAAGCTGCAGATGATACGGTCACTATCAAGCCAACGAGAATCCACATCTCATCAGAGAGCATCAGGAGATTTCCGCTTGTTATTCTTGCTATATAAGTTACTCCGACCCCTATTATTATCCCTCCTATTATGGCAAATGCCTTTTTTAGATCCCCCACGAGCTCACCTTATTTATGTGCACAGTTTACGGTGTGCTTCGGTTTACGGTGTGCTTGGAGCTTTTGTTATAACTATTACGTCCTCAACAGATTTTACGCTTTTGTACATTATGCTTTTTTCTCGAAGGGATTTTTTGACTTCCTCTTTTCCGCTTGGGAGGCTTTCAGTAAGTATCCTTAGGATTTCACCAGATTCAAAATCAAGTATGAAATCCTGAGCATTTCCAATATACTTACCCGTGTCGGTAAAGATCTCCATACCGTAGAGTTTTGACAGCCTAGTCGCCATAACATCACCTTCGCTTTCTATTATCATGTTGCAATTATAAACTTTTCGGCAGTAGGAAAAACATGCCACCACGGCATGTTGTAATAGACACAAACTTCTTTCTCATACCATATCAGTTTAAGATAGATATATTCAGCGAACTGGAGGGACTTGTCGAAATACACCATATTTACGTCATTACTTCAAAAACAATAAAGGAGCTTGAGAAACTTGCTCAAAATCAGGGTAAAACAGGAGCTGCAGCACGTCTTGCGCTTAAGATTATCCAGGTTAATAAAGAGCGACTTGAAATTGTGCAGTCGAATTCGCCTGTGGACAGGTGGATAGAAAAGTACGCGTACGAAAAGGGCGCCATCGTGTGTACAAATGACAAACAATTAAAAAGCAAACTAAGAGAAAATGGTATTAAGGTTATTTCCCTTAAAGGGAAAAAACAGTTGGGGTATGCTTAAATGCTTGCAGATATCATTTTTGGTGTTATAATCATAACGGCTTTGGCAGCGGTTGTTATTCTTTTGTTCTTTATGAGAAAACCTTACACATGGAAGAGGGAAATCAAGGGAGAGAAGACTGTTTTTAGATTTGAGGCACGGAGGGATATCAAAGGCGTAATGCTCGTTGGCAAATTCGGTAAAGAGAATATACGGTTTGAAAGGAAGAATATTAAAAGAGGGGAAGCAATAGAGTTTGCCTATCCTGCGTCGACAGAGCCGGCTACCCTGATAGTCGAGACCGAGGACGGGAAAAAGGAGTATGAGGTTTAGAAATCTCCTCCTCTATCACGGCGAGGGATTTAACCCAAATTTTTATTACCTCTCTGGGCTTACATTTCAGAATGCATTCCTCATCATAAAAAATGGTAAAAAGACAATAATAACGAATTTGCTGAACAGAGGCCTTGGCCGCGGCTTTCAGGGAAAATTTTTGTTATCAACAGATCTCTTGAGGGATGTTAAAAGGTTGGTCAGGGGTCGCACCGTAGAGATTGATGGAAGGATGCCGGTCCGTCTCTATCTTAAGCTTAACATTAAGGCAGAAGACTGTACAGAGAAACTTTACAGGATGCGCGCGCAGAAGCGACTGGATGAGGTAGCGAAAATAAAAATTGCAGCAAGACTAACGCGTTCTATCGTAGATGGAGTAAGCATTAGAGAAGGAAGAACGGAGAAGGAAATCGCAGATGAACTTCTTTCTGAGACTTACGCACAAGGTGTTGAACCTGCTTTTAACCCGATAGTTGCTACCGGTGGGAGCGCTGTTAGCCCACATGCTATACCAGGAAATAAAAAGATAGCAGACTATGTCCTGATAGACTACGGTGTTCGGTATAAGCACTATTGCGCAGATATTACAAGATGTTTTTTCTTCAAAACAAAAAAAGGAAAGAGAGTAGAAGAAATCTATGATAAGATAAGAGATGTAGCGTGCAGGATAGTGGACGAGTGCGCAGGGGCGAAAAACTCGGGCGAGATTACGATGTTTTACGAACAATTAAATAAAAAATACGGATTGCCAAAACCGCTACATTCGGTTGGTCATGGAATCGGGCTGGAGGTCCACGAATACCCTCGTTTTGGAAAGAAGTACAACGATCCTATAAAAAAGACAACCTTCACGATTGAACCAGCTGCGTACTTCGGTAATTTTGGAGTGCGATATGAGGAGACAATTTTTCATAATGGAAAACGGTTGGTGGTGCTTTGAGATTTGATAGCAAATCGCTCTATTTCATTTATACGGCACTCCTACTTATTCTTGAGACATTGGTAATAATCACACCGCTCATCGCATTTTCAGACAAACAAACAGGCGAAGCTTTGTATTCTGCTTTTGCCCAAACGTGTCACCAAAAACTCTCTCGCTCTTTTTGCCTGTTCAAAACTGATGGAGGCTACCTTATTGACGATTGCACACCACAAACCGGTGTCTTTGTACCAAATGATAACACCTTACTTTTAGTAGAGCGGAATGGTTTGGTTGGTTATAAATTTCCTGTGTGCGCGCGCTGCCTTGCTCTCTACACCTTTGCTTTGATTGGCGCGCTTGCCTATCCACTTTTAAGAAGAATTGAGGAGAAAAGGCTGCCTCCTGCGATATATTTTGTCATCGCTATTCTACCACTCGCAATTGATGGCACTCTTCAGTTTGTTTCGACCACAGGTTTTATTCAGCATTATGAGAGCACAAACGCCATAAGGCTTCTAACTGGCGGACTTGCCGGCTTTGCGCTCTCCTTTTATGTAATACCAATAATAATGGCCCTTTTTGGTGAGGATTAAAAATTATGGAGCTTGCTCTGCCTCTTATCCTCTCCTCTTTTCGGGTTATTCTCAAGAACGAGTTCGCCAAAGACACCATCATAACCAGGTAGCCAAACAACTTCTTTTTTATTTATTTTTACTATCCACTCAGCTATCTCTGGCGAGGTGGCGAATCTTATCTGTCTTTCATCTGCCTCAAATACAGATAACTCGTTTCCGAAGTATCTTATTAGCTTATTGTACTCCGTTCCAACGATCTCGGAACTTTCTTGTTTTTTAAGTATCTTGGAGATGAGAAATTTCAGCGGGACGATATACTGAAAAGGAACTGCATCTTTCGGTACAAAACCAGGTTTTCTGTCAGCAAGTTCAATAACCCGGTGAAGAACGCCTATTGTTATCCGTCTTCGGCAGAGTGGACAGATATTTTTATGGTTGATTGCTTCCCAAGGACTCCATCTTATTTTGCAGTTTCTGTGGCCGTCATAATGATACTTTCCTTCTTCTGGATAGAATTCGTATGTCTTAACAAACCCCTTTCTTGTCTTTATCGCATTGATAATGTTATCATACCCCAGTTCCTCGAGTTCGAAAACGTTCGCTTCCCTTCCGAGCTTTTCAGGGCTGTGGCAGTCGCTGTTTGAGACCAAGGTGTATTTATCCAGTGAGCTTAGCATCCAGTTCATTGAGGGATCGCTGCTAAGCCCGGTTTCCAATGCAAATACTGCATCTGCCTTATCTTCAAATGCCTCCTCAACTGAATTGACACCAGAAACAGAACCAAAAATCCCGAACCATGGCGTCCAGGCATGTGCTGGGATTATTGCAATCTTCTTTGAGATTGTCTGAAGCTCTTCAACCAGGCCTGCGGATGAGATTGAGAGCGCTGGCCTGCCATCCGCTGTCAGGTTTCCGTATTTTGTCAGTCGATCATTTATCTGCTCTGCTTCTTCCATACCAGGTGCTAGAATTACGTGGTGTATCTTTCTTATCTTTCTGTTCAATTCATAAACAACACTCACTTCGGTGGAAAGGATGAAATGAACCCCAGCGTAGGGAAACAGGCCGTTCTCTTCTTTCCTCAACTTCTCTTTAAGTTCGTGAAAGTATGCCGGATGGGTAAAATCGCCGGTCGCTACTACATTTATCCCCTTTGTCTTCGCGCCTTCTGCTAAGCCATCGACATCGCACCTGCTGCTTGTTGCCCTCGCATACTTGCTGTGAACGTGAAGGTCTGCAACAATTCGCATAAAAGGATTTCTCACTTTAGGTTTTAAGCGTTTTCTCCTTTTGGCCGTGCATCCCTGCTTGCGGAATTGTTACCGCCAAGATGGCTATCTGTCAGCTGGGGCAAGTTGTATCAGGTCAGCCAACTATATCTACCATTGGGATTAGTGGCTTATCTCCCAAATCTTCGCTTTCTTTTTGCGTATGCCCTTAGCGCTGCCATGAAATCGCGCTTCGAGAAATCAGGCCACAGCTTCTTGCAGAAATAGAGCTCGCTATAGACAGACTGCCACGGGAGAAGGCCGCTTAGCCTCTGTTCCCCGGATGTTCTTATTATCAAATCAGGGTCTGGAATGTGCGCTGTATACATGTGAGCACTTAAAATCTCTTCGTTAACCTCCTTTATTCCTTCTCTTATTATTGCATTGACAGCATCGACTATCTCAGCTCGTCCACCATATGAGAGTAGAAGATTGAGCATGTATTTTTCGTTTTTGGCGCTTATCTCTTCAGCCTTTTTGATCATGTCTTGAATCTCTTTCGGAAAAAGATGAATTCTTCCGAAGAATCTGACTCTCACCTCGTACTTATTCTTCTCATCGCTCTCGAGCGCTTTCTTCAGATTCTCCTTAAAAAGCTCAAAAAGCCCTTCAACCTCTTCCCTATCTCTTTGGAAGTTTTCAAGGCTGAAGCCCCACATCGTAAGAATACGAATGTCTGCTTCCTTGCACCACTTTAGCACATCGCCTATGTGCCTTATGCCGATTGCGTACGCCTCCTTCTTACTCTTTCCGTGCTTTTCGCCCCATCTCCGATTTCCGTCCGGTATTATGGCTATATGTTTTGGTTTTATGACTAAATCTCTATCCGAATTCATAAACGTATTATCATTCGTTCTCTATTTATTTTTAATTGTCCTTCTCTTCTCTTGTTTGCACTCGCTATCCGTTGTTTTAGGCAGTTTCCATTTCATCGGCTCCTTCTCATTCAAAGGATTAGGAAGCTGCGTCCTTGCTATCTTGTCCGTAACCATGGAAAGCGGTTCCAGCATTTTTCCCCTTTCCTTCAGCAGGCTGCGACGCTCTTCCCTCTCTGCTCTGCGGCATTTCTCCTCATAATACCTCATGATTGCAGCAGTGGAATCCTTTATTATTTTAAGCGCAGAAATATGATCTCCTTTATCTGCTGTTTTCTCAGCAATCTCCCCAAGCACTATAGCAGCCCTATACCGCACATACTGATCCTTCAAAGTATCTATCAACGCAGGAACAGCAGGCTTTCCGATAGCAACAACTTCATCCATTCCTTCAAGAATTAGAAGAACAAGTACCTTACTCTCTATAGGAATCTTATCAAAACCTATCTCCCCAAGTGCCATAGCAGCCCCATTTCTCTCTTCCCATGTTTTCCCTTCCTCAAGCATTCGAGTAATCTCTTTCAACTGTTCTTCATTCACTCCAATCTTCCCAAGCGCCTTAGCAGCCCTATATCGCACAAACCAATCCTTGTTTTTCAAAGTATCTATCAATACAGGAACAGCTCTTGCATCTCCAATCTTCCCAAGCGCTATAGCAGCCCCATTTCTCTCTTCCCATGTTTTCCCTTCCTCAAGCATTCGAGTAATCTCTTTCAACTGTTCTTCATTCACTCTAATCTTTCCAAGCGCCTCAGCAGCCCCTTTTCGCACATACCACTCATTATCCTTCAAAGCATCTATTAAAGCAGGAACAGCCCTTGCATCTCCAATCTCCCCAAGCGCCCAAGCAGCCCTATATCGCACATTCCCCTCCTTATCCTTCAATTGATGAACGTACCATTTTACTCGTAATCCATCAATACCTCTCAAAACAGGGCTTCTGTTCCAGTCTGTAAGCCTGTCCCACAATGTTTTCTTATTCATGTTATAATTTATGTTAAAAAGGATTAAAAAGATTTGTTTAGATTGTGCGAGGCGTTGCAATTACTGTGTTTACTTATGGACGCTTGTCACGTGGCAAGGCTTGACCACGTTGAAGTGCTCAGAAGCAATTGCTGATTTTTCCAACCTGATCTCGCACCTAAGATGCGACTTATCCAACCGGCTGTTTGACGTAAGTAGCAAGATCAGGCTCCAGCAGCCATTTCGAAAGCTTTACGAATTTTATTTCCATATTGCCAAATCGTTCTGTTTTTTCCTGGCTTCTGGTTATTACGAGAAGGTTTGCTGACTTAAAAATGCTGGCAGCCCGCTCAAGCGCACGCAATTCATGCTTCATTACCCTTTCATCCTCGATATCATAGACGACCTGTATCATCTGGGTAATGCGATTCCCTTCTCTAACGAGAAAATCGACCTCATAGCCATCTGGTGTGGAATAATAGAAGATATTGCGACGGCCATAGCGTCTGAGAAGCTCCACTGCAACAGTGTTTTCCATCACCCTTGCTTTCTTCTCCCCCCTTCCAGCATAGAAAAGGGTGTGAAAACCGGTGTCTGAAAGATATATCTTTCTCATACTCTTTATCGGCTCGTATGTACGAGATGAGCATTTAGGAATAGAGGTTATGAAATAGACCTCTTCAAAATAGGAGGCAAATCTTTCTGCAGTCGCAGCGCTTATACCAATGTTTCTGCCAATCCTCCTGATTGATAAAAGAGTAGAGGGATTTTCTGCCAGAATTCTGGCAAACATCTCAAGCTTTTGCCCTTCCCTAACATTGTATCTCTCCTTAATATCCTTCACAACGATCGTGAGGAAGTAGGAGAGCAACAGGTCGTTGGCTCTCTCTATACTGAGCGCGACTTCTGCAAGCAAAATAGACATTAGAAACATCAGTTTCTGCGCACCCAGGCAGCAAAGCTCGATCCAGTAGAAGCTCCAAACATAGTTTTTTACTATCATATAGATTCTCAGTCAGTTCATTACATAGTCGCTTTTCTTTTCATTTGTAGTTTTCTCTCTGCTTCTGCCTTAGGACCATTCCATTTCATCGGCTCCTTCTCATTCAAAGGATTAGGAAGCTGCGTCTTTGCTATCTTGTCCGTAACCATGGAAAGCGGTTCCAGCATTTCTCCCCTTTCCCTTAGCATGCTATAACGCTCTTCCCTCTTTGCTCTGCGGTATTTCTCCTCATAATACTTCATGATTGCAGCAGTGAAATCCTTTATTATCTTAAGCGCAGAAATGT
>JAWCKZ010000004.1:0-90371 GCA_038851325.1 Candidatus Bilamarchaeaceae archaeon
CTTATAACCAACACTCTTGTGCCAGGCAGCCTATAGAAGTAATCAGCCATCGGGAATTTATCGTTCTCCTGATAGTCTCTGTCGAGAGCATGCATTTCGAGAATAACTCCCTCTGGATTTTTCTCGATCAGTTCAGTCAACCTTTGCAGCCTTATCCAAGTATCCTCAAGTCTAAACAATTTTTCTATAACATCAGACTCGCGCGCTGATGCGCCAGCCTCAGAAAGTTTAAGAGTGGTACGAAGAATCCGGCTGCGCATATCATTTCTGACTTCTTTTATTATCCTCTTTCCACTTTCTATAAGTCTCTCTGAGAGTTCAGAAATGAGTGGACTGACTGCAAAATACTCGGAGGTATGTGGAACAAAAAACACAACCGTGCTGGCGTTTTTAAATCTAACATCCTTCTGAATAACATCCTTGAATCTTAAGCATTTCCCATGGCTTCCCATGAGCTATAATATACATGGAAGTGATTATATACGTTGGCTTTTGGCTATGCGAAATTCGATAGATTATTAAGCACTCTTGCCTTTTTAATCTCGTGAAACCGAAAATAAAAATAGGATGCTGCGGGTGGGGCTATCTAATGCCTGGCGCACGCTTTGGCGCAGATTGGAAGAAGCAGTTTCCATCTGTTCTATCTGCTTATTCGTCGCTGTTTTCACTTGTAGAAGTGAATTCAACCTTCTACCGGATTCCAAAGGTTTCCACTGCAGAGAAGTGGCTCAGCGAAGCAAGAGGGGAAAGCAGGAAATTTGAATTTACAGTGAAAGCAAGCCAGATAATCACACACAAGGCTATTTTCGAGAAGGAAGCATTCTGGGCATTTGAAAGAATGAAGGAGATATGCGCGGCGCTCGAGGCAAGAATACTGCTTTTGCAGACGCCTGGAAGCTTTGGACCAAGTGCTGTGAATATTAAGAAGATGAGTGGATTTCTTCAGAAGATAGAAAGAGATAGCCTTATTCTTGCCTGGGAACCAAGGGGAAAATGGTGGAACGAACCGGAGAAGATAAAGGAGATATGCAGGAAATTTGACCTTGTAAACTGCGTTGACCCGCTGAGGAATGAACCGCAGCATTTTGGAAAGAAAGGCATAGCTTATTTCAGGCTTCATGGATTCGGAAAGCCCACGATGTACCAATATGTTTTTTCTGACAAAGAGCTCAAACAGCTGAAAGAAAAGGTTCTCTCGCTGAAATGCAAGGAATGCTACGTTCTCTTTAACAATATGGCGATGTACGATGACGCGCTGAGATTTAAAAAGCTTCTTAGAAAAATTAATTCGTTGTGTAAATAATTTCTGAGAGGTGATAACATGAAAAAAATCCTATTGCTTGGGCTGTTGCTGATTGTTGGGATAGTTGCAGCACCGTACGGCTCGAATGAAAAGGGCAGCAGCATGGTGATAGATGTCGGCGAATCGGTTGGCGCAGCCGGCCAGGGCGAACCGGTCCGCGAGCAGGAACGGATTCAAGAACAAGCGCAAGTTGGGAAAGACAACGCCCAAGGGATATCGGCGCAGGTCCACCAGATAATACAGTACAGGAAAAACGATACGCTTGACGTGCCACAGGGGCAAGTTGTAAGAATAATAGCGCAGAATCATTCTATCGAAGTTGACAGCGAAAGCATACCCCTTAACGCGACCCTTAAGGTCAGATTGAGGGTGCAGGAACGGGATCGTGTTCTCGCGTTCAACTCAAGCGATGACGAGGACGTGGAAATCGAGGAGAACGGCACGCGCGTAAGGACAAGGGAAACGATTCGTATACAGAATCGGGAGTTCCTTGCGGGCGATGCAAACGTAACCGTGCTACCGGCAGATATCCCTGAAAAATTAAGGCTCAAGAAGATGGATCACGTGCGGCTAACTGTGGAGAACGGTAATCCTTACTACGACATAAACGGAACAAAGGTAGGGAAGCTCCTGTGGTTGTTCGATGTAGAACTGCCAATACAGGCAAGGATACATGCACAGAGTGGCGCGGTGGAGAGACAGCAGGGACCCTGGTGGGCTTTCCTTGTAACCTCTTAATATAATTCGCAGTGGGGTATTCGTTGCGTATAACAGAGCGTGTCTAACTTCGTGCCTTTCACGCTCAGCAGTTATACGCAATCGAATTTTCTTAAAGAACGAGCCGAGGATCTTCCATATCGATAGATACTTAAAGAGCACTTCATAATCAAAAGATATGCTTGAACCGTTTATTGTTACTTTTGCATTAGTGCTAATTTCAGAGATTGCTGATAAATCTCAATTAGTAATCCTGGGCTTGGCGTTAAAATACAAATCACCATTTAAGATTTTTCTTATCGGATTATCTGCGCAGGTTTTAATGGATGTGCTTGCTATTTTGATGGGTGCTTTTTTTAGTTTTTATTTGCCATTTGATCTAATTAAAACATTAATTGCGGTTTTGTTTATTCTTTTTGGACTATGGACCCTTGCTCAGCCATATTTCATTAAAGTCAAAGAGGATGGTAAAAAACTTTCAACTAAAATGCCAGTAGCAAGCTTATTTCTAACTGTATTTCTTAGTGAATTTGGAGATAAAACACAGATAACCTCTGGTCTATTGGCCGCTAAATATCAATCCCCTGTCCTCGTCCTAGCAGGATTGATTTCAGCGCTTGCAGTGGTGATTGCGATATATGTTTTAATAGGTACAAAACTTGCTGAAAAAATCCCAAGCAACGTGATAAGTAAAATCACAGCCATTTTATTCATCCTATTTGGTTTATTCAGTTTGGTAAGTTAGTTGTGAAAATTCGACTTTCTCGCCTTCGGCCCGAACCACATTGCATTATCGACTCTTTGAACCTAATCCATCCAAAGAATCATAATAGACAAAAACCTTATGACGTTATCAGTAGTGTTTTTAAACCATTACTTAATAACTATTCCATGGACTCTATAATTAAGATTATTATGGTTGTGCTGGCGCTAGTCGTTTTGGCACTTCTTGGTCTTTTTTCAGGAGTGCTGACGCTTCCAGGTCAGCAGGAAAAAGGCGGAGCAGTTATAATTGGGCAAAGCGAACAGGCATTCACAGGTTCACTGGTACGAAATCGCACGATCACAGCAGATGGGAAGCCCATAGGAGAACTTGTGCAACTTCCTGGACAGTGCGGTTATGTATATGTTCAATGTGGCGTTGAATGTAAACCGTGCGAGGAGGAATGTAAAAAAGAATGCGTAGAGACAGGAAGCTTTTGCGGTTACGGACCTGAATACACCACGCCAACGATTACCCAAACCACACAAACAACCACGAGAACTGTAGGTGCTCCAAGCAACGTTTCAACCAATGGGTCATCGACGTTGTATATCCAGAGAAGACCAGCTCATCTCGTTGGCGCACGATATTATGGGGATTGTTGCGATGGGGATATTTGCGTAAATGGTCGTTGCGTGCCTGAGGATCACACATGCATCCAACAGAATAATCTATGCGGTTATGGACCAACAGAACTTCAACCAGTTACACGACTTCAAAGACCAACGTATTACGGTGAATGCTGCGAGCCCTATAAGTGCATAAATGGATATTGCCAACCTTACGAAGAGGAGGAATGTGCAGAAACTGGAGAACGATGTGCGCTTCCTGGGCAACCAAGTGGCATTGCGTGTTGTGAAGGCCTTGTGTGCAATGCGAATGGCGTGTGCGTTCCACCGACTCAGGATTACTGCACAGATTCAGACGGAGGAATAAATTATAACGTGAGTGGAACTGTGCGCGCGCGCTATGGCGGTGTTGAGCAGAGTGGAACAGATTATTGTACAGAGAGAATAGGAACGCTTGTTGCGTACAACGTCCCTGTGCTCATAGAGTTTTACTGCGACGACAACGGCAGGATGAAAAATACGACATATACCTGTCCTCAGGGGTGCGAAAATGGCGCATGCAGGCAGGTGATCTGTTTCGATAGTGATGATGGGAAAAATACTGAGAGAGCAGGATACACAGAAGGAGACTACGACGGAAGATATGGCAAGTGGTACGATACTTGTGTTAAGGAGGATTACGTGCGCGAATACTACTGTGAAGACAACGTAGTAAAATCAGATACCTTTAGATGTGAGTATGGCTGCGCTAATGGAAAATGCCAACCAAGACCGCAAACCGTTCAATGCGAGGAAACAGACAACGGAAGAGATATATATACAGCTGGAGCAGCAACAGGTTATATCGAAAATGAATATGGAAGGTATGCTGACCGGTGCTTAGATGGATACACCTTGATAGAGTACTATTGCGCGGCAGGAGCAGCAGGTAATGTAGTGTCAGAGCAGATTGTTTGTCCTTCGCAGAGATGCGAGAATGGAGCCTGCTTAAGGTAATCAACTTTTTTCTTTTTTTTTTTTAGAAATATTCATTCAGGCTTACTAGAAGAAAGAGCGGATAGTTACATCCTCTGATGTAGGAAGGAGTACGAATAAGTCGCTGTCTTCACTTATAATGTTAATCTTTTGATAAAGCCCCTTAAGAACGTCAGTAAGAATTGCTATAGAGGCGTCTCCCAACCCCAGACGTCTGTTTTTCTTGTGAGATTTTTCCTGCATTCTCCTAGAGAGCTCCTGATGCTCCTCCTTTGAAACAGCAATGTTCTCCTGAGAGACAATTCCCTCATTTATCGCACGATAAAGCTCAGCGACATCCTCCTTTTTAATATCCCTTTTCGTCTGAGCGTTCCGCTGAAATTCGTCAACAACCTGCCTCGTCACTATAACATCTCCTTTTTCTGAAAGTTGCTTTAGAGTAGTGTAAACACCATAGCCTGAACGCGCAAGCCTAATAAGATAGCAAGTATCCAAAACAAAGACCTCTTTGTGAAATTTAGGTAATTCTACGAAAGGGTCGAATTTTAAACTGGTTTTTACACTCTGGCGTGTAGAGGATACTGAAGATGCCTCTTTAAACATCAATTTTGTGTTATTCATGATATAATTATGTGTTAAACAATTAATAAACATTTCGTTTTATAAATTAACACATGATGTAACACAAGCAAAGCTATTTGATAACCATTTAAACCTTTTTATACAAAATTTAGTACAGGTATAAATACAAACAATAATAAGGTAATTGGAGGAGGTTTATGGTTGAAATAAGATATCAAAAGCCAAAAAGATTTCCACTCAAAGGATGCAAGGTAATAAAAAACACACTCAAAGAGGACGAGGTTAAAAAGCTTCTTAGCGGCAAGGTTGTCGTTGAGGAAAAAATGGATGGAAAGCCAGTTTCTTTTGAGACAAGCGAGTATATTATATTCGCAGAAGATATGAAAAAGCAGCACAGCATCTTTTATGTTCTTCCGGGAAGGTATGCTATCTTCGATATATATGATAAAAAAAGAAGGGTGTTTGTCTTTTCTGATGAGAAGCTTGAGCTTTCAAATGCCTTCAGGGAAGGAAAATTACAAGTCGACGGGATTTCTCCCGCACTATTCTTTCCTGTTCCTGTCATCGCAACAGGAATTTTACGTATGGAAGACCTTCCTAAATTAATTGGGTTATCCGCATATGCATGCATCAAAAAAACTAGGGAAAAAACGCTTATGGAAGGAATAGTTGTAAAGCCTTATAGGGATCTCTTCCCAAAAGAATTTTTAAGCGGAAAACTTGTAAGAACTGAATTTGAAAAAGGAATAAGAACGCATTATCTTCGGATGCATCCGCAATATAACATTATAGATCCATCCGTAAGGGTTATTGAGTTTCTCCCATCTCTATTTGTTTAAGTTCAACGAATTGGTCTACGGATTTCAAGTAAGCACCAGCTTGACCGGTCTTCATAGCTAAATTTATTAAAACCTCGAGGACCTATATTTTATCATGAAAACAGGTTCGATGGAGTTACCGTTGCACATTGGCAAATGTCCCCCGTGGCTCTTTGCAAAAATGAAAGTGCTTGCAGGTAGTATATCAGAAATTATAATTGAAGAATATGGTTCACGCGAATTCCTCTTCAGACTTTCCAACCCGCTTTTCTTTCAGGCATTTGGCTGTGCTCTTGGTTTTGACTGGCATTCAAGCGGCCTAACCACAACTGTCTGTGGGGCATTAAAAGAGGGTATAAATGCAAATATTGGAATTGCTGTCTGCGGTGGGAAAGGAAAAACATCTCGTAAAACACCTGATGAGATCTTGAAGAAAAGCGAACGTTTGGGGATAAGCAGCAAAGAAACCGAAGCGCTAATAAAAGCGACTAGATTGAGCGCAAAGGTTGATAACAACTGCATTCAAGATGGATATCAGCTTTATCACCATCTTTTTTTATTCGATGAACTCGGCAATTGGGCAGTTATTCAGCAGGGAATGAACGGCTTAAGAGGGTACGCGCGGAGATATCATTGGTTTAACACAAAAAATTTTGTTGAAGCCCCACAGAACGAGATAATCGGATTTAAGGAAGAGGAGGTTCTGAACCTTGTAAGCCGGAATTCCGAGAATACAAGAAAGGCGAGCGTAGACCTTGTAAGAGATAACCCAATACGGCTTCAAAAATATCTAAATGGACAAAGTGCGCTCTTTGGCAATTTTAGGATGCCGCAGAGGCATGAGATATTAGAATGCGATTTGACAAAGCGCGACTGGGAGATGCTGCATGCTGCGTATGAGTACCAACCGCAAAATTATGAGGAACTTGTTGCGCTTCGCGGTATTGGCGCCAAGAGTTTGAGAGCGCTTGCACTCCTCTCAAAGTTGATTTATGGCACAGAAGTTGATTGGAAGGATCCTATAAAATACTCTTTTGCTCACGGCGGCAAAGATGGGATACCTTATCCAGTTGAGAGGGAAATATACGATGAAAGCATAGAATTTCTAAGAGACGCTGTAACCGAAGCAAGGATTGAAAAAAGAGAGAAACTAACGGCGCTCAAAAGATTAGAAGCCGTTTTCTGATTCTAACCGCTATATAGCAGCAGCAATTTTGTTAGAAAATATGGAATGAAAAGGTTTTTATATATCCTTATGTCTTATATATCCATAAAAAGTCATAAAAAATGACTTTGGGAGAGTTTATGAAGGCAGGCATCCAAGAAAAACACGAACAATCAGGATATGCTAAAGAGAAAAAGGGGAGCGACTTTGCAAAAAAGACACCGCTCTCCGAGTATCTCAAGAAACAGACAGAAACAGTGCTGGCTGATGGAAGAGATCATATCAATGCACTCTACAAAGACGCTGCAGAACTCTGGAAGGAGAAAGCTGCTAAAGCGGACGGAAAACCAGTTTTCTACTTTATCGCGACATTCGACTGCGCTAGAGTCAATATGAAAAATTCTCTTCTAACAAGAAATGGTGGAGATGCATGCATAGCGGCATTCATAGATACCCAAACAGCAGCCGCTAAAGCGACATTCTGCGATTCGCAGAACAATGGAATTGATATGTTTAACATAAGGGTTTCTCAGTATTCAGATGAAACTGCAACACACGCGGCAGGTAATGCCATTAGTCCCTATACCGCTAAAGTATTTACTGAAAATCTTGCTGCCGCAAAGGAAAGAATTTATAGAGAAAGGGAGAATTACAAATTTGAAGTTGTTGTAGGCGAAGGAAAAGAAGCAAAAAAGTTGAAGTTGAACCTGCACGCTGCATCTATTGTTTTCAAGCATCCAGAGGTAGTAACCGCTTATAACATGAAAGGCCCGGTTGTCGAAAGAGTTTTGCCCAAAGAACAAAATGATTTCATAAAGGAGAAAATAAAGACGATGGAGGGCGAAAAGCCATGGATGCATGCGCTACCACGCGACTTAAGGTTTGAAAGCGGTAGAGTAGACATCCACACTGAGCTTGATGACGCATCAGCGGAAGAGCTCAAAAACGGCGGAGTTGTTATTCAACTTAAGTACGCCCTAAAAGATCAAAAGCACATCAAAAGCCTTTTTAGAATTCTTAATGATGGGTGGGACGGGAATGGAGCGAAAGGTCTTAGAAAATGTTATTCCGCCATCATATCAAACAGCTACGCATTAACAGGACTTAATACGATATGGGGAAATGCATTTGGTAACGCCCTTACATCCGCAGGGCTTCATGGGGTGGAACGATTTAAAGAAGATACGGGCATCGTCATAAAAAGAATTCCTGGTTCATATTATCACTATCACGCAAATATGAACATCTCAGAATGGGAAAGGTATGAAGATAGATTAATAAAGGCGATTCTTGGAACAATTCAGGCTAAACCTACAGAAGTAAATGAAGAAGGGCGTATCGTGCACACGCCTTTCTACCCGCAACTTACTGTCATCGAATCAGTGGGAAAAAACATGGATGAATTGAGAGCGCTTTTTACCTTGAAATCACTCGGAAAGCATCTCCCGGCAGATGCGCTCGCCAGGGCAGATTTTCTTGTGAATTTTATAGACAATATAAAAGGCAGTGAGGATGGAACGCCAATAAAGGAGAAGATGCTGGAAGAGGTTGGTATAAGCAAAGAAGAAATGAATGCTATAAACATTATCTACAGATATTGTACTAACTATAGAACGGTTCGGGATGCGCAAGACCTAATCTGGGTGTTGAGATTGAATAGAGAAGAAGCGCTCGAGCGCGTGTTCTGGCAAATTGCCCTTGAGAAAGGAAAAAAGCTGCAAGAGGCGTTTCTGCTTAAGATTGCGCAGCTCGTATACTAGGTTCATTTTCCAAGCGAGTTAGAGCGATCATAAGAGCCGTTCTTAACAGCAGCAATGCAATCGTTTTCTATTTCTTCAATTGACTTAAACTCAATGCCGTATTTCTTGCAATCTTCTTCAATAGCATTGTAAGAAGACGAGAGATTACACGCAATGTATGCTCTAAGACCTTCCTCTACGCTTATACGCTTCTTATGTATCATGTAAGTATCAGATTGCATTACGCGTATTCGATAGATCACGTTCTTCGGTAAGAGTAAATTTTCTTTTTCATCACGATAGCAATTGTCTTTTTTTGGAAGTTCAAAGCAGCCTTCTGTTATCCAATTGTTTGCTCTCGCAATAGAGAAATCAATCATGAAAAGCGTTGGAAGGTCCTTTTCTTTCTCGGCTTTTGGAATAAGGGAATTCCATGCCATTACAAGCTGAAGAACAGCGTCAACCTTTGTTAATTCGAGAACTAATTGTTTTTCTGTGATCTCTTTGTTTTTAAAATACTCGATTATCGCTGAGCGATATTCTCTGGCCTGCTTCTCCATCTCGGGAATAAGATCTCTGTTCAAAACGGCTTTTTGAAGAACATCTGGGGTCGGCTCAAGAGAAGCAGCCCACCTACGATGAGAACTATATAAATCCCGCCTTGCTTTGTCCGCACTCTTATAAACCGGACCAGCCATTATCTCCCTCTTTAAATTCTTTCTTCAACAGAAATACTTAATACTTTCTTATATTCTCTCTTATATTCTCTCTTATATTTTTACACTTATCACGCCTTACACATTTGTACATTTAATAAGAAAAATATATAAAGGTGCGCACTTTTACAAAAGTCTTGCTGCAAGTGCCTCTGCTGCGCCTTTTGCTTCTTCGTTTATTGCTTCTTCGTCTAAAGTAAGTACTTTTTTGTCCTTCATAACTATTTTGCCGTTTATGATAACATCACTAACGTTCTGCGGGCCTCCAGAGTAAACAATATTTGCAACCAAATCGTATTCTGGAAGAAGATTACCGCTTCTCTCAAGCAAAACAATGTCTGCGAGTTTTCCTTTTTCTATGCCCCCGCTGTTCAGTCCAAGCGCTCTTGCGCCATTTTTTGTACCAAACTCAAATATCTTTCTGAGCGGGATGGCATCTGCTTTCCAGTACTGATGCTTTTGAAGAAGTGCGGCAATTTTCATGCTCTCAAACATGTTGAGAGAGTTATTACTAGCAGCACTATCTGTGCCTATCGTCACATTTGCTCCTGCAGCATCGAACTCACTTATCGGACATATTCCACCAGTTGCCAGTTTGAGATTGCTAACCGGGCAGTGACTAATACTTGCACCTTTTTTTCCTGCGAGCGCAATCTCCCGCGTTGTTACCCATCCAGCATGCGCAAATATGCTGTTCTCATCAACGAGCCCAAGGGAATCCATATATTCGAACGGATATTTTCTCTTTGTGTTCAATATATCAAATACCTCCTTTCTCGTTTCGCTTAGATGAATATGAAACTTTAGACCCTCTCTGTTTGCCAACTCTTTTGCGTTGATGAGTAGTTCCTCGCTGCAAGTATACGGCGCGTGACAGGAGACGATTGGAATTACGAGGTCGTTTGTGCCTTTCCATTTCTTGACAAATTCTGTAGCTGCGGAAAGCTCTTTTTTCGTTTCTCTACCAGGCACCAAATCAAACATTGCGCGTGGAACAGATATACGAATTCCAGCCTCGAGTGCTGCCTTTACGGTCTCTTCAACATAGTAAATGTACATGTCGTTGAAAGCAGTAACCCCGCTTTTTATACATTCAATAATACCGAGTAGGGAACCCCATCGTACATCTTTTGCAGATAGCCTCGCTTCCGCGGGCCATATTTTTTTCTGAAGCCACTCGTGTAGTGGAAGGTCTTCACCGTATCCACGAAGGAGCGTCATTGCTATGTGGGTATGAGTATTTACAAGTCCAGGAATCGCGATCTTTCCTCTTGCGTCTATCGTTTCCTCAGTCCTTTCCTCTATGTTTTTTCCGATCTCTTCTATTCTGTTTTCAACTATCAAAATGTCTCCTTTGAATATCTTCTCGGCAACGATCGTCGCATCTTTAATTAAAATCATGTGAAAAATTAGATGATTAAAATTAAAACTTTTTGGCGCACCGCAAGTTTTTTAAAATGTTATATAACATAGTATATCATGGTTAAAATTTCGAGTGCAAAACCCCCAATCGCCGGAAAGAATGCAGTCCCACCGATTGCTCGATATATACTTCCGTTGGAAAAAGATGCTATCATGAAACGTGGTCCACTCATAAGTATGCACACTGAAAGTTGTGTGTCTGAACCTGTTGAAAAAAAGACAACTATTTACAGTCCTACATTTGAACTTAGAAAAAAATATGTGTTAGACAATGCGCATGACAAAACTGAAGAAAGAATACTTACGCTTACCAAGATAGAAAGCGTCAATTTAGGGCTCGAAATTACTAAAGATCGCGCGCCGGTGTTTTTCATAAGAAATGAAAAGAATACAAATGAATTCAAAGTGCCTTATGGGCTATTTATTGAGCTAAGGCCAGACTTAGTTTCACGTCTCATCGATTTAAACCTACCAGAAATTCATTTATATTCGATATTTAGAACCGGAGAATTCAACCAGGTATTAAAGCCGCTTGCAGTTCAGCTTCTTCAAAAAATTAAATATCCAATTCTTAATACCAGGGTATTCATGCAAAAAGCTTCGATGGTGTTTAATGTTTCACAGATAGATAGAGTAGAGATAATAGATTAATCAAAAACGATAGTCTCAACCATAGTGCGTCGTCTTAAATTCTCGTATTACTTCTTCAAGTTCCTTTTTTAGTTTTTTGCGCTTTCCCTCGCTTATTTTTATTGTATGGATTTTTTCGCTCCATTTCCCTATGGCCGCCATTATTCTCTGGAACGTCCTTTCGTTATCTGTATACTTTGCGTACTGAAGAAGAGCAGAAAGAGCATACGGTGAATTTGATTCTCCGAGCGCGTTTATTATAGAATTTCTCAGCATCAAATGGGCCTCTGTCTCTATTGCTGAGACTCTGCTGTAATGATATGTAAGCAGCTTTGCTGCGTCGTCGTTCTCGCTCATTTTACCTAGAAGTGTTATTATTTCCATTAGCCCTTCCGCAGACGTGTTGTAGTTGAACATAGCCCTATAGACTTCCATCCTTAATCGCGCTGGCTCATCGTGCGGATTTTTTGCTTTAAAGTAATCATAAACATGAACAGTCTTGAACTCAAAATATTGAGAGAGTGACTCATGAAGCATAAAGAGAATGAGCTGTCTAACGGTTTCATTTCCATCCTTGTAAAGTTTCAAAATATTTGTTACTGCTTCATTTTTAGAGTCCTCGTCCACTGCTACAGGATAAAATTTCAACGAAAAAATATTTTTCTCTATGTCTTTTACGATTTCGTCCATCGACTTCTCTGGAGATCTTTCGGTTTGTTTCTCTGTCTTTTTTTCTTCTTGCTCCCTCTCTCCCATAATACTCACGTCCTTGCCGTGCATCCAATCGCACGTACGTGTTAAGTAAAAAGAAGATCATGAATTTAAAAAGATTATCTAACACCCAATATTCATGAATTTTCAAGAAATCGATGCCAAGTGGAATAGAATATGGCAGGAGAAAAAGTGTTTTGATGCAGAACCGAACGAAAAAAAGAAAAAGCTTATAACCGCTGCGTTTCCGTATCCAAATTCTCCACAGCACATCGGCCATGGAAGGACATACACAACTACGGATGTGTACGCTCGTTATCTCAGGCTCAAAGGCTATAATGTGCTCTTCCCAATGGCTTTTCATGTCACCGGTACTCCGATCATAGCAATGGCTCAGCGGATTGCAAGCCGAGACCAAGAGATCATAAAGATTTTTTCCGAAATTTACGGCATTAGCAAGGAAAAAACAAAAACCCTTACTGACCCTGAAAAACTTGTGCTATATTTTTCCCATGAGATTGAACAAGGAATGCGGGAGATGGGATACAGCATAGACTGGAGAAGAAAGTTTTACACCTTTGATCGGAAGTTTAATGCATTTATTCAATGGCAATTCAGAAAATTAAAAGAACTTGGCTATTTAGTGAAAGGAGAGTATCCAATTGCGTGGTGCCCGAACGATAGACAGGCTGTTAGCGCGCATGATACAAAAGGGGATATAGACCCTGAGCTTGAACAGGTAACTGTGATAAAATTTCCTGCGGATGATGGAAGCGGCTCATTTGTTGTTACCACTTATAGACCAGAAACTGTTTATGGCGTGACTAACATCTGGATAAACCCAAATGGAGAGTATGTAAGAGCAAAATTAAACGGAGAAATTGTGTATATCGCAAAAAAAGCAGCAGAGATGATTGGTTACCAAGTCGAAATGGATATCCTTCAAGGTGTTAAAGCAGAACAGCTTCTGCGTGTGAAAGCAAAGAATCCTATGACTGGTTCTGTCGTTCCGATTTATCCTGCTACATTCGTGAAGGAAGATGTAGGTACAGGAATAGTGATGTCGGTTCCAGCGCACGCGCCCTATGATTATCTTGCACTTCGCGACCTTGGAAAGGGCGATATAGAGATGCCACAGGTTATCGAACTTCCTGGTTACGGAAAGGCGCCGGCACGAGAGGTTGTTGAACGGATGGGGGTAAAAAATCAAGATGACCCAATGGCGGAGAACGCAACAAATGAGGTTTATAAAAAAGAAGCACATGAAGGCAGAATGGCCGTAGGAAAATACAAAGGAATGCCTGTCATCCAAGCGAAGGAAAAAGTTGCAGAAGATCTTATTTCTGAAAACAACGCATTAAAGATATACACGATTGCTAACGCTCCTCTATATTGCAGATGCGGAGAGAGAGTTATTGTGAATATTCTTAAGGATCAGTGGTTTATTGATTATGGAAATCTGGAATGGAAGGAGAGAACACGAAACTGTCTCTCGAAGATGCGGATTTTGCCTGAGGAAACCCGCGCAGCCCTTCTCGCAACCATTGATTGGTTAAAGACAAAGCCATGCACGCGTGCAAAAGGACTTGGCACAAGATTCCCGTTTGATGAAAGCAAGGTAATAGAGGCGCTCTCGGACTCAACGATATATACAGCATACTACACGATAGCACATTTACTCTCTTCCTTCGATGAAAAAGAAATAAACGACGCGCTCTTCGATTATGTATTTCTAGGAAAAGGGAAAAAGAAAAAAGAATGGGAGCCACTTAGAAAAAGTTTTCTCTATTGGTATCCAGTCGATTCCAGGCATAGCGCAGGGGATTTGATAAGAAATCATCTTGCACTTTTCATCTTTAATCATACAGCGATATTTCCAGAAGAACACTGGCCAAAGCAGATAGTAACAAATGGTTTTGTGTTAATGGACGGCGCAAAGATGAGCAAAAGCATGGGAAACATACTACCGTTAAGAAAAGCCATTGCAGAGTATGGCGCGGATGTTATTCGTCTTTCAGTAGTATGTGGAGCTGACCTCCTCCATGATACTGACTTCAACAGAAGTGTCGCTGATGGAATAAGAAGCAGACTGCTGTATTTCGAAGAATTACTAAAACGCTGCGATGAACGCAGTGAGAGACAACAGATAGACGCATGGTTATTGTCAAAACTTAACAGGAGGTTGAAGAGAGCAGAAGCACTTTATGAAGCAGTGGATTTAAGAGGGGTTGCAATGGAGCTCTTTTACGAGCTCACAAACGACTTGAAGTGGTACGCAAGAAGAACAAAGACGATGAATTTAAGAGAGTTCTTCGAAAAGTGGACAACCGCAATTTCCCCGTTTGTACCGCATATTGCAGAAGAGTTCTGGGAAGCTCTTGATAAGAAAGGGCTCATTGTGGAGCAGGAATTCCCAGCGGTAGACGAAAAGGCAATAGATGATAAGCTGGAAAGAGCAGAGGAGTTCATAGCACAGACGGCAGAGGATATAAATAGGATAATGGAGCTCATCGGGGCAAAAATGGGGAAAAAACCAGAGAGGATAACGCTTTGTGTGGCTGATGAGTGGAAACGCAGACTCTACAAAATAGCGAAAGAGCAGAAGGAAATTGGAAAGATAATGGCTGCTGCAAGGACAGATCCTGTGCTTGCACAGCATATGAAAGAGCTTCCAACTATTGCAAAACAAATAATAAAAAATATTCACACACTACCCGAACCCATGTCTGAGGAAGCTGAACTTGCGATACTTAATGAAGCAGCAGAATTTTTTGAACGAGAGAGCGGTTGCACCATAATTGTCGAGAGGGAAAATGTCGTGGCGCATGAAAGAGCAAAAAATGCGATGCCGAACAAGCCTGCGATCATCATCGTTTGATAGAATTGTTAATACAGTCCAAGGAGCATTCCTGCAAGAAATGCCATAAACATTCCAAAGACGAGCGGCGGAAGTGCAGGTAGCACCATTCTTTTTTCCCAAACGAGGAACAAAAAGAGGCACAGGGCAGTAAAGGCCCCAAGAAACACGAATGCAGTTGCATAAAAGCCAAGAGGAAGAACAGAAACCTCCAGTAATATGGGTGCTATCAGATCCCCGGTTCCAAGGTCTATCCTTCTCTCCTTTCCAGCCACAACCCCTTTCGCGGTAACAGTAAATGCAAGGTCTTTTCGTATCACAAAATTCGCAAACTCGATCATGTGTTTTGTTATAAAAACAGACGCGTAGTCATATAGTGAAAGAAAAACTAGAAAGAGTATCGCTGGAATCGGTGCAAGCGATAGGCCGAAAATAACGCCAACCCCTGCTGTCGCAAGCACAGCCGCAGTATTCTTCAGTAAAGGGGTTAATCTTTTCAGTATGGAGAGAATAAGCCCAAAAATGATGCCAGTTAGCATACTAATCTCATAACCGGAAACCACCCTCATAATCGAGTAGAAAACAATAGATGACGCCATTGCCACTAGGAAAAACTCCATAATCTGAAACACGATATCATAAAGATGAAACATCTTTATCAAAAAGATCATCAAACCAGCGCCAATAAGGATGAGCGCAGCAAACAAAACTGCATTGAACGGATCAGATGTATCTGTTGTGACCACCATTCCGCTTACGTATGGATTTCTTCCGTAATCATAGAGTACAACGATACCGGAGTAAACACCTAAAAGCTGCGATACGAGAAAAAGTAAAAGGAGTTTTGTGACTATGTGCATATCTCTCACTTTATTTGGCGGCTTTTGTTTACGCCTACACGACGTTACTCACCCACTATCCGTATATACCCATGCTCCTTCTCATATATATCTCCTTTTCTCAGAAGTTCACTGATTATTCGCTCTGCAGTTACTCTGTCTATACCGTATTGCTCAGCATCAGCGATAATTTCTTCTATACTTACACTCTCTTCACGATGAAGATGTTCACGTATGATGTCCATTATGGTATCGTACTTTTGCATCTTTTCTCTTATCGATTTTGGTTTTCCTGTTGTAACAACATCAACATCAAGCATACCAGTTTCTCTGTCTATCATTACCTGCTTCATTACATAATTGAGCAAAGAGACAGCGACCTCTGCATCCTCGACCTCAACAGTATCGCTCATTCTCATCTTTGCATGCGCCTCTGCGAGCCTGACAAGACCTTCAAGGTATCTTGGTGTTATGGAAACGGCACCAGCATCTCGGCCCTTCCCCCTCAACGTTACATAAAATTCGCGAATCTTATCGGATGCTGCCTTTGTAAGTTTAGGCCTAAGATGTCTTCTAGCGTATGCAATGTATTTTCTGAGAAGAGCTCGGTCTATCAATGCGGTCTCGGTTTCTTTCTCATATTCTCCTCTGTGGCTCGATAGAATATACTCTGCCAACTTTGAGTCTTTCTCTTCATCAAGAACATCAACGATTGGAAAGATTAGATCAAATCTTGATAGAAGGGTTACTGGGATGTCGAACTGCTCGGCAAGGTTTCTGCTCTGGTCAAATCTACCATACTTTGGATTTGCTGCAGCAAGGATGGCGGTTTTTGCCTTGAACTTTGCTATTATTCCTGCCTTCGCAACTGAGATGCTCTGTGTCTCCATAGCTTCGTGGAGTGCTGCGCGATCTTCCTCGTTTATCTTATCAAACTCATCAACCTCAACAATTCCGCCACTCGCAAGCACGACCGCACCAGCCTTGAGCGTCCATCCGCCCTCTCCGAGCTCATCCTTCTCTGCGGAAACAGTCATGCCCGCACCGCTAACAGTCTTTCCACTTACGTATATACTCTTCGGTGCAAGTTCATTAACACTAAGGAGAAATCTCGACTTTGCGATTCCTGGGTCGCCGATCAGCAAAATGTGAATATCATCTCTTATCGGTGCACCGCCCTGCATCTGCTTTCCGCGCGTTCCACCGAAAAGCTGAAGCGCAAGTGCTTGTTTTACCTCTTCATGACCGTATATGGAGGGGGCTATGGATTTCACGATATGTTCAACAATGTGTGGATCCTTAGCAAGCTCAAGTATCCTCTGTTCATCTTCCTTTGTTATCTCTATTTCCTCAAAATCTCTTTTCATACTAGTGACAGAGTTTACTTCGATATATCTTCCATACACCATCTCTTGTCTATGTCTAAATTTCTGTGGTTGTTTTAATCTCATGATGCCGCATATCTCTACGTTATCTCCTGGCGCAAATGAGTTAACTAAGTCGTCTTCCAGGAGGAGTTCAACCTTAGCCGCAGGAGCGCCTCCTCGAACCTTCTCAAGTAACTCCTGTATCTCAGCTCGCTGCATGTCTATAAACTCGCTGAGTTCTTCCACATGAACAAGCGCAAGTTTTTTGCAATCAGGGCATCTTTTTGGTGGTTTAAAATCCCTTGTCACTAGATGACTTTCCTGATGATTACAGAGTTCGCAGCGGTATACTGCTTTTTTGATTTTATGCATAACCTCTGTTCGTTTTGTGACCACGCCTTTGAACGCTACAAATTCATTTATGTTTTCCGAACTCAGATGTTCTATTAACATGGTGTCAGATGGAAGGTTAAAAAAACGAACATGCGGCTTAAACTCAACCCCTCCAGGAAGGGCCGGCTTCTTTTCTATAAGCGCCTCCTCTGCCGCTTTTATGACAAGCTCTGGGATTTTTATAAGACGATCTGCCATTTCTGGATCGAATTTTTCAAGTTCCTTATAATCAACCAAAAGGCTTTTTTTCTCAGGATAGGAAAGAAGAAGATCGTTTATCTTTTCAGCATAACTCAGTTTGAAGAAATCATGAAAAAAGGAACTCAGGGATGAGACATCCTCTTCTGGCATGCAATCAACCGCAAAACAACCTCAGGTTATAAGTAGATCTATTTTTCTGCAAGCGGTATTAAATCTTTTCGGATGGGGAAAAGGTTCAGTCCAATCCCAGATTCTTCTTGTGTATCTCAAACTAATATCAGACCAATATCAGATTAGCGTTAGGCCTTAATTCAGCATTCAGACCCACACCACCGTCTTATGCTTTTCATTGTAGAACGCCATCTTTCCAGGTATATTTGTTTTATTTACTATCATCTCTTTTCCAGCTCCGGTTTGGACTATCATCAGCCTCTCTTTCTGGCCTCCTTCAGGTATTATCAGAATACTATACTTTCCCTTAATCTCAGTTCCATCAAGCTTTTTGTATTTGTATACAATAACCCTCCCCTGGTAGAGGAGTATTCTGGCCTCTTTCTCTCCTTTTGAGGTTGTCGTTATCGTTTCCTCAGGATACATACCAAACCTCCTTTTTAGTCTTGCTTACCATGTAATTGTCACGTACTTTAACTTATATTTTAACTTAACTTATATTTTAACTTATATTACTACTCTCATGTGATAAAAATCACCTTCTTCCCTGATTCTAGTTTTAACTTTACACTCTCGATATCGCATCGCGTCTATGTCTTCAATCAAATGCTTTCCCAATATCCGTTCTACAAACTCTTTCTGCGGCTCGATTGTTGCATTCAAGCCCTGCGCTATGTAATGAAAATTTAGGTCTGTTGTTATCTGGCCTCCGAACTCCCGATAAATAGAAGCATTCCACATCTTCTGCGGCAGCTCTGTTATGCTCGACGGAGAGGCAAAACCATAGTCAAAGATGTCAAGCCAACCTCCTGCTCTGAGGCCTTTTTTGCAAGTAAGAAGATGCTTCTTTGCATGTTCGTTCACAGGTATGATGTATCCATTTGGCATTCTTTTCATGTATGCTCGAATGTCCCCATCTGCAAATTTTTTGAAGAAGTGTTTGCGGTCATCGATATAGAGCTCCTTAATTTCGCCATCATCATTCATCAAAAGCTTTGCAGGTAAATCGCTGTACAACTCATTCGAAAGTATGTAATCCGCATTCTTCACAAACGTTGGTAAGCCATCGTAGACGATTCCGTCTGTATTAAATCCAAATGCGTCCCCGCGTTTTACAGCATTCCTAACTAGTTCTTCTGAGATATCGCAAAGATGGTAAACGATTCGCTCTGGAAAAGTTGCATCAAGCCGTCTCAATGATAACATAAACGATACAAAAAGCGTACCCGCGCCAATCCCCATCTCGTATATATTTATCGTTCCTTTTTTCTTGACTCTTGCATAAAAATCCTTTGCCAACGCGGATATAAAGTATTTATCACCAGCGAATGTTTTAAAGTCCTTCAAAAAATCCAGCCCGCGTGTGATGTAATATTTCTTATTTCTTTGTCGTTGGAATTCTTCAAAAGAGATCATGAATACTCTGAATTGGTAAGAAATTTAAATACTACCAGTGAATCTTACTTATGCCAATTAAAAAATATGTGCTGGACACTTCTTTGTTTGTCAATCCGAATGCGAGAAAGCAGTTCGGAAAGAGTCCCGACGAAGCTGTCCTACGCTTTGTAAAACTTGTAGGGAAAAAAGCGGATACGGAATTCTATATGACCCCACTTACCTTCAAAGAACTTCAAAATTTTATAAGAAGAAATACAGCAGAAGAACTTGAAACCGTGATAAAGAAACGTTCATCTAATCTCTACGCAATTTATCTCCCTGCCGCGGTGTTGTATAAATTCGTTGATAACATCCGCAATAGAATAGACAAAGGATTAAGACTCGCAGAGCAGTTTGCGATAGACAACAGACCTGACAATGAACCAAAACTTCGGCAATTGAGGGACAAATATCGTGAGGCACTCCGCTCTGGAATTATTGATAGCAAAGAAGACTTTGAAGCACTGATGCTCGCGAAAGAACTGGAAGCTACTATCGTAACTGCTGATGAAGGCGCGATAAATTTTGCGAATGAAGTTGGCATCGAGTGGCTCAATGCAGCAAGGTTTTACAAAATTGTGAAAAAATAACTTTTATTGCTCGTAAATTGAGGGTTAGCGCCCTATTAAACACCCCGCACAGTTAACGATATACGTATAAATATTTTCAAACTTACATCATAACCATGTAATATTGTATCAGTAATCGTATTCAGGAGATGCACGTAATTAAGTGGTGTGAGTCATGAGAAGAAGACAGTTTATTTCCGATAATGTCACAGAAAAGCAAAGAAAGATGAATGACAACTCCAAAAGGCAACCGTTGCTCGAGACAATTATAATTATCCGCCATGGTAGTTATTCTGAAGATGGAGGCTTGGATAAGAACGGAAGAATTCAAATTACTAAGTCTGCAGAGCAGCTTAAAGAAGTGATCAAAGGAAAGGGCGCAACGATAGTAACGTCTCCTCTAAAGAGGGCTGTTGAAAGCAGCCAGATTATTGCAGATATGCTTAAATTATCTTTAGAAAAAGATGACGCACTTTCGTGCGAATCAGTAGAAAAAAATAAATTAAAAGAATTTATTGAAAAGTTAAAACAAAAGAAAAAGGAGGTAATAATTCTAGTAACCCATCAACCGAACATTATAGATATATGTGAAATATTGCTGGACTCGGATTACGTTGTTCCAACACGCGAGATGGTTTATCTTCCATCAGGCGGATATCACATTGCAAAAAAACAAAAGTAAAAGCAAAATTTTAGCAGTAAAGCCCCCGGCGAGAGTTGAACTCGCGACCTCCTGTTCGCCTGACCATTTCTTCGCTTACAAGACAGGCGCTCTAACCGCTGAGCTACGGAGGCGACTATGCATAACTTTAAGTAAATTAAAAGTAATAAAAATCAATCGGTGAACTTCTTTTGCCGGCAAAACAAAGGCGATCAGACCGTGATGCCCAATTTTTTCCCAAGATTTTTGATGTACTCTCTATCAGCATCTACTTGTTTCCCAGCTTGTTTGCAATTGTTAATCCGCTCAGTCAAGGGGCCGTACACAATAAATATCTGCGGCCTTCTTATTTTTTCTGTTTTTTCTTCATGAATAAAACGCAAAGCATACTTAGACTGACGATTTGCACACACTACTTTCTGCGTGATCGTTTGTGAAGATACTGCTGTCATAATATTCACCGCATGGGATTCAATTTTGCAGGTATATATAACAATTATGTTTATAAAGTTAACTAACATCGTAAAAATTGAAATTAATTTTCTTTGTGGATTTGACTAACTCTGTTTTATGTCTTTCGATAAGCAAGAAATGAGTTAGGAAGATAAGCTTTAATTTATGAACTGTAATAGAAATAAAATTTCGATCTTAGAAGGGATACACTTATGAGGAAGGCGTATAAAAAAGGTTCGCGTGCGGAGCGAGAACTTATAAATTATTTTTCAGCTAAAGGTTACTCTGTCATTCGTGCGGCAGGGAGTGGTGTTAACTCCCTAAGTCCTGACCTTCTTGCATTTAGAAAAGGAATGCATTTTGCATTCGAGTCAAAAGCGATCGAAAAGGAAAATCTCAACATAGATAAAGAGCAATTTCTGAATCTGCTGCATTGGGAAAATAACACAGGAATAACGTGCTACATAGCATGGCGAAGAAATCGTCTCCCGTGGGTATTTATTCCGCTCTCAGTTTTTTCTGAAAATGAAAAAAGCTTTGGCATAAGTTGGGGAAAGGCAAACGCTGTAGGAAAAAGAATAGAGGAATTCTAATGGAAAAATACAGAATAATGGATATTAGAACGCACGAGGATGGAATTAGGGTAATACAACTCGTTCCTCTTGCGGGGCGGTTATTTACATACAAGCCTGGAAATTTCCTCATCCTACACCTTCTGGATGAAAAAGGGGAAAGTATAGATAAAAGGCCGTATTCCATCGCGTCCTCTCCTACACAAGGATATATAGAATTGGCAATAAAAATGATCGGTGGTAGGTTTACATCAAAACTTGAGAAACTAAAGGAAGGCGATATTGTAGGTGTGGAAGGACCGCTTGGTCATTTCACGTACGATGGACAGAATAAGTGTGTCTTTATCGCTGGCGGGGTTGGTGTAGCACCGTTTATGTCAATGCTTAGGTATATAGATGCCACAAAAAAGGAAGGCACTTTTATCTTATTTTACAGCTACGGAAAACGAACCGATAATCCATATCGCGAAGAACTGAACGAACTTTCAAAAAATCCAAACATAACAATCGTTCAATTTCTAACAAGAGAAATGCCCGCTGGTTGGAATGGCGAAATTGGACGAATAGACGAAGCACGGATAGGAAAATACGTTAAAAGCCCTAAAGAATTTCGCTGGTATATATGCGGGCCGCCGCAGATGTGTCTAACACTCCGCGATGTTCTAACAGGGATGGGTGTACCGAGTAGAAAGATAAAACTAGAAAGCTGGGGGACGCCCTCACCTAAATCGTAGATTAAATCGTAGATTATTTCAAATGGCATCTGATTGCAAAATTTATTCGACTACAAAAGCCACTTTCATGTGTGCTCTGTATTGGACAATCCTGTTGTTCGCAATCTTTGCTTTGAAACTGAGTACGTCTATACCGGTTATGTTCTTCACAGTTTTGCCAGCCCTCTTCAGCCCTTCGTGAACGGCGTCTTCCCAACTCTTTTCAGACTCCCCAATTATCTCTATAATTTTTATTACTGCCATGTTTGAATCTCTCCATCGAATATTAAATTCTTACTCGAGTTGGGCATTATGGGGATCGCGATGCATCAGTTTTTATCAGCTAATTACTAATCAAGCCTTTTCTTGATATACTCCTCGTAAGGGGTCTATCTTAGGCTGTCTAATTCGTATGAATAAATGAAAAAAAATGTAAACTAAAATGGAAACCGTTCTTGAGAGCGGTTAGCGCATTGTAAATTAGATTTTCAGAGTAAATATATCTAACTATTGGCATTCTTATCGGGTTTTATTATTGGATTTATTTCTTCTTGAATGCATTTTCTATAAACTTCAAAGGCATCAAATGAACCAACCCCTAACAAGCTTTCTGCTTTGTCCTTGAGCTCTTCAAATGCAGGTCTAAATAAAGTAATATCAGAAGTTTGAGCATCTCAAATAAAAGCTGTGGGAATTGACAATGTTTCTAAATCAATTCCGGCCATCAGCTTGATATATCCCTCTCTTTTGATTTCTCCATTTTCATGGTTTATTATTCTCCAATTCTCTAATCCATTATGGTCCGGGAGGCAGTATCTTTGGTCGTCATAATTGATCTACCGCTTCTCGAACCTATATATTTTTAATTAATTACCGGACAGTCTATAAGATGGAGAGTAATCACTAGGAATAAAATTAGCAACGACGATAACAGAGCACACAAAAATTAGTGAAATTAGCTATTTGCGAAAGTCAGGTTCTTAGACTGTTACTGTGTGTAGATACGCTTTTATAAATAGCAGTACTGTGTGATTATGACTCATCCTGAGAGGAAATATTTATTTCATATGTTATTTTTACTCTTTTAGAACCACTGGCAATGTAAAGAGGCACCCCAAACATGATTTCGTCACCAAGATCTTGGTAGAAGATATTGGCTGGATAATTATCATAATTTAAATACCTCCTATCTACCCCAGATATATTAGAGGCGGAGATACTTTCCAACTTCCCTTGGTATGGAACTTTAATTATACAAGTGTCACCACCTTTCATACCAATCATACCATAATCCTCTTTATCTATGGAATCTATGTAAAATGAATTGCTACCCTTTGTGGTAAATGTCACAATCTTCCCATTTGGTTTTTGAGTTTCTTTATATGAAGAAACACAACTCGGTACGTAAGTTACGTTAGAGATGAGCCTAATTGAAGGATCACCAAAAAGTACCCAGTTTCTAAGATTGAAGAGAACAAAGTCTCTACTATATTCATTTGTGTTTACAGGAGATCCCTCCAGATTTACTTTATACTTCTCAGTTACCATAATGTATCTATTTTTAAGGTCTTTTAGTGCAACACCTATTGGAACGTCCGATCTGAATGATTCATCTCCTAGGGTTTCTAATGGGGTTATGCTTGTGGTAGCAACATGCGTCGCACCTATATAATTCAATGCCCCACTCTGGAGGAAGCTTAGAACGATTGAACTGCTAATGTTTCCTGTCTCATTATCATTCCCAAATCGTGTTTCATTTATGGGTGAACCGCCATTGATTCTAGCAGTCGTACAGGATATCGCAAGTACCAGAATAGCATTTGTTTTGAGTTCAGATTCAGTACCGTTGGCATATTTACCTGCTAAACCATGGGGTGTACCTATGATCATCTCATTGTTGTCGAGCAGTATGGTTGAAGGAGTACCATGTGCACCTATTTTGATGAGTTCTGCATTTGCAAAGTTTTCCTTTACTCTATCAAGGGTAGCCCTATTCGCATCGTCACACACGCATATGGCTCCAGCACAGCTAGAAAGACAGTTTGTTATAACTTTCGATCCTATAGGAGAACCTGAATAATCACCAAGTCCATACACGGTCATATTTGGATGGGGGCTATAAGCAAGGAGTCTCTCAATATAATTTCTGAGGGTTTTTGCATTTCTCGAGGTAATAAAGCCATAGGCGGTATCTAAGTAAGGATCGTCATCAAACTCTCTAACTAGCAAATCAATACCATCAGTAAATCCAACAGTTAGTTCTTCCGGAGTTGCAAATATAACCGTATAATTTGGTTTTATAATTTTTAGAGCATTGAGCGTTTCATTTATATCTTTATGGTAAGTTATAAGTGTTGCATTCTTGTGTTGTGCAAAAAATCTTGCTTCTTCAATAAATGGAGAACTTTCATTAACAATGACAACATAATCTGTCTTATGAAATTCCGTAACGTTTATCTCATTGGATGATAGTTCGTTATCGGCTATTGGAGATTGTTCTTCTATAACTGTGTTTTCAGTTTTATTGATTGCAAATTTATCTGGGTTATTAATGGATTCGGTTGACTCTATGAACTTATCATTGATGGATTCTACAGATGATTCTTCGATTGAATTTGATATACAACCATACAGAAAGAACATAAACATTAGCAGGATTACAACGCAAGTCATGCTATAACCTTTTGACAATCAATATATCTTTTTTGAAGGTTAAAAAGATTTTTAATCTGCAACGCTCTGAAAAAAATCATGCTTGTACTCGTTGGAGCGGGTGTGAATGGAGATTTAACCATCGCTGGCTTGGAAGAACTCAAAAAATGTGATACCATCTATGCCGAGTTTTACACCAATCCTTTACTCAAAGAAAAAAAGGCGAACATGGAAAGAGCGATAGGAAAAAGAATAACTGAATTGGAGCGAGAAAAGGTGGAAAGCAGCTTTCTTATAATCGAAGCCATCGAAAAGCGAGTTGCGCTCATAGTTGCAGGAGACCCTCTTATAGCGACAACCCATGTTGTACTTGTGAACGAATGCAGAAAAAGAAATATACCGATAACGGTTATTCACAATTCCTCTATTTACACGGTCGCACCGGCAAAAGCAGGCCTGCAGATATACCGTTTCGGAAAAACCGTAACGCTTGTGAATCCACGTGAAAGATATAAGCCAACCTCGCCACTTGAGGTAATAAGAGAAAATCTAAAGCGTGGTCTTCACACGCTAGTGTTGCTTGACACCGAACCAGAACCTATGGACGCGAAAATCGCACTGAGACAACTCTTTGAGTTTAAATCCGCTATCGTGCTCTCACGAGTTGGTGAAGCTGATGAGCGAATAATCTACGGAGATATAAATTCCCTTTTGAATGAAGATCTTGGAAAACCGCCATTCTCCATTATAATTCCAGCCAAGCTTCACATAGTAGAAAAAGAAGCGCTTGAGTGGTACTCGCCTGCGCCACGTAAGGCGTGCGTTGCTTAGAGTGAGCGTTACTTAAAGTGAATTACTTGGATGATATACTTAAAAAGAATAAAAAATAATAATATGTAATTAAAGTAATCATGCATCGGTGAACTTATGGACAATTACGATGAGATAGCTGACATGTATGACCTTATTTACGTTGGAGATTTCGATATAGATTTTTATGAGCGCGAGGCAAAAGAAGCAAATGGGCCGGTTCTAGAAGTTGGTTGCGGAACAGGACGCGTTCTCCTCGAACTACTAAAAAAAGGAATAGACATAGAAGGAATAGACATTTCTAAAGAGATGCTGAGGATATTGAAGAATAAGGCAAAGATAAAAGGTCTTTCGCCCCACGTCTATTATGCTGACATGCGTGATTTTTCCCTAAAGAGAAGGTACGGAATGATAATAATCCCGTACAGAACCTTTCTCCATCTTTCTACCGACGTTGATAGATTAGCAACGCTCAAGAATATATACAAGCACTTACTTCCAGGAGGAAAGGTAATAATACATGTCTACAACCCCTCCCAGCCAGAGTTGGAGGCTACGAATGAGTTTAAACCCGTGGATATCACAAAGTTCAGAATCGGTCAAGATGAAATAACTGTTCTGTGGTATATGAGGTACTCAAAACCAGCAAACAAGGCCGAGTATTTGATAGTGTTTTACAAAGGAAAAAAGAAAATAAGAGAGTTTAGTATGACGCTACATTTCATTAACTACAAAAAAGCAAGAGCCCTGCTCAAGAAAGCAGGATTCAAAAACATAGCGGCATACGTTGATTTCACCAAAAGGCCGTATCGTTCAGACGAATTTGGAAAGGAGATTCTGTGGGTGGCGAGAAAATGAGTGTTCTCTCATTTTTCCGCCGTTTTTTACCGAACGAGCCGGCCTTTGAGAATACTGATTTTAGAGAATTCGAAGATTCGCTTCATAATTTTATGATGTTTTACCCGAAGCACTGGAAATTTGAAAAGACGACAGCAATTGTTGAAGGAGCGTACAACATTATTTTTGATTCCAGCAAATCTGACACAAGCCTATGCATAAGTGTAGACATGCGGCCTCCGTATGCATTTACCGAAAAAAAATTTCTTGCCTTTGCCAAACGTGAAATAGAAAAGCCATCCGCGGGGGTAGTAACAACAGCAAAGAGATCCCGGTTTAAATCCTACCCCGCAATGACAACCACTTATACATTCCTAAAAGGCCAAACTGAGATGTTTGGTGAGAGGATTATATTCTACACAGGAGATAGGATATTTTCTATTCTGTTTCTCTGCCCGCTCTCACAGCACGATAAACTGAAAAAGACATTTGAGTATATAAAAGATTCGATCACCATAAAACCTAAAAAGGCGATTCTTTTATGAGAAAGAGTGCAAAGAAGTTTACTGTTGAGGTGTGCGCAATGTGTGGGAAGGTTGCAAAAAAAGAGGACTATAAAGGGGAGATATTCGTGTGTTCACATTGCGGATCAGATGTCTCGATTGTTATGTCCAGAAAAATGTTCTTGGAAATCGCCAAAAAAGAATAAACGGGATGGATATGGAATTGGAAGAGATAATTAAAAAACACGCGCTGAAGAATGCGTTCGACTACGGAAAGGCTAACGCTGGAGCTGTGGTTGGTAAGGTGATAGCAGAATACCCTGCTGCAAAGACGGAGATGAGCGCAACCATAAGGATAATTGGTGAGATAGTAGCAAAGGTTAACAGAATGAAAAGAGATGAAATTGTCGCTGAGATGGCACAGTATGTATACACTGAGAAAAAGAAAGAGAAAAAAGGCATCGAACTACCTGATGCGGAGTACGGAAAGGTTATCACGCGTTTTGCTCCAGAGCCAAACGGCTATCTTCATATAGGCCATGCAAAGGCTGCGCTACTGAGCTATGAGAGTGCGCGTGCCTATAGCGGAAAAATGATACTCAGGTTCGATGACACAAATCCTGAGAAAGAATCTCAGGAATACGTTAATGCTGCAAAGGATAGCCTTAAATGGCTTGGTATAGAATGGGCTGCTGAAACTTACACTTCTGATAATATCCCGCGCGTGTATGAAGCAGCCGAGATGCTCATAGCAAAGCAGAGGGCATACGTATGTACTTGCGACATAGAAACATTAAGGAAATTAAGGGGAAAAGGAGAGGCATGCCCTTGCAGAAATTTAGACATTGATGAAAATTTGGCACGATGGAAAAAAATGCTTTCCGGGGGGTACAAAAAAGGAGAAGCTGTTCTGAGATATCGCGGCGATCTAAATTCGCTGAATACAGTTATGCGCGATCCAACACTCGCAAGGATTATGGACGCTGAACATTACCGCCAAGGCAAAAAATACCGAGTATGGCCTTCTTATGACCTTAGTATAGTCGTGATGGATGCGATGGAGGAGATAACTCACCCTATGCGCTCCAAGGAATACGAATTACGAAACGAGCTGTATTACTCCCTGTTTGATGATTTGGGCTGGAAAAGACCGAAGATGATAGAATTTTCAAGGCTCTCAATAAAAAATGCGCCCATAAGCAAAAGGCTTCTTAGACCGCTTGTAGAAGAAGAAAAGGTGAGCGGGTGGGATGACCCAAGGCTACCGACGTTAGCTGCTCTTAGAAGGCGCGGTATTCTTCCGGAAGCGATAAGAAATTTTATTCTATCCATAGGACTTTCAAAAACTGAAAGCGAGCCTGGATGGGAACTTCTCTTAGCAGAGAATAGAAAGCTTCTTGATCCAGTGTCTAGACATTATTTCTTTGTAAGATCGCCGATGCTCTTAAAGATAAAAGGTTTAAGAAAAAATGTGAAAATAGCGCTCCATCCAAAAAAGGAATTCGGGTTCAGAGAGATTGAAATCGCAGAAAGCGTATATATAAGCGGAGATGACGCAAAGACATTGAAGAAAGGTGAGATCTTCAGGTTGAAGGATCTATGCAATGTATTGGTGCTAAAGAAAGGAAAAAGAGAGATCGAAGGAGAGGTTACGAAGGATAGTATAGTTCCAAAAAAGATTCAGTGGGTTGCAGCTGGAGATGAGCTACTGTGCAGCATCATCATTCCGCATGATCTATTAAAGGACGAGAAATACGACCCGAACAGTTTGGAGATTGCAGAAGGGTATTGCGAGATGGGATGCAACAACTTAAGCGTGGGGGATGTTGTTCAGTTTGAGCGGGTTGGTTTTTGCAGGCTCGATAAAAAAGAGAAGGATAGATTACTGTTTGTCTACAGTTGCTAAAGATCTAAAGATCTAAATAAGTAAATAAGTAAAGATCTAAATAGGTGGGTAAACATGAAAAATGAAGAAACGAAAAATATTTTGATAGCAGGCGCAATGATGCTAACATGCGGAATTGTTCTTTTTGCCTTAATGGCTTTTTATCTCGTCACATCAATGTCAGCGAAACCAGATCTCTCTGAAGATGCGATCGAAGGTGGGGAAAAATCTGTTTATGATAATTTTGCAAAATGCCTGACCGAAAAGGGGGCAATTATGTATGGTGCGGATTGGTGCCCGCATTGTCAAAACCAGAAAAGAATATTTGGAGATTCCTTTCGTTACATTAATTACATAAACTGTGAAAAAAATTATACGACCTGCGTCTCAGCGAAAATCGAAGGGATCCCAACTTGGATAATAGATGGGCGAAGGTATACCGGTGAGCAAAGCCTCCAGACACTTGCCAATATAACAGGTTGCAATCTTAACACTTCGAGCAAATAGATTCTCAAAACCTAACCGCGAACCGAAGCTCTGTCAAAAAAGTAATACATAAAAGGGAAACACGTACTGAAGAGGCTTGCATCAAAAGCTAAACATAGACAAAGATGACCCTCGTCTCAGAAAAGCGAACAACTGCAGCAGCCCCATAGCCGATCTGCCAGCCCGGCATTTTCCTTCTAACTTTTTTAGCCGCATTTGCCATTAAAAATATTTCGGATTTAATCCGATTGTCTGAGAGCTTATCTGAGGGACCTCTATGGATATTGAGAAAAAAATAGAACTTGTTGCAAGGCCACCGACGAAAGAGATTGTAAGCGAGAAAAAACTAAGAGAAGTGTTTGAGAAGTATTCCTCTCCAAGAGCGTACGATGGTTTTGAGATATCAGGATTTGTTCACCTTGGCACTGGTCTTTGTACAGCTCTTAAAATACGTGATTTCATGGAGGCCGGTATAAAGCCCATTATCCTTCTTGCGGATTATCATTCCTGGATTAATGAAAAGCTCGGTGGCGATTTGGATAAGATAAGAAAGGTCGGAATGGGTTACTTTAAGCATGCCTTCGTATCACTCGGCCTGGACGAGGAGCACGTCGAGTATGTTCTTGCTAGCAGCATATACGATAATGACTATTGGGCGGATGTACTAAGAATTACCAAAGAAACCACAATAAACAGGATGTTACGATGCGTTACTATAATGGGACGAAAAGAAACCGAGATTACAAAGGCAGCAGCCATGATTTATCCAGCAATGCAGGTTGCTGATGTTTTCAAGCTTAATGTACAGCTTGCATTTTCCGGGATGGACCAGCGCAAGGCGTATATGCTCGCTATAGAGCTTGCAAAGAGTAGAAAATACGATTTTGTCTCCGTCCACGGCCATCTTCTTCCAAGCCTTCAGGGAATACAGAGAATGAATCCAACAGAGAATGATATAATAGATGCAAAGATGAGCAAGAGTAAGCCGTCCTCTGCGATATTTATTCATGACAGCGAGGACGAGATAAAATCAAAGATAGGAAAGGCATACTGCCCTGAAAAAATGCTGGAGGGCAATCCGATTATAGAGTACGCGCAGTATCTCATCATACGCGAAAAACCCTTAAAGGTAGAAAGACCTGCAAAGTTTGGTGGCGACATTGAGTTTGTCGCTGTTGACGAGTTAAGGAAAACATATGCTGAAGGAAAGCTCCATCCGCTTGACCTGAAGAATGCAGTTGCCCGCGAGCTAATTGATATGCTCAAGCCTTCAAGAGATTATTTTGCAAAGCATAAAGAATATCTTGAGCAGATGAAGCTTGCCGACATCACGCGATAAAATTAATGATCACCCAAAAGGTCGCAGACCCATCTCACGCATATTTTTAAATACTTCGCTTAATTTTACAAATATTAACACAAGACGATAACGCTTAATAGCGCCTGGTGGGTTGTATGATTGTTTCAAGATTGAAAACCTGGTCCGGTAAGGAACATCGCATACTTAAAATTCAAGAAAGAAACAAAAGGATAATACGTGAGATTAGAAGCCGAAACCCAAAATTAAGTTCCTCAGAAGACGATGGGAATATAGTCAAACTCCTCAAGAGCAAAAGCAAGAGAGAAAGAGCGGTTGGTATGGTGTTGCTCGGTAACGACATCGATGCGTTGTACAACTTCGCAAAGAATTCCGCTTATAAAGATGTTAGAATGAAATGCGTAAATCAACTGCTGCTACTTAAAAAAGACGGTAACGAGGCAGAGAGCGCCTTAGAGAATCTGGTGTATTTTTCCAACTATGAGGATGTAAAGTTATTTGTTGTACCCCACCTAAAGAGCGAGACGCTACGAAAAGTTCTTAAGTACACCGAAAACCAAAAGGTAAAAGAAGAAATCAAGAAGTATGTTGAGTAAGGATATTCCCCTACTCCACTTCCTTTATTAACTCATCCACGAGCGTTATAACCTTCCCTTTCTGCTCTTCCAGAACCCTTACGACTTCTTCCCAAGATAGTCTATGTTTGGCGATTCCACATGCATAGTTCGTACCAATCGCAAGCGCCGCAAATGGTATCTCAAGTTCACCTACGAGCGTAGCTTCATAGCCATGCGTCATACTAACAAGATTTGCACCGAGCATGCTTAATGCCCTTATTTCCGCTCTTGTTTCGAATCGAGGTCCAACAGTCGTCGCCACAATTCCGCCATCTTTTAAGCGAATGTGGTTTGTCTTCGCACGTGCTAATAAAATGCCTTTAAGTTTTTTATCGTATGGCCTTGAAAAGTCAATGTGCTTCATCCCGTCAGAAAAATCATCGAAGAATGTAATCGGTGTGAAAAGTCCTATAAAGTCATCAATAAGAATAAGATCTCCTGGCCTATACCTTCGTGAGAGTATTCCAGTAGCATAGATTCCAAAAACGGCTGTCACACCAAGTTCTTTTAGCGCCCAGAGGTTTGCTTTGTAATTTATCTTATGCGGTGGGATAGCGTGTGTTTCACCGTGCCGCGGGATAAAAACAACATCTTTTTTGAATATCTTTGTCCTCTGCACCACAGCCTCTCCGAACGGCGTTTCTATTCTCTCGCGCTTTTCCTTTCCTTTGAGAAAGTAAAATCCGGTCCCTCCTATCATCCCAAGCATGCTTATCCCTCAAATATCCTCGGTTTTTCTTCTACCCATATCTCATATAGCGCCACGCTACCCTGCTTTCTTTTGATGATGTATGTCTTAAATCCCTTCATCTCGTAGTCCTCTGCTATTCTTTCGGCCTCATTAATATCCAAAACCCTTGCTACACACCGCGCAAACTTTTTTATAAGCTCCTCTTCCATAATTACCATTTATTTTATTTCTTATATCTTGTGCTTAAAGGGCATACCATGTATTATTTTTAAATATTTTCAGCATTTTTAAACTTTTTTTGACACCAAAAAACAAAAGATTTTTATAAATTTGGATTTTCAAAAAAAAGCATTAGCATGCTTATTCTGGGTGCATGGGAGGATAACTGGTCGCCTTGCCAGCGCATTTCGATGCGCTGGCCTAATCCTGTTCACTCCTCTTGTGGCAAATGCTTAACTTTCTCCCATTGCTCAACAGGCCCCTCTCTTAATATAAACAAAGGATGGACTTCTATTCTTTTTACCTTTAGCAATTTTCTATATGCAAGCTTGTTTCTCGTCCTAAGCCTTCTCTTAAGCTGCCGGAATTCGTATTCTATCTGACCTTTGTTTACCTTTATTTTGTCCCTTGTTGTCTTACCTATCTTAAATTTGTTAAAACGATAGTGTCTTTCCTTGGCTTCCCTCCATATATAAAATAAATACGTATTAATCAAACGAATTGGGTTTTTGTGCTGCTTGAATCTGATAAGCTGAGGGTGGCTGGTGTACCCTCTAGTCTTACCTTGTAGGATTTTCTTTGACAACAATGCTTCTCTCCATAGAGCTACAAGTCCCTTACAATCAAGATATTTTGGGTGTATGCTCCAGAGCCGCATAAGGATATACGCTCGTTCCAATTTTTAAATCTTTGAAGCCAAAGTAATACAGCATTTAAATGTATCCAACCAATTCATTTTCATGAAGATATTGAAGATAGGCGGAAGTCTTATCGCACCGAAAAGTAGCGACAAACCGCTCTTTCAGAAGGATGTTATGGATGAAATAGCTGCTGCTCTATCCAGCTATGTAGCAAAGAATAAGCAACTCGTCATAGTTCACGGCGCAGGCTCCTTTGGTCACTTGCTTGTAAAGAAAGCAGGATTTTCTGGAATAAAAACAAAGGAAGACGAAAAAAACGCTGCAGAGATACATGCGTCCTGCAGACAACTTTCAAAAAATGTTATTAATTCTCTTGCTGAGAAAGGCATACAGGTAACATACATCGATCCTTCAAAGGTAATCGTTCAAAGAGGAGGGAGGATAACTCGTTTCGACACCTCTGAAATAGAATCACAACTCGCAAAAAGGATAATCCCTGTTCTTCACGGGGACATTGTACCCGATGAGATTTTCGGCGCATCTGTTTGCTCTGGCGACCAGATAGTAGCATGGTTAGCAAAGAAAGCAGATGCAGTTGTATTTGCAACAGACGTAGACGGTGTACTCGATAAGAATGGCAATATCATTAAGATGATAAACAAAAAGAACGTAAGGGTTGCTTTGAAGCATATAAGCGGTGCAAGGAATGATGTCACAGGGGGCATGCGTGGAAAGGTGTTGGAGATTCTAAAAAGCAACGTGCCGACGTGGATAGTAAATGGAAGGCACCCCGAGCGTATCGTAGAGGCGCTATCTGGAAAGCAAACCGTTGGTACCCTTATTGCTCCAGACAAATAAGTTTAAACAGTCAAACAGGTTTTACGCTGCGTGCAATAAAATATAAGGTTATTCGAATCGAAGAAGAAACGTAGTTCTATGAAGGCGCTTTCCTTCTTTCATTCCTACGAGTTTTCTTGTCATTTTAGTTCTCAAACCAAGTTCTGTCAATACCTCCATCACTGCCTTACTGCTGCCAACATAAAGGTCTACACCCTCTTTTTTCTCCTCTGTTTTAGAGATGAATGTGCTCTTCTTCAACATTGTGGTCAAAATCCTTTCGTATCTTGTGACCATGCTTTCTTTTCCACGCAGCTGGATTATCGCTTCGTAATAACCGCCGGCCTTCTTAGAGCACTCTGGGCATACGCTCTTTATTTTTTTTAAAGTAAGCGGCTTGCTTATCTCAATCTCCGCCCCATCTTTTTTTATCCTAAAAACTACAGTTTGGTGTTCAACTTCGTATCTCGCACTTGTAAAATCTCCCCGTATCTTGCTGACAGCAAATTCTTCGATTTTTTTTCTGTTATAGGGCATCCATTCCCCTTTAAGGCGCATCCTTCCGCATCTCGCACACACAGCAAGTTCAATGCACTCAGGAAGCCGCACACTATAGGGGTAGCAATCTATACAGAATGCTTCTATGAACTTTACCTCGCTACTCTTCCTTCCACATTTCGGACAGACTATCATCATAAAGCTAATCTTCAAGAGATTTTTAAAGATGATAGTCGAATATTTCTCATGGAAAAATCGGGAACAACCGAAACGGTAGGAAAAGAAGAAGGAAACCCGAACCTAAAGCGAGCGGTTAATCTAACAAACTACTTCGTGTCCCTTCCCCCTCTTCCAATTATCGTTGTCTCCATGATTGCAATCGCCCTTATTTTCGGTATTGTTCTAAATCTACCTCCGTCGAGCGACTTTTTAAAAAACTTATTGCTCGATAGCGCGATGTTACTTCTTTTTCCAGCTGTTCTAACTTCTGTCGTCATTAAAATGTTAATTAGAAAGGTGCCATTCAAAAGGATACTTGCGACAGCCGCCGTCGGAGAAGTGATATATGGACTTGCCTACGTCGTCTCATCGTTTGTCTTTAATATAAATCCACTATATGGCGAAATGATTCTCTTCATCGGTGCCGCGATTGTTTTTGTTATGTGGTATCTTGTAGCTAGACTCATCTTCGTGTTGAAATATCGTGCGTTTCTTTTTGCGATTCTTCAACTTCTCTTCTACCTTCTTTTCTTTTTTAACTCGAAACTGCCAAAATTCGTAGAAGCACCAGCAGTAAGTGTGGTCGCACGCACATATATCGCATCATTCATTCTTCTCGGTGCCATGTATGTATTTTTTTACATCATAAATGCACCTATGAAAAAGACATTTGGAGTCACAAGCACAGATGTGTTCTCCCTTTTCATAAATCAGTGGATTTATAAAAAGAAAGACCTTGAAAGCGCATTCGAGCGCGTTGGAGAGAGCGCAAAAACGCTGCTAGGAATTGCTGGCTTCGAGAGAAAAAATGACACTGTGCTGTTTATAGTTCCACACGTACATTTCGGGCCTTTTGGTAATCTTGGTGGCAGCGAATTCTCTTTCCTCATAGCAGAGGAGATAACAAAAAAATATCCGAACACACATGTGTTTGTCTTCCATGCCCCGGTAACACATGATCTCAACCCAACCTCATCTTCTGAGATAAACAAAATCACGGAAGCAGTGGAGAAAACACTTCGAAGAGCAGAATATAGAAATGAAACGGTCGCGTTGAGCCGGGGGAAAAGTGAGGAGTGCTTAGCAGAAGCGCTTATCTTTGGAAGGGACGCGTTCATAGGTGTGAGCAGAGCGCCTCATGTCACAGAGGATATAAATTTTGGCCTTGGACTCTCTATGCTTCTTAAGGCTGAGAAGTACATGGATAGAGCAATTATCGTTGACCAACACAACGCAGAAACTGGAGAGATAACGAGTTTTGAACCCGGTAGCGCCGTTGGATATAATTACATAAAGGCTATAGAAAAATCACTTACGAAAATACCAAAACAAACAAGGCTTAGGCTTGGTATTTCAGAAAAACATCCAGCATCCACAACGCTTGGAAGCGGAGGGATAAAGATCGCAGTGTTCTCAACATCTCCACAATATGTAATTATACTTATGGATGCAAACGGTATTACTCCTGAATTTAAAAATCGGATAGAAAATGAAATAAGTACTCTTGGGAAATACGCAGTGGGTGTATTCACAACGGACACACACCAAATAAACACTATTAGAGGGGTTCTAAATCCAGCAAAAGAGGAGGCCGCAATAATCAATGCGATAAAAGAAGGGGTCAAGGAGGCTGTTGCTGACATTCAAGAAGCTTCAGCATTTGTGGATAAAGAATGGTTTGATATAAAGGTGCTTGGTGCGAAACATTCCATAGAGATAGTGAGCACGATCAATTCCATTGTTGCTGTAGCAAAGATAACTGCTCCTTTGATATTAATCGGGGCGGTTCTAGTTCTCCTGGCTATCCTTTCGAAGGTTTAAAATAATATGGTGTTACAAATTACTATGTTTGCTCACAGACGCTCTTCCATTTCATCGCATTTGCTTCTCCTTCTTTTACTTCATAAGCACAGGATTGTCTTAGGCTGGCAGGAGTGCTCACTTAGATCGCACGGTCTTGTCCTGTGTTTCACCGTATAATTTGTAATAGGCTCGACCAACAGTGACGATACATATTTAAATTGTTTTTTCTTTTATTTGTTTACACAAGCGAATAAAGGCAGGATGTATGAAAAAGGCGGATTACCTTAAAACAAAAATCGAACATATAGATATAACTTCGTTTGATGCGACGCCAGTTATAGAACAGTATTCGAAAACTGCATTCCAAGCACGCAATCTTGCAAGAGCGGCGAAGATATACGACAGAATGCTTGCTGATAACGATTGCACTGTGATTCTTTGTATAGCTGGCTCTCTCGTCAGCGCTGGTCTGAAAAAGGTAATCTGCGACATGATCGAATATAACATGGCTGATGTAGTTGTAGCAACAGGCGCGAACGTTGTTGACCAAGACTTTTTTGAGGGGCTCGGTTTTCATCACTATCAAGGTACCCCGCGTGTTGATGACGATGACCTGTTCAGAAAGCATATAGATAGGATTTACGATACCTACATAGATGAGGACGAGCTTCGGATCTGCGATATGACCGTTGCAAAGATAGCCGACAGCATTGAGCCAAGACCATATTCATCAAGAGAGTTCATAGAGATAATGGGGAAATATCTCGATGAGTATAAAAAAGAATCTGTTTCATTTGTAAGAAACGCGTATAAAAAAGGCGTACCGATATTTGTTCCAGCCTTTTCAGACTGCAGTGCTGGGTTTGGCCTCGTTTACCACCAAATGAATCGCGGCGACAAACCAAAGGTAACCATAGATTCAGCAAAGGATTTTCTTGAGCTAACAAAAATAAAAATTGCTGCTGGAGAGACTGGTCTCTTTATGCTTGGTGGCGGAGTGCCGAAAAACTTTGCGCAGGATGTTGTTGTTGCCGCAGACGTCCTTGGAAAGAATGTCCACATGCATAAATATGCTGTGCAGATTACAGTTGCTGATGAGCGCGATGGAGGGCTTTCAGGCTCAACGCTCAAGGAGGCTCATTCGTGGGGAAAGGTTGACGAAGGATTCGAACAGATGGTGTTTGCAGAGGTAACTCTAGCAGCGCCTCTTATCGTTAGCTACGCCTACCATAAAGGTAACTGGAAAAAACGGAGACCTAAAAATTTCAATTTGCTACTAAATACTAGGAGGATATAAATGGTGCCAACGAAAATGTTTTTTGTGAAGGGGGTTGGAGTCCACAAAGATCGGCTCGCGTCTTTTGAGCTTGCCCTCAGAGATGCCGGAATACAGATGTGCAACCTTGTTTACGTCTCAAGCATCTTTCCACCTGGATGTAAGATAATCCCAAAGGACGAAGGGATAAAGTTACTCAAACCTGGTCAAATAGTTTATTGTGTTATGGCTAGAAATGAGACAAACGAGCCGAATAGACTCATAGCCGCCGCTGTTGGTCTCGCAGTTCCAAAGAACACAGATAACTACGGTTATCTCTCCGAGCATCATGCATTTGGCGAAACTGCTGCCAAGGCAGGAGAGTATGCTGAGGACCTTGCTGCAACAATGCTTGCCTCAACACTCGGCATCCCTTTTGACATAGAACAGGCATGGGATGAAAGAGAGCAAGTCTACAAGTCAAGTGGTCTTATCACAAAGACATCAAACATCTGCCAATCAGCGGAAGGAAATAAGAACGGCTTATGGACAACGGTAATCGCAGCAGCAGTTTTGATAGAGTAACCAAAACGATTTTATGCTAAAAGTACCATTCAATTTCTGTGGTCTTCCAAAAGAGTATTCTGATTATTCCAAGGCAGCGATAGTTATACTCCAAGTGCCATTTGACAAAACATCCACTTGGGGGAAGGGGGCTGATAAAGGACCAAGGGCGATCATAGATGCGTCAAGAAATCTAGAGCTGTACGATATCGAAACAGGAAGTGAGGTTTGCGAAAAAGGGATCGCAACCTTAAAGCCGATTTCGGCTGCGACAGTTGAAAAACTTGTGGATGCAACTTACAAAAGGGTACGAGAGCTGCTCGCTGATAAAAAATTTGTTGTCACGCTCGGGGGGGAACATTCGGTATCCATAGGACCGATAAAGGCGCACGCAGAAGCCTTCAGGGACATTAGCATTCTGCATCTCGATGCTCACGGTGACAGACGCGATTTCTATATGGGCAGTAAGTATAATCATGCGTGCGTTATCGCACGAGTAAGAGAATTTACAGAAAACATCGTATCTGTTGGTATAAGAAGCATGGACTCAAGCGAACTTAAGTTGGTCGAACGAGATAAAATTTTCTATGCGCACGAAATTTATAATTCAGAGGATTGGATTCCGAATGTTGTGGAAAAACTCACGGATAATGTGTACATCACAATAGACCTCGATGTTTTTGACCCATCTATAATGCCATCAACCGGAACACCAGAGCCAGGTGGCTTGGGTTGGTATCAGGTTGAGCACCTTCTCAAAGCAGTAACCGAGAGACGAAACGTACTTGGATTTGATATCGTTGAACTCGCTCCAGTCAAAACAGATCGCGCGCCTGATTTTCTTGCTGCAAAGCTTGTATATAAGTTACTAAGTTATAAGTTTGCTCCGCATGCCAACCGCCCTGGACTATGAGCCCTGTCCCTTACGATTTCTTCTTCCTTTTTAAATGTAATATACACTAAACAGTTCATGGATGAACGCGGAATAGAAGACGCAATCGTCATGGACGAAAACACATTCAAGTCTCTCACTTCAGAGACAAGAACAGAGATATTGAAGTTGCTCAAGAAAAGAAATCATACGCTTTCAGAGATTGCAAAAGCACTTAAAATTTCGAAAACAACAGCAAAGGAGCATCTTGATATCCTTGTCGAAGGTAGGCTTGTAGAGCAGGTTCCTTCAACGAACATATGGAAATATTATACGCTTACGAAGGACGGAAAAAAGCTTGTTGGTGAGGAAGGGCCTAAAAGGGTTGTGATATTAATTGCAATGTGCATCTTTGGCATTCTTTTGTCGTTCTACGGCGCATATGGGCTCACTGCACCAGATTTGGAAAAGCAAACAGGGGCAACCCACTTTTACACTGAGCGCGGCGGTGAAGAGAGCATTGCCCAGGTACAAGCGATGCAAACAGACGGAATGCAAACAGACGAAATCCCGGCACAAGAAGGTGAGTCTGTTGCTGAGTCTGTTGCTAAAATAGATAATAACAACATATCGGTTGTTGCACTTGTTTTAGGATTATCTATAATTATGGTTTCATTATTCACACTGCTAAAAAGAAATAAAGAACGGTCGATAGTATGAGTTGCTTCTGTCAAAGATTGCTCTTTGGAGTTTTGCTTTTGGGAGCGCTTTTCTTTTATGGATGTTTAGCCCAACAAGGCATGCCTCCTGTGGAAAATGAAACTCCAGTGTTTAATGAAACACCATCTAACAACGAGACAGAAAGTTCCGGCACCCCATATTGTAGCGCACTTGGAACGCGAAGTGAGGGGTGGTACATCAAAGGCAGATTGATTAAATATGCCAATTGCACTGGATGCACTGCTAGGTGTGAAGCCATAGGCACTCGCTCAGAAGGTTGGTATAGCTCTTGCGACGGTTCTCTGATTATGTGGGAGCAGTGTGCAGGAACACATCTGCCAGAAAGATTCTGCGGATGGTCTACTTATGGCTCCTGCTCTTCTGATTCTGATTGCAAAGTTGGCGGCTGCTCCGGACAGGTCTGCCAATCAAAATACGAAGAGTCTGTTATCACAACATGTGAATATCGAGAGTGCTACAATGCACGGGCATACGACCTGAGTTGCAAATGTATTGCCGGGCGGTGTCAGTGGAACTGATTTTATTCCTTTTCCTCCTTAATTTTTCTGATGGTTGAAAAGCAGATGTGCGAAAATGACCTGAGCAACGAGGTACCAAAAGGCAAAAAATGTTCTCTGTGCAGCGGCTCTGCAGTCATCTTCCTGCCTTATGCCGACAAATATATGTGCAGAAAGCATTTTGTGCGGCATTTTGAGAAACGCTTCTTTGAAACAGTGCGCGAATTTGGGATGGTGAAGAAGGGCGAAACAGTTGCCCTTGGGCTTTCAGGTGGAAAGGACAGCACCACTCTTCTTTACATGCTGAGGAAATTAAAAACCAAGCTTCCATTCGACATCATTGCAATCACAATTGATCTTGGTATAGACTGCGAATATAACAAAAAAATAATACAGATAGCCGCAGAAACATGCAAACAGTTGGGAATTCGGCATTATATATTCCCATTAAAAAATGCTATCGGATACACCATCGATGAGCTTGTTGTAAAAACCGGTACGCGCAATCCATGCAGCGAGTGCGGGATTGTTCGACGTTATCTACTCAACAGGTACGCACGTGAACTTGGGGCGAATAAGCTTGCAATAGCTCACACGCTCAACGACACGGCTGAAACAGTTCTTATGAATATCCTGAGAAATGAACCGCTGAGGCTCTTTAGATACAACGAACACCTGATATCTAATGAACGGTTTGTTCCAAGAATAAAACCATTTTTGAAATCTCCTGAAAGCGAAGTAGTCACTTACGGACGACTGAAAGGGCTTCAACTGCTTGAGAAAAAATGCTGCCCTTATTCCATCTACGCATTTAGAAAATTTATTAGGAAACAACTCGCTGAAATAGAGCAAAAGTACCCCGGTTCCATGTTTAAGATAGTTAATAGCTTTCTAAAACTACAGAAGATGTTCAAAAAGGAAAACACAATGAAATTGAGTATAAATCAGTGCAAAATCTGTGGAGAACCATGCGGAGGGGATGGGTGTAAATTTTGCCAACTTCTCGGTAGGCTCAATGACCAAACTAGGTGATCAAAATAGGGCCTAAAGGTGCATGCGCTCGATTCGGACAACAATTCCCCTTCTTCTGCTCAGAATCTCATCCCGCCCAAATAGCGCCTTTCCCATACCGACGAACATTCCCGACTCTGAATAGAGCGCAACTATTTCGTTTTTCTCTATATCTTTCTCAACATCTTTCACCCCCGGGGCCATCAGCTGAGCACCGCTTTTTATGCTTTTGACAGCACTCTCACGCACGATTATCTTTCTTGCATCGATATAATCCTCGGGCTTTTTTATCAGCTCGAGCAGGGTTTCAGGTTTTCCTTTTTTATAAAGCCAAATTGCGTCTATAAGATCCTGAAGCGTCACCGCCTCGTTCTCCGTTATCCTTCCAACTGCTATTCTACGTAGCTCCTCCATCCGTGCCCCGCCGCATTTTTTTCCAATATCCTCGCAAAGCGTTCGGATGTACGTTCCTGCTTCCACCTCTACAGCAAACAGCACAAGATTATCCTTTCTCTCCAAAAAATCAAAATAGTAAACGGTTCGTTTTCGTGGAACTTTTCTTACGGCGCTTTCTTTTGGTGGCGTTTGTGTTATTACGCCTGTGAATTCCTTAAAAAGCTCTTTTATTCGCTCGTTTGTTATGCTCCTATCTTTGAATTTTATAATGCCGACATACTTTTTTCGTTTTCCTGCTATGTAACCAATAAGCTTTGTCGCCTTGCCGATTGCAACTGGAAGGACCCCTGAAACCTCGGGATCAAGCGTTCCTGCATGTCCCGCCCGCTTTGCACCCAACAACTTTTTAACAAATGCTGTTATACCGTGGCTTACATGGCCACATGGTTTATCTATTATGATCAGCCCGTCTCCTATCATATCCCTCGCTCTTACGCATTGTATTTCACTCGACAAGTTTCAGATGACGAATTGCATATTTTCTTTCTTTACCTTTTGAGTCTGTTGCGAGTACATATGGTTCTATTACCTTCTTGACTGTGACCCTTTCCCCCTTCCGTCTTCCACATATCAATTCGCAAACACTTCCTCCTTTTATCATACAAATCACCTGGTTTCCACGCAATTGCTTTTTCTCTGTTTCATTTTTATAATTTTAAGCGAATCCTTAAGAAGCTCTTCTGGCGGCTTTTTCCCGTCTAGCACAGCATCAAATATACTCTCATCAGTTATATCTATCTTATAAAGAGAAAAATAACGCTTTCTGTTGCTCTCATCACGTTCTCTTACATGTTCTAGAGCGTCTTTAATCGACATTCCATCTCTTTTAGCTATTCTCTGAGCTCTTATTTCTAAAGGCACGTTTATCTTTATCTTTACGTCCGCGTTAACGATCCATGGTCCGAGCCAGGTAGTCACAACACAGTCTCCCTTCGTTGCCTCTTCCCTGAGCAAGCTGTCAAATTTTAAGTCTATGCTTTTGTCCTTCTCTGCTCTTCTCTGAAGATCCATGAGTGAAATGCCCTCTTTCGCAGCAAGGTCTTTGAATGTTGGGCAGACAAGACGGTAACCAAGGCGTTTTGCGATCAGCGCACCCAGCGTGTTTTTTCCTGCCCCTGTTAGACCCCAAACAGCAATTATCATCCTCTCACTTCTTTATTCTTCCAAGAATAAATGAATAGCTAAGACCAAAAATCAAAGAAATGAATATGAACCACCAATATGGTTGGTATATTGTTTTTACATTTACCATAGGAAGAGTAAACGGGAGCTCAACCTTAAACTCAGTTCCATTGTTTATGACCACTGCAACATCATGCGCATTTTGCGGTGGCTTTGCAGTTATCCTAACCGTTTCTCCCTCTCCGTAAACATCTTTGTCCGTTGCTATCTCCATGTTTGCATTCGTCCTATCCACGTAGGCCTCTGTAGTTCTCTCGCCGTAATAGAAGAAGGTTGCATTTCTACCAACCTCTGTGCCGCCATTTAGCGCTCTTACTACAGCGATCCATTTTCCATAATTCGCACCGCTTATATTAAAGCAAGCAGTGTATATACCATCGCCAGCCCTCTCATCACAGTTGCTACCATCATCTTTCATTTGTAGTTTTATGTCATCACTCGTGCTCGGATCAAAATGATTAACAACATATGTAAACAGACCAAAGATCACGAGAATAATGATCATTGGTTTAAACTGATTGAACATCATCTTGTTCATCCTTGGCAATAGCGCCATCTGCTCGCTCATAATCTTGTCCATTCTTGCTCTGTCTGATTTTTCGGCTGCTTCCTTGTACTCCTTACTTAGTCGCTTCGATTCCTTCTGAATATCCTCTATTTCCCTTCTATCTATCATTCTATTTTGGACCTCTCGCGCAATGATGCTATAGATAATAGCAGCTGCCGCAACAAGGTAAATATAGAAGGATAAGTCCATAATAATCATTAAAACGAGAGATTTTATAAATGCTCTTTAACCATCGCGAGCAGGGATAAAAACTATTCTTTTTTATAACGCTCGAACGGTCCTTTTGCTTCCTTTACTATTCCTTCTATTTCTGGTTCTGCAACTTCTTCTTTTTTTATACCCTCGCTCTTTGGCTTTTTTCCAAATTTCTTTTTCTTCTTTATAGCAACTATCTCTCCTGCCCTCTCTCTTTTTTTAAGACCAAGCATCTCAAGAATACTATCTATAATTCTCTGTAAGAGCGACTTCTTTTTTTCTATTGTAACGCGATATGATGCGGCCATGGGTCCTCCGCTAACCAATCCCCATTTTCTCTGTTCTTCACCAAGGCAGGATGCGCAAAGCATTCTATTGTTCCACATGTAAAGCCGCTCTGTTTCTCTCCCGCAGCGTTCGCATCCCTTGCGGTATCTTAGTTGCGGCGCATGCAGTTCTTCTTTTTTTCGCGGTTTATATTCTTCCTTTTTCTTTTCTGCTTCTCTTAGTTCTACAAGACAGTAAGGGCATACCCACTGCCCCTTATACTGTTGGAGTTCTGAAAGCGGAATATACATCTGGCATCTCCAACACTGTTTCATTCTTCCATAAAACACACAAGAGCTGCAATACGGAAGCCCGTCACTTCCGTATTCTATCTCCCCTCTTTTTCCACAGCGCGAACAAACTCCGATAGCCATTTTATCGCTTTTTTAATTTTTTACTTTATAGGTAAGTTATGCACTATTGCCTTTCTTACCTCACTTTCAAGGTAAAAGGTGTACAACTCTCTATTTATTTTTAGTGTATAAGACTTTTTTAGTGAAAAAGGAGGGTTTCTCAAAGCCTCGACTGCTTTCTTTGTTAGCTCATCTATAGTTTTTCCTCGATTCTCATCAGCAAGCTCATTTTTTGTTACGCGTATGTTTATCGTTATGTCTCGCCCAGGGCCTTCATCACCCCATTTTGATGAAGGAACTACCGCCTCAGCCATCCTGATATTTTTCTCATCAGATTCTTTTTCTGCGGAGTTGGTAAAAACAGTAACAGTAATAGTCTCCCTTTTTTCTTCCTTTTTTTCTTCCTCAAGTTTCATACCAGGTACCCTAACCCTTCTCTCTTCCAACCCGGGAATTTCCAGAGGCTGTTCGGGTGGTGCCGGCTTTTCCTTCGGAGCGGTCACCTTCTCCTCAATTTCTTTAATGTTATCCTTAAGATTTTTAACATCTTCTCGTGTAACAACACCTCCTTCTGCAAGTTGCTTGTATCCCTCAAGAAGCTTTGCGAGCTTTTTTGTATCTTCTGTACTTTCTGTCTTATTGATCACTTCGATGGATTTTTTAACAGCAGCAAGAAATTCTTCAACGTCCTCTGGAAGAAGATAGCCATCTTTTGTGGATTTAGCTTTTTCTAATTCCTTTACTTTCTTCATGGCGATTTCAGCATCGATCTTTGTAGCATATTTCTCAAAGGTTTTTTTGTTTCCATACGTAAGCTTTCTCTCCTCATACAATCTTTCAACAGCATCAAAAACATACTTATACTTGTACCAAAGTGTTTTGTACTTTTTAACCTCTTCTTTGTATTTCCCAACCTTCTTCATGAATTCATCGATTTCTTTTTGCTTTAAGTATTTTTTTGGCTCAAGGATAAGAAACGGAACACCTTTCTCTATTCCGGTGAATGGCCATTGTTTTGGTTTTGCTTCATAGCTTGTCATGATTGAGCGAATAGTTTTTTCTGCTTCTGCAGCGCTCGATATCTTGTCTGCTTCATATAATGCCTTTATTATTATATCGATTCGTACACTGCCGTCTTTTTCCACTAAGTATTTCATCACAAAATCCTTTGAAAGGGTGAGCACATTCCACATTTCCGTAAACAAAAGTTTGTCTGGATCGTATATCATTGTTTTCCAAACAAGCCTAACATCGCTCAGAAGAACGCCGTTTTTTATGGTAGCGGAGGTTTTTACATTTTTAGGAAGGCGCGCATATCTTTCCAGCGATATCTCTTCAGCTTTCTTTATCTCCTTTTCTTTTTGTTTCGCATAACCCATAAAATCAACCTTTCAAGTAAATAAGTAGTACTGAAAAAGCCTTTAAATATGATATGTTTAATGTAATGTTCATGGGGGGTTTTGATTACGCTGCACTTAGAGAAATGCAACGTCAGGAATTGTCCTCTCCGCGTTTAGCAGCACTGGATGAAAACTTTTATACTCAGATAGCACTATTTCTTTCAGAAAAGAAAAATGAGGCGCTCTCCTCAAATTCCATGCTAAAAGTTCGTGAATATGAAAACTTACAGAGAATAATCGCCTCTATAAAGGAAAAACGAGAGGAAAAAATCCTTTTAATGGCACTTCGAGGAGAAAAAATAAATGGGAGTGCAACGCCCGAAGAACTAACACTGTTTAACAATCTAGTGAATGCCCTAAAAGAGTTCAGAGAAAAAATAACTGGAACCATCAAAGTGATATCATCGGACGCAACACACGAAAAGAATGAACAAAAGGATGGACTTATGGTAAGGATTATAAAGGACATAGAGGCATATAAAGGTTTGGACGGAAATGTGTACGGACCGTTTAAGGCTGACACCGTAATTTCCCTTCCAAGAGCCGAGGTGGAATGGCTCGTAAAGGCAAAAATGGCTGAAATTTCGAGGTGATTATCATGAAGTTTCCAAAAGAGATTACAGGATTTTGTCCATTCTGTAGGACGCATCAGGTTCATAAGGTAAAGCTTGCGAGCAAGGGGAGCAGCAGAAGCCTGGCGAGAGGAAATAGAGCATTTGAGAGAAAGCTTCTTGGTCACGGCGGGAAAAGAGCAGGAAAGAAATCAGTTAAGAAACAGGGAAAAAGACAGAAAGTTATTCTCCAATGCCAAAACTGCAAGAAGAAGCACCAGAGGGTGGTGGGGGCAACCAGGACAACCAAAAAACTTGAGTTAAAGATGTAGGTGTTTTTATGGCTTCTAAGTTTCTTAGGGTAAAATGCAAATGCGGAACAGAACGTGTTGTTTTTAACAAATCAACTACGGAGATAAAATGCGACAAATGCGGAACGGTTTTAGTTAGTCAAACAGGAGGAAAGGCCGTGATACATGGAGATATCTTAGAGGAGCTTGGCTAGAATCGCAATTAAAAGTTGGACATAAACGGTGGTTTATTGGAATTCCCGGAGGAGAACGAACTCGTTATAGCAGTTATCAAAAAAATAGTTCCTTATGGCGCTTTTTGTACACTTTTGGAGTATGGAAATCTCGAGGCTTTTCTTCACATATCTGAGATTGCCCCCAGATGGATAAAGAATATCCATGAGTTTGTATCAGAAGGGCAACGAGTCGTTGCAAAGGTGCATCACGTTGATAAAGAAAAAAGGCAAGTTGACATCTCACTTAAAAGAGTTACTGAGGAGGAGAAAAGGAAAAAACTTGAGCAGGTAAATTTTGAGCGACGCGCTGAAAGGCTTATAGAGGTTGCAATATCAGGAATTCGCGGAAAAAAGCCCGCGCTTGATGAAATAAAGAAAAAAATTGTAGAAGAGTATGGTGCACTCTACCCTATCTTAAAAGAGGTCGCTGAAAAAGGCGAGGAACCTTTAGAAGCGCTTGGGTTCTCAAAACAGTTCCAGACAAAACTTGTTGAGGTTGTAAGAAAGAACATAAAAAAGCCAACAGTCACAACATCTGGTATAATAACACTAATCTGCTATGGTGGAAATGGAATATCTCTTATAAAGAACGCGCTTGGTAGCATTAGAAAAGAAGATGGTGTGGATGTACTTTATCTCGGAGCACCACGCTATAAAATCGTCGTAATTGCAGAGGATTACAAAGCAGGGGAGAAAAAACTTACAAATGCCGTAAAGCTTGTTGAAGATTTTGCAAAAAAACATGGCTGCCACTTTGAATTCAAAAAAGAGGAATCCGGATGAAAAAAATGATGCGTTGCGCTCTCTGCGGTGCCTACACCCTTTCCGATCTTCATTGCGGCAGCAGGACGGTTTCAGCCCATCCGCCACTCTTCAATCCAACTGATCCTTATGGAAAGTATAGAAGGGCGTTCAAGGGTGTTTCGCCATGAAGGAAACAATGATATTTGAACAAAAAAAGATAAAACGAAAGTTAAGAAACCCGATACTTCTTATCGGCTTGCCCGGCATTGGCCTAATAGGTCAAGTCGTAGGCAAATACATAGTAAAGGAACTTAACGCAAAACAAATCGCTGTTCTTTTCTCACCCTACTTCCCTCACCAAGTGTTAATGTCAAGAAAGGGCACAATGCGACTTATAAAAAACGCATTTTATATGTACAACGCAAAGAAGTTCGACCTCATTATCCTCGTTGGTGATATTCAGGCGATGAGCTCTGTTGGCCAATATGAAGTTGCTGGAAAAATACTCGATTACGCAAAGAAGCTTGGCGTGAAGAAAATAATAGCCGTTGGTGGCTACAGCACGGGGGTAGTAACCGAGAAAAGACGAATATTCGGCGTGGTAACCGCTCCGGAGGAAATTAACGAACTTAAAAAGATGGGTGTAGTTTTTGGGGAGGCAAAGGGTTCGATAGTCGGATCTGCTGGTCTTATTCCAGCACTCGGCGCACTCAGAGGAATAAAAGGGATATGCCTCCTAGGCGAAACACATGGCGGTTATGTTGATACAATCACGGCAAAAGAGGTTGTGGCTCTTCTCTCTACCTATCTTGGAATAGAGATAAACCTAAAGAAAATAGATGAACGGGCGAAAAAGAGCGAGAAGATAATAAAGCGTCTTGAGGAAGAGATAAAAAGGAACATAGAGACCTCTTTTGGCCAAGAGCCATCAAAGATCTCCTATATAAGGTGAGGTCTCTTGAGCAAATATAGATACCCCAGAAGAAAGTTGAAAAGGAGATTGCTCGGACAGGTAACCATAGAGTACATGGTGCTCTCTTTAGTTGTACTGGCAATTTTGGCTGTTGCTGTGACAACACTAATCCAGATTCAAAACTCCTCTTCGAAGGCGCTTAACAATATCGTGTTCAGAAAGTCTGCGCTCGATCTTCACGGCACGGTTGAAGAGGTGTGTGCGCTTGGTGAAGGGAACCAGAGGGAAGTCTTCGTCTCTCGTAGCATGGAGGTTGAAAAAAACGCTAAAGAACTGAAATTTAAAAATGACACGATAGGAGAGATGTCGCTCGGGCTTATTTGCCCAATTGACATAGAGGTGGATAATCCGCTTTATGGAAACGTTTTGGTTATACACGAAGGAGATAAAATAAACATTAACAATATTCAAGGAGGATAACATGGTCTCTTCGCACGCTTTCTTTCGCAGTGTGCTCTTTATTCTTGCCGCGCTCTCTATGCTTTCGTTTGGGGTTCCAACAGATCTCTCTATAGAAATAAATAACGGCGCTCCTTCAACCAACAGTACCGCTGTCGTATTGACGCTGGGGGCAAATGGTGCAGTTAATTGTAGTCTCTCAAATGACGCCACAAACTACTGCGAACCATTTCCATTCACATCAACCAAGGATTGGAATCTCTCTACTGGGGATGGTCTAAAAACGGTGTATTTCAAATGTGCAGATATTGATGGGAACTGGAGTGATCCAGTCAACGATACGATCATTCTGAACACAACACAACCAGACAGCATACCGCCATCAGCCTCCTCAAAAGCTCCAGTAGGAGTTATCACAAACAGAAGGCCGATTATTTCAGCCATAATCTCAGACAGCGGCGGCTCAGGAATAAATAGCTCAAGTATAGTATTATATCTTGATGAAAGCACAGTAGTCCACTCTTACAATTCCGAAAGCGGAAATGTCTCCTATATAACATCAACTGATCTAAACCTAACGAGCCATACTGTTCGTCTGATTGTCTTTGATAACGCTGGGAATATCCTAAACACCTCGTGGACATTTAATATTTCTTCGGTAGGCGTTGGTTTTGCATCCTTACGACCTGAAAACAATAGCATAGTGGATAAAAGCGATGTTGAGATATCCGTAACGCTGCAAGACATAGGCGGGGGGATAAACTCCTCAACAATAATAATGCGCTTGGATGATGACCCTGTTGATTTCGATTACTCAAACAACACCAGAAAGGTAACTTACGAAGGGCATCTCGAAGATGGGAATCACACCGTTACGGTTTCCGCTGCGGATAACAACGGGGTGCGAAGTTCTATAAGTTGGAGCTTTGTAGTCGACACAAAACCCCCGAGCGTAAGACTTTTTGTTCCTGGAAACGGAAGCGTTGTTAGCAGGGTATATGAGATTTCAGCGGTTGTGGAGGATGACGGGTCTGGCATCAATAAGAATAAAATATTCATGGAGATTAATCGCGTTGATGTCACTCGTTCTCTAGAGTTTCATGAAACAGATGGAAGAGTGGTGTTTCGCCCCACTGGAGAACTCGCCGGTGGAGAGTACACAGTGGAATTGTGGGTCCGAGATAAAGCTGAAAACGAAAAATATGTTAGTTGGATATTTAGGATACCGAGCACTGCACCCTCGTTTTCTTACGCCGCACCAAATGATGGCGCAGTTATAGCCAATTCTACTCCTGAGATATCGGTAGTTATATCAGAAGGAAGCGGTACTGGAATAAATGTAAACTCGATTAAATTTTCACTCGATGGTACTGTCTTCGATGCGGTTTTCTCTACAACAACAGGAAAGCTCTCTTTCATACCCGGAGAGCCTCTCAGTGATGGCCGGCATATCGTACACGTCGAAGCAAAGAATAACAAGAATGAGCGAAATGCGATAAACTGGTCGTTCTCCGTAGACACGACGCCTCCTCAGCCACCCACAGATCTCATGTTAAACAAAACCGAAAATGAAACACGTCTTAGGTGGACTGCCTCGTCTTCACCAGATGTAAATAAATATCTTATCTACGGCTCTTCGATTGGTTTTAATTCAACAACAGGAAGAACGCCCCTCGCAGAACTCAGTGGTAACAGCACTTCCTATACTCACAACCAAAGCGGAAGATTCTACTATGCAATTGTCGCAGTTGACAGAACGGGTAATCCTTCTTCACCTGTATTTGCCGGGACGTGTGCGGCGTTCGAAAATGGTATTTGGATTGATTATGAATGCTGCACGGATATCGAGTGCGCTGAGGGCGAGTATTGCGAAGCAACTACGCACAAATGTATTTTACCAGAAAAGAGCGTTGGTATAGAAGAGGCAGAAATGACTATCAGCCTGGCAGAATCCGCGATTCAAAATGCGCAGAATGCTGGAAAGAATGTAAGTAAGGCTGAGGAATTTCTTTCTCAGGCACGCAATTCGTATAATGCAGGAAATTATAAGGAAACAGAACGATTGGCACGATTAGCAAGGGATGCTGCAGTGAATGCTCCTCTTTTAGACAATGTCACTGCTGATAATGAAGAAAAGACTGGTGGAAAGAAGCCGCTACCCTGCATACCTTCTTGCATACTGCCCAGCGTTTTAGCGCTTTATTTAATAAAGGACCGTCAAATTAAAATAGTAAAAAACAAAAAATAAACAAATAGCAGACCGATTAGTTCCTTAAATAATTACGTTAATTATTCTAGAACCTTGGTCTTCGTGGTCTATAGCAATTACTGCAGTAGACCGGTCTTCCTTCTATGGGCTGAAACGGCACCTGGCAAGGCTGCCCGCATTTCGCGCAAACCGCGTCATACATCTTCCTTTCACGGTTATAGCCGCTTCCGCCTTCGCTTTCTCCCATTTATTCACCTACTTTTCACTACCCGTTTATTAACCAGGCAAAAAAAAGCCACAGTCAACTTTTGGGCATTGTTAGTTATTGGTACACCAGTTATATATAAACCTATGCATTCTGGTATCTTGGTGACAAGTTCAGTTGAATTGCTTGTCTAGATATTACAAAGGTATTACAAAGGAAAGCTGCTAAAGACCTGCTTCTCTTCTAAGAATATCAGCCATATCAGTTCTCTCCCATGTGAAATCTGGGTCTTCTCGGCCAAAGTGGCCATACGCAGCGGTCTTTTTGTAAATAGGTCTTAGAAGGTTGAGGCGCGCTATCATATCTGCTGGCTTAAAGGAGAAATGCTTAGAAATAAGCTCCTCTATTTTCTCAATAGGAACTTTATTAGTACCTTTGCAATCTACGTGAATAGAGAGTGGTTTTGCGACTCCGATGACATAAGCTACTTGTATCTCACATTCATCAGCAAGTCCTGCTGCTACTATGTTCTTTGCTACGTATCGCGCCATGTACGCACCAGAGCGGTCAACCTTTGAAGGGTCCTTTCCAGAAAAGCATCCTCCGCCATGATGTCCTCGCCCTCCATAGGTGTCCACAATTATTTTTCTCCCAGTAACACCAGAATCGCCGCTTGGACCACCTATCACAAAACGACCTGTTCCGTTAACGTGAATTATGGTGTTATCATCAAGCCACTTTCCACAAACAGGCCTTATAACATGTTCAACAATATCACGCCTTATTTGCTCAAGTGTTACGTCTGGGTCGTGCTGCGCTGCTATAACCACTGTATGCACTCTTGCAGGCTTATCGTTTACATACTCAACCGTAACCTGTGTCTTGCCATCCGGTCTAAGGTAGGTAAGCGTCCTATTTTTTCTAACCTCTGCAAGCCGCATCGCTAGTTGATGCGCAAGTTGAATAGGAAGAGGCATGAGCTGCGGGGTCTCGTTTGTCGCATACCCAAACATTATTCCTTGATCACCAGCGCCTTGCTCTCGTCCTTCACCAACGTTCACACCTTGTGCGATGTCTGGCGATTGTTCGTGAATAGAAACAATTGTTCCACACGAATGACAATCAAACATATATTCGGGAGAGGTATACCCTATCTCTCTTATGACGTTGCGTGCGACATCTGCAATGTTGACATAACCGGTTGTGGTAACTTCGCCCATGATTATTACGAGTCCGGTAGTAACAGCTGTTTCCACGGCAACGCGTGCTTTCGGATCTTGTTTCAGCATCTCATCAAGAATTGCATCGCTTATTTGATCGCATATTTTATCTGGGTGTCCTTCTGTTACCGACTCTGAAGAAAAAAGATATCTTTTTGCCATTTTGTTTATCACCTTTGCCCTTCCTTTTAATATTTTGAGACATTTTTTTAAAAACCTTTACATAAAAAAATGAAAAAGATGGTGGCAAACATGGAAACGCTTGAGGCGATAAGAGCAAGACACTCTGTTCGCGATTATACGAACAAACCTGTTGAGAGAGAAAAGATCTTGGCCATCCTTGACGCAGCGTCGCGCGCGCCCTCAGGTATGAACAGACAGCCTTGGCACTTTCTTGTACTCACTGAAGAAGAAAGTAGAAAAAAAGCACTCTCTGCGAATAGTATTTATAATTCTTGGATGAACAAAGCGCCAGTACTGATTGTTGCTCTTGCTGATAGCAAGGCATTTTATGGAAGAGAGGAACAAAAGACATACTTGTTTGATGTCGGACTTGCTGTAGAAAATCTTCTTCTTGCAGCCACAGAACTTGGTCTTGGCGCTTGCGTTACAATAGGCTTTTCAGCTGAAAAATTGCAAAGGGAATTGAACATTCCTGAAAGATACATCCCTATCGTGCTTATATCTGTAGGATACGAATCCAAAGAAAAAATAGCTGAGCCTCTAATAAAAGGAATTACACATTCGATAAACAAGAAGAAAAACTTTGATGAGGTTGTCTCTTTCGAAAGAATTTAGACTATCTTCTCTTTTTCTTGATTTTTGGTTTGGCGCTTTTTCTCTTCACCTTGGCTATCACTTTTGGCTGTTTCTTCTTTTTTGGAGGAGCGGGTCTAATCGGTTTCTCGCATTTCTTTATTCCCATCTTATACACGTAAGGTCTTGGACAGACTTCCTTCGTGACTATACAAATTCCATCCTCCAATTTGGGACAAACCATCCAGACCACCGCTCACTGTTTTTCGCTCACTGTTTTTTGCACTCTGGACTCGGTCGAAAGACAGAGCAACTGAACCGATACAACTTAACCCATCAGTTCAAGTTGTCCTCTCTTTCATGCTACAGAATTAACCTGGCGAGTACGGGTTTCATACAGCGAGGTATAGTCCAGTCGCTGTATTAATGGCGTCACTCGACAGAGGTTTCCGCAACATACCTTTTTCCAAGGCACCCGAATTGTCCGCGTGCGTAGCACACTTCTATAGAAAAGATTATAAATTTAATGCATTTTTGTGATATTTCTACATTATTTATGACTAAATATGTTAGTTTTTAATTGATTTAGGATTATACGTGCTTTTTGACATCTATCGCTGCTCCGCTCGGAATACTGTTCACATTCCTGATTAAGTCGATTATTTCCAGCGCTACATCCTCAGGAACATGTGCTGCTGGCTGGTCTGATATCTGCTCCCACATTTTTGTTTGCGTTGAAGTTGGACAAACCGCATAAACTGCTATTTTATCTTTTTCGAGCTCTTGAGCAAGCGACTCTGTGAAACCGATTACACCGAATTTGGTTGCGCAGTACACAGCAGCGTTGGCAAACCCTTGTTTCCCGGCAACAGATGAAATATTGATAATAAGACCGCCACCTGCCTTTCTCATGTATGGTATCACTTCTTTAGCGCAGTGCATCAGGCCTATGAGATTTACGCCCACTACCGCATCTATCGCGTTATCAGGCATCTCAGCAAATGGGCCGTAGTGAAGAATTCCGGCATTGTTAACGAGTATATCTATCTTTCCGAATTTCTTAACTGCTTTGGTTAGCATATTTTTTATGTCTTTAAGTTTCGTGATGTCTGCCTTAACAGCGAGCACTTCAGCGCCCAGTTGCTGTATCTTTCCAGCCGTTTTCTGAAGTTCCGCAACATTTCGTCCTGCTATCACAACCTTGGCACCGTTTTTTGCGAACTCCATCGCTATTGCCGCTCCAATGCCTCTTCCCCCACCAGTAATAATCGCAACCCTTTCAGCAAGAAGTTTCATGCAGATAAAAAGTTTATCAAATTTTAAAACTTTAACGATGCGACACTAATTCTTAACGGGGGAAGAAAAGCTTATCCAAGAAAAGATACCTAGAACAAAGGCTGCTGCATGCTCCTGCTTTGAAGAATGGATGATGGGGAGGGATGCTAGGGAAGTATTCAACATGAAAGTAGAGTAAGGATTAAAATCATTCAGTACTTTACTAGCACGGAGCGAAATGATGTCAGAGTTGGGATATATTAATAGTTTGATAAAGATGGTTTACGATGACACCCTCGCGCACAGTCTTCAGGGTTATGATAAAAAAAGAGCAGCCATTATGGAACTCGGAAACATAGGGGACATAACAGCGTTACCAGTACTCTTTGATGCGGTTGAGGATGTTCTATTGCGCAGTGCTGCTATTACAGCGATTGGTAAGATAAAATTTAGTGCGGAAAATGAAGCGGATGCCATGCAAGCAATAGATGTGCTTGAGAGAGTTATGGATAATTGCACAGAATTCCAATACGAAATCTCTCGAACAGCACTGAAAAACATCGCTGAACGGATGAGGGGTAACAATACTGTGACGAACAGAATCGAAGATGTGCTAAAGAAAAAGAATGAAAAGAAGGACGGAGAAGCGATAAACGATGCCGCAGAATTTAGACTCATAAAAAAAGCTAGAGATGCCAGCAAGCAAGAAAAGGGAAGCAGCAAGCTGCAAAATAAAGAAGATAGAAGACTCAAGTACTAGATATCTACCCCGCTCCCATAACGATTATAATATTACTCGCTGAATCTGAGTTATGCTAAAACAGAAAGAGAAGACGGTCGGTCTGCAGACCAGAATCGGAAAGATGCTCTCATTCATACCTCTCACTCCAAATCAGTTGACCATTGTTGCTTTTCTTACCTCTATCATGGCAGCCTACGCGATAATTACAAAAGAGCTCGGATACGGCTTAGCGCTTTTTCTTGTTGCTGGAACTCTTGATGCCATAGACGGGGCAATCGCGAGAGCACGCGGAGAGATAACAAAATTCGGTGGTTTTCTTGACGGCGTCTGCGACAGGTTTGTAGAAGCGCTTTTCCTCATTTCCCTGATGTTCTACCCTTTACCAACTATCTTCATAGATGCAAAAATCTGGCTTGCAGTGTTGATTTTTATCGGCACATGCATGCCTTCTTATATAAGGGCCTACGCGGACCATCACAGAGTAATAACCCACAAAGAGGCAAAGGCACTTGGTGGGCTTTTCGAAAGAAGCGAGAGGATATTACTGCTTGCCATGGGGATGTCTGCTGGGATTCTTGTCTCGATGGATTATTTCATTTATTCTGTAATACTAGCAATTGCGCTTTCCATAATAACAGTTGCGCAGAGAATTATCGTGGTTATGAAAAGACAAACTAGATAGAGAGTTTCAGTTGTCTCTCATTCTCGCGTTTTCTCTTCCTAAAACTATCTGTATCTTTTCTTAAAATCGCCTTTTTTAAAAAATACCTCACTGCTGCGCAGGAATTTTTCTTTAGTTCTTCATATGTTCGTACACTTTCTGTTTTTCCCAAAAGTTTTGGACGATAATCTATGTTATGGAACGGACTCATTAATAGGTCTCTCTGTTCGTGCGTTAATTTTTTACCTATAAGTTGATTCGGATCAGCGATCGTTTCCTTTAATCTCTTCAAAACAGGTTTTTTAAGATTGCTTATAATAGGCTCCAGGCTTACGTCCTCAACTGTGTCGTTTATAATCCGCATAAGAGTAGCCTCATATATTCTTTTGAACGTTTTCCAACCGTTGTGTGAGGCGGCAAATTCAGGATGAAACTGAAAACCAATAACCGGATTACCTCCGAAACATTCGGTAGCATCGACTATCTGGATGCCGCCGTTACTCGTAGCAAGAACTCTTATTTTGTCATTACCATTACTTATACTTATTTTATAAGCATGATTCACTGGAAAGAGAAGGATATCTCCTGCTTTGCCTACTTCATCTATATCTTCGTAAAGAAGCACTTCCCGCGGACCTATCTCAAATTGTATTATCTTCTTTGACTCGTTTCCAACCACCTTTGCGATTGCATGAAGACCAAAACATATACCAAGTGTTGGCACCGAGGATAGTAACGATTCTATCTGCGCAAGCGCTTTTTGAAGTTCTCTAGAATTTTCTGTTGTTGGCAGAGGACTGCCGGCGATTATGAGCAACTGAAAATCTTTCTCATCAAAATGGTACTCCTCTTTAAAGCAACGGATATGACGACAATTAAATAGGATATGAGAAAACAAATCCGCGCCATAGACTGCCTCTGATAGCATTTCTTTTATGATACGCGCAGTAAGCTGTTCATCATATTTTGTATAGTTAAGAGGAGTGTAATCTAAAATACCAACGTCAATCATCTTTTTCATGCATTGATTAGGCATGTTATAATTGTAGAAAGATTACGAATTTAAACCTGTGCCTGCTTCGTCGGGTCTATGGACTCAACAACACTAAAATATTAAAAATAAGTTAAAAGTAAAAGTGGCTAACAACCATACCTACCTGAAAGGGCTATCGCTGGAAGAAGACCTTTGCTGATTTCTTCAGTCATAACCTCTTTCTTTGAAAGCTCGCTTTTCTTTCGATTGCCGTTCTTCATAGATTCAATCGAATTTAATTTATTTGCTGCTACCAGAGACACGGCCCAGTCCTTGTGATTCAAAAGCTTCCTAAGTAACCGTATCTGCTTTTTATGTCCAGCGCTTTCTATTTTTTTGTTGACATACTCTGTTGAGTTTATTCCTCCATTTTCTTCTGATTTTCTCATTCTTATGTTTGTACTCATATGGTTTCACCTCGTGATTCATACAAATTTATGGCACGCCATGCAGTCATTGTTGAGACGCCGGCAAAATCAGCAATCTTCCTAATTCCCAAATTACTTGTCCAATACAACTTCAAAATTAGATTCAGTTTTTCCTTATCAATCACTCTGGGTCTTCCTCTGGCCTGGTCGCTGCCTAAAAGAGAGACCACCTCGATTTACTTTTCTTTTTCACACACTTCACCTCCGTTTACAATATACTTTGTTATAAATTAGAGAAGAAAAGTTTATAAAGACATGTATCATAACAACATCTCTCTTTTAAACCTTTTCACACATATGCAAACTTCATGCAGTTCAGAAATAATGCTATGAGATTTAAAATCGAGACGACGTCTGGGGGTAATAGAGAGCAGAGCTCGCTAAAGAAGGTTCTGCTCAAAATCAACGCAATGCTTCTCGTAGCAGGTATTGCGGTCTGTGGCGCTCCCTGCTCTTTGCATGAAAAAAATGAAATCAGCATTTCCCAAATAATCGAGCAGACGAAACAAAAAACCAAAGGAGGGAAGATAGAAGTAAGGAAAAGAGAGGGATTTTGCGCCGTCCACTGCAAAAAGGATGGTGAAGGACCGTTTAGTTCTAGAAAAACAGTTTATGAAGTGGATTTCTCGACTGATGGAGTATATCATAAGGAGTTTTACAGTAAAAATGGCGTGCTTATTGTTGAGGGCATAGGAAATGACACAGAACGATTGTTCAGGAACCCAAACTGGAAAGACACAACTGTAGCCGTTCGAGCGTTAAAGATCGGTGCTGTGTGGTATCCGATAGAAGATTACAAAGGCGAGGAAGCCGAAAGGCTCTGGGCAAAGGTCAAGTCGGGATGTTATCCCTACATGTCTAAAATGGAGGAATAAAAATCTTCTTTGAAAAAGCATTTTCATGGGTATTAGAAAACTCCTATTGAACTGGAGAATAGTACAATTTTTGTAATCATCATGACAAGCGGAATAATTTAGAAAAAACGCCCTCACGGGGATTTTCACCAGAGGAGAAAGTCCTCAGGGCTTTTGACCAAGCCCTTTACTTTTGCCCTATGAAAGGGAGGAGTCAAAAGTAATGGGTTCGAACCCCGGTCACAGGCTCCGGAAGCCTGTGTCCTTTCTGGCATCCAATCCAGGCTAGACCATGAGGGCATCTTAGATTTTTCGCATCTTTGGTTTAAAACCTTTTATGAGCAACCGCCTCAAAAGGCCAAACGAAGGATGGTGCTGCTATGAAAATAGAGTGACATAGTGAAAAGGCTTAAATATCTTACATGATTAGGTGTAGAATATGGCGGCAATATCAATTTCTAATAGACTTAATGCTCTCTCTGGCCCTTGCTGCTTAACAGACACAAAATCAATCAATAAAGACATGCGTAAGGCAAAACTAAGCACGCTCGAAGAGAGGATATACCGAATTGCCGAAACCAAGAATATCAGAAACGATGTAGAGGGCATAATAAAGGCATTCAATATGACAGGAAATAACTACCATCAGTTTTTTAGAAAAAGACTGCTCGAAGCGCTACAGAGTGGAGCGCTTGAAAAGCCTGAACAAAGAAGGGCGCTCTTAACGCTCATAAGAGAAAACCCTGAAGCAGCGGATTCCATGCCTCGTGTTCTTACGAGAGAAAAAAACTTTCTTGGAGAATGTTATAACGCGCTTAATGAAAGTCAGATAGGAAGAGCAGTAAGGCTTGCGCGTAACAGAAGCCCAACCAACTGCCCGGAAGATATATCGAATACCATGGAGGGTATGATCAGAGAGGGCGCATTTGACGACATATCCGTAATAAGAGAAACAAGGTTAAGACTTCAAAACGCGTCTCTGGAGACCCCAGCATTTCAACTATCGCAAGCGACCATTGCTAATTTAAATGGCGAAAACTTAGTAGCTTCTTATCTTTCGGGTTATTCGGCTGTTAAAACTGAACCTAAAACTAATTGTATAAGCGAGAGCAACGCAGAAAGAAATGCATTTACATTTGTTGACCAATTTAGCTCGATACAACACTTTCTAAATTTTAGGTTACTAAATTTACTAAGGGAGCGATTTGCAAGAAAGCGGGATCAAAGTTGCATTCTTCTGAGTGAGCACGAGGTAAATGAGACGTCTAATTTTCTACTAAAAATGTTCAACCACCCGCTCACTAAAAATAGTTTGCTTTACGAACAAAATGCAACAGGCAAAAACGCAGAAAAAATTGTTGAAATACTTTCCACGCGAAAGCTTTCCGCGCCTAATGCCAAAAAAAGCATGGCGCTGGTTAGGTTTGGAACCACTGACATAGGTTTAAGCAATTATCTTTGGACATCCTCTAAGAAACTTGAAGAAAAAAAACCTTTGCACGATGCTAAAAAGACATACGGAACAAATGGTTTTGAATGGAAACCAAAAGAAGAAAAAGAAAGGAGCAAGCATGCTGAAAAGAGTAAGCACGCTGAATTAAGGAGTAAGCCTTACAAGCAGAATAAACCAATATATAAAAAGCTTGAAAAAGAAAGTTGGATCAAAAAGCCGAAATTGACAACCGCAAAGAGAGCACCAAAGAAAAAGCCCTTCAAGAGTGAGAGATCTGATGATGAAAAAGACAGAACAAAATTTATGAAGAAGGCAAAAGGGGTCAAGAAGATTTTGAGCAGCATAAAAAGGGAAAAGGCAAAAAAGGCGCTTTTATCAATGAAGAACTCACTTAGGAAAATAAAAGAAGAATTAAGAAAAATATCGAACCTGCTAAAGGCAATGGCGGTTATAACCAATTACAAAAACAGAACTGTTAAAACACATTACAAAAAAATAGAGAGGGAAACAAAAAAGATTGCGGACCGCGCTGTCTACACAAAAGAACCAAAAAATGTAAAAGACGCCAAAAAAATAAGAAAATTAATTAGGGTAGAGGATGAGATAAAACTTGCCAAAGACATGATAAAAAAATTAAATAATAAAAAATCAAATCATGCTGTGCGTTATCATATTTTCGACTTCTTTAAAACGCCTTCTTCTGATGCTCGAACAAGAGTTTTGCGCAACAGCAAAATGAAGAACGCATGCGCCTACACTAGAAAGCCTAGCTAATACGTATAAGATATATCTTTACCTGCTTATAATTTTTCATTTCTGCATAATGATTCATGAATTAAGACAAGTCAGGGATTTCTTGAACTCTTCGTACTCTTCTACGGTATCTTCGCCAGCCTTTACTAGACACTCTAAAAAACAGACTCTATCAGCAAGCTGCTTTACACCGCTTTTTCTTATTTCAGGGTCGCTATCTTTTATCATCTTAGAAAATGTTTCAAATGGGTAAATGTTTGGACACCAGCGCAATGTAAAAGAATGGCTGGCCTATTGAGCGCTATTTCTTCACAAGAAAATCTAACACGACTTGAACGACCTTCGGCGCGTATGGCCTAACTATTCTCCTGTTTTTTATTTCTACAGCAAGTTTTGCCCTTCTCGCCTCCTCAAAAATTCTTTTTTCTATTCCTTCATACGGATTCTCAATAGGACCGAAGGCATATATGTGTACAACACAACCATTTTTCGCTCCTGCAAACGCAACATCCAGGAATTGATCCGCACTCCTGGGCAATGGCATTAGGATACGATCAGCGAAGTCTTTATACTTGCTTAGCACAATCGCTCGCGCATCGCCCATCTCTACGATAATATTTTTTATTTTGTTTAATTTTATGTTTTCTTTCATGTACCTCACAGCCGCAGGGTTGAGTTCAATAGCCACTACATTGGCGCTGGGCTGTGACTTTGCAATAATAAGAGGGAACGGGCCTACACCAGCAAAGAGTGCAAGGATGCGCTCTCCTGGTTTAACAAGCTCTGCTATTCTCTTTCGTTCATGACTTAAACGAACCGAGAAATAGACTTTCGCGACATCAAGCCGCATACGGCACCCGTGCTCTGTATGCAACGTCTCTGTTCTGTTCTCTCCAGCTATTATCTTTAACGGGCGAACACGAAACTCGCTTTCTACTTTGCCGCACTTCCTCGCTACAACCTTGATGCGCTTATTTGCCTTTAAGATTGCATTAGCTATTTCGCTCTCTTTGTGTTGTAACTCCTCTGGTATTTCTATGATAGCGATATCCCCAACAACATCATATGAAGTAATCAAATTCTTAAGCTCCTCTTGAGTTAGAACACCAGAAAGAAGAACGCGTAGCTTCGCTCCGCGTTCTATCTTCTCTCCTTCCATCTCGACCGTGCTATAACCCTTTACGGGTTGTGTAACTGGAAAGTAAACAAAAGTTTCATCATGAAAGGCCTTGTAGTCCTTGACATAAAGACCTTCCGCAGTAAGCATCTGTTTTGCTCTCTCAGCCTCTTTCTTAGGCACCTTTATAAAAAGCATTCCAACACGCCTCAACACGCCCTGACCCATTTGAGAGTAGTCTTTTAAAACACTCTCTTATATCTAACTAACAAAAGGAATAAAAAAGGATTAAAAACAAAAGGGGTACTTATGGAAAAGATAATCAACGCCATAGTAGATGGAGGAAAAGCAACAGCTGGTCCGCCACTTGGTCCTGCTCTTGGTCCGCTTGGCATAAACGCAGGACAGGTGGTGACAAAGATAAACGAGGAGACCAAGGCATTCGCAGGCATGAAGGTGCCGGTAAAGGTTATAGTGAACACTGAGACAAAGACGTTTAAGATAGAGATTGGCACACCACCTACAGCAGAACTACTCAAAAGGGCTGCGAAGATAGAGAAAGGTGCTGGAACAAGAGAAAACTGGGCTGGTGAGGTAACGCTTCAACAAGTCATCGAAATCGCAAAATCAAAAACAAGTTCGCTCGGAAAGACGGTAAAGGATAGAGCAAAGGAAGTATGCGGAAGCTGTACGAGCATTGGAATAAAGATAGATGGAAAGAATCCAAAAGAAATCATCAAGGAAATAAACGAGGGAAAACACGATTCGCTCTTTACGAGTTGAATGTATGGGAAGGAAGTACTTTCTGTGGGTATATCTCTTTCTGCTCCTTTCCTCTCTCTCTTTTTCCGCCCTTGCATGGGAGCAGAATGTAGGGGGAAAGCAGACGACAGAACCAATAATGTTTCATGATAAAATAGCGATCGCTTCATCGGATGATAAGGTTTATCTCATCGAGCCGACCAACGGAAAGGTTGTGTGGAAAACGCCTGTGGAAGATGCTATCCAGCTCATAGAATACGGTGGAAAACTCATAGTGTTTGGAAGAAACGGAAAAGTGACCGCCATTGATCGGGATGGAAAGAACGCATGGACCTATGATTTTGGTCAGTTTAATGTAACGACACTATACGGTGCCGGAAAGAATTCAAAAGGAATGTATGTTGCAACAGACAAAGGAATCTTCAGACTGGTAGAGAACAACGCAATTCAGATTTATTCAAAAAATGATAGTTATACACGACCGGCTGTTGAGGAGAGTTTCATTATCTTCGGTGTTGGAAAGAACATAGCAAAGATAGATCTAAACGGGAACGTTCTTTGGACGAGGGAACTCGATAAACCTATTTGGAAATCGTATCCTATCGTATCGGGACAGGCGGTTTATTTTGGCGCACTCGACAACAAATTTTATGCGTTTACAATCTCTGGGGGGCACAAGATATGGGAGGTAGTAACTGGCGGATGGATTATAGCCCCTGCAATCATAGATAGAGGTATAGTATACTTTGCAAGCAACGACGGTTATTTGTATGCTGCAAATAGCGAGAGCGGTTCTCTCTTATGGAAGAAAAGAATTGGTACAGCGGTCATGAGTGGGTTGAACTCTGGAATTATCGGGGACAAGAGCGCGGTATTTGCAGGTGGAACAGACGGGACCGTACGCGCACTGAGTGAAGATAATGGCAAGTTTCTATGGGAGGCTACAGCAATGAGTAGGGTTGGAAAACCCATAATTTACAGAGACCTCCTAATATTCGGTTCTGATGATGGTTATACCTACGCCTATAATATGGAACGTACCTGTTCTATTCAATCCCCCAGCAACGGTGAACGGTTTGGATACAAAGAAGTAGTTATAAGCGGAACATCTGTATCAAGAGTCGGCGAACAGCGTGTATTTATAAGCATAAACAACGGCGAATGGATAGAAACTATAGCCTCAGAAGAAGAGGGCACATGGGCGTATTATCTAAATCCGCAAACCGAACTTAATGAAGGTATGAACACTATATCCTGCAAGGTCATTGACATGGGAGGAGAGGAAAGTGGGGTTGCGTATCCCACTGTTAATGTTATTCGCGATTCAACAATCCCGCTTGATTCTTTTACAATCATACCTTTTCCAAGCAAACCCCTCGAAGGAGAGCCGTTTGTTGTATTTGTAAACAGCAACTCTGATGGATTGCCGGTTAACAGGTTTACCCTAAGAATAAAAGAAACTGGCAATGAATATACCGGGGATAAAAACATAACTCTCAGAATCAACACAGCCGGAAGATACACCATAGAAGTAACAAAGATTGGATATAATAAAGGTGTGACTTATGTTGAGGTGGTCTCAAAGGAAATAAATCCACTTTATTTGATTATCGGGGGGGTTCTTCTTCTTATAGTCTTGTGGCAACTTTATGAGAAAATAATAAGTAAAAAACTTAGAAGAGAAAAAGTATAGAGGCCGGGAGGAGGGGGTTGATTGCCAGCTTTTAACAAGGAAGAGTTTAATAAATTTATAATAGAGCACAATGTCGTCGGTTTTTTTAAGGAGCCGATCACTCTAAAATCTGGAAGAAAATCAAACTGGTATGTGAATTGGAGAACAGTCACAGAGGATACTTATCTTACAGATAAACTAACTGATTTTGTTATCTCTTTCGTGAGAGCGAGTCTGATAAAACCTGATTGTTTTTATGGTGTTCCCGAGGGTGCGACAAAGATCGCTGTGATAACGCAGTTCAAATGGGCAAAGGCTCAGATTGACTATAGCATTGGACGATATCCTCTGCCCATGGGGAGAGGAAAGCCAAAAGAACACGGGGATCCAAAAGATAGATACTTTCTAGGAATGCCAAAAGGAAAGACGGTTGTGATAGAAGATGTAACTACAACTGGTGGCTCTCTGATATCGGCCATCAAAACCCTAAAGGACGCGGATGTAAATGTGGTCGCTGCCATAAGCCTAACAAACCGAATGGAAAAGCGGGATGACGGCAAAACTGTTGAGGAGGTGGTATCCTCCCACGACGTAAAATATCTTGCTATGAGCGATGCGACCGAACTTCTTCCTATCGCTTACAGTAAGTTAAAACCGTCTCCAGATGTAGGGAAAAGGGTTGAAGAGTACTTCAAACTGTATGGGGTAAAGGAGGTAAAGCTTCTATGACTATAATTAAAAGAGAGAGAAGTATTGTTATAGCGTGCGATGTTAACTTGAAACTCTATGAGAGAATACTGAAAGAAACTGCGGGCATGGAGACAGTTGGCGGCTACAAACTGGGATTCTATCTTGCACTCAGATATGGGTTACCGAAACTTGTTAAACTTGCACGCAAGTACACCGACAAACCGCTTATATACGATCATCAGAAGGCAGCAACAGATATCCCAGACACAGGAGAGAAGTTTGCCGAGGTCTGTAAGAACGCAGGAGTGGATGGTGTCATTCTCTTTCCACACGCAGGACCGGAAACAGAGAAAGAATGGATAGATGCCGCAAAACGGTTTGGCTTAGGCGTGATAGTCGGTGGCCTTATGACCCATAAGGGATATCTAAAAAGTGATGGCGGATACATAGATGACGATGCTGTACGCTCGATGTATCTTAATGCCGCAAAGCAGGGCGTGAATGAGTTCGTTGTTCCAGGAAACAAACCAGATAAAATTGCTGAGATAAAAAACATGCTTGAGACAGAGGGCGTTGAGCCGGTTTTTTATGCCCCTGGATTTATAGCGCAAGGTGGAAAGATTTCAGATGCTGCTAAGATTGCGGGAAAAAGTTGGCATGCTATCGTAGGGCGTGCGGTTTACGAGGCAAAAGACATAAAAAATGCTGTTAAGGAATTAGGCGCTGCTCTTTGAATTTTAAAAAAGACTGCTCCTGCCGGGATTTTCAACGCGCCCAAAAGTCGATTTTGGGCACTTCTCCAAAAGCGCATTTGAACCCGGGTCTACGGAGTTCCCCACCACCCAAAGCGTCTGGGAAAAACCTCGGGGCTTTTGGGTAAGCGTAAGCCTTTTGCCCTAAGATTGACAAAAGTCAAAAGGCTTCGTGAGAGTCCGTCATCCTTAAACCGCATTCCGTCGCCCTACATAGGCGACGTTAAGCGTTTGACCGGTCTAGACTACAGGAGCAAATAGACCCTGTAGCTTATTTTTTAGGATAACTTTTTAAGATAATCGTAAGCGCAAAAGGCGGCTGCTACCCCACTAGCAGCAGCAAGAATTGCTTGTTTGAATTTCGTGTCCGTAACATCGCCAGCTGCAAAAACTCCATCAACATTGGTCTTACCTTCCCTGTCAACCATTACCTCTCCGCTTTCATTCAACTTTACGCCAAGGGCCTTTGCAAGTCCAGAGGCCGCTACTCGGCCTATCTCAACGAAAACAGCATCCACTGGAAATTCTTTACTTCCGTTATATGGTTTATCAAGAATTACTGCTTTGACGCCCTTCTCGTCTCCTTTTATCTCTACTATGTTAGTATTTGGGATTACGGTTATCTTTCTATTTTTCTCGAGCTGTTCCATTGTGACCGGTTCTGCTCTTAATTTTTCTTTTCTGTAGATAATGTAAACCTTATTTGCCCATTGCGTAAGGGTAAGCGCCTCCTTTGCAGCCGAATCGCTTCCACCCACAACTGCTATGGTTTTATCTGTGTAGAAGTATCCATCGCACAATGCACAATAATGCACTCCTTTGTTCGCGAATTCCTCCTCACCTGGGATGCCAAGCTTTCTTACACTTGTGCCTGTTGCAAGTATGATAGAACGCGACTCGTATTTGGCGCTTGGGGTTTCAATCTCAAAGCCGCCTTTTGATTTTTTTATGGTTGTAACTATTGTGTCTTTTATCTCGATATTATACTCTCTTGCGTGCGCCTCAAGCTGCTTTGCAAGCTCTGCGCCATCTATTCTCAAAACGCCTGGCCAATTTCTTATTTCACCCGCTGTAGTCAATGCACCACCATGAAGTTCAGTTAGGAGTATTGTTTTCAGTCGCAGCCTACCAGAATACATGGCTGCAGAAAGCCCTGCAACTCCCCCACCTATTATCGCTACATCATACATAATGCTCACCAAAAAGATAGAGCCCTATATGTTTAAGAAATTATCAGCCGCAAAAAAGAAGGGAGGACAACGGTGTGCTGAAAAAATCATGAACACGTACAAACGCCCAGATTACATTTCGGAATGCCAGAACTACAAGTACAGTCGCTGTCAACGTTGCACAATTGCGTTTTCTGAGCAAGCGTTTGCGTGGTGGAGTTTATATTGGTTGCTGTCTCTTTTGCTGTACTCATAAGCTGAGTTGCTGCTATCGCAACGATAGCTAGCACAACTGTTATTAATATCAACATTTCTGCTGAAAGTTGGCCTTTCATTTCACATCACCAATATAGATTTTATGTGCGAAATATTTAAAAATCAGAATCTTAGTGTGAAGTTTTCACTTTTTATGCATCTTACAATCTGCTTGTGGATTTATTACTCCATCATTAATCAGCTGGGCCCTTGCTTCATATAACTCCTTCCCGAAGAAAAATTGATTCAGACATGAAGAAATCGGAATAGATGTTTTCTTCCATTTTTTACCGGTTAAATACTTAAGTGATACAACGTTCTCCTCGCCAAGTGAGACAAATTTCTCCTGAGAGATGAATGGATTGGTGGATGGCTGAGCGTTATCAGCTCGCTTTGCCACCTTTCCTTTCACTATTATCTTCTCTGCTTTTAGAAGTCTTTTTGGAAGTCGTTCGTAATTGTTTTTTAGGAAGTTAAGAAAAACATCTTTGTTTTTTATCTCGAATTCTTTCGTATAGTACACGATATTGCTCCTTTCGTTTACAACTTCCACAGGAGAATTGTGAACAGAAAAAAGATCTAAGGGGGAGTAAGCTGTGTAAATCTTTTGAAGGCCACAACAGTCGCACCATGCAACCTCCTTCGAACTGAAACCACGCAGGGGCTCTCTTAGGGTAGAACCACAACCCATGTTAGCAATAGTAAAACCCATCGCTGCTGCTACAATACTATTCTTTACCTTCATTTTTTTAAACATGTTATAAAATATGATAGCAAAGGTTTAAAAACTACAACGCGTGCCAGAAATTCAAGAGTCAAGATTCTCTCGGGGTGCAGCTGTTTTACTGTATTTCCTTTTCATTATACCAGTCTAACGAATCTAACCGTTTGCGGGCAATCGAGAAATATTTTTAATCCTACTCAGAGAAATGAAGCCATGATTTACATCTCCCGGCTAAAGCTAAGAAATTTCAAATCCTTCAAAAATCTAAATGTTGAGCTACCGAGCAACATAATCTGCTTTGCAGGTCCGAACGGAAGTGGGAAGAGCAATGTGTGCGATTCCATACGATTCGTGCTTGGAGAGACTTCCCTGAGATCCCTTCGCGCAAAGAAGGTGCGAGACCTTATCCATATAGACTCCAAAACAGCAGAGGTTACGCTTACTTTTGATGGAGAAGCAAAATATGATATAAAGCGCGCAATAAGAGACGATGGAAAGATAATATACAGATTAAACGGTAAGAAGACGACGCGTACAGCTCTCCTCGAACTCCTAAAGAAATATAACCTCGACAGCTCCGGACGAAACATTATCGCACAGGGCGAAGTCCAAAGGATAGCGAGCATAAGCGGAAAGGAACGTAGAGAGATAATCGATTCTGTTGCCGGAATATCGGACTATGAGGCAAAGAAAAAAGAGGCGCTTAGTGAGTTGGCAGTCGTAGATGGAAGAATAAACGAGGCAAACATAGTGCTTGGAGAACGAATTGCATTCCTCGACGAACTGGGAAAAGAAAGAAACACTGCCCTCAGATACAAGGACGCTAAGGAGAGGCTTGATTCCGCAAGGGCAGCACTCATTCGTAGCGAGATAGCACGGTATGAAAAAGAACTCGAGCGATATGAAAAGCAGAAGAGAGCACTCAACGAAAGAACAAAGACTGCCGAAGAACAACTAAAGAGCATACAAGCGAAAATAGCTAAAACAGAGGAGGAAAGATTTGAGATAAGTAAAGAACTGCAAAAAAAGCAAAAGAGCACGGAAGAGATAAGGAGGATAGAAGAGTTAAAGGCGAGAATAGCTTCGCTCAGGCAAACAACCAGTGAAAAAAAAGAACTGGCTATAAGGTTGTCTAAGGAACAAGCAAGGCTCGAGAAAGAGTTGAACGAAGAAAATGAGAGGATGGAAAAAATAGCAGGAGAACTTAAAGAAATGGAAAAAGAACTTCTGAACACAGAACCGCTTCTTATAGAAGAAAACGTGGACATTGGAAAGGCCGCTGAACTTAGAAGGAAAAAAGAAAAAATTGAAGGAGAACTTCAGGAACTAAGAGAAAAAAACGCAGCCAGAGAGGCCGAGACTAAAGGAAAGAAGGAACAGGTTGAGATGCTTAGGAGGCAATTGAGGGAATTTTGTGAAAGTTGCGAAACAGAAAATGCGGAAAGAGAAATAAGTGAAAAAATACAGGAACTGGAAAGGGAAAAGAAGAATATAGAAAATGAGATAGACGCACTCTTTGAGGAGACGCGCGAGATAAACAAGAGAATAGCTGAGCTGGAAAAGAGTATGCTCGAATTAAAGGAGAGAGCCTCTGTTTACCGTGTGCGTACAAGTCCCCATCTTCTTAACCCTGCACTAAAATACATCAACGATTTGAAAGAGAAAGAAAAGGGGATATACGGCACAGTTGCTGACCTCATCAAGTTCGAACCTGCCCTCGCAAAGGCGATAGAGGCAGCAGGTGGAGGAAGGCTCTTATACGTCGTAGTTGACAACTCTGACCGCGCCGTGAAGATAATAGATAAATTAAAAAAAGAACGCCTCGGAAGGGCAACATTTATCCCTCTCGATACCATAAACCCCCAGGTTGCCAAACCAGTAAACGGATTCGAACCACTGCTAAAAAGAATAACCTTCTCTGAGGAAGTAAAAAGAGCAGTAGAGTATGTCTTTGGCGATGCCATACTGATAAACAGCCATGCTGATGCGAAGAAGGTTGGAATAGGTCGCGTGAGAATGGTAACGTTGGATGGTGAGACTTACGAGCGCTCTGGAACGATAACTGGTGGTCATACCGAAACAGGCATACTTGCTCAAAGGCAATTGGAAAGAGTGGAAGAAGAATTTCTTTCTGTGAAAAAGGAAAAAGAGGCATTGACAAGTCGACTTTACGCGATTCGGGAGGAAGAATCAGAACTAAGAGCAAAGAGATCCAGAATCGAGATAGAGATAAAGACGTTGCAGTCTGAGATTACGACAAAGATAAAAGAGCTGGAAGAGGCTGGAAAAAGAAAAAAAGAGCTTGAGAACCAGATCTCGGCTATAGAAAAGATGATCGAAAAGGCTGAAGCTGAACAAAGAGAGACTACTGCAGCCATTGAGAGAGTAAGCAAGAATATCGAAAATATTACAAATGAGTTAATAGCAGCAGAAAAAGAGGAAAAGGAAAGTCGCGAGAGAGCGAGTAAGCGAGCTACAGAGCTAACGGAAAAGGTCTCCTCTCTTAGAGCAACGATAGAAGGAAGAAGAAGAGAGATTGAGATAATAAGGGAAACGAGCAATGGAAAGCGTAGAAGTCTTGAAGAAGTAATACGCGATTATAGAACAGTTAACGAAGAAATAAAGAATGGTCTAGATGAGGAGGCAAAAAGAGTAAAAGAGTTGGAGGCTGAAGAGGAGCGAATGCGTGCAAAGGGCAAAGAGATAGAGGAATTGTTTGAAACTATGAGCAACCTCGAGAAGGAATTACAAACTCTTGGAGGGGCGCAGGAAAAAACGCGAAGGGAAATAGCAGATATAGGAAAAGAATTGGGCCAGGTGGACCTAAAGAGTGTGTCAGCCACAACGCGGTTGGAGGACCTCAAATTAGAACTTGAAAAATACAAAGAAGTAAAGCCTCTTGAGGAGGGCTCAAGACAGAATCTCTCTGACATAATTGCAGAGTGTGAAAGAACATTGAATGAAATAGGCAGTAATGTAAACCTCGCAGCCATAGAGATGTATCAGAAAAAGGAGGAAGAGATAAACGAGGTTAAGCGAAAAATAAATCAACTTTCTGAAGAAAGAAATGCGATACTGAAAATGATAGATGAGATAGAGGAGAGAAAGAAGGAGGCGTTTTTCGATGCATACAATAAAATAAGCGATAACTTCAAAAAAATGTTTGCACACATCAACATAGGACAGGGTTACCTTGTGCTCGACAAACCTAATGAACCGTTTGATAGCGGTCTCTATATAAGAATAAAAAAAGGTGACCACGAATATTCTTTGGACTCCTTATCTGGAGGAGAGACGACGCTTGTCTCGCTCATGTTTGTATTCGCTCTTCAATTCTTTAAGCCGGCACCGTTTTACATCCTCGATGAGGTAGACGCGGCCCTCGATAAGGAGAACAGTCGAAGAATGATTAAACTTATAAAAGAGATGTCCAAGGATAGTCAGTTCATGATAGTATCGCACAATGACACTGTTATTTCAAATGCTGACGTTGTTTTTGGAGTTACAAAAGTTGGCGACGCATCAAAGCTTGTAGGGGTAAAGCTTGGGAAAGATAGCTCTCTCGCACCGCCTGCACCACCTGCCGAGCCCCCTATTTCTTCTCCCGAGGTAGAGCAACAGTTGTCTCGCCCTCCTTCGTAGTAGAAATAGATGGTACTAAATAGTGCTGCTATTATCCCTCTCCCCAACTATTCCCTTACTAGAGCGACATCCAGCACATTAAATAGGACCGAGCCCACGAATTGCCCATGTACACGAAGAGGAACGCTTTCTTGCTCTATAATTGTATCACTTTCAAGCGATGTCTGCGCAAGGGCATCCGGGATTGTATAGTTGGACGACTCCAACGTAAGAAAATAGACATACGTCAAGGACTTGTTGTAATCCAATTCAACCGGATCAGCGACTAGGAGGGTCAATACAGATGATTTAAAGTCAATATCTGCGCCAATATCGGAAACCGCGCGTTCGCCGTCTGTAAAGTTTTCAGAGAAAACGATGCTTTGTTTGTCTATGTAGACAACATAGTCGAGCTGCCTTGCTTTCATAACTTCTTCCTGCGTCAGCTCACGCTTGAAAAAGGCTGTATCTTGTCTCTCATATCTAACTGTGCCACCTGTCTGATTCCGAAGGCTATCTACATCTATCGTATTCCTCTTGTTCCAGGGTATGAGGTACACGTATTTGAAGACCTGCTGTTTTACGGTACCGGCCATGTTCACGGTTTTTTCCTCAGACTTTATAAAGGCTGAATCGTAGCCAACAATAGTTTTTTCGGCTATTCCTACCCGCGCGGCAACCCTCACCTGCGCACCAGGTGGCACAATCTTATCAGTCTCTACTCTAATTCTTATGCTACCAAAACTTGCATTAATTACTTCCCCATTTTCAAGAATAACTACCGCTCCACCGCCAGGAGCGATGTTGGCGATGGAGACTGGAGTAAGATTTTTACTCATGAGAAAAGTGGCAACCGGATAGACGTCCTCTCTTGTCTCGAGGGTAATGTAAGTAGCGCCCCTCTCCTCTGACACGCTCTTCACCACGGACATGGAACGTAGCTCATTCAGTAAGGTTGCGTCGGGCATTTCCCCAACCGCAATGAATGGTTCATACGTTCTGACAATACCATCAAATTCGGTTTGCCCAATAATAATCTCCTCTTTTTTCTTGAATAGGGATCCTCCACCTATCACTCCAATCGCAACCAACTCGAATACAAAGAGAAAAACTGCCAATATCGCCAGAGCAACTTTTAAGTTGTTACTGACCAGAGCCATGGTATCAACCTGAAATCAACTTCCGCGCTTCTCAGCTTTTTTAAGGAGGTTCAGGATTGCTCGTATAAGCTCCTCTCCGCTTACGTGACCCAAACCACCATACATGCAGTTAAGTTCGTCAAATCTTTTAACGCTATCGCGCCTCTCCTCCTTGCTCCATATAAGAATGGGAATCTCGTGACCTGAGTGTTCTCTGCGGGCTACTGGAGTAGAGTGATCTCCAGTTATTATAATATCCGCACCGGATTTCATAAGAGGAGGAAGAACTTTTTTGTCTATCCTCTCTATCATCTTCCTTTTCCCATCAAAGTTTCCATCATGACCAGCGTTATCACAGCCTTTTATGTGAAGGAAAACTAGGTCGTAGTTTGCTGTCGCTTTTGCTGCAGCCATCGCTCTCTCACTCAAAGAGCGCTCATCCTCGCTCGAAGGAACGCTAATGATATCCATGCCAATATAGCGTGCAACTCCGCGATACAGCGCGCCACCGGCTATGCAAACGCCTTTTAACCCAAACCTTTCAAAAAAGCTTGGAACCTTTTCGTATCTTCCACAACCGCGTAGAAGAAGAGCATTTGCAGGTGGCTGACCACGATCCTGGCGCACTTTGTTTTCAACCGCACTTGAAAGGGCTCTAAGTGCAAAACGCGTGTAAGCGTTGACTATACGAGCCGTCTTCTCCGCTTCTGGCGTGCTGTCAAGAGGAACGCAGCGTCTAATCTCCTCGCCCGCAGTATGAGGGTCTGTATCAGAAACAGCTGGGCTTAGACCAGGACCTCGGAGCACAAGCGCACCACGATGCTCAACTGAATGAGCAAATATCGCCTCAACATCCTCTATCTTCGTGCATAAGTACTTCTCCAGATGTTTACCCTCATCTGTGGATATCCGACCGGCTCTTCTGTCAACCACCCGCTCGCCATCGACAGTGGCCAGATTTGCTCTAAACGCAATATCGCCCGACTTCAGTTCCATGCCAATACCAAGTGCCTCAAGCGGTCCTCTTCCATGATAAAAAATCTCCGGGTCGTAGCCAAAAATCTGTAAATGAGAGGTATCGCTCCCTGGAACAACCCATCTGCCAAGGGGCGCAAACATTCCTGTTATTCCATCTTTCGCTAGTCGATCCATATTTGGTTTCTTCGCGACTTGTAGAGGTGTCTTTGGCGTCGGTAGATCCCCAAGACCGTCTATAATGAGCAGGATAACGCTTTCTAGTTTCATAAGGGTATTACGAGCAGTAGTTTTAAAGGTTTAATGGCGATGCCTTACGATAAGGCTGCCCTTGACAAACAAGACCGCATAAGTTAAATATTTTTTGCTACAAGAAAACACCATCTTTGGTGAATTTATGAATGAAGGGGAAGTCCCTGCTTCTAGTGCTCCAGCGGTTGTCAAAAATCAACAAGTGCCTGATGGACCAACTATGTCTATCGCTGCACTTCCTCAAGCAAAAGAAGAAGAGCTCAGCGATGATGAGGAGATCTTAAAATTTCTAAAAGAAACAGAGCAAAAGATATACGTTGTGGGTGCAGGCGGAAGCGGAACGAATACGCTCGACAGACTTTTCGAGATGGGTATAAAGGGCGCAACACTAATAGGCATGAATACAGATGCAAAACATCTTCTGAGAATACGTGCGAACAAGAAGATAATACTTGGAAAGAAGATAACCGGAGGACGAGGTGCAGGCTCTAACCCTGCTGTAGGAGAGGAGGCAGCAAAGGAGTCACTAAACGAAATAAAGGATGCATTAAAAGATGCTTCCATGGTGTTTGTAACGTGCGGAATGGGTGGCGGTACTGGAACTGGAAGCGCGCCAATAATCGCAGAGGTTGCAAAGAGTAATGGTGCCCTTACGATAGCGGTTGTAACGCTCCCCTTTGCCTCTGAAGGAAAAGTTAGAATGGAGAACGCACTTAAAGGACTAGAAAAACTCAAGAAGAACGTCGATACGCTTATCGTAATAAAGAATGATAAGCTGTTAAATCTTGTACCGAATCTCCCACTTAACACAGCCTTTAAGGTTTGCGATGAGGTGCTTGCAGGCTCGGTAAAAGGAATAGCCGAGCTCGTAACGAAATCTGGCCTTGTTAATGTAGATTTCGCAGATCTTAAAACTATTCTCGCATCAGCAGGATTCGCAGTTATAGGTTTGGGAGAAGCGACGGTCGATGCAAAGCCAGAAGAGAGGGCTAAGATTGCTGTTGAAACTGCCTTGAACTCACCATTACTCGACGCAGACATCAGCGTTGCCAAGAGAGCATTAATAAATGTTATTGGCGGAGAAGATATGACGCTGAAAGAAGCGGAGTACGTAGTTGCGGAGACAGCAAAACGGATAGACCCAGAAGCGCATATAATTTGGGGCTCAAGAATAGAAAATGACATGAGGCGAACCTCTATGAGAGTGCTTGTGGTTCTTGCTGGAGTAAGGTTCCCGCAATATAGCGCAACTGTTTCTCCGAAGGACCTCAACGTAGAAGGGCTCGACCTCGATATAATTGGATGACCTTGGTATAATTGGATGAAATTGGATAATTCAAAAGGGGCGAGAGGATATGGATTTGAATGAACTGATAAAGAGGTGTGTAAGAATACTCCATATATCAAGAAAACCAACGCAAAGCGAATATGATGAAGTAGCAAAGGTTGCTGCACTTGGCATGGCGGCATTCGGAACAGTTGGACTTATTGTTTCAGTTCTCCTTGGCGCGCTCGACAAGGTGATTGCTTGATATACACCGTTCGCGTAACCACTGGGCAGGAAAAAATTGTTTCCCAGATGCTTGAGAAAAAAGCAAAAGCAGAAAAATTAAATGTTTACTCCATCGCGCACATAGAGAACATAAAGGGGTATGTCTTTGTTGAGGTGCTGGATAAGAATACGCTTATTAAACTTCTTCAGAAAATGAAGCATGTCAAGGGATTCCTGCAAACTCCTGTAAACATAGAAGAGATAACTAAGCTCATAGCGCTATCTAAACAACCTGCGGTTACGCTCGAAATAGGAGACATCGTCGAAATGACAAGTGGGCCTTTTAAGGGAGAAAAGGCAAAGGTAATAAAAACAGATGAGGCGCATGATGAAGTTACCGTTGAACTAATAGAAGTTGCTGTACCCATACCAATAACAGTAAAAAGCAAAATGGTAAAAATGCTTCGAAAGTCAGGCGAGGAAGAAAGCGAGTAAGTGGTGCAATTTAGTTTCCGTCATCGTAACAGTCTAAGAATTTCCTACAACGTAGAATTTTCAATCAACGAGATGAAAAAGCTTAGATGTATATTCGCAAAACAAAGCGCTCATTTTTAGTCGTGTTCGGGGATTTTTAACTTTACCCGTCACCTACCCCTTTTTGATTACTCTTATTGGGAAGGGAATCTCTATTTTTTTATTTTTGAACTCTTTAAACAGCTCGCGGTTGACGTCCCTTAAAACAGAAAATCTATTTACATATCCGCTAACTTGATAGCCAAACCTAAATACAAGAGCAAAATCTCCAAAGCGGTCGAGCCGTGTCCACTCTGTTCCCTCAATAAGGTAGTTATTAGTTTTCGCCACCTTTCTTATCACATCCAGGATTGTTTTCTCAACTTTATCTATATCTGCGTCGTAGGAAACGCCTATCTCGTAAAAAACAGTGCAGGCAGCAGTCGGGTTGGAGTAGTTTACTATGGTTGAACTGGATAATTTTGAATTTGGAACGATGAGCTCATTTTTCTCTGGTGTGATTATCTTTGTTGTTCTCCAACCAATACGATCAACAGTTCCTTCCATCCCGGTTTCCATTCTTATGTAATCTCCTTCCTTAAATGGTTTATCCATCAGTATATGTATTCCTGCAAAGAAGTTCCCGAGCGTGTCTTGGAGCGCGAGAGCAACTGCAAGACCTGCAACTCCAAGACCTGTCAGAAGAGCGGCAGTATCAAAACCTGCAAATTGGAGTATGAATATCGCGAATATACAATAAATAAGTACGCGAACAATTGTTCTAACGAAAGGAAAGACCTGCTTGGGGGATGTTTTCCTCTCCTTCGGCTGTATCTTCATGCCATACCAAATCATAAAAACATCTATGATATCTGCAATGAAGAAAGCCAATACACCCAAAAAAATGATAACAAAAACCTCAAACTCTGTGTATTTCCCTAACTGTAGGTCTGGGTAAACTAAATAGAGTGAGAAAAAAAGTGCAAAAAAGACTGAGACAATATTCAGATAACGTGCTGAAACCGCAATTAGTTCATCGTCAAGAGTTGTTTTCGTCTTTCCTGCAAGAAATCTCAGTACTCTGACCAAAAGAAACGAAATAATCGAGAGGAGCGTGAAAACAAGCACAACTGATAAAAGAAATAGCACTGGCTTTCCTCCAGGTAAACTCAATAAAAAACCCAATGGCGTTTCTTTCAACAAATTCTCTAGTGTTAATGCAGATTGAAGAATCATAAACGTGTATGAAACATTAAAGTTTATAAAACTTCAAGCATCTATTTTGTATCAATAATACACGTCTGGTGCGACCGTAGTCTAGAGGTCCTCTGGCTTCGGTACTTCCGACAGCAAGAGGAATGGGCGATGGTTAGGATATTGGCTTCCCAAGAACCTTTTGGCTTTATGTTTTCTAAGGGCAAAAGGTTCCCAAAACCCTGAGATAAAATTAAGGTGTTTTGGTTTTCTAAGGGCAAAAGGTTCCCAAAACCCTGAGATAAAATTAAGGTGTTTTGGTTTTCTAAGGGCAAAAGGTTCCCAAAACCCTGAGATAAAATTAAGGTGTTTTGGTTTTCTAAGGGTAAAAGGTCCCCAAAACCTTGAGGAGAACTTAGGTTGCTCATAGGGATTCTCTAAGGGAGGGGATCAGGAGGAGCCTCAAACTGAGGGGAACCGTAGGTTCCCTGCGGTTCGGGCAAAAGGTTCCCAAAACCATGAGGAGAACTTATGCCCTTGAGTTTTCCAAGGGCCTTTGATGAAACTTTTGTCATAGAGAAAACAAGGGTCAAAAGTTTTAGGAGAGAGCCAATGACTCGGGTTCACTGCAGCAGTTGTCTCTGCTGTAGGCCCAAAAATCCCGACGGTCGCAATCAATTTTTAATAAACTGTTAGTATGGTATTTAAAAGGATGGTATTTAAAACTTTTTGATACAAAATACCACTTATGGCTTTAGTTCCATTAATAGGCAAAAAACCAAATAAGCAGCTTAAAAGAACCATCTCAGAAATAAAAGAGTTTGATGAGAAATCGTGGAGGATATTCAAAGGCACAGGGCTTCAACTGAGACCTGGTTCTATAACAAAGGTTGCGAGTCAGGCGTACCCAAACTGGGGATTTGAAATAACAAAAGAAAATAAAGAAGAACTAAAAGCATTGGCTGAAAGTTTTTATGAAAAGGATTTGAGAGAAAAGGAAGAAGAAGGAAAAAGTGTTGATGAGAATAAGATTTCGATACAACCATATTCGGTTTATATAACTGCTGCTACTCGCGTGGTTGCCTCTTTGATAACAAACATCATACAAACGCTGGCAAAAGCAAGAAAGAAAAAAGAATGTGTTTTTAAGGTTTGTGAGCTCGGAACAAAACACGGAGCGCTTACAGTAGTAACATCTAGCGCACTCTGGGGAGTAAACAAACGTCTGCTACAACAAACCCAATTTTATCTTGTTGATCCATCAAGAAAACAACTCGAAAAAGCCAAAGACAATCTTCTTTTCTACGGTCTTAACGAGATAGAAAAAACCGGGAGCGGTGGTTTTTCTCTTGAGCACAAAAGAGATGAAGTGTTCTTCTCAACACGAGAAAAGAATGAGTTTGATGTAATAGTCTCATTTTTTCACTGCCACAACAAACCATTTACTGACCATTTAGAGGGGATATATAACGCATTAAAACAAAACGGCGTGTTCATAATCGCAGATGTTTACTCGCCTATGTGGCAGCATCCTGTATTTGTCTATGAACTATTACGTGACATGGAAGCCGGAGAAAAAATCTTGGAAGAATTTAAAGAGTATTTCTCCATGGACGTAGATTATGGCGAAAGGATTGAGCTAACTAAAAAAGAGTATAAATCTCTCAGAGACCATCGCTGGTATTGGCTGAGCGTATTAAAAGAAATAAGGGAAGGTGGATACAGAAAAGAAAAACCAATTTTCTTCCTGGAAGCTCACGAAACGCTAGCGCAAAGGATAAAAAAGCTACGTGATAACAAGTTCTCTATTGAGAATAAAGAAGTTTCTAGATTCTACCAAAATCTCTTAGGCGAAGGGCGACTAGCGATCTCAACAAATCCGTATTACGTAAAGTATAATTCAGAGTTTATCACAGTGATGGCTGCAGTAAAAAAGGAAGGTGAATAAAATGCAGCCAACCACGCAGCACCCAACCGAAGGGATATCTCAAAAAGGAGAGATTAATAAGCTTGTAAGAGCTGTCAAAGAACTGACTGATGTATTGCCGATTCCACTGGGGCACATCTGGAGAATAAGCGTGCATTCGCTTAAGAATTACGGAATATCAGTGACTGACGAGAATAAAGAGTGGCTGGAAGAGCGTTCGCTTGAAAGTTACAAGCACGAGTGGGAAGAAGCAAACCCTCTCATTTACAAAGCGATTCACAACGCTGTTTCCGAGAGCGGTCTCGGGCACGGAAATGATAGTTTAAACACCCAACTCGCTCTTTTTGCAGTTGAAGTGCTAACCAGAATAGCTGAAACAAAAAAACGTGGTGAAGAAATTGTAGTGTATGACATTGGCGCTGGAATAGGGGCCACTACAGGATCAGTACTGAATGAAATAAAAATGAGGGACAGGTCCTTATTGAAAAAGTTATGGGTTGTGCTTGTAGAACCTGCACGAGAAAGCATACGACAATTAGAAGCCCTGATGAAAAAGGATAAAGAAAGAGATATACCAGGTGAATTCACGAATGTGAGAAGTACAATAATAGAGGACACAGACGAGTATCTCGCTCAAGTAAGAAGAAACAGCGTTGACCTGTTGGTGTCAAACGCAGCATTTCACCACAAATCATTCCCGACTCACCTATACGAAATTTCACAAATTTTAAAGTCAACTGGAGCTTGCATAATTGGGGATTGGTATACTGAAGTTTGGTCGAAGCCGAAGTGGTTGGCGTACATAATGAGAGAGGCTTTAAAGGCTGATAAAATAAACCTTCCCGGAAGCAGGAAAACAGTTCTTGAAGCTTTTATGGAAAACTTTTGCATAAGCTCTTTTGATGAGATACAGGAAAGTTGGGATAACGCACCCGAGGACGTGAAAAAAAGAAATAACGGAATGCTCTTTTATATAAAGAACTTGGCAAAGAATATAGCAGAGGCGCGTGAGCAGATGCCAGAGAAAAGACTAAAAGGATTGTATCTTTTAGAAGCCCATCGCTCGCACGAAGATTTTCTCAAAGAAGCTGAGGAAGCTGGGTTAATAAATCCGAAGAAAATCAAAGGATCCGATCGCAATGACCTATGCAATACTTCGAAAACAGACATAGTACCTTACATAGATGGGTTTGCTTGTGTGGATGTTTTATGCAAGAAGAACATTGAAAGAGAAAAAGCCGTAAAATTCATAGGGTCGCGCGGAAAGCAGCACAAGAAACATAAAGAAAAGAAAAAAATCAAAGTAGTTTATTAAAAAATAACGATTTCTTCTTCGCCCACAAATCCCAAAAGCGGTTTCGGAATTTTTATTGTTTTCTTGTTTTCCTGATAATTTTCCATTATTGCTATCAATGTTCTTCCAACTGCAAGCCCGCTTCCATTAAGCGTATGGACGAAGTGTAGTTTTCCGTCGCTACCCCTATACTTTATGTTTGCACGCCTTGCCTGAAAATCACCGCAATTTGAGCACGATGATATTTCGCGATAACGATTCTCGCTTGGTATCCAGACTTCAATGTCATATGTCTTTGTTGAAGCAAAGCCCAAATCTCCGGTGCAAAGCGCGACCACTCTGTATGGAAGTTCGAGCAACTGGAGAATGCGCTCAGCATCCCTCGTCATACCTTCCAGTTCCTCATAGCTGTTATTAGGATGAGCGATTTTCACAAGCTCAACCTTATCGAACTGATGCTGTCTCATCAAACCGTGGATATCCTTTCCGTAGGCACCTGCTTCCCTTCTAAAACATGGAGTAAACGCAGTTAACCTAAGCGGAAGGTTTTTTTCTTCGATAATCTCGCCAGCATAAAGATTGGTAAGTGGAACCTCCGCAGTGGGTATAAGCCAGAGATCGTCTTCAGCGCATTTGTAGAGTTCAGATGCGAACTTGGGCAACTGGCCAGTAGCAGTAATTGTTCTTGTGTTAACGAGGTATGGAAGGGCAAACTCTGTATATCCATGGGTTACCTGAACAGAAAGCATAAAATTTATCAACGCGCGCTCAAGTTTTGCCATTGGTCCTTTTAAAACAGTAAAGCGATGCTCAGCAAGTTTCACACCACGCTCATAATCTATCAGATCTGTCTTGTTGCCTATCTCATAATGCGAGAGCACATCATCTGCTTTTTTCTTTGGCGTTCCCCACCGCCTAATCTCAACATTTGCGCTCTCGTCTTTTCCGATAGGAACGGAATTGTGCGGAATTGCTGGAAGAAGAAGTAAGAGTTCGTCGCGCCTTTTCTCTAACTCACAAGTCATTTCTTCTATCTCTTTTATTCGCTTGCTTATACCAGCAGACTCTCTGATATCGGAGTCTGCGCTTTCACCTGCTTTCTTTTTTTTGATAATGTCTGCGTTCAACTTATTTCTTTTTGCACGAAGCACCTCTTCCTCCTTTTTAATATTGCGCCATTCAGCATCAAGCCTAATGATCTCTTCCAGAACATTAAAATTTTCTCTTGGATAATTTCTTTTCTCCAATGCATCTTTAACCACGCCAGGATTCTCTCTTATAAGATGGATGTCAAGCATAGCCTCACTTTTGATACATATCACAAATACTTTGGAGTGCAGCGACCGCCTCTTCAAGTCTACCCTGCCTATTGTTTATTATGACAGCGGGAGCGCCTGTGAAAGCAGAATATGCAGCCAGGAATGCCTTGTTCATCGCATCGTGGAGCGCAACATCGTCAACATCTCGCCTTCTCGTCGGGTCGGTGGCTCTTCTCATCTCTATTTCCTTTGGATCTGCTGTTATGAGTACAAGAGCATCAACCTTCAAGCCCTTAAGGAAATCAAATGGCAAGCCAGGGTAATAGCCACTTGGTGTGCTTATGGAGCAATGCGTATCTAGGATTATCTTTCCCTTTTCCTTTGCCAACCGCTCTGCGACGAGCTTCTGCGCCGCTTTCTGCTTTTCTATGGGCAATTTGCGCATTTCATCCCGATCTTTTATGCCATATTTCTCTTTTTCTATTTCTAGCATGAGATCTCCATAGTTTAGAATTCTGTAATCCGTCCTGAGCCCTTTAAGAACGGTACTTTTTCCAGCGCCAGGCAAACCCATAACGATTATCATATCTTCACCTCAAAGCGCTCACCCGTGCGCAATCTTTCCAAGGACAGGATAAAGCTCAAACATCTGCAGCCTTTCCATTTGCTCATACATTCTGTAGAGAATACCTACTGTAAGAAGAATACCGGTTCCAGTTCCAAGAGCACCAGTAAGGTCTGCGAGCCCTGCAAGCAAGCCTATAGAAAATGAACCAAGAATAGTAAGAGGATAAATATGCTTCTGCAGTATGTTTTCAATCATTCGAGGATCTCTCCTAAAACCAGGTATTTGAAGACCAGAACTGCTCAACTGGCCCGCAACGCTCTTTGCATCCATGTTTGCTATCTCAACCCAGAAAGTACCAAAAAGAACTGAGAAAAGAGATAGGAACATAATATAAGTAATCGCATGGACCCACTCTGGTATGCCGAAGTATGGCGTGTGCGCTGTAAGAAGAATAGACCAGTACTCCACCGTTCCCCTTCCACCCGCGTAAATCGGGGTTATAAAATAAAGCAAACCATCCCGAAGATGCCCTGTAGAGTCAACGGCTCCTATTACCTTTACAATATCAACATCAGTACCTGGAAGTATATAACTTAGGCCACCGAGACTGGCCGCGAATAGCTGGATATTCAGTAGAAGAGCACTTGCAAATATAACAGGAATATTTGAAACATAGAAGAATTTAAGCGGCAGTTTTGGCACGAGCCCCCTGACACGTTCGAATGCTATCGGAATCTCGACCCGAATGCTCTCAGCGTAAACAACTACAAAGAATACCAACATCGTAAATATAAATGGCATAAGTGCAAGTATGGCGTTAGGAAGCGCCTCCGCACCTCCCTCCGAGATTGCGGACACCACTCCCCCAGAACCAAAAACGAGCGTCACAAGGCCGCTCATTATTGAATACGAAACACCAGCAGCGATAAACAAACCAACAGCGCTTCCAACACCATATTTGGTCAGTATCTCATCAAGATAGATTATAATTATCGAGCCCAGTGCTATTTGGAACACAACAAGAACCGCAACAAGTTCAGGTGAAAGCCCAGAAATCGTATCCAACACTGTTCTTCCCGTCATTACAAATATTGCTCCTTCTACGAATGCAAGCGCTATGGCAAGCACCTTTTGCGCTTCAAGAAATTTTTTTCGTCCTTCTTTAGATTTTATATCAACATTTATAAGGCCAGCACCCATAAAGAGTTGAAGAAAGATGCTGGCAAAAACAATAGGACCAATACCTGCTGTAAGCAGCCCTCCTATTCTTGAAGCAGTTATGGTTTGTAGAAAATCAAATTCACCAGCAGTGTGCTTAACTCCAAAACACACAGTGTGGTACATCAAAAAATATAACAAAAGAGCTATCCCAGTCCACATAATGCGCTCTTTTGCGGTGGGAGCAATTGCCGGTTGCTTTATTTCAGGTAGATAGGAGGCAATTGCATGCGCAACATCAAAAAGTCCCATTCCCTTCCCTCTTTAACAATGATCTATTCTATCTTCGATATCTCTCCACCGACAGCTCTTATCTTTTCCTCAGCCCTTTTGCTCCAGCAAATTGCCTTTACGACAACAGGCACGGATATCGAACCAGTAGCCAAAATTTTTCCTCTAAATTCATAGTAATACTTACCCTCTCTCTTTTCCAACTTACCATGTGCAGCGCTTGCGTTTATCTCATAAATGTGCGATACAGGGATTTCTGTCTTTACACCATGGCGAACAAAACCGTGCTTTCCAAAGTAATCCTTTGCATATGCAGTTACATAGCTAAACTTGTGCTTCCCCATTCCAGCCATTCCCCGACCGCCACGCGTTCCTCCGCCTCTTGCTGCTTTTTTATTTCCATGACCATGAGTCCTTCCGGCTCCGAGATATTTTCTTTTGCTTTTTGCTTTCCTCTTTGGCATACGAAAATCACCTTATATGATCATATTCATTATTTTATTCTTATATCATCCTATTAAGTAGGGTAGCGATATCATCCCGCGCGCCAAGATCTCCTGCTGGATACGAGAGCTTTATGTTCTTATAACCTTTCCTGGGCGGGTGAAGACAGAAAACTGGGTCTACGATATCCTGTATTTTCTTTTTACCATCAAAAATATCTCTTGCCGCTTCTTCTAGTTTCTCTTTCTCCATAAGCTCTCTTACCCATCTTGAGCCTTTTTTTCCTTTTTTGTATAGGAGCTTAAAGAGCATATCGCTGTCTATCTTTCCAAATGTTACGTAGTCTTTGACAACACTAAGCATCCCAAGGTACTGAGGTGTCTCTGGCACCACGACACAGTGGTTTGGTTTAAAAAGATTTAGCATCTCAAGTGTTTTTCTTATCTTTGGCTTAAGCTTCCGCGTTCCTCTTATACGAACAACTGCAATCACATCATCACCTCACACTATTCACTTTGCAGGCTCTTTGAGAGTGTTTAAAGAATCTATCGCTTTTAATGTGGCCATAGCCATGTTATATGTATTTGAGCCTCCTATTGTGCGACTCCATATGTCCTGCACTCCTGCGATTTTAAGAACTTTTTTTGCGACATCGTTTGCTGCAAGGCCAAGCCCCCTTGGTGCAGGTTTAAGCGTTACAACCGTACTGCCTTCCTTACCAACTGCTCTTTGCGGTATGGAATGAGGTCTGCTACACTTACACTCCCAGCTTCCGCATCCTGTTTTTACAGTTATCATATTCTTTTTTGCGTTTCGTATCGCATAGTCCATAGCTGGCTTCAGCTCTTCGCTTTTTCCAACGCCTATCCCAACGTGACCCTTCCTGTCCCCAATAACCACAACAACCCTAAACTTTGTTCTTTTTCCGGAGTCTGTCACTCTTTGGGTTGCGCGAACCTCTAAGGTCTCAGCCTCAAGATCTGGCATGAGAACATCTATTATCTCTGGCTCAAGAATTGGTTTTCCCATTTCCACTATCTGCTCAAGACTTGTTATCTCACCGTTCTTTACCATCTTCCCGAGTTTGGTCTTTGGCTCCCAACTTTCCTTATCAATCGGTTTTATCTTTTCTGCCATAGAAATATCACCTTATTTGTGCAATCTTATTCCTAGCATCTTCAAACAAAGCCTTTATTTTTTCTGGTGGGTTAGAAAGTTTTTTTTCGGGTATTTTCTCTGGGTCAAAGTTCGTTTCAAGTCCAGAGTCCACAGCGCCCTTAAGGGCAGCAAAAACCACCGCACCATTACTTGGTGTATGCATGCCAATATCTAAGACAAACTTTTTCACGCCTTTTTTTGCCGCCTCTTTCCCTGCGAGCATTCCCGCTAGATAAGCGCTCCATACATTCCTTTTTGCGTCCCAGCCAAGTACCTTTTTTAGTCTTGCACCATCGACAGTGATTATACATCTATCTCCTTCTGGAAAGAACTCAATAAACTGAACGCGAACGTAGCGGTTCGACTTTCTTACCACCATTCGCGGTAAACCACTTTTTATGTATGCTAATCGCTTATCAAATCTTGTTTTTCCTTCTCTTCTTCTCCTAAATGAAACCTCATAAGTAGGTCCTTTTGCTCTTGTCATTTTTGTTCACCTTTTTTTGGAAGTGCAAAATCTTTTGGTATGAGCCCGCTATCTTTCAAATATGTGAGCATTGCTCGTTTGCTTCTAAATGCGTTACCTTTTATTTTCATGTAAACATCCCTCTTATTCTTCTTATCGAGAGCGCGTAGTTCAATGAGAAGTCGCAGAAGGCGCCTCTGCGAACGGATCTTTTCCATCCATTCTTTTTTTCTATTTATGTCTTTGCTTCCTCTCACGCTTCCAGAGCCGCGCCTTCTCTTTGGCTTTTTTGCTAGCCTTCCTTTTTTTGGTTTCACGGTGATTATTTTCTTCTCTATGAGTCCACGCACATCGGCGCGCGTCATCGCCTTTGTAACTTCAGTCATCTTTTCAGAATCGAAGCGAATTCTCTTTTCTCCAACGCCGAGAATATCAGCAGCGAGTCTTCTTATGGTGTCCACTGACATGTTCTCACCCCTTGAAGTTTATCAATTTAATCCCGAGCTGTGCCACAACGGATGCTATCTCTGCTCTTTTTCGCTTGCTCAATGAAGAAGCGAAACGAACTGCTATGTGCGCACGCTCGTGCTCCGTCAACGCCTTTATCTTCTCGATGTCCGGCGTTCCTCTCACAAGAATTTCTCTTCGGCCATCTTCTCTCATTCCGCGAACCCCGATGGGATTCTTATAACCAATGCGCGGGGTTGCACCGGCCCAAGCAAATTTCAATCTCTGTTTGTTATGCGTTCCTCTCGGTCTTCTCCACCTATCCTTAACACGCGCTATGAAACCCAGGTTTAATACCCTGAAGGATGGTTTTGGCTTTTTCTTTGGTCTTTTTGGCTTTGGACCATTAAACGGCTTTCTTTTACTCTCCTTTATACCAAGCCGTCTCTCTTTTGTCTCAGAACTTGTTTTTTTACCTGTTTCCTTTTTAGTATCAGTCATTTTATCCCTCTATGATCTCATAAACACTGTCTTGAAAAACACGCGGGTCCTTGTCCTTTATTTTAAGTACCGCCTTAAGATTCGCAACCGTCTGGCCGACTGCCTCTTTGTCTACGCCAGTAACGGTAAGCTGTTGTCCCTTCACCTCGACCTTTGTAGACCCGCCCATTATCTTAGCTTTTCTTGGGTTTTTCTCTCCAAGAAAATTCTTTATCAATATGAGGTTCCCCTTAACCTCCATAGTAGCTGGAAAATGTGCGTAAAGTATCTTAAGCCTCTTTGAATAGCCCTCCGTTACCCCTTTTATCATATTTTTTATAAGAGCCTCGGTAGTATTCACAAGCGCTTTTTCTTTTTCTGCGCCCTTCACCTCAAGAGTATTGCTACCGCTCTTTTCTATGACTACACGCGCTGAAAATTTCTTCGACACAGAACCTTTTGGACCACTTACCGTAACGACCGAGCCTGAGACGTCCACGCCAACTCCATCTGGAATCTGAATCATACAAAACACCTAGTACACGTAGGCAAGAAGCCTGCCGCCTATTTTCTTGTTTTCAGCTTCGGTATTGGTCATTATACCCTGCGAGGTAGATACTATGAGAAGACCTATGCCAATGCCAGGGATGTACTGTTCTTCTGTCTTTGTCCATTCGTTCCTTTTAACAGGAAATCTTGGTTTTATTACTCCGCAATCGTTTATCCTTCCACTCAACTCTACTTCAAAGTACCCCCCTCTACCATCATCAACCTTTTTAAAATCCTTGAGGTACTTATGCACTTTTAGGAGGTTTAAAACCTCTCCTATAAGTTTTGTTGCCTTCACAGTGCACCTTCTCTGTCCTACATACTCATGTGTTTTTATAGTGTTGAGCGCATCAGCGAGATGATCAACCATATTAATCACCATATTTCTTAAATCCCAGTTTCTCCCCAATTTCCCTGAAACATCTTCTACAAACATAAAGACCGTATTTCCTGATAAGGCCCCTAGCATTGCCACAGTTTCGGCATATCCGTCTTCCTTTTCCCTTGAAAACATCGACGTTCCCATACGCCCTTTTATCTTTTTTCTTTTCTGCCATACAGCATCACTCCGTTACTCAATCTTCACACCAAACTTGGATGTCATAAATTCCATCGCCTCTTCCTTTGAAATTCTGTGCGAGCGCCCGATCTTTGATGTTTTCAGTTTTCTATGCGCAACCCTCCATCCCTTCCTTTTCAAAGTTATACAAATGTCAAATCCAAACATCCCAAGCGCAGGATCATACTTGGCACCTGGAAAATCTATGTATTCTGCTATTCCAAACGAAAGATTGCCGGTTCTGTCGAAGCATTTTTTACTCAAGACTTTTTTCTTTGCTGCAAGTGCCTTCTCAACAAAATCGTACGCGTCCTTTCTCCGTAGCGTAACCTTTGCGCCTATCGGTAACCCTCGCCTTAATTTAAATGCAGGCTCTCTTCTCCTTGCCTTCGTCTCCACAGGCTCCCGTCCTCCTGTAAGCCGTCTCAAGAGTTGTTTTGCATTATCAAGAGCATCACCTGGAGAGCCAACGCCGATGTTTACAGTAACCTTGTCTATCAAAATATCTCTCATAGAATTACTGTCAGCCATGCGCACCACCTTCGCTGCTTATTTTGAAGCTGTCATCCACGACTACAAGATAATCGGAGACCGTTATGAACTCCTCTCCCTTCTCTGTCTCCACAACTGCTTCTGATTTTCTCCCGAGTCGTTTGATGACGTCCTTGAGACGAACAATTTTTCCTGCGTGCTTTCCTTTGCTTACGAAACATCTTGCACCCTTCTCAAGTTTCAGGTGAGCAAGTACTCTTATCTTCTCCTTTGCGCTCTTTGGAAGTTGGATGACAACACTGTCCCCCACATGGATATGATTATCGCCAACTATGTTTCTTGAGTCGTGAAATGTCAAGTTTATTCTCCCGCCTTTAGTGATTATTTTTTTTATTACCTTAACTATCTTTTTACTCCCTTCCTCTGCTGTTATCTCAACAGGGCGTAGTCTTCCTTTCCAATCAACTACGATCCGATAATTTTTGTTTTCTGGAATAAGGCTCACCACGTCCATCAAACCTACTGCAAATTTCTCTGTTGTTCTTGGGATACCATCCACCAGAACGAATCGCTTTGAAAGGACTTTTCTTGCTTCCCTCAAGTCCTTAACAACATGCAATACATCCCGTAAAAGAACCCCAAGTGGAATACTTTCCAGTAGTGGGTGAGGACCAGGCGCGGATTTTATAATCCACGTCCTTGCCTTCTTATCAGTTATCGGAATCGCTTTAGGAGCAAAGATTCTCTTCAGGTGAGTGCTACCTCCTCTTTTTCCCATTTAAATTACCTCCTTTCACCTTCTGTTTTTTTGGCAGAATTGCTGCCTTCCACATTTCTCTTTTCTGATGCTGATGTTGTAATATCTTGTTTTTCTCTTTCTACTGTTTTAGGCTTTTCCACTGTTTTAGGCTTTGCTTGAAAAGCTTCTTCAGTAAGCAACTCCTTGCGTTCCTTCGTAGGCTCAAGAGCAACCAGCATTAGATTCGATGGCTGAAACGGAACCATAACTTCTTTTCCTCTTGCTGTTCGCTTAGTGAAACCCTCTAGATAAACCAATCTTCGCTTGACATTTACCTTTGTTACCTTTCCTTCTTTTTTTCTATGCTCTCCCCGCATTATCATTACTGTGTCTCCTTTTCTAAGCCCTATTGCTCTCTTGCTTCTTCGTAACTTTTTCCGGAGTTCTTTAGAGACGTGAACATGAAGTGCCCTCTTCTTTTGGTGAATCTGTGCTGTGTAATATTTTTTTCTTTCTGTGTCTGGTTTCATTCGTAACACCTCATTTAAACTAAACAATGCCAGCTGATATTGCAGCAACCTTTGGAAATCTCTCTGCTATCTCCTTCGCAACGACACCTTTGATTTCTGTTGCAACAGGCAGGAATGTATCTGTTATAAGGACCGCTGCATTATCCTCAAATGCTACTCTCATACCATTTGATCTTCTAAATTCCTTTTTCTGTCGTACAATAAGCGCGCGTACTACTTTTTTGACCATGTCTGGCTTTCCCTTTTTCACCGACGCAATTACGACGTCCCCTACCCCTGCCCTTGGATATCTTCCTCTCTTTCCTTTTATCCCAAGCGTGTTTATAATCGCTATCACCTTTGCGCCGCTATTATCAGCGCATGTGAGTTCGCTTCCCATTACAAGTGTTTTTGTTATGTGCGCACCAAGTCCTTTCATTATCCTCACCTTTTTATTACTTCTATGATTGTCCACGCTTTAGTCCTGCTGAGCCTTCTGGTTTCCCCAATTCGTACAATATCACCAACCTTTGCATTTATGCACGGTGGATTATGCGCTGGAATTCTCGATTTTTCCTTCGCCCATCTTTTATATTTTGTGAAGCACTTCGTCAGCGCCCGTTCCACAATCGCGGTTCGCTTCCCCTTTGTACTAACAACCACGCCTTTGGCTAGGCCTCCTCTAACCCGAACGTTGCCATGCTTGAAGCACTTCTTATCGTCGCATTCTTCTGCCATATGACTACCTCGCATGCTCATTAAGAGCCTTAGGAGCACTTACACGAGTGCTAAAGTGCATCCTCCGCTACTCTCACCGAATCCTGCTGCCTGCAACCAGTAGCAGGGTGTTCGGCAACGCGCCAGCGTACAAATATAACATGACTTGATGTACGCATGACCCTCAAATGAGGATAGATTTGGATGTAAAAGTTTAAAAATGCAATCGAAACATGGTTTTGAAACCAACTATATTATTCAACTCCTTATAGAATGTAGAGGTTGCGCCATGGAACTACGAGGCAAATCTTTCTGCAGTCGCAGCGCTTATACCAATGTTTCTGCCAATCCTCCTGATTGATAAAAGAGTAGAGGGATTTTCTGCCAGAATTCTGGCAAACATCTCAAGCTTTTGCCCTTCCCTAA
>JAWCKZ010000005.1:0-55779 GCA_038851325.1 Candidatus Bilamarchaeaceae archaeon
TTTTATTCCAGTTATCTGGTTTGCCCTCTTGAGGAATTTTGTAAAAGAGGAATGGGTTGCAATCATAGGAGTAGCGCTCCTGTTTTTGGTTATAAGGAATCCACTAAGCTTCCCAACAATCAAATACACAGACTTTACATTCCTTATAATGTTCCCACTGTTTCTGCTATGCCTGTATAGGGCATACAGAGAATTCAACTGGAAAAATGCAGCCATCCTGGCATTTTCTTATTCAATACTAACGATATCCCATATGGTTGTATTCGTCTCTTCAACGATAATTCTTGGATTCTTTTTCTGCTATGCGTTGCTCTCAAACTACAAAGGTAAAGCAAACTTTGAAGAGCTTCTAAAAAGGAATTGGGTGGCGATTGTGACATTTATTATAATCGCATTACCATTGCTAATGCTTTACTGGTACAAGCCGCTTTTCGTATATCATCTAAAAATGGCCTATGACCGGACACACATGGACATCCCGGATTTCGCAAACTCGGATGTGCAAATTTGGTTTATACTCGATACATTCTCAGCCACGTTTCTTAATTTCTCGAGCATCGGAAGCTTCTTTTTTATTTTCTCAGCAGTGTTTTTTGCAAGGAACGCAAAAAATGCATTCAAGGATGAGAAACTGTGTTTTCTTACTATTCTATTTGCAGCCGCGACCTTTGCGGCATTTTCATATTTCCTAACAGAACCCCTCCTTCACATGAACTTTATCTGTACTTATATAGTCGACCTTGTTTTCAGACCATCGGTCTTCTTACTTGGTGTTTATTTCCTCGACAGGCTAGAACCATCTAAAAAACTTGGAAATGCTGCCACATTTGTCTATGGGATAATAGCAATAGTGTTTCTGCTCCTCGTTTTCTCTGCTGCAGACGCTTCGCAGAAAGCAAACCCATTCTTTAAGAACGCCAAAACACCGCTGCCTAGTTACATGACTTCGCTTGCAGCCTACATAAAGCAAAATACCTCTGTGAATGATGTTTTCCTCAGCACAAAGGAGCTTAGCTTCATGATAAATTCGCTTACAGGCAGAAAGCTGGCGACAAACAGATGGGCGCACCAGAATGATCCCTACGTCAACATGCCGCAAAAAGACATCGACGCAGCTATTATGCTTTACGGTACGAATGATGCTGAACGCATCCGCCTCCTCAAAGAGTACAACATCAGTTACGTCTATTGGGATGTTAATTGGGTGCACACCGAATACCAGCAGACACCGCAGGGTAGAATTTACCCATTCGACCCGCTGATAACACTTGATACGCCATCAGCGCGTTCAGCATTCTACAGCAACGGTGTGAAATTCGTAAACATGACAACATGGTTAGACCCATCTGTTAAATTTTGGTATATCAGACAATATCCAATACTCATAGTAACGCCCGAGAACTATCAGAGGTTTGATAGGCCTTGGAACGCTGGCCTTGATGCGTATCTCCAGAGGGTTTGGTCGTATAGCGAGGGCGGGCAGGAAATAGCCGCTCTCTACAAGGTCCGGCCTCCTAATTAAAAAAACATAAAGACGAATTAATGAGGATTAGCAGAAATCCGCGCCTTTTCCCCTTCTCCAAACCTATTTATATCTTTTTATTACATATAGATGGTAGGTGAGCAGTATGTTTGACGATATTATTAGGTCAGCAAAGCAGCCTACTTCTGCCGCTGAAAGTGCAAAAGAGGAAGACTTTCGGGTGAGAATCGCAGCCATAGGTGTTGGCGGTGCTGGGTGCAATACCATAAACCGCATGATGACTGTCGGCATAAAAAGTGCAAGGACGATTGCAATAAACACTGACGGAAAACATCTTAATATGATAAACGCTGATAAGAAGATACTTATTGGAAGATCGATAACCAAAGGGCTTGGTGCAGGCGGGGATGTGAATATTGCCAAAAAATGCGCTGAAATGGATCGGGATGCGCTTAGGCGTGAGATAGGAGAGAACGAGCTCGTTTTCCTGTGTGCTGGCATGGGCGGAGGAACAGGTGGCGGTGCGTCACCGATTGTTGCCAATATCGCGAAAGAGCAGGGCGCAATTGTTGTAGCAATCGTTACCTACCCATTTGCGCTTGAACGCGTTAGACTGAAAAAAGCACAGGAATCTATAAAAGAGCTTGCAAAGGAATGCGATACCGTGGTCATTATAGATAACAACAGGCTCTCTGCATATGCACCAAACCTTCCGATAGATAAGGCTTTTGCACTCGCTGATTCCATAACAACACGAGCAGTAAAAGGAATCTCTGACACGATAGCATTCCCGAGCTTGATAAATGTTGATTATGCAGATGTGAAAACAGTTATGGAGAGAGGAGGAATCTCTATGATATCGTTAGGTGAGGCGTCAGGCCACGACCGTGTTGAGATGGTGGCAAAGAGCACACTCGAGCATCCCCTTCTTGATGTTAACTACGAAGATGCTAAAGGTTGCCTCCTTCACCTCGAAGGAGGGCCTGATCTTACTTTGGGCGACGCTATAAAAGTCGGAGAGCTAATAACAGAGAGTTTTAGTGAGGAGGCGACCGTTAAGCTAGGCGCTCGAATCAACGAGGGTTTAAAGGGTACCATAAGAGCAACGGCAATAATTACTGGTGTTAAATCGCCATACATATTTCAAAAGGGAGAGGACTTAGAAAAACGACTCGAAGGTCGTGAGGAAGAAGGAATCTCCTATCTATGACTTAACATACATTTAAGGTGGTTTTTTGTTCCTTGCATTTGACCCATTCACATTATTGTTAATTGTAACAATCTGCTTGTTTGTGCCTGGAGTGCTTCTCAGCCTTGCGCTCCTTCAAGGCACAAGGCTAAACATCTTGGAAAAACTATTCGTAGGTTTTGGCCTTGGTTTCTGTCTTCCGCAAACGATTCCATTCCTAGCTTTCTTCTTGTTCGGAATAAAATATACATACGACATGGCGCTCGCTACCGTTGGCATTTTTTGGGCAATCGCCCTTGCCCTCGCCGCACTCAAACGTATTGACAGAGACATCATAGAATTTTTAAAAGGCCTGCCTTCGGTTAGTAAGTCAAAAATAGTTTTTCATGCCTGCGTGGTTTTTGTAGCAGCGCTTGCCTTCTGGATACGCTTCGGCAGCTATTCGCCTGTTTTTCATGAACTGGACCCCTATTATTATACGTACGTTTCTCAGCAGATAATCACGTTTGGCTACAATCCATTCAACGACCAAACAGCATGGTATCCAGAGGTGAATGTTAGCCATAGGGCAATTCCTGTTCTTGCTTATATGGAATCGCTTTGGTATTCCTTATACAATGGCAGTAATCAATACAACAACATGCTTCTTGCAGTTATTGCTTCGCTATACCCGCCGATCGCAGCAGCGCTTTCCGTTTTCTTTCTCTATCTGTTTCTCTCAAGGCTTGTGAGAAAGGAGTACGCATTAATCGGCGCGGGCATATCATCATTCATGCCGTCATTCGTATTCAAGCTTATGGCTGGAGAGGCTGAGATTCAGCCATACGCTTTCTTTGCTCTACCTTTCTTCTATGCCCTCTACGTACTTATGTTGCAGGAAAGAAAAAAAATATTCGCTGTTCTCTCAGGCATAGCATTCTTCGCGCTTGCGCTTGGTTCAGCTAGCGAGGTTCTTGCTACAACGACGTTAATCCTGTTTTGGTTTGCATGCGCTCTTCTGCTTTTTATAAAAAACTCAAGGCCAGAAGAGGTGCGTGAACTAATCGAACTGAATGTCATCGCACTCGGCATTGGTGTATTTTTTGGAAGCGCGCTTTTGAAAGGCCTTTACAGCAGCAATATGATTGCCCTCCACAGCCTTCTTCCAGTGCTATTCCTGTTCTTAGCTCTCGGGGTTCTTTATTATATCCAATTAACGCAGCCAGATATCCTTAAAGAAAGAAAGATGGCGGTTGCTACACTTATGCTTGCAATACTTATTTTTATAGTGTCTCCATTGGGAGAGCCGATAAAGGCTATTGGAAGAGCAGGTTTCATGGTTGCGCAATACAACACCCCTCTTCAGAGAACAATTGCAGAGCAGGGGGTCGCTGGCGTTGGCTTTTCACATGAAATGGGTTTTGTTGCAGCAAACTTTAGAGAGATATTCGCATACTTCTTCTCCCCAATACTTTCTTTCCTTACGGTCTCAGAAGCAAAAGAATCTGTAACTAGGGTTGCAATGCTTTGCGGCGATATAACCGGTCTCCTTTTTTTAATTTCGTCTCTTATTTCTAATCTACTAAACAGCGTTGCTGTTGCCGCGATAAACATCATCCTTGGTTCTTCAGTGGAGTATGGTTGGAAGGAGAACTCTCTTTTGATGTTTTGGGAGTTTGCATTCTTCGCGGCAATCATATTTTTTCTTACGAAGAAAAAAAATGCTGATGCGAGGGAGATCGCACCAGTGCTTCTCCTTCTTATCGTCATCTTTCCGCCTTTTATAGTTGGTATAATAAAGGCAAAATACACTATATACGCAAGCTTTTTCCTTGGCGCAGCCATAGCATTCGTTCTAAATCAGACAGAGGTGTTTTTGGAAGAGAGAAAACAATCGTCTTACCCCTGCTTTTATCTTATTCTTGCAATCGGCATTTCTCTGCTTCTCATGCAATTCCTCTTCAGCGGTTTTACACCAGCATTGGCAATATTGAATTTTCAAACGAGGTTTCAGGATGATCCGCTTGCGTTGCAGGAAAAATTCCAGCAAATATGTACTGAGATAAGAGACCCAAAAGTATGCGCAGCAGCGCACGACCCCCTGGGATATGCTTCTCTTGGAACAAACTATCAATACGACAGCACTCTGTGCGTGTTGTCCACCCTTCCTGATTATACCACCTATATCAATCCAGCAAAGGCACCAACATTCTATCAAGCTGCGCTACTCAGATGCAACAGGGTAAATGATTATTGGATAGAAGCGATGGAATGGATAAGAGACAACACGGAAAACGATTCGCGGACAACATCTTGGTGGGACTATGGGCATTGGATAAACTTCTATGGCCAAAGGAACACGGTTTTAAGAAATGAGCACGCCTCTGAGAGGATGATAGGCGAGGTTGCATTTGCATACACCGAAGGAAACGAGAGTGACCTGACCAGGTTCATGAAAGAGCATGATAGCAAGTACGCTCTGTTTGATGTGGAGATTGTCTTAGGCGGCGGAGGCTTTGGCGGGAAGTATGGAGCGCTAAACTACTTGGGCTGTGCTTACATGAACAGAACGAATGTTTCTTTTGCTCCTGGTACCTCAGAATGCGAGGAAGAAAATATTTGGGAAACAGTTTATGTATCGAACAACGCTAGGTGTAAGATTTCAGGGAATTCCAATAAGACTGGTGTTACTGCTTACAAAGTTTATGTCTCTACAAAGAACGGGCTACGTTATTCACCATATTATCCAAGCCTCTGCTCAGGAGATCTCTCCGAACCAGCTCGTGTGCAAGCATTCTGTGCTGAATATGGTATGAATATGCCGTACTGCAGTCCATGCAGCTCACGATGTATAGAGCAGTTCTGTTCCATGGTCTATAAGCTCGTTCCAACATACTGCGTAGGAGGAGTTGAGCTTACAAATGGGCAGAAGATTACAGGTACGTATTATCTTAATGAAACTTATCCAAACGGCGATCTTAGAATAAACAAGGCTTTGATTGCTTATCCTTTCAATGTTCCTGCAACTTACCATGCTGGAGACCTTACAGGGGTTACACTACTCTATACAAAGGATAAATTCTGGCTTGAGAACGGGGAGATAGTTGACGGCTACTCAGATAGAAAAGGGCATTTCTATGACTCGAACATCTATAAAGGGTTCGTGCTCGGTGAAATCGAAGGTTTTGAGAAAGTATTTGATAATAATGCTATTAAGATATACAAAATAAAGGAATAGGAAGCAGGAAGGGAAGATATGTATTCCAAACAATTAAGCGCTGAGCTGAGGAAAAAGAATATAGAGATCGGCGATAGGATTGTTGTAAGGACTAGGAGGTTGACTGCCGAAGGATTTCTCATGCCACACACCACTGAGAGCGAAAGCGACATCCTTGTAATAAAACTGGATAATGGCTATAACATCGGTGCGGATTCGAGTGAAGCCGAGATATCATTGGTAGAGAAAGGGAGGCCGATAAAAGAAGAGAAGAAAGAGGAAGAGGGAGAGGGAGATGTCTCTATACTTGGCTGCGGGGGTACTATATCTTCGAAGATAGAGTACAGAACAGGCGCGGTTTACCCGATTATGAGCCCTAAGGAATTGCTTACCGCGTTCCCACAACTTGGTGAGATATCTTCAGTAAAGGTAAGACGGCTTTTCTCTCTTTTATCTGAAGACATGGCACATGAGCACTGGAAGGCTATCGCAAAGGAAGTCGCAGGCGAGATAAGAAATGGCGCGAAAGGAGTGGTTATTCTTCATGGTACAGACACCATTTGTTACACAGCAGCAGCCCTCTCATTCATGCTTCAACAATTATCCGTACCAGTTATCCTCGTCGGAGCACAAAGAAGCAGTGACAGACCCTCAAGCGACAATGAACTAAATCTCTTAAATTCTGTTTGGGCGGCAAAGAACAGTGATTTAGCAGAAGTTGCCGTCTGTATGCACGCGACCATGGATGATAGTTACTGCTATCTTCACAGGGGCACGAGAGTTAGAAAGATGCATAACTCGAGAAGGGATGCCTTCAAATCTATAAATGCAAAACCGCTTGCGGCAGTTGATTACAGAAAGGCTCTTTTTGAGAAGATTTCAGATTATCAGAAACGTGATAGCAGCAGAAAATTAGTTTTGGATACAAAAATGAACAGCAATGTTGCAATGTTATATATTCATCCAGGAATAAAACCAAAATTGGTTGATTCTCTTTCTGACTATGATGGGGTTGTGGTCGTTGGCACAGGGCTCGGCCATCTTCCAACAAACCCATTCAATGAGCGAAATGCGCATTCTATTTTAAAAAACATAAAAGCGCTTATAGATTCTGGCATAGCTGTTGTTATGTCTTCTCAGACAATCTATGGAAGAATAAACATGAACGTCTACACTACTGGCAGGGTTCTTGAGAGGGCAGGGGTAATTGGTAACGGTGCTGACTGGACACCCGAGACAGCCTTTGTAAAGCTCTGTTGGGTTCTCGGCCATGAAAAAAAACTGACAAGGGTGCGAGAGCTGATGATGAGAAACATTGCGGGCGAGATTAGTGAGAGGAGCGTGATTCTGTGAAGATAGGCCTGGAGATTCATCAGCGTCTTTTAACTCACAAACTTTTTTGTGCATGTCCTTCAGAGCTCTCAGAAGATGTAGAGGGCGATCTAGTAGTAAGAAGGCAGTTGAGGCCAGTTGTAAGCGAGCTTGGCGAGATTGATGTTGCAACAAAGTATGAATTTGAAAAAAGGAAACAGTTTGAGTATATTGTCTTTGAGAAAAATAACTGCTTGGTTGAACTTGATGAAGAACCGCCGCATCCAATGAACAAGGAAGCACTCGAAATTGCGCTTGAGATCGCCATGCACCTTAACGCGAAAGTACTTGATGAGATTTATGTGATGAGAAAGATTGTCATAGACGGCAGTAATACGTGTGGTTTCCAGCGCACTTGTATAATCGCACTTGACGGATATATAGATACCTCAAGAGGGAAGGTTTGCATACCGACAATTGCGCTCGAGGAGGAGAGCGCAGGCATAGTCAGATCAGACAGTTCGTCTGTGACCTATCGCCTCGATAGGCTCGGCATTCCTCTTATTGAGATTAGTACAGCACCTGATATTGTGGATGGCGCGCACCTTCTTGAGGTTGCTGAAAAAATTGGATTGACAATGCGGGCGACAGGAAGGGTGGCAAGAGGGATTGGTTCGATACGGCAAGATATAAATGTTTCTGTGGAAGGCGGTGCGCGTGTTGAGATAAAAGGCGCGCAGGAACTTAAACTCCTCCCACTTCTTGCCGAAGGCGAAATAAAAAGACAAAGAGCTCTTCTTGAGATATTGGCTGAGCTTCGCACTCGGGTTAACAGACCCTTTAGCGCAGAGCGAAAATTTGTAGACCTAACTGATATTCTCAAGAATACTTCCTCTGAGCTGATAAGACAGGGGATCTCACGCGGCCAAAGAGTCATTGGTCTCAAACTAGAGCACCACAGAGGTTTGGTTGGGAAAGAAATACAACCAGGAAAGCGGTATGGAACTGAGCTGAGCGAGTATGCGAAGACAGCTGGTGTAAAAGGAATAATCCATAGCGATGAACAGATGGAAAAATATGGCCTAACTCCACAAGAGATTGAGGGCGTTCGGTCTGCCCTTGAAATGGCTGAGAATGATGCTTTTGTGCTTGTTGTTGCAGAGAGCGAGAGAGCAAAAAGGGCGCTTGATAAAGTATGTGAGCGCGCAAGCATGGATTACATCCCTTCAGAGACAAGAAGAGCAAATCCAGATGGCACAACATCCTTTATACGACCAATGCCTGGGAGCGCAAGGCTCTATCCCGAAACAGATATACCTTCCATAAGAATAACAAAAGAACTGCTTTCAGGGGTGCGAAAGGGCGAGTCTTATGAGGATAAAAAGAAAAAATTCGAAAGAATGCTTAGCCCAGAAATGGCTGAGAGAATAGTAAGGTCGCGCAACATGCTTCTGTTTGAAAAACTTGTTGAGGAGTTTCCAGGTGTGGAACCAACAATAATCGCTAATACCATAGAGAATGTTCTTGTTTCTTTGAGGCGCGAGGGCTTCGTTTTTGAGAATGTCCAAAGAACATTGGAAGCGCTTTTTGCTTATTATTCAAAAGGGATGTTTGTTAAATCTGCGATCCCGGAGATTCTGAAGCTCGTTGCACGAGGAAGGAGTGTAGAGCAGGCTGTGAGCGAGGGCGGACTTAGAAAGATAACTGGAAAGGAGCTCGAAAGCATTGTTAAGGAAAATAACTTTGATATTAAAAAAATAATGGCGAGATACCGGCTTGTTGTGGAGGCGGAGGAAGTACAAAAAATTATAAAAGCAAGGTGTAGAGAATGATTTTTTCTTTGGACCTTAATTCAGATATAGTAATCCTTTCTGGGTTTCTCTTTGTTGTTTCATTTATCATATGGGAGTTCCCACGCTCCATTCGGATAATGGATGAGGAGTATACAAAGGGTATTTATTCAGAAAGCGGGCGGCTTATCGATTTCGCTATACTTATGCTCGGTCTCTTGACAGCATTGTTTTTCTTTTCGAATACTGAAAGTGTTCTTGGTGTGTTTAAAACGCCTGCATACGCATTTCCGTTCTCCCTTGTATTCTTAGCAGTTCCTACTATTATTTTACTGGGTTATCTTAAAAGGGCAGCTGAGCGAATCGATAGACAGCAATCAGTGACCCTCTTTTTTATTCATTCGTTTCTTGACCTTGCGCACACAGTTTTTTTTATCACCTTTTCTATCATTTTTGTTCCATTTATATTATACATTTTAGTTGGCGGCAGAATTTAGGCGGTTGATACAATGATGAAAAAAATAATAGTTTGTCTGATTTTGTTCTTGTTTTTTGGATGTATAAATCCACCGCCAGAGAAAGAAGAACTGCAGGAAAGGGCTGAGTATGGTGATGTTGTTCTTGTTAACTATGTGCTGTGGGTAGATGGAAAGGTGAGGGACAGTAATATAGAGAGTGTGGCGCAGGAGGCTGGTATTTATAATCCGTTAAGGACCTATAAGCCGCTTCGCGTCCATCTTATGCTCGGCCCAAAGAACCCATACATCCCTGGGTTTGTGAAGGCGATAGTTGGAATGAAAGTCAATGAAACAAAAACAGTTAACATCTCGCCAGAGGAGGCATACGGAGCGTACAACAACTCGCTTGTTTACGAGGTTCCCCTATACTATAATAAAAGCATGCTGGAAGAGGTGCCATTGAGCTATTTCGAAGAGAGAAACATAACAGTGGAGGAAGGGGCCTCGTTCAATTCGGATATAGGACTTGTTTTCATACAGAATTACACAAACGACACTGTCACGATAGCGTATTTCTTCAATAAAGGCGATGTGTTCAATTATATGGGGATACCCCAGGTTGTTGTTGACTTTGATAATCTTACTTATACAATAAAGCGCGATGTGAAGGAAAATAAGACCTACACCACTATAAGCCCGTTGACGGGGCGTGCTGTTACCCTGAGGGTGGCGAAGGTCCTGAACGAAACATTTACGGTCGATGAAAATCATCCTCTGGCTGGCAAAACACTTGTTTACAATCTGACGCTCGTTGAGCTTGGGAAGAGTGGCGATTTCAGTGGTTTAGGTGGCGGTTGAGATATGGAATACCGCGGTCTTACTGAGGCAGAAGCGGCGGAAAGGCTCGTTAAGCATGGAAGAAATGAGCTTCAGGAATTAAAAAGGGAGAGTGCTCTCGCTAAATTCCTTAGGCAGTTTCAATCATTCATGATTCTTCTTCTCCTTGGCGCAGCGGTGATAGCGCTCTTCCTTGGTAAGCAGTTGGACGCGCTTATGATATTTGGAATAGTGCTTATGCTTGGTATTCTTGGTTTTATTCAGGAGTACAAGGCCGAGAAAGCTTTCGAGGCACTTAAGAAGCTAGTTTCACCAAAAACGCGAGTTATACGCGAGGGTGCTGTTAAGATTGTCGATGCGCGCGAGATAGTGCCAGGCGACGTGATCGTTCTGGAGACTGGCGATAGAGTTCCAGCCGACGGGTTGGTAATCGAAAGCATGGAGATGAAGATTGACGAGGCATCGCTGACTGGCGAGAGCATTCCTGTCAGAAAGGACGTTCGTCATGCGAACAAAGTTTTTGCTGGCACGATCGTTATTTCGGGTAGAGGAAAGGCTCTTGTTGAGAAGACCGGCATGGCGACGGAAATAGGAAAGATAGCAACATTTGTTCAGGCTGTTGAAGTAGAAAAAACACCACTTGAGATAAGCCTTGACAAGGTCGGAAAGCAGATGAGTGTTGGAGTCGTTGTTTTATGCGCAGTGATATTTATAGCCGGCATCCTTCACGGTTTTGAAGCATTCCATATGTTTTTGACAGCTGTTAGTCTTGCTGTTGCCGCAATTCCTGAAGGCCTTCCCGCTGTTATAACAATAGCGCTTGCCCTTGGCGTTCAAAGGATGTCAAAGAGAAATGCTATAGTTAGAAGGCTTAAGTCTGTTGAGACCCTTGGTTCTGCTGATGTGATATGTACAGATAAGACAGGCACTTTGACCAAGAACGAAATGACCGCCAAGAAAGTGTTTGTAAACTGGAAGATGATAGACGTAAGCGGGAGCGGTTACGAGACTGAGGGAGAGTTTATCTATGATGGACAAAGACTACCTACCGGTAAAGGAATGGACAAAGGGCTCGCTCTTCTTCTGCGCATCGGTGCCCTGTGCAACAACGCGCATTTAAGAGAGGGCGAGAAAGGTAAAACTGAAGTTATAGGGGATACCACTGAGGGCGCGCTTCTTATTCTTGCTGCAAAAGCGCAGATGTATGAGGACAAGCTTCTAAAAGAAGAGCCAAAGATAGGCGAGCTTCCCTTTGATTCGAACAGAAAGAGGATGTCTGTCGTCTGCAAGAAGGATAGGCACGCTATTGCATATTTGAAGGGCGCACCAGAAAGCATTCTGGAGATATCTACCAAAATATTCGAGAATGGGAAGGTAAGGGCACTTACGTCTGCTGACACTAAGAGAATAGTAGAGATTAATGATTCACTAACATCCAAGGGTTATCGTACGCTTGCTCTTGGTTACAAAGACACAGACCGAACAAAGTTTGAGATAAAGAATATCGAGCGCGATATAGTTTTTGTAGGGTTAGTCGGGATAATGGACACGCCAAGAGAAGAAGTGAAGCCTGCGCTTCAACTCTGCAGAAGCGCTGGAATACGTGTGATAATGATAACCGGGGATCATCCACTCACGGCAAGAACAATTGGAGAGGAACTTGGAATAGACAGCGGCGCTATTCTTACCGGGCACGAGGTTGACGCGATGTCTGAGAGCGAGCTTCTGGAGGCTGTTGAACGCGTCTCGCTCTTCGCAAGAGTCTCTCCAGCACATAAACTTCGAATAGTAGAGGCGCTTCTGAAGAGAGGGCATGTTGTTGCTGTGACCGGCGATGGTGTGAACGATGCTCCCGCACTGAAACGGGCTGATATCGGGGTGGCAATGGGAATAACAGGAACGGATGTCGCAAAAGAGAGCTCTGATCTGATACTTACCGATGATAATTTCGCGACAATCGTTTCTGCAGTAGAAGAGGGAAGAGGTATCTATGAGAACATAAGAAAGACATTGATGTATCTTTTGTCTGGAAACATCGCAGAGGTAATGGTTATATTCTTAGCCGTAATGCTTGGTTTGCCGCTTCCTTTGGTTGCGATACAGATATTATGGATAAACCTTGTCACAGATGGTCTTCCAGCAATTGCACTTGCTGTCGATCCTGTGAGCAAGGAAATTATGGCAAGGCCACCAAGAAAAAAGAGTGAGGACATCTGGAAGGGAGCCAACCTGTTTCTTATAGAATCACCATTGATAATGATGGGCTCTATACTAGCAGTTTTTTATATTGATCTGCAGAGCGGCGATCTTGTTCTTGCGCAAACTATGGCGTTTACGTTGTTTGTAATCCTTGAGAAGACAAAAGCATTTGTTTGCAGATCTCTTGAAAAACCAGTGGGTTGGGCGTTGTTTGAAAACAAGTGGCTCGTATACGCCACCCTACTCACTGTAGCTTTGCATATCTTTATTTTGTATACCCCTTTCTGTAATGAATTGTTCCAGGTGAAACCGATGGGATTGCAGGACTGGGCAGAGGCGATCGTAATAGGTGTATTCTTTTATACCTATCTCGAAATTAGAAAATATTACATCGCAAGAAAAACCAGTAAGAAAACCTCCACAACCGCCGTGGCCTGAGAAAAACATAAGCCCACGGCACCTTGAGAACATTAGAAAGCAGAGAAAACAGTAAGAAACTTAAGAAAATAGTAAGAAAACCTCCACGACTGCCGCAGCCTGAGAGAACAGCAAGCCTGCGGCACCTTGAGAACATTAGAAAGCAGAGAAAACAGAAAGAACCTTAAAAACCAGTAAGAAAACCTCCACAACCGCCGTGGCCTGAGAGAAACGTAAGCCCACGGCACCTTGAAAACATTAGAAAGCAGAGAAAACAGAAAGAAACTTAAGAAAATAGTAAGAAAACCTAAATAGTAAGAAAACCTCCACGACTGCCGCAGCCTGAGAGAACAGCAAGCCTGCGGCACCTTGAAAACATTAGAAAGCAGAGAAAACAGTAAGAAACTTAAGAAGACAGTAAGAAAACAGAAACACCTCCAAAGGTTTTTATCCCTTTCAAGAGAGATATCTTTGTGATACGTATGTTATCTCCTTTTGAAGAGAGGTATAAGACAGAGATGAACGAGATATTCGAAGAAGAAAGCAAATATAAGAAATGGATGGAGGTTGAGCTTGCGCTTGCGAAGGCCCATGCAGCACTTGGTCACATACCAAAGGATGCGCCAGAGAAGATAAGGGCTGCGATAGAGAAGGTTAAGCCAGAGAGAATACGGGCAATAGAAGAAGAAATCCATCATGACCTTATGGCAATGGTAAAGGCGCTGAGCGAGCAGGCAGGGGATGCTGGCAAATATATACATCTTGGAGCAACGAGCTATGACATCGAGGATACCGCAACCGCACTCATTTTTGTGGATGCTATCGACATCATAAAGGAAAGGGCAGAAGAACTTCGTACCGTATTGAAGAAGCTTGCACTTGCCCATAAAAAGACAGTGTGCATAGGTAGAACACATGGACAGCACGCAGTTCCAACAACCTATGGAATGAAGTTTGCACTGTATTACCAAGAGCTTGGGCGAAATATCGAGAGGTTGGCTGCTGCCAGAGAGCGGATTGCTATAGGAAAAATGACTGGTGCAGTTGGCACAGCAGCAACATTTGGATCGGATTGGAAACAACTCGAAAACATTGTGATGAAGTATCTTGGCCTTAAGCCTGCGAAGATAACAACCCAGGTTATTCAAAGGGATAGGCATGCAGAGGTACTTTTTGTTCTTTCGCTTTTTGCCGCCACGCTTGAAAAGATGGCAAAGGAAATCAGGAACCTTCAACGAACAGAGATCTTAGAGGTGTCAGAGCCATTCAGCGTTAAACAGGTTGGTTCATCTACCATGCCACACAAAAGGAATCCACATAAATGCGAGCGTATTTGTAGTCTGGCAAGACTTGTGAGAGCAAATCTTCAGGTAGCGCTGGAGAACATAGCACTTGAGCACGAGCGCGATCTTACGAACAGCGCAAATGAGCGGGTAATATTCCATCAAAGCTTTGTTGCAGTTGACTACATGCTTAAGCAGATGCTTTTTATTCTGGACGGGCTCGTACTCTATCCTGAGAATATAAAAAAGAACCTTGAATTAACAAATGGTTTAATAATGGCAGAACGTCTCATGCTCTACTTGGTCGATAAGAGAGGAATCGGTAGACAAGAGGCGCACGAGCTTGTGCGGCGAGCAGCACAGAAAGCATTCATAGAAAAAAGGCACCTCAGAGAGGTTGCCGTAGAGGAAAACATCATAACGTCCGAGGAGGCTGCTGCCCTCTTCAATTATCAAACTTATATCGGAAGCGCTGTGCGGATCGTTGAAGAAGCCATAAAGTAACGCTCATTCTCTATCTTCTGCTGTTTTGGCGTCTTTTATGAATATTTATAAATCTCGTGTTATTATACTTTATTGTTTCGCTTTAGTACAAAACTACTGAGCGATCAAAAAAGAGGGATAAATATGCAGCAACCTGTCGGAGCGCGTGCGTATATTCTGGGCTCCATAGGAATTGGCGTTTTGGGCGTTATCTTTGCGTTGATAGGAGGTTCACTTGGCTATCTCACGGTCATCGGAGGTCTGCTTGCCGGTCTTGGTGCACTCGGCGGCGTTCTCTTTTGGAAATATGGATATATCCTTATACCGCTTCTAACGCAAAGAACAAGAACGATTATGATAACATCAGAAGGGTATGAGGTGCCGCCAGAGCAAGATTGTATAGTGAAGAACGCTAACGGCGTGTTTTACGCATCGGCCTTTTTAGGTCTGAAGATATACGAATCCGCAACTGAAAAGGCGCTTGAGGAAAACGTCTCCTATGATCAGTATTTTGAGAGAGCGATATCTAATCTGAAGTATGTTACGAAGATATCATACATGCTGTACGTTGAGGATGTAGGGGAAAAAAGAAAGGCAATAGAAACTAAAAGGGCAGAAGCGCAACTGCGACTTCAGAGAGAGAGGGAAAAGCCGGAACCAGATGCACTCAAAATAGATAAATACGAAAGAGAAGTTGCACACTGGGATGCGCAGTTGAATAAACTGATAAAAGGGGTAAAGCCCATGGGAATAATAGCATACGCAATGACCACTGCAAGCGGTCTCAGTAAGGAAGCTGCAATTGCAGCAGTCCGCGCGCAAGCAAGTGAGCTAAAGACCGTTCTTGCAAATGCTCTCAATGTTGAGGTAGTTAATCTCACTGCTGATGAGATGCTTAAATGCTTTGAGTGGGAGCGCTTCTATCCTGTAAGTCCTCATGAACTCGAAGAGAGCGTGGTGTAATGCCGATAGGGGGGAGAGTAGCTTTAAATAAAGTCTCAAATAGGGAAATCTCGAGAAGAAACATCCTTGTTCACCCGCCTGAGCCGCCTTTGGAGATCCTCTTTTCGGACCCGCTCGATGGAATATACGTTGCAAGAACTCGGATATTTAACGTTCCCTTCTATTGGACCTATAAAAATGTTGCGAATCCTCACATTGCGGTTGTTGGAATCTCAGGGTCTGGAAAGTCATACTTTATCAAAACATTTCTCCTCAGGGCGGCGTATGTATGGAATTCAAATGCGCTTATCATAGACTGGGCAGGGGAATACAAGAATTGGGTGCAGGAGGCGAATGGGAAGATACTCGCGCTGGGCCGTGGCTCCTACCTAAATCTCTTAGATCTTGGTGGAATGAAGCCATACGACAGGATAAAACAGATTATGAGAACGCTCGAGTTACTCACGGATATAGGCGATTACCCAGAGCAAAGGAGACTTACGGAGCAAGCAGTAGAGAAGGCGTATGTAGAGGCAAAGTTCAGAATGGATGCGAGAGAGCAAAAGGATGAGCTCGGCAGACCTCTAAAACCACCAACTCTTAAAGATGTTGTAAGGATTCTTGAGGACCAAGCAGCCACCGGCACGTACGAGTTTCCGGCTGAACTAGAAAATGCGATATATCGCTTGAAGCAGTTTATAAAACCCGGGGAGGACTATTTTGCGCAGCAAAGCACGATAAAGCTAGATGAGCTGGTAACAAGTGGCCTTGTTGACCTTGATCTTTCTGGTTTGCCCGATGAGCGATTTAGAGCGCTCGCAGCCCTTACCGTGCTCCAGTTTATAAAGGAAAAGATGAGGCTTACTGGGTACGTTGAGGAGAAGGGGATCCGTCTCTTTATAGTGTTGGATGAGGCGTGGAAGATAGCGAAAGAGGAAAATAGTGACGCAGTTATGATCGTTCGCGAAGGGCGTAAGTATAACTTTGGTATGATAATCGCGTCTCAAAACCCAACTGATATAAGCGAAACAATATTCAGCAACGCAGGCACAACATTCATTTTTAAAATAAAGTTTGAGCGTTTCCTCGATTATATGCAGGGTTCGCTCAATTTCAGCGATTATATGCGTGGTGAGATAGGCAGGCTAGGCGTAGGTGAATGCGCAGTCAACATGGCACTCACAACCTCAACCCCTTATCCATCAACATTTTTACTAAATCGCGTTGAGGGTGAAGAGCCGACGAAGGAATACTTCCTCGAGCTGTCGGCTGTATTGACAGAAAGACAAAGGAGGGATGTTTCTGTGGCAAAAAGTGTTTCATTTTTGAAAGAGGATTTCAGAAGGAAGTTGAGGCAGTACGGTGTTTCTGATGATAGGATAGAGGAGTTGACAAAGGCATTTGATAAAGCAAACAGAAGAATGGATGTTGTATCTTTTGTCATCTCGCTTGAGCGTTATGGGATTGCTAGACGTAACATAGGCGACTTTTTAAAGGATGCGGGTATCGACGATGCAACCATAATAAACATCTTTGCAAAGGTTGATCTGAAAAAGGGAGGAGCGGCTGGCCAGGTAAGTCAAGTAGTGCTTGAAGAGTAAAAGGATTCAGGAAGGTTTAGGTGGTACTGTGAAGATGTGTATAGTATGTGAAAAGCCTGTTGAGGGTAAAATGGCAGTTAGGGTTAAGGAGGATAATATTATTCGCGCTATTCGTTTGGTAAAAAGGACATTTAAGGTCGCGAGAGAGAACGAGTTATATGTCTGTGAGGATGACCTCAAAAAACACCTTGAACGCAGAGCCTCTTTTAATAAAACACTAATTTTTTTCGGAATTGTAGCAGTTGCTCTAGTAGTCCTTTCTTTCATTTCAATGCTCCTTTCAGAAAACATAAAAATCGAAGGGCTTATTTTTTCAATTATCGTGGGCGCATTTCTCGTTCTGTTCGCACTACTATTTAAATATACCCCTGAGGTTGAGTCAGCACCGCCAAGTCTGGTCCCGTTATCGGAGGAGACCAAAGAGGAAGAAAGAACATCAAAGGTCCCTTCAAGCAGACAGCCTAAAACACATTCAAAGAGGTGAGAGTGATGGTAGAAAAAGAGGCACAGAGTAGTTCTGAGTTGAAAAAACCAACGGCCGACGGTTTTAAACTACCAGGGAAACTGAAAGGGAGTTTCGAGAACATATCCAATATCTTAAGAGCCATTACATTCATAGAGGTCGCACAAGAAAAATCAGCGATAAGCATTGCGTATGTTGAAAGCAAGGACATAAATAAAAATCCATATCTCTTCTCCATCCTAAAAATAAAGGAAGATGAGCTCGAGGTTATCTACTCCATAACGCCAGAGACAAGTCCAACAAAGCGAAGGATGGACGTTATAAGATATGTTGTTAATATCCTCAGCCTGATAAGTGACGAGTATGTTGTGGACAACAAAGTGCTATATCAGTTGCTTGATGATGCGGTAAAAAAGATAGCAGAATCCGTCACGATGGATTATTCCAGGCTTTACAGGGAGTACGACGCATTAAAAAAAGAAGTGGCCGACCTTAAGATGAAAAACGAACGACTCGTAGAACAAAATAATACTCTTACAGCGCAGAACTATGAACTTAAGGCAGAGAACGATGAACTCTTACTTAGATTGAAAGAGCTTGAAAAAGTATCAGATGAGACTCTTAAAGGAAAAATTCAAGAATGGATCGCGGAGCACAACGGGTCGATAAATATATTAGAGTTTGCAAAGGTTTATGGAGTGGTAGAAAGTAGGGTTGAGGAGATCTTGAATCAACTTGTCAGCGAGGGATATTTGGAAGTGGTTGATTAGGCATGGCTGGCATGGAACGGATAAAAATACAAAAAAAAGAGTACCGTTTTGATATTCGTAAAAAGTACCAGAATGTCAAAAGCTATAGAATAATATCAGAAACTGCGAGCGATAGGATAAAGAAATTTTTTAAAGGATTTTTTGAAAAAAAGCCGTCGGCTCAGAAAGTAAAAAAGAAGGTACCTATGGCCAAGGAGCCTTCACCAGGTTTTAATGTAGCCCTTGCAGGTGCAGCCATAGGGTTGGGGTTGTTAATAGTAATCATAGTATGGGTTTACCTTACATTGCACAGTATCCAAGGCCCACCCACCCAGCCTCCCTTGCTTGAAAGGCCCACAATAGAGAGTACTGTTTTGGATGGAGCAGTACTGACCTTTGGGGATCGATATGATGGATTGCATGCAGCATCCATTCACCTTAATTACTCTAGTGAGAATGTGGATTATCTTACTGCTTCCATAACAACGTATGAGAAGGCGCTGCCGTCTGAGGTGTTTGTTCTAGAGAGTGCTAGGAAGGAAGCAGAGAGCTATCCAGACTTCATTAGGCACTTGCGTTTTCTTCTTTCCAAAAAAAATATTCAGATAAATGATATTGCTATTGAAGATTTAGAGGATATGCCAAGTGGTGCCGTTGTGCTTGTACCATCCGGTTATGTTCCAAAGGAACTTTTAGGAAGTGGCACGAAAATAACCCCAGATACGCTCGCTTCAAAAGGAATAGTTATTATCTACATAGGTCACTCTTTCGATAGAATGCTCGATGGCGAGAGAGTAAGCACCACTCCGCAAAGCCTTTATGCTAACATACCATTCAATTTCAATGAGCGCGCTTCCCTTACGCCATCAGGCATTTCGTTCTACGAACCAAGGTATTCTGTTAGCGGCGGAAGCGGTGGGTGGAGCGCAACTGTGGCTTATGGCGCAATAAGCATACTTTCTAAAAAAGATGGCGCATTCGTATTTGTTCCGCAAACTCTTGATGGCGGATGGCGGGTCAACCCGTTAAATCCTGAGAAACCTGCCTATGAATACGCAGCAGAGGATATCGCAAAGATAGTAGTGGAAATGCCCTGGGCAGCCGCTGATGGACCTTCAAGAGAGGTCATCCTCCCACCGGGCTCTGGTCAGGTTCATCTCTTCTCGAATCCCTATAGAGGAACAGAGCGGTCTGTTGTTGTTAATCTTGCGGGAATAAAGCTAATCAACACCACAGATAAAGTAGGTGGAAACATAACTATCGAGGATAGGAAAATAGTGCATGTAAGAAAAGCGCAATCGGGTGAGCTTTACACATCCGGCGGAGCGGCAATAGTGTCTTCGAGCATCTCTGAATTGCCAGTGCGTATGTATGGCCATCTGGCAGAACCGTCCTCGACTCAAGTTGACATGTTTTTTGTGATTAGAAACGCAAGTGGGGACGAGGTTCTTCGCGTCCCACGCGGTCGTGTGAATACCCAAGAAAAAATGACTATGGACGTGGAGATAAATCTTCCAAAGGGCGAGTATACGGCCGCGTTAGTTGATGAAAGTAACAAGGTGTACGCTTCATCTTGTCTTTTTGTTAGCTCTATCGAAGTGTCCTATAGGGGGCATTCAGCGTCTACCTACCGCTTTTCTCTTTCTATGAACGGTGTTCCCTACTCATTGGAAATAATAAGGGTTAGCGTTGACGATGGAAAGTTCGGGCGATACGAATTTCACGATACCTCTGAGGTGAACGTTGACGTTGGGAGGTACACTAATGGTGATGCTCTTCCACCTGGAAATCATACCTTTACGTTTGAAATAGGTGGACTTAAAGAAAATGTTTTTGTAACTTCTGAAGTACCTGTTCCGCCTATATTCCGTGATCCATTATTCGTCTCAGCCATTATTCTATCTGCTCTTATTGCAGGCGCGGGGATACTATTTTCGCGAAGAGAGGAGGTGTATTTCTCCATAGATATTCCAGACTTTCCGCTTACTGCAAGGGAAAAAGTTCCAATCTCGTCAGATGTTATCCTTTCGATATTCGAAAAGGTCAATAGCAATTATAAGTGGAGTTACACCCCGCTTAGGCTTGCAGAGATAAAAAGCGGTTTTAAAGACATATTTTATTCTGGAAAGCCTATTTACATAACCGACTATAATGTAGAGTTCTTGCTGGAAAAATTAAAATCGAAGGGGAAGGTAAAGGAAGCAATGGGTTATTACGGCCCATCTTACTGGGAGGAGCGGACTGGAAAGAATATGACCACTTTAGCTCTAATGCGTTCGCTCAGGGACATTTGCATAAATAATGCTGTTCCGTTCACCCCTCTTAGTGAATCAAAGAAGGCGGATAGTGAGATAGACGTAATGGGCCAAAAAATGTTCGTGCACTTTTATGACCCCTCCGTAGACGCCGGTGGGCTTTTCAGGAGAGTTCTATCGACAGTTTCAGAGGGAATAACAATAGTGCTCTCAAAAGACGATTTTGATAGGGGAAAGTTCCGTTCGTATCTTGACTCTCCGACGGTAGCATCCCTTCTACTAAAGCTTGAAGTTGAAAACAGTTCCATTCTTCTTCTTACCGTCAGCGAACTTGAGAAGATGATCAGAGAATTAAAGATCGTGTGAGTTAAAGCGTTGCTTACCCTACACGATCTCCTTTTCTATCATGTCTAAAACCGGTTCTGCGTTAAGCCCTAGAGATATATACGCGAGTTCTCTCTTCGTTAACCATCTGTACTCTATATGCTCTTCAGAAAGCGACACATTGTCTTGTTCCGTTCTGCCAAGATACACAAGGTAGATTGAATGTTTTTCGTCTGCACCTTTTTGATAGGTAGCGGAAGTAACACCTAAAAGCTTTAGTGGTTTCTTAACCGTTATGGAGGTTTCCTCGAAGGTTTCCCTCAATGCGCTCTCCTCCGGATCCTCGCCCCAGTCAACTCCACCGCCTGGAAATTCCCAAAATCCGTCCTTTCTCTTTAGAACAAGTATTCTCTCTTTATTTAAAAGGACTAAGTAGACGTTGAGTTCTTGAAGTTTCAATTAAGCCACCGTCTTCTTACTTTTTATTTTTTTGTTTCTGTAAGGTTCCTTTGCTCAAAGATACCGAGCCTTTGCATTTTTTCTTCATCAAGGAATTCGAGTTGTCTGTTGCATATCTCACACTTAAACCCTTTTTCTATGGCAACTTCGAATCCGACTATAGTGGAAAATCCACAAAATGGGCAAACATAAAATTCGCCGCCATCCCCGTGCCCCCTGCTTTCAAATTTTTTAATTTGCTCCTTAGCCCATTTCTCCATCTTCTCTTTGTTAAGATACCAACTGTAAGAGTACCACCCAGTTTCGTTATCCTTATACCGGTTGTATAAAACAAGCCCCTCGTTATGTAATTTATTAAGCGCTGCGCGTACATCGCTTATCTTTATCTTCAGTTTTTTTGATATGTCCTCGTCACTAGCAGCTCTTTCAAAGTTCCTTATTATTGCTATTGCATTCTCCCCGCCTATATCGACCAAGGTCTCTCTTATAAACGGTCTTGAAAGTATCTCTGCAAGACGGTGCATATCCTCTTTTGTTAAGCTCGGCACAACCGGCTCAACCTTTCTTTCTGCAGGTCTTTCTTTAACTATAACCTCCTTTTTCGTGTGAAGCTTTGTCTTGTTCCTTACTGGTTTTGCTCGTTTTTCCCTATCCTTTTGCCTTGATTTTGTAGGTATCGCTATGGCTTCTTTTATTTTTTTAATAATCTTTTTTGAATTTTTAGATTGCTTTTTATTCCTCAGAGGTCTTTTGGATCTTTTGAATCTTTTGAACGCCATAATACCACATATTTATTTTGTTTTTTCTTATATTTAAATCTTATTTTGATCCTTAAAAACGCCCCTGCCGGGATTTGAACCCAGATTAAAGGATCCGCAATCCTTCGTTCTATCCATTTCAAGCCTTGTGCTTGAAGTTTTCAAATCCAAGGCTGGTTGAACTACAGGGGCTTCCATTTTTCATTTTCTTTGTCTACTTTATACTTTCATTGTTTTTAATGTTTTCAATGCGTAGTAGGGCGTAGTTTTAAAAACTAATGTTAGGAAATACTCTATAAAAACGATTTAATTTCAGTGCTCTGAGACAGAGGTGATATTGATGGGAATAAGGCCAGCGAGAACAATCAGAAATCCGAAGAAGGTTCCGTGGACGAGATTTTCAAAGAACCCAACCAAATCTTATATCAAAACACTTCCGCATTCAGATCTTCATCAATTTAGAATGGGCATAGAGAAACCAGATTTTGATATCACTATCCATCTCGTTTCTCAGCAGGCAATAGTAGTTAGGGACAATGCAATAGAGAGCGCAAGACAATCTGCGAATAAATACCTCGAAAAAGTGATAAGTGGTGATTACTTCTTGATGGTTAATAGTTATCCACATCATATAATAAGAGAGAATAAGATGATAGCCGGCGCTGGTGCTGATCGATTGCAGAAGGGTATGCGCGCCTCTTTTGGTCGGCCGACGGATAGAGCAGCCAGACTTGCTAAAGGCACAAGGCTTTTTACTGCGCGAACATACAAAAAAAATCTTTCACACATACTAACCGCGTTTGAGCGCGCGAGAAGGCGGCTGTCAGGAAAATATAAAACTGTCGTTCTCTGAGTTTCTTGTATGTTTTAGTGGTTTTCTGTGTGCTGCTATATTTTTAAATCTATCCATACATAAAATATAACAGGTGGTGTAATGAACGAAGACACCGTACGTGCTGATGACGCACTCATAAGTACAGATGTTGACAGGTTAATTAAGATCCTTTCTGAGAAGAAAAAAGTAAGCCTGGGCGAGCTTCATCGGCTTTCTGGCATAAAGAGCAGAAGCGCTCTTGAGACTTGGGTGCGCGTACTTGAGGATGAAGGATACGTGAGGGTGGAGTACGCTCTTACAGGAACCTATCTCCATTGGGCTGATGCAGGAGTTCAGAGAAAAGAGTCGGAGCGCACAGAGCCCGCCCCTACATCGATACCTGATGAAAAGGGTGAAGAGAGCGTGTCAACCGATGCGGCAGAGCCGGTGGGGGGACTCAGCGTACAACACGAGAGTGAATCGCATAAAGACAGCCTTGATGAAGGCAGACAACTCGAGAGTCAACCTACTCCGGAAGAATTGCTCGACAGGTATGTTAGGATAAAACACGATTATTCTTATAATGGCAAAGGCGAAGGAACTTCTGTGAAGGATAATATAGTACGAAATCTTGTAGAAGATAATGAGTCTTTTGAGGAGCATAGGCTGAAAAGGCTTGCCTATAGTAGCGAGCCTGACGCAACCGCTGATAGGATTGTGGGAGGGAGCGGTTCAGCAGAACTAGAACCAGCCTCTCTAACCGCAGAAGAAAATATAGAACCAGCAGCTCTTCTTCAGGGTGAGAGCACAGAAACTGACGAGAAAGAGAGCGTACCGATACCGCGTTCTGTATACGATGCTAATGTTAGAGATCTTCTTTCAGCGTATATGGAGGAAATAAAGGAGGAGAAGGCTAAGCTCGGGCAACTAAAAAAGAAAAAAGAAATGTTTTATACAGATGAGCTCGTCGCCCTAGAAAAAAGAGCAGAAGCCGAGCTTATTCCGCTTATGGATAGATTGCTGGAGCATGAGAGCCGGCTCCTTGAGGTAAAAGAGAGAGTGTTGGAGCTTCCGGATAGAGTTGAGGAGGCAATCAAGCTTCACGATGAATTGAAAAAACTTCGTATCGAAGGTAAGACTGCGCTCCAACAAACAAAGCAAAAAGTCGAAGCTTTTGCGCGCGATATAAAAGCGTCGGAAAAGGAGGTGCGTGGTAAGATTGCAGGGCTTCGTGCCGATATCGAGGAAAATGAAAAAAAGGTGGATGCGCTCGAGAGATTGAGAGAATCTATAGATGCTCGAACAGATAAGATACTGGCGTCATTGGATTCTTTACGTGCAAGCATAGCTGATATAAACGAGAGGATGACCGCACTTGAGCAATCTCTATCCGAGACAAACGAAACAAGAGCAGTAGTGAACAACAACATCAAAGTCATCAGAGAGGATATTGAAAAGAAGCGTGAAGATCTTTCAGCTTTGACAGGAGAACTTGAAAACCTTACCAAGATTTCTTCGTGGGCAGTCGAATACCTCAATGATTACGATGCCAAGATACTGGAAATAGAAGAGTATATCAAGAAAAGCGATTTGGACATTCTCAAGCTTAAGGAAGCTGCTGAGGCAAAGTGCATTCAGAAATACTTGAACGAATTGGAAGTAACATCTGATAAGTATGACCAGAGCTTGGAGAATGCAATAAAAACTGAGAAAGAAATAGAACTTCAGATAAACGAAACAAAGGAACGCATAGCTGCTCTCATAAAAGAAAGTCAAAAACTTGTGCGAAAGGTTGGAGGGGAGGCAGAAAAATTTCCTGATTATGAATCAGTCAAAAAGAAGATTGAGGAAAGAGCAGCGTCGATTAAGAAAACAATCACGGAGAAGACAAAGGAAAAAGGAAGCCTTGCTGAAGAGATAAAGAAAAAGAAAAAGAGCAAAGATTGAAGAGCTTACAAAAGCTCCTTTACGAGTGTGCTGGCTATTACAAAATATATGAATACGCTTACGATATCCGTAATCATAGTTGCAAACGGTCCGCTTGGTAGAGCTGGGTCGTACTTTAATTTGTAAAAAACCCATGGAAGGATTAACGCTATTATCGCTGCAGCTATTATTGCTGTGGCTACTGACAAACCAACGATTACGCTAAGCAATGCTGAGTTGTAGAGTAGAAATGGTATCATAAAACTTAACACACCGAGCACAATGGAGATTAGGCAGACCACCCAAATTTCGCGCACGATATACGCCTTAAAGTCAAGTTTTTGGATGAGCGCAAGCGAACGAATGAATATTGCTTCTGTTTGCGTCCCTACAGCATCTGATATATACACAACCATTGGTATGAATGCGGCTAAGAGAAGTTCAACCTTTAGTGCTTCCTCAAAAGAACTGACAATAACCGCTGCTAAAATTCCTCCAAATAAGCCAAGCACGAGCCACGGCACCCTTTTTTCAAAATATACCAGCACAGAGGCTTTCATGATATCTCTAATTGGGTCTGCAAACTTACGAATGCCAGCTGAGCGCAGACTATCTTCTATGCTTTCGCTATGGAGTATGTCAAGTATCGCATCAGACGGTACGACGCCAAGAAGCCTTCTTTCCTTGTCCACCACTGGTATCGCGCTTAAATCATGCTCAATCGCAAGCAACGCTACTCGTTCTTGATGGGTGTGGGGGTGAACAAAAACGACTCTTCGATCCATTATCTCTCCAATCTTTTTTTTAGGTGGAAGGTGGAAGAGCGCTTTTATTGAGAATACCCCGACGAGTTTTCCTTTGTTATCCGTGACATAAACATAGTTTATGAATTCATACCCCCTGATCCTTTTCTTAAATTCTAAGGCAGCCTTACCAACACTCATTTCAGCATTCGTAATGGGAACATTTGTTATCATTCTCGAAGCAGCCGTATCCCGTGCCCATTCTGCTTGTCGTTTTTCCATGATACCATCTTACACATAACTATTAAAATTCACTACTATAACTTTTATCTTATATGCTCAGAGCGGTTCTTTTTGACCTTGACAACACGTTGATTGACTTTCTTACATTCAAGAAGGAGACTGCAAAGGCAGCGGCAAAAGCGATGGTTGCGCAGGGCTTTCCTATGACCGAGGTCGAGACATACGGCAGGATATTTTCTATCTATGATGAGAAAGGTATAGAGTACCAAAAGACTTTTTATGATGTTATAAGACCACTCAATCTTGAGGTGAACCGTGCGGAGCGGATCCAGCAGGCAGCGATAGTTGCTTATCTTAAACGAAAATTTGAGGTTCTAAAACCATACTCGATGGTCAAACCCGTTCTTCGCAAGCTCCGTGAGTTTGGGCTCAAGCTCGGTGTCGTTACGGATGCTCCACGGAACAAGACATGGCAGAGGCTTGTTCTTACTGGACTTGAGAACGAGTTTGATACAGTAATAACAAAGGACGACACCCTTGCTGAGAAACCGCATCCATCGCCATTTCAGCTTGCGCTTCAGCGGCTTGGGCTTCCCCCAACATCTTGTCTTTTTGTCGGGGATAATCCCGTCAGGGACATAAAAGGAGCAAAGAATGTGGGTATGCAAACATGCCTTGCAAAATATGGTATATGGCAAAGAGCAACAGAGCCGAAGGCGGATTTCGAGATTGAAAAGTTTGAGGATTTGCTAGAGATAGTTAAAAAATTAAAGTGATGAGATGGTCACGTTAACGCCTTATGGCGGAATAAATGAGATCGGTGGAAATAAGATTTTGGTGGAGGATAGGAAATCCCGCATATTCCTAGATTTTGGTCAGTCCTTTACACTTCTTGATGATTATTTCGTGCCTGAAGCGCACCTTTTTCCGCGAGAACGTTTTGGGTTGAGAGATTATTTTGCATTCAATCTGGTTCCGAAGCTAAGCGGATTGTACTCCAGGGCAGCGCTTGAGAAAACCGATCTAAAGTTTGCACCGCCAGAATATGATGGTGTTCTCATAAGCCATGCACATTATGACCACATTGCGCACCTTTATTATCTTCACCCAGAAATTCCAGTGTACCTTGGCGAGGCGGCGAAGCTGATAATAGACTCCGCACAGGAGACCTCCGGGCTGAGGTGCTTTACAGAAGAGAGCACGGTAAGAACCTTCAGGACAGGGAAGGATTTTTCAATAGGAGATTTTAAAATTCATCCTGTCCACGTTGACCATTCTGTGCCTGGCGCATATGGATTCATAATAGAGACAACAGGCGGAAACATCGTGTATTCCGGAGATTTGCGAAAGCATGGCCCAAGGGCGGACATGACAGAGGATTTTCTTAAAAAAGCAGCAGAGTTCGATCCAGTACTTCTAATCATCGAAGGGACGCGCGTTGCTGAAGAGGAGAAGCGCAGAAATCATACCGAGCATTTTGTTCAAGCCGAATCGGCTAGGATTGCAAAAGAAACTAAAGGCATGATACTTGCTATGAGATATCCAAAGGACATAGACCGATTTAGAACATTCTATTCGATTGCAAAAGAAACTGAGCGAGAGCTTATTATAACAATGAAAACAGCGCATCTTCTTCTTTCTCTAAAAAACGATCCCATAGGATTACCAGACCCATACAGAGACGACACTCTGAAAATATTCGGGAGAGAAAAAAAAGTTTACAAGGAGTGGGAGGTGAACATGCTCTCAAAGTGCGTGGATTCTGGGTATGTCGCTGAGAACAATGGCCGTTGCATTCTTGAACTTGAGTTCTTTCAGTTGCCGGAACTTATAGACATAAAACCGAGCTCAGGTGCGTGCATCCATTCAATGAGCGAACCGTTCGAAGAAGATCCGATCTCGCAGGTTTCGGATGCTGTGCTGCGTAACTGGACCAAAGCATTTAATCTTGAGTACCATCAACTGCATGCTTCAGGCCATGCCTCTATGAGCGAGATCTTCCAGTTTATAGAACGGATAAATCCAGAAAAAGTGCTTCCGGTTCATACTCAATGCGAACACTTGTTTAACCAGGAGCGCGTTATACGCACTAAAAAAGGGAAGCGCATAGATATTTAAAAGGAGTGATGGAATAAATCTGCATTATAGCTTCATATTACGAGGTGTTAGGGTTATGTATGGTGTATCACCGCAAGCGTATGATAGGGCCATAACAGTATTCAGTCCTGATGGGCGACTATTTCAAGTAGAGTATGCAAAAGAAGCTGTAAAGCGCGGAGCGACTGCGATTGGCATATGTTCGAGAGAAAGTATCGTTTTTGTTGCTTCCAAAACCATTCATTCAAAACTGGTGGTGCCAGAATCGCTGAGGAAAATATTTGAGATAGACGAACACATCGCAGTTACAGCAAGCGGACTCATAGCTGATGCGCGGAGGCTTGTAGAAACTGCGCGAATAGATGCGCAGAGACACAGGATATCATACAATGAGCCTGCTCCTGTTGAAACAGTCGCACGCAGCGTTTGCGACTTAATGCAGATTTACACTCAATATGGTGGGATAAGGCCGTTTGGAGTTTCTCTTCTTATAGGAGGTGTAGATACCCGCCCCAGACTTTATGAGGCAGAACCGAGCGGTGCAATGACTGCATTTTACGCAGATTCCATAGGTTCGGCAAAAAAGGAGGTCGATGAGTTTCTAGAGAAAAAATATAAAGAAAATATAGACACATCGGATGCAATAAAACTTGGCATCGAAGCTTTAAAAAAGACACAGGAAGAGGAAACGACATCTGAGAATCTTGAGGTATCATATATTCCTATGGACGTTAAGAAGTATACTTCCCTTTCAGATAAAGAAATAGCGAGGTATCTCAAATAATCAGCACTAACTCACAATCGTACCATTGTGCTTTTTTCCATTTATCGCCCTTTCTATTTCCAGGACATCCTTTCCAACAAAGTGCGTTTCTATTTTGGAGCGCGCAATGAGTTTACATGCAAGCACATCGAACACAAAGTTCGTTCCAGCTTTTCTTTTATCCGCTTCCATCGCGAGTGCTACGAGTTGTTCATAGCCAAGCGCGCTAAATTTCTTTGCATCTGGATTTTTTCTAGGATCGCTTTCGTATATTCCGGAAATGCTACTTATATTTACAAGCCTCTTTGCTCCTATAGATTCTGCAAGAAGCACCGCGTCTGTGTCTGTAGTTATACCTGGTATTGTTCCACCCATGACAACAATGCGCGCACTAGTAAAGGCTTTTTTTGCATTTGTGAAATCGGTGAGCACAGCCGGATAAGCGATGTCCTTTAATCCTTGAAGAAAAAGCATAGCATTCTGTCTTGTTGACATTATCGCTATTTCATCAGCATCAAACTCTGATCCGCCGAGCGTGCGTGTAGCCTCAGCGTAGTCACGTGCAGTTTTTCCACCGCCCACAAGCACGCCAAACCTTTCACCTGATTTTCGTATTACGGCGCAGAGTGCCTTTATGAAGCCTACATCAGGTTTTCCATCTGGATTTACGCAACTTCCCCCAACTGATAGAACAACTGTCATGAAAACCACTTTTTTTAAAACGATGATAATATTATAATTGCTTTCTATTGCACATAGGATGCTTTTTCTTTTTAACTATTAGGGTGTCCATTCTCCTTTTTTTGTTTTTGAGGAGAACAACCCTAGAGTTAACATCTGTGCCTTCGTGTGCATATGACGGCAGAAATGCCAAAAGTTTTTTGCTGAATTCAACTACGTCAGTATGAAGCGGCATGTTTTCTTTCCTTAGACGCATTCTGGAAAGACCTATGAAAACGTATCCTTTGATTTCTATGAAATGTGGTTGGGCTTTCTCCAACAACTCTGCGAACTCTTTAATTGCTTTTTCATTATCGTTTATTTTGCGAATATGCGTAAGACGGACGACTGTTCTGCATTTAAGTTTTTTGAGCATATTAAGCGTTGTGATAAGTCTTTCCCATCCATCCGTATAAATTGACTTATTTAATTTTTTAAATTGTACTTCGTTGGGCGCGGTTATGGAAACGTATAGTTGTGTTGGCAGCTGACCTCTTTTTGCCATGTGCGCTATTCTCTGAGGTTCCTGCCCATTTGTAACTAAAAACACGCTCCTAACCTCCTTCTGTTTGCGCAATCTCTGTATAAGTTCGCCAATTTTTGGATAGATGGTTGGTTCTCCTGAGAGCGATATGGCCCAGTGCGAAGGAAATTTGTTGTAGCTCTCATCAAACAATTGTTTGCTCACGTCTGCTGCGCCACCGATGCCGCATATTAACCTTCTTCGCTGTTTTACAGTCTCTTCAATTATTTTTTCTGGCTCATCTACGTCCTTCTCTTTGAATGTATTCTTTACCATCCATTCAGAAGGTCTCCAGCAGTGGGAACACGATTGGTGGCACCACGCAAAGGCGGGACTCATTTGAGCACAACGATGGCAATCGATTCCATAAAATTTTTGTTTATAGCAAACGCCCTGGCCACGTAATGCCTTTTTTGTCCAACTGCATATCTGGACTGCCGAATGTGTTCCGACGATTCCATAAGAAGCGTTTATGAATCTGATTAATTTGTTTTGTTCTACCGCAACCATCTTATTCCACCTTTTTTCATTAAATCCGAAAATTAATAAAAACCAGCTGGTTAAAGCTACATCATGATTGAGTCTCTTAGGTTGATGCAGGCGTTTATCCTTTTGCTTGTGATTATGGACCCAGTGCTCAGCCTTGCAGCTTTTCTAGCACTCACAAAAGAAAAAGATGAAAGCAAGCGCAAGGAAATTGCCTTTAAGGCAGTGCTTGTTGCTGCTGTCATTTTCCTTCTTTTTGCCTTTGGTGGTAATATTCTTCTAGAAATTTTAAACGTTAGTATGGACAGCTTTAAGGCAGCCGGTGGAATAATATTGGTAATAATGGGCATCCAATTAGCGCTTGGGATTTCGTTTCCAAAAGAAAAAAACAAAGAGAAGGATGGCATAAGCGAGATAGCTGTTGTTATAGGTACACCGCTTATAAGCGGACCAGCAACAATTGCCACCGCGATAATACTTGTGAACGATTTTGGTCTAATTACGACGTTGATTGCAGGCATCGCAGCGCTGTCGGTGGTCCTACTTTCGCTTCTGACAGGCACTCACATAAACAAGTTGATAGGTAGGGGATGGTTGCGCGTGCTCTCCACAATGATGGGCATTGTTACGCTCGCGTGGGGTGTGCAGTTTATAGTTGAGGGTGTTCGGGCGTTCATCCTACTATAAACTTAGCGTTTTATTTCTTTCTATACAGAGAACAAAAAAGTATGGGAGAATGTGGTACGCATGGTTACGCTCTATTATATAAACAACAGGAATAATAAAAAGATAGCAAAGAGCGTGGAAAATAAATTCAATTTTAAACCAGTTTTGCTATCGCTTGCAGAAGCACGCGAGCGCTTGCCGAATACTGAAGGAAAGGCGATATTGCTGTGGGGCGATGGCGATTATCATTATTTATCCTACTTCTTTGAGATAAAGAAAGAGTATGGTTGTAAGATAGGGATTGATGCGCACCTTGATACCGCACCAGCTTTCTACCTTGATTCAAGAAGTCATTTTTATCATAGCGAAAATGGAAATCATGATCTTTTTGTCTATGTTCCGCACTGGAGAGGGTATTCTGTTGAATACGCTTCTGTCAAGAAATCCAGCAAAGATTATTCGCATAAACACATCTCTGTCGACATGGATTTCGTGAAGGGCTTTCCCATAGCTACGTGGATCTCTGGTGGTAGCGGAAGGATGGAAGTGCTTCTTTCGCTATTAGATAAGATTCTGGATGAGAAGGTTATGCGGTTTGATATCGGTGGTCTTAAGGAGGACCCAACAAAATCAGAGTTTAAGAAAGCTATGGGCATGTACATGGAAGTGTTCGAGCTTCTGGCAAAAAAATTTTAGATTTGAACGTTTATCTCAGACGTTGTCGACCTCATCATCGTTCAGAGGTTGTTCATGTCATCATCTATAGTAATTTGCTGTTTTGTGATATTTAATACTTTGCAGGCGTAAGAAAACATTTTAATTTGCAACACCCAATTCTACTCCATGCAGATACGTTCGCCCATAGTTGTAGTGATGGGACATGTTGATCACGGAAAGACAACAATACTAGACGCTATTAGGGGGACAGCAGTGGCACGAAAGGAAGCAGGTGGGATAACCCAGATGATTGGCGCCAGTTACATTAAAAAAGAAAGTATAGAAGAAATGGCAAAGGTGCTCAAGGGGCGTTTCAACTTTGTACTTAAGATCCCAGGACTTCTGCTAATAGACACTCCAGGGCATGAAGCCTTCACAAACTTACGTGACAGAGGCGGTAGTATAGCAGATATAGCAATACTTGTAGTTGACATCATGCAGGGCTTCCAACCACAGACAGTTGAAAGTATACGGATACTCAAGCAGTATAGGACACCGTTTGTGGTGGCAGCAAATAAGGTAGACCTAATATCGGGCTGGAAAGAAAGCGACACACCTTCCTTCCTTGAGGCGCTTTCAAGACAACCGCCACACGTAAGCGAAAGGGTTGATGAGAAAATCTATGGCCTTATCGGTAATCTTTCCGAGTTTGGTTTTGATTCTGAACGCTTCGATCGTATTGCAGATTTCAGAAAACAAATCGCGATCGTCCCTGTCAGTGCAAAAACAAAAGAAGGTCTTAGCGAGCTACTTATGCTCATAGCTGGGCTGAGTCAAAAATTCTTAGAAGGAAATCTTGAGATTAATGAAAATGGTGTGGCGAAGGGGAGCATAATTGAGGTAAAGGAAGAAAAGGGTTTAGGAGCGACCATAGATGTTATTCTTTACGACGGGGTCCTTAAGAAGGGAGACGAGATCCTCTTCTTATCTCAGGAGGGCCCAAAGCGGACAAAGGTCCGTGCCCTTCTTGAGCCAAATATTGTAGGGGGAAAGGAGAGGTATACCCAGCTTGAGCAGGTCGCTGCTGCCGCTGGAGTGAAGATACTTGCTCCAGACCTTGAGAACGCCATTCCTGGTTCGCCGATTGAAACAGTGACCGATTTTGTCGAGAGAGAAAAGCACTTTGAGAGCATCTACAAAAACATCGTTATCGCAAGAAACGAGACTGGGCTCGTGCTGAAGGCAGATAGTCTTGGTTCTCTGGAAGCGCTCGTCAGGCTTCTTGAGGAAAATAAGATTCCGATAAAAGAAGCAGGTATAGGGAAAGTAACAAAAAAGGATGTTCTTGCTGCAGAGGCTGTTTCGAAGGAAAACAAATATCTTGGCGTAGTTCTTGGATTTAATGTTTCTATGACTGAGGATGGTATGAGGGAAGCGAGCGATAAGAACGTACCGGTGATTCTCAGCGATGTGATATACCGCGCGTTAGAGAACTATGGGGAATGGGTCAGAGCGAAGATAGAAGTGGAACGAACAGAGATTTGGAAAAGGCTCATCTGGCCTGCAGAGATAGTTGTGTTAAGCGGGTGCTGCTTTAGGGTTTCAAAACCTGCAATATTCGGGATAAAAGTTCTTGGAGGGGTCATAAGACCAGGTTACAAACTTATGGATGGGGATGGCAATATCGTTGGCGAGATAAGAGAAATACAGCATGAGAAAAACAAAATAGATAAGGCTACCACTGGTATGGACGTTGCGATCTCTTGTGAAGGAACAGTTTTTGGGAAGGATGTGTGCGAAGAGGATAGGCTTTATACATACATTCCACCTGAAGATATTCTTGAGTGGGAGAAGCATAAGACAATTCTTTCAAAAGATGATCTGGCATTGTTTGAGAAGATAAAAAAAGCAATAGTCAAAACACCGTGGTAGGTATGGTAGAGCTGCTCACGGACAAGTATGCGCCAAAAAGTATCGATGAGATGGTAGGTAACGAGGAGAAGCGTGAAGCTGTAAAGAGATGGATACTTAGGTGGAGCAGCGGCCAGAAACCGAGACCGCTTCTCATATACGGTCCATCAGGGGTCGGAAAAACAAGCACTGCATACGCACTCGTGCACCAGTACGATCTTGAACTCATAGAAATGAACGCGAGCGAGCTACGCGATAAGGAAAGAGTTGAACGAATTGTGCATTCTGCTGCAACCACAAAAACGCTAAGCGGAAAAATGCGCATGATCCTAATAGATGATGTAGATATCTTTATAGGAAAAAATGATAGTGGCGGACTGCCCGCAATAGTGCGAATAATAAAAGAAGCGAATTGCCCGATACTGCTCACAGCTACGAACATTTGGGACAAGAAACTTGCTTTATTGAGGGCTGAATGCGAACTTGTAGAGATGAAAAAGGTGAGCCGCGCATCTATCAAAACACTTCTTTCAAAGATTGCAAAAAATGAGAAATTAGGAATTTCGGAGGAAAAGATAGAGGCAATAGCGGAAAATTCTGGCGGTGACGTCCGCTCTGCTCTTATTGATTTACAAGGCATGTGGATAAGCGCAAGGGATCGCGAGGAGGACTTGTTTATAAGGGTTAAGACGATATTTAAGGCAACTACTTATAAAGAAGCGAAAGAGGCGCTCGCTGGAGATGCTGATTACGAATTGCTGAAACTTTGGATAGATGAAAACATACCAAATGAATATGAGAATATAGAAGATCTGGTTAGGGCGTATCATTGGCTTTCGAGAGCGGATGTCTTCCAGGGAAGGATCAAAAAAAGCTCCTGGGTGCTTTTGAAATACGCATTGGATCTTATGAGCGCAGGCATCGCACTCGCAAAGGCAGAACGCTATAAAAAGTTTACAAAATACATATTTCCAAAGTATCTTAAGGCAATGAGCATAAGCATGGAGCGAAGAGCTATGATGAAAAGCTTAGGCCTAAAGATTGGCCGGATTGTACATACAAACTACAGGCATGCGCCGGACTATTTTACCCTGCTTTCTGGATTGCCCCCCAAGATCCTTGAAGATTTCTACGGTCTGAATGAGGATGAAATAAAGTTTCTGAGGTCGATATCTAGATAAAATGCGAGATCTTTGTTTGACCCATGTGAAATTTCTTCTGCTTGGATGTCGTCTCGTTTGGCTTCTCAGATGCCCTCCCTGTTTTTTTCTGAATTGACGATTGGATCGAATATAGGATCTGCTTCATCTTTTTTTCTTTGTTTATCGAAGCCCAATAATAATACTCATCACGCGTTCCCCTTGTCATTAAAATGTGGACCTCTCCCTCATGCAACCTTGCAGCTCTACCCCTTCGCTGGATACTTCTTATCTCACTAGGTATCGGCTCGTAAAAAATAACAGCATCCACTTTCGGTATATCCAGCCCTTCCTCCCCAATGCTTGACGCAACGAGTATGTTGAATTTATTGTTTCTAAAATCGGCTATTGTCTCTTCCTGCATCTTTCTTGTGATGCCGTCTTTTTTACCAACAAATTGTCTTGCATTAAGTCCCGCCGCCCTTAGTTCCTCCTCTATCTTCTTTATCTGGTCACGGTATTGGGCGAATACAATCATCTTCTTATCATTGAGTGATTTCACAACTTCAAGAAGTTTTTTAATTTTCGGGTGTTCTTCCTCTGTTGTTAAAACCATCTTTTTTATCTCCGAGAAGACAGGGTTGCGGAGAAGCATTTTTGCTGATCTTGTTTTTCTTTCTTCTAGTCTTGCGAGATAATTCCGCATCGGATAAATTCCTTGGGTTTCCAGCAACTCTGCCATGTGCAGTACATTGAGTAAGGCTGAATATTTCACAAGTGCATAATACTTATGCTTGCCCTTGCTGTTTAGTATCTTTTCGCGCAGCTGAAGGAAAAGCCCCTTGTGCTTCATGGGTGGTGGAAAGCCTATTGCGCTAAGCTCTTTTGCATAGCTTGAAATGAGCGTATCAAGATCAGATTTTATCTTTTTAAGAGCTGGCGAAAGCTCAACCTGAACCCATTTTATCGTGCTTTTCCTTATGTACGGCTTGACATCTGCATCCTCAGATGTTCTTATCTCTACATTCTGCAGCATGAGATTCTCGAGCACTTCAGCTATCCTCTCCTTTTTTCCGCCCGGCGATGCTGTCATGCCAACAATAAGCGCACCCTTCAGTGCCTTGGCGATAGGAACATACGCATAGTCGCCCACTGCTCTGTGGCATTCGTCAACAACTAAGAGAGCGCAATTGCGATCGCATATGCCGCTTTCTATATCATTTCTTACAGTCTGTGGCGTGGCTACGATCACAGACTTCTGGTACATCTCCTTCCTCTTTTCAGGCGGTTTATCACCTGTTATTAACGCAACTTCATTCTCACTCAATCCAAGTGTTGAAATAACGCTATCGTAATGCTGCTTTGCAAGCGGTTTTGTAGGAGTGAGAAAGAGACATTTTCCTTCCTTATAATATTTATCGATGAGCATTAGCGCTATAAGCGTCTTTCCCATGCCTGTTGGTAGCACAACTAGCGTGTTGCCCTTTTCAAGAATCGAATTGTAGATTGCAAGCTGATACGCTCGAGGGGTAAGTTTCACGATACAATTTTAATAGGAAAGAGTTTTTAACCAATTCATGATGTTGATGGGAGTGGACCTGGCGGGTTGCGAGCGGCGGCCAAGCGGTTGGGCAGTGCTTTATCGCAAAAAACTTTACTTTGGCGTTGTTAATAGCGACAATGAAATTATCTCGTTAATCAAAAAATATAAAATTAAAAAAGTGTTGATTGATGCGCCTCTTTCACTACCCGCCGGAAGAGCGAGCATCGATAAGAAGGGCAAGCAACATTTTCGCGAGTGCGATCTGCTTCTTCGTAAGGAGGGTATTAGGTTTTTCCCAATAACACTCGGACCAATGAGGATGCTTACAAAACGCGGTATGGACTTGAAGAAAAAACTTGAACGATTCGGCGTCGAGGTCTTTGAGGGGTTTCCAGGTGCGAGCTATGACAGGCTCGGTATTCCAAGGAAGGATAAGAAGAAGATACTTGCATTCCTGAAAAAGGTTGGGTTTCCTTCACCAAAGGATGCAAGTCAGGATGAACTTGACGCCTTGATCCTTCTTTTCACTTTAGTCCTTAAGGAAAAAGGTCTTTGCCGCAACCTCTCAGGAAAGGACGGTGAGATAATCGCGCCCGCGATCTTGCGGTGAAACAGCGGTCAATGACAGGAATGCAAAGATAACTGTTATCATCCCTTGGCAATCACACTTCTCCCGCTCGGGATCATCTCTAGCACTTCTGTTACATCGATGTTTAATTTTTTGGCAACTACCCTGCTGATCTCACCCTTTTCCTTTCCTGAATTGGATGGAACTATACAGACTTCATTTTCGAGTTTCCTTTTGGAACACTCTGGCACTATCTCTACATCATGTTCTCCTATACCGATCCTGATGCTTAGTTTGGTTTCTCTGAACCACTTCCGCTCACCAGTTATTGCGAATGCACCTGCTGGAACAAAACCACCGGGAGCTGCCTTTGAAAGCTGATTTTTTCGCACCGCATAAACATCAACGCTCGCGTTTCCGTTTTTCCAAGCGTTTGAAAAGCTTGCGGCAAACTGTGCAGCCTCCAGCTGTTCCTGCTCGCTTGCCTTTACTCCATCTTTTAATATTACTGCCGAAGCGCCCTGTATATCTGCATGGAAAAACAGATCGTTGTCCTCCATGTATCTTTTGAAGACAATATCGTTTTGCTGTGCGTTCCTCCCACCAACCGCAAGCTTTCCTTCAGAGGTGTAAAACCAATGGAACTTTTCATACCATTTTTTTTCGCGCTTTATACGGACTGTCTTATCTCTTTTCTTTGCCTGTGCTCGTTCGATTTCTTTTTTTGTTTCCTCTATCGCTCTCTCAGCTCCCTCCATCTTTTTTCTCGTTTCTTTTGCGAGTTGATAATAATACGCTGCATTTTCATGTACGGATTTATCTAGAAATAGTTTAATCCTCATAACATCACGCAAAAGAATGATGCGACCGCCGGGAATTGAACCCGGTCCGCGAGATTGGCAATCTCGAATCATAACCGGTAGACTACGGTCGCGGCAGAGATAGTTATCGAGGTAATTGTTTAAAAAACTGACGCGAGTTCGCGGAGGAACTCCTTTGGATTTTTAGCTTTTACGAACGCTGAAGCGAGAAGCACACCCTCTGTCCCAAGTTGAAGTGCTCTTTCCACGTCGTTTTTGTCACTTACACCAGCTCCGCATAACACTCTCACGTTGGGGTTCACATTTTTAACAATATCAACAGTTCTTGTTATCACTTCTGGTTTAGCTTTTGACACGCTCACACCCTTCCCTATGAGTTCTGGAGGTTCTATAGCGATGTAGTTTGGAGTTGAGGCAGATAAAGATTCTGCTTCTTCTGGGTTTTCCGCACAAACTACTATTTCTAGTCCAAGAGAATGCGCTCGCTCAACTGCTTTATAAACAACTTCTCTGCTCACTCTCTTTTCCGAGTGATTTATGAGTGAACCTTTTACTCTTATTTCTTTGAGAAGTTCTGCTGGTATACTCCCGGTGTACGCACCTGGTGCAACTGGGTCAAGGTGTTGAGCGTAGACATCAGAGAATCTCTCAACCGCTTCTTTGAGAAACGGTGAAGGAAGAGCGACCACAATCCTTACTCCAGTCTCACCAACAACCTCACTTGCGATATCGACGAAATAGAGCGGCCTTTTGATCGTTTCTTCGTACGCCTTTAGATTCAACAGTATCATGTGTTACCACCTAGGCATAGCCCCGAGCGGATTCGAACCGCTGTCCTCAGGTCCAGAGCCTGATATCCTATCAGACCATAAGCGTTGGCTTATGATCCCTTGACCACTAGACGACGGGGCTGTTCTCATAACTCTTATCATAAATTATTATTAATCATTCCTGGCAGGCATTTCTGCCTAATCAGTGCTTTATGAATTCCGCTTCCATACTGAAGAGCCTTTTTCTTTCTTTTTATCGCTATCTCTGGCACACCCAAAAACGCAGCTGCCTCTCTGAGTACGCCCTTTTTCAACTCATACTCTTCCATTCTGAGTTCCAATGGTATCGAAAAAACAAACTGAGCGAGTTTATTGTTATAAAATGGGAATCGTGCCTCTATATCAAAATGTCTGCAAATTTTTTTTATCCACGCAATCTCTCTGCTTTGAAGCGTTTTGTATTCCTCTTTAAGTAGCTCATCAAGACTTCCACCCTTCTTTGCGTATGTATAGTACCTTTCATAGCCAACGAAAAGCTCTTCTGAGCCTGATCCGAAAAGCAGCACACCATGACCACGCGCGCGCGCTTCGTTGGCTATTCGATATATCGGAACAAGAAGTTCTACTTTTAGAAAAACGTTCGGGCAGAGGTTATAACACTTTCTATACACATCAACAATCTCGTTTTCGTCCATTACGCATTTCACAAGGGGCAAGTTAAGTAGGGTTGCAACCTTCTCAGCGTATTCCATATCTTGGCAATCTTTAACGCCTGCTGTATAAAGCTCAGTCTTTGCTGCATCCTTCGCAACCTGTGCAATAAGTGAAGAGTCGATCCCACCTGAGAAGGCGATGGCAACCCTGTCTTCAAGGGCATGTAGAATAGAATCTCTTAAGAGCGAAGATAATTCTGGAATCATTTAAACACCAAAAATCGCAGAATTTTATTTGTGCAGTTTATTTTTAATCCTTTATGACTATTGAGTTAATCGCCCCTTGGTCGAATAACCAAAACGAAAACATTTCGGTGTAACTTATTTACCTTTGGTCAGACAGAACATCTTTGAAGAATTTTTCATATTGCATGGTAATCTTATCCCAGGAGAAATATTTCTCAGCCCTTTCCCTTGCTCTCCGCTCCATACTTCTTCTTAGTTTTTCATCATCAAGCAGCAGGGTAATCGCGCTTCTCAGGCCTTCCACATCCCGCGGTGTTACTGTAAGGCCGGCATCGCCGATTACTTCCGGAAGGCCATGGACATTGCTTGCTACAACTGCTTTGCCGCATGCCATCGCCTCCAACACTGCCATTCCAAATGTCTCATAAAGCGAGGGTAGCACAAAAACATCAGCAAGATTTATCAAATCAACAAGTTCCTCATCGCTTACTGTTTTTGTTACGAAGATTACATCCACACCCTCTTTTTTAGCAAGCGCCTTCAGCTCGTTCTCAAGCGGTCCCCGCCCAAAGATAACAAGCTGCGCATTCACACCCTTCATCGCTTTGATAAGATATTCAAACCCTTTTTGCCTCACGAGCCTGCCGTTTGAGAGCACAATTAGTTTATCTCTAGGTATCTCCAACCATCCATTCGTGTGTTTTTTTCCTCTAAAAATTTTTGTGTCAACGCCATTCCATACAATTCTTTTCAGACCAGTATAATCTGGAACGCTCATATCAAGAGCTGCCTTTGTTATTCCTGTTATGCCTGAAATGTACCGGTAGGAGAGCCGCAACAGAATTCGATCGTGGAGAAAGCCGCCAACGTCTGTTAGAAAGTCGATATTCTGGGGGGTTGCGTTATGGATGGTGAGACTAACAGGTTTAAATCCCGCAAGATGTCTTATCTGCGGATAGGAAAATATGAAGCGATTGTTGACATGAAGGGCATCGACATGCTTTGAAAAGTCTCTTGTGCTTTCTCTGAACCTCCTGAACATAGGAAACGGTGGTATAAGCGGTGGGGGGGCATTCCACACAATATGAGCATCTATGCGCTCAACATTCATTCCCTTGATCTCTTCCTGCTCCTTAAGTTTGTCCTTGTGCTTTGCAGCATACACATGAATCTCGTGGCCTCTTTTTACCATCCTCCATCCGATTTCATATAGTACCTTTTCCGTGCCGCCCATAAACGGATAGAAGAATGGATTGAGAAATCCTATCCTGAGTGTTTCCAACTACTCACCATAAAAATTTCAGCGCGTTCCTTCTTATTTTCCTCGTTCACGGTATAAAAATGTTTCTTTGGCACAACGACTTAAACTCTCATATTTTTTCTTTCACTCAATTTCATGAAGCCTATGCTAATAAGTATTGCCGGAAGGAGTCCGGATGGGCCGCTACAGGCGGCCTCAGTCTCGCCACAGTTTATGGCAGCGTTTCTAATACACAAATCAGATTCGGTATAGCACGCCGCAACATCCTCGTCGTTGCAATCTTGTTTGTCATTTCCGCTGCTCGTTTCAGCGAGGCATGCTCTTAAACCTTCAGCGCATTCGTCAACTTTCGGGCATTGCCCAGCAGCATACTTACTGCTCATTATGGGGTAGGTACTGCTTATGCAACTAATACCAGAACGTTTGTAGTTTTCGTAGCAGGTTTGATCCATTTTTCCATTCGTATCGAACGGGCAATTCGCACATGCCGCGCGGTATGCCTTGATAGAGCACTCTGCACCCCATCCTACTCCTGCGAGTAATGCAATGCAAATGAGCAGGAAAACACCACAAAAAATGCGTCTGTCCATGAATAGATTCCTTCCCTAAGTATTTAAATCTTTCCCATCAAACTCCTTACTCATGGATTCTGAATATGAGAGACTACTGAGTGAACTTTACAGCAAGCTTCCAGAGAAAATAAAACCAAGCGAGCGGTTTGAGCCACCGCGATTTGAACATTTTGTTGAGGGCAATAAGACTGTGATAAAGAATTTCAAAGCAGTATGCGAAAAGCTTAGAAGAAACGCAGCGCTGCTTACAAAATTTCTTTCCAAGGAACTTGCGGTACCAGCAGAGTTACAGGGAGAGCGCCTTGTCCTTCAGCGAAGGGTATCGGGCGACATACTGGATAAGAAACTGGAAGAATTTATTAGCAAATATGTGATATGTAAGGAATGTAAAAGGCCAGATACTCATATCGAAGATGTTGGGAGAGGCCTTCGGATACTTGTGTGTGAAAGTTGTGGTGCGAGAACGCCAATCAGAGAGTAGGTGATGGGTTGGAAGAACAGCAGGAGGAGGTTCGTTTAAGATTGCCACGAAAGAGCGAGGTTATAGGTCTTGTGGTAGCAGTCGTTGGTGGAAGCAGGATGCGGGTAGCGTGCAGGGATGGGAAGGAGCGGATTTGCCGGATTCCAGGACGGTTGAAGAACACCATGTGGGTAAGAGAGGGAGATGTGGTGATAGTCGAACCTTGGGAAATAGAAGGGGATAAGAAGGGAGACATTGTATGGAGATACACCCCGCTGCAAGCGAGCATGTTGAAGCAGAAGGGTTATATATAGATTATCCTTTTAATTCAACATGGCAAAAAGGCCGTCAAAGAGAAAGCTGCCGCCAAAGGACGAATTCCTTTTGAAGGAGAGAAGCAAAATAGAGAGCGAGGTATTTGATAAGAAGACGTTGCTTATTTTGGCCAGACTTATAAAAAAAGGTATAATTGCAACTATAGATTTTCCAGTATCAACAGGAAAGGAAGCAGATGTCTTTAGAGCGACGACACCTGAGGGTACGTATGTTGCCGTTAAGATATACAAAATAGAAACCGCACCATTTCTCAGGCGGCTTGCCTATATAGAGGGCGACCCGCGATTTAAGGATATAAAAAAGAGCGAGAGGGCTTTTGTGTCTCTTTTTGCACGCAAGGAGTTCAAGAATCTTGAGATCTGCGAGCGCGCGCATGTACATGCGCCCAAACCTATTTTTCTTTTAGAGAACGTTATCGTAATGGAATTCGTAGGAAAGGGTGGACTACCATATCCGACGATGAATGTTGCAGGGCCACGCGGAGAGCAAGACCTTAACTCCATACTTTTGGACATCAAAAAGATGTATCGCGCTGGGCTTGTTCACGCGGACGTAAGCGAATACAATATAATTCTCGCCGAGGATGCACCCTATCTTATAGATTTTGGACAGGGTGTAACAGTTGAACACCCAAAGGCCGCCGAGTTCCTTGAACGAGATATTAGAAATATCCTTGGCTATTTCGAGAAATTCGGGATAACGCGTAGTTTGGAAAAAACAATCGAATGGATCAGAGAGCGCTAGGTTTGCAAACTTCTACATTACGCCTGGCGCTTCTATACCAAGCAGGTGCAATGCGTTCTTGAGGGTCTGATTAGCGCACATTACAATAGCAAGCCTTGTTTCACGCTCTTCTTTTGTTTCAGCATTTAGGACTCTTGTTGTTGTGTAGAATTTGTTCAACTCGGTAGCAAGGTCTAGTAGGTAATCACACAACACGTGAGGTGAAAGCGAAGACGCGGCACTTTTCACAATTTCTGGAAAAGAATACATTCTTTTTATGAGTCTTTTTTCGTCTTCAGTGAATACGTATTCTTTACTTATGCCGTGCGTGTACCCTGCCTTTCTAATTATGCCGCATGTACGTACATAGGCGTATTGAAGATATGGTCCGGTATCACCTTCAAGACTTAGGGCTTCATCCCAATCAAAAACAATCGCTCTATTACTCTCTCTTCGTACCATGGAAAATTTTATCGCAGCAAGCGCTACTTTCAATGCGATCTCCTTCACCTTTTCCTCATTCCAATCTGCGTGCCTTTTTTTCACTTCTGCCTCAACGATATCGAGCATCTTTCTTTTTAAGTCCTCATAGAGCACCATCGTTCCTTCACGGGATGACATCTTACCCTCCGGCAGCATAACAAGCTCGTATACCAAATGGTAGGAAACCTCAGCTATCCTGCTCATACCCGCGCGCTCGAATATTTTGAAGAGTTGCTTGAAGTAGAGTTCTTGTTCTTTCCCTACAACGTAGATACTTCTATGAAGGTCTTTGTACTTATCAAATTTTAGCTTTGCTAAACCTAGGTCTTTTGCGTGGTAGAGAGGATAGCCTTCTTTTGTGAGAAGTACTGCAACGCCAAGGTTCTCATCTCTTAAGTCTACGATAACAGCCCCTTGGTCAATCTTTGCTACCCCACGCTCAAGCAGTTCCAGAGAAATTTTTTTTCCTATGCTTTCAGTTTGACTTTCAAAATAGAATTCATCAAATCGCACGCCAAACTCTTTATAAAACTTAGCGAAATCCTCGAGACACCATTCCCTTGTTCTCTTCCATATTTCCGTTATACCTTTATCACGAGCATAGAGCTTTAGATTTATTTCCTGTATTTGTTTTTCTATTTCCTGGTTCTCCTCCGCCTTTCTTGACGTCTCAGCATAAACCTTTCCAAGCCATACCCCTCTGTGTTCTTCAGGGGGATTTTCGTGATAGAGATTTATGAATCCCCATAAGCATTTTGCAACATGTGGTCCTATATCCCCCTGGTAATTCGCACGGATAACCTTATTTCCAGAAAACTCGAGGAGTCTGCAGATAGCTTCTCCCAAAGATATGTTGCGGATGTGACCTATATGCGTTCCTTTGTGTGTGTTTGCATCAAAGTATTCCACCATTATCTTCTTTCCGGTCCGTTTTCCCTTTCCGAATTTATCCCCGTCTTTCAACATTCTTTTTATCGCATTTGCATAAAAGAGGTCAGAAAAGTAAAAATTTATGTAAGGGCCAACAGCCTCCACCCTTGAGAAGTTCTTGCTTTTTTTCATCCGTCTCACTATCTCCTTTGCAGTATCTGCAGGGTTTCTTCCTTGCCTCTTTGCTATGCTAAAGGCTATTGTTGAACTTATATCTCCTATCTTCTTTGAGAGCTCAGTTGTTGCGCTTGCTTCCTCGAGACTGCAGCCTGTCGCCTCTGCTATTAGCGCTGCTGCTTCTTCGATGATCTTTTTCATGGTATCCCTTTTGCGTAAGCGTTCTTGAGCTTTTCGATTTCTTCATTCACCAAAATACTTTCTCCTCGTTTTATCAGCAAGCGCTTGTCGCCGCGTACTCTACCAGCACGTGCAAACATTCTGCGTGTTATTTGCTCAAACCTTTCAGCATTTTCAGGGTGGACACTTACTACGAATCGGCCAGGGGTTTCTGAAAAAAGAAGAGCGCTCTCATTCGCGGTTTCAGCTCTTATTTTTTGAATGTCGAGTTCGGCACCAACTCCACATCCAATGGCGCATTCAGCGAACGCGACTGCAAGGCCGCCATCTGAAACATCATGCGCGGATGAAACAAGCCCCTCTTCAATTGCATCAGAGAGGCATCTGTAGACAAGTGTGTGTTCGGTTGGTTTTACCGCGGGCAGATTATTGCCCACTCCTCCAAAAAGACGATAATATTCACTTCCACCCATTTCGCCGCGCGTCGTTCCAAGCACATAAATGATATCGCCAGGCCTCTTGAATTCAGAACTTATCGCTCTTTCTACATTGTTTATCTTTCCTATAATGGTAATGAGCAACGTTGGTGGAATTGAGTATTTTCTTTCTCCATCGTAGTAATCATTCTTCATGCTATCCTTTCCGGATACGAATGGAATTCCATAGTTTATCGCGCACTCGTAAAGGCCCAGGCAAGCACGCACAAGTTGGCCAAGCTTGTATTCTCCATCAGGTGTTCTTTCTGATTGGATTGGGTCTGGCCAGGAGAAGTTATCAAGCGCGGCAAGATAACCAAATCGCGCCCCGACTGCAAGCGCATTTCGTACTGCCTCATCAAAGGCCATGGTTGCCATAACATAGCTGTCCTGTACATACTTTGGACATATTCCATGCGCTATTACAATCCCTTCATTGCTGTCATATAAGGGTTTTATGACCGCCCCATCTGATGGACCGAACATTATTGGTTTTATTACGCTTCCTCCCTTTACCTCGTGGTCATACCTTCGTATGACTGACTCTCGTGTTGTTATGTTTGCCGAAGAAAGAAGAGCCATAAGAATCTTTCCAGGTTCCATTTCTGTTATTCTGGGTTCAGGGAAGAGAAGTCTCTTCCATTCCGCTTTCAACGTCATCTGTGGTACTCCTTCGTGAAGGAATTCCATGTCAAGATAGGCAACTGTTTGCTCGCCATACAGCACATGAAATTTTCCGCTGTTTGTGAATTTGCCAACAACTGTTATCTCTACCGCATGTTTGTTTGCGATAGCCTTAAGCTTTTCAAGATTTTCTTGCGGGACTGCGAGCACCATTCTTTCCTGAGATTCAGAAAGGAGTATCTCCCATGGATCAAGCCCAGCGTACTTGAGCGGGCATCTGTCGAGATATATTTCGCATCCTCCAGAGAGTCTGCTCAACTCTCCTATACTGGATGAAAGCCCTCCTGCACCGCAATCTGTTATTGCCTCATAAAGCCCTTCATCTCTTGCTTCCAGCACAAAGTCCAACATCTTCTTCTGCGTTATTGGATCCCCTATCTGAACAACTGACTGAGGGACACTTTCATCTATTTGTTGAGAAGAAAAAGTCGCACCGTGTATGCCGTCCTTGCCTATCCTTCCTCCGACCATTACTGCGAGATAGCCTGGTTCTATTTTCTTTTCACTTGTTCTTCTTCCTCTTATTATCGAAGGCATAATTCCGACTGTTCCAGCGTACACAAGCGGTCTACATACGAATCCTTCGTGGAATACTATTGAACCATTCACAGTTGGGATGCCCATCTTGTTGCCACCATCTTCTATCCCTTTTATAACGCCTTCGTATATCACTCTGGGCAAAAGAACCCCTTTCGGCACCTCTTTTGTTTCAAGTGGTCCAAAACAGAGAACATCAATATTGGCTATTGGATTTGCGCCCAATCCTGCGCCCAGTACATCTCTTTGGACACCGAGGATGCCAGTAAGCGCACCGCCGTACGGGTCAAGAGCAGATGGTGCGTTGTGCGTTTCGACCTTCACCGCAATATCATATTCATGATTGAATTTTATTATTCCTGCGTTATCCTTGAAAACGCTGACAATAAAAGGTTTTTTTGTCTGCTCTGTTGCGCCTCTTATAAAAGTCTCAAAGATAGAGTTGATTGCATGCTTCTCTCCATTCTCTTTGTATGTTATCCTAGCATTGAAGATTTTGTGTTTGCAATGCTCGCTCCATGTTTGAGCAATTGCTTCAAGCTCAACATCTGTTATTTTATTGCTTAGCCCTACCTTTTCTCTTTCTTTTATGAATTGTTCGTTTTTAAAGTACCTTTTTATAGCCTTAAATTCCTCGTCGGAGAGCGCAAGCAACCTTTGTTTTGCGAGCTGCGCGAACCGTTCGCTTGACATGTGAAGGGATATCCTTTCGACATTTGGCTCATGTTTTAACAGAACTTTTGGGAGGTATGGGGTAGGCGTCTCTCCTGGTTTGTGGATTATTGTTTTTTCAACTAGGGGATTATGAAGAATCTTTGCTATCCTTGTGCATTCTTCTTCACTTAGGTTGCCGCTTATGGCGCACATTCGCGTGTAATATATATCATAATCCTTTCCAGTTTTCTCCCTAACTGCCTCTCGCGCTGTCTTTCCTACGTTATCAGTTACTCCTGGTAAAAAGCCAATCTCAATCCTCCATCTTTCTTTGAAGAGAGGTTTTCCAGTATATTTCTGTACAACCTGATCAAGAAAAACACTTCTTGCAAGTTCGTCGAGTTCTTCGTTCGAGACTTCTCCATCAAAATTATAGACCTCGCAGAAATTAACGTTTGTCTCTATACCGATTTCATTCCTTATTTTGTCAGCTATTTTTGTGCCTATAGTATCCTTCACACCTTCGTTCAGCGTGAGCTCTATTCTACCCGGCATGTGCTATATCCTCAAAAAAGATTTAATATCCTATTTCTTGACCGCTATTTCAGGCTCTATTCTTCGCCATGAGCCATTCATGTAATGCCATAGCTGTTTTGTTGTTGAGTCGTAGACGAGGTTGAATTTTGAGGCGACTTCAATTGGCCTATCTATTTCAATCAGAGGAAATCTGCGCATCCACGGGATCTCATCACGAAAAGGATTGCGCTCAATAACATAGATTCGTCCTTTCTCCTTCTTTATCCTCTCGCACCATGCGACTACTTTTTCTATTTCCTCTTTGGTAGGCATGTTGGCTAATTACATTTCATCTTTAAAAACATGCAGCAGGACTCAATCAAACTGTCTTTCTATCCTGAGTTCTTTCAGGAGGCTATCGAATTCCTTTGCGACTTCTTTCCTGTTCATCGAATACCACACAAATAAGGAAACTAACTTTATGTTATCTCTTAACTATCTGGATTACATCGCCGTCTGCAAGTACGTGCTCAAGCCCGACACGCTGGCCGGGATGCTTTACACTTTTTCCCCAGACAAGAGCATACTTGAAATTAGATTTCAGTTCGCGATGCAGCCGCTCGCAGACATCACTAACTTTAGTGCCTCTTCGCACTATCAGTGGTTCTTCCATGTCTACCTTCTCTCCACGTTTTTTTGTGTAGACTCTTATGAAGTCGAGTTTTCTGTATATCCTCTCCTTTAACAGTTCGATGTTTACACCATTTTCTGCTGATATTGGGATATATTCAAACTGAAGTTTTTTATCAAGTCTTCCTCCAACGAGATCGATCTTATTTATCGCTATTATTGCTGGAAGGTACACTCTGTTTCCCTCTAAAACATCTATTAGTTCATCGATGCTTGCATCAGACCTAAAAACGACATCGGCGCTATAAATTCCGTATTCTCCCAAAACAGCATTTACCTCTGTTTCACTTATTTTTGTCAATTTGACTGTAGAGCTTATTGTTATACCGCCATGAAGCGTCTTCTTTACCGCTATCTCAGGCGGCTTCGTGTTCACTCTTATTCCGAAGCCATAAAGCTCTCGCATTATTGTTTCGTACTCTCTATCAGGATTTGTGGCGTCGAGCAGTATAAGAAGGAGATCAGCGCTTCTGGCAACTGATATTATCTCTCTTCCACGTCCCCGTCCATCCTTCGCCCCCTCTATTATTCCAGGAAGGTCAAGCACCTGTATCCGCGCGCCGTTGTACTCGAGCATTCCCGGTATGCATTTAAGGGTTGTAAATGCGTAAGCAGCCACCTTGGACTGGGCGTTCGTTAGTTCTGTGAGAAGGGTGCTTTTTCCGACACTCGGTAGGCCGATTATGGCAACGGTTGCATCCCCTCCTTTCTTTATATCAAACCCACCAGCAGCCTTTCCAGTTTTGGTGTGAGATGGGGATATCAATTCACGCTTTAGTTTGGCTATCTTTGCCTTAAGTCGACCAATATGAAACTCTGTTGCCTTGTTATATTGAGTTCTTCTTATCTCTTCCTCAAGTTGTCTGATCTTCTCCTGTATTCCCATCTCTATCCACCTGATTCATTACTGTTTGTTGATCTACGAGTAGCGAATCTCTGCCTTTTTCTTGAGTGAAGCGTAAGCCATCCAAGCATGACGAGTGCGATAAGCAGAAGCCCACCATAATCAAAAAGCGGTGCAATTATGCAGCAGTAAAGGGCAGCCCCGCTTTCTCCAAAAAGTGCGATCAGCAATTCGCCAGAGTTGTGAAATGCATGAAAAACCATCGCAGGAAGCATGGCAACCACAGAGAGGATTGCGTATGGGTAAGCGCGTACTTTCATAAATCCTATTATGGCACCAGTGATTGAGGTGTACACACCATGCACTGCCGAGAATATTATGGACCTAAGAATGAAAAGAAAGAGCCACACCATCATGTCTGCTCCCATAGGATTTTGAATGAGATAGACCCAATTTTCAACAAAAGTAAACCCCATCCCGACTACAAAACCAAAGACGAGGCCATCTGCAACACTGTCGTATTCATGATGAAACGAAAAAAGAACGAGTCCCGCACCCTTAAAGAATTCTTCAAATATAGGGATGAAAAAAACGCTTGTAATCATACCTACTCCTACAGCGACGAAAAAGGAATTGAACACGGAATTGAGACCAAATGCCATTAGAGAAGCAAATGCACCCCAAAGAAAAAGAGAGACTATTATCCTGAGTGGCTCACGCTTTTTATAATCTGCGAACCACCACGCCGCTACCCAAAGAAACGGAGTAAAGAAAGCAACTAATCCACTTACTAAAAAAGCAACTAATGCTTCAGTCGATTTAAACGAGTCTGTTATAACAGCCATAGATAACGCGAAGATAAAAATGCCTGAGAGCTCGGCTAACCAAAATATAGGGGAAGCGATGATTGCTTGTAGGAATACTGATGGTTTTTTGACATCTTTAAACGGATTTAAAAGACCGGATATGGTATACTCCCCTTTATAGATTGCATGGTGCTTCTCTTTTGTAGCGAGCGAGTACATCGCAAACGCAAGCGGCAAGATCAAAAATAGAAAACCAAGAAGAGCGCCAACAAAGAGGACTAGATTGAATTTCCAAAACTTTTTCTCATAATCCTTCCAGTTGTATGTAAGTTGGAGGCTGTTGCTGGTCATGGTGTCTCCGTCGGGTAATTCCAGGAAGGCTCGTAGTTGGACCCTACTCTCACTGGCATAGTTGTAAGGAATGCTTGCGTTGCATTCAAAAACTGTTGGCCTGATGCTCTTATCCCAATACACCTCCTCGAAGCAATCAGTGATCGCTATTATTCTGTCATGCTCACTCGCCTGGAGGATTAGACGGCTACCAGGGGCTACATCATTTGTTTCGACGCGTATTGGAACAAGTACCGGCGAATCAGTCGGGAGTACGTTTGAATAAGAGCCGTTTATAAAAGATATCTTAATGCTCTCAGTCATGTCCTGGAAAGCTGTACTTTCTGGTCTCCATATCTCAAGAGAGATCCCAAGAATGACAAATAAGCTTACCAACACTCCGCCTAAGCATAGTATGAGAAAAAATGCCGCGACAATATAATCGGCTAGCGAATTTTTCGCATTCATCCAACTAACCTTCTCTGAGCTTATTTATTTATTTGTTTTGGGTTTTAATAGAAAAACAACAAATACCTTTTCGTCAATATTTACCGTATCGTCTGGTGGCACAGGCGGCAAGTTAAATTCTCCGTATTGTGCATCCTTTTTAAGATAGATTGCATAGTAATTTGTGCCTGCTCTCACATAAAGGTATGGCATTGCCAGATATTCGTTTTTGCGCACGCTAAATTCGCTTATTGTTTCCATTGTGCTCGTTAGTTCGGTGTGGCTCACGCCCTTGGCCTTTGCTATTATAGCAGCAACATCTACTCTATCAAGGTCATTCAGTATTAACTCGGCAATTCTTTCTTTCGGCAAGCAAGAAAGGTCAATATCTATAGGAATATCGAGGGGCTCGTCTTTGGCGGCTTCTTTGGTGAGCGGTTTTATTTTAAAAATATAGATGTCTCTTCCGTTTTCAGTTATGACAAATTTCTTACCATTATAGCCGATGTTTATAAACTCCGGTTTGGTGTCCATGAGTTTTTCTGGCGGCGTTTTTGAGAGCGCAAACCAGCCGAATTTTGTTATTGCTGTAGGGAGATTTTCGTCAATTTTGCGCACATCTGTAATACTTTCAACAAATTCATCATAATCTATGCCGGTTGTATTTACATGCGCATACCTTCCCCTTAATTTGTTTTTGAGTTTTTCTGCTGCGTTTTGCTCTGGTTTCTTGATGGATTCTGCCAGAGGTCCGACTACCCTTTTCTGTTCTGGTTTTTTTATATCGTAACCTGACAGGGTGATTACTCGCTGTCTGGTCTTCATACATATCTGTTAATATTAGTATATAAACGTGTTTATAAATTTTACTATGCAGTGTATTATTATTTACAACTTTTTAGTGAATGTTACTTTTAGAGATGGTTTGCGCAACCTGCAATAGCGTTCGCTTGGAGTAATTCTGCCATAGTTTGGTTTCCTACCCTATTAGGAAGTTGAAAATATACCCCGTTATTATAAAAGAAGCCGCAAGTATCGCCACAAGAATCGCAAGCAGCTTCGTCTTGACCACTTTTCGCAGTATTAGCAGCTGCGGGAATGACAGCGCGGTGATGCTCATCATAAGCACGAGCGCTGTTCCCGTAGCCATCCCTTTCGCCATCAATGCCTGCACTATTGGTATCGTCCCTGCTGCGTTGGAATACAACGGAATGCCTATTAGCACTGCAACTGGGACTGCAAGCGGGTTGCGCGGTCCTGCATACTGCAGGAAAAAGTCCTCAGGAACATAGCCATGTATGAGTCCTCCGACAGCTATTCCGATTATTATATAAGGTGCAACCTGCCAGGTTATGCTCCTGCTCTCCTCCCACCCGATGTCTATCCTCTCCTTCCACGTCATCTCACCACTATTCCTTGAAGCGTTTTTCGCTTTTGCTTTATATACGAACTCTTCTATCTGGTCCTCAAGCCCAAGCTTCCCGAGAACATAGCCGGCCACGACCGCGATTACAAAACCTATTCCAATATACAATGCGGTTATTTCCCATCCGACAAGACCAAGGAGCATCACTATAGCAACCTCGTTTATCACTGGCGATGCTATAAGGAATGAAAACGTAATGCCCAGCGGAACTCCTGCATTAATGAATCCTATAAAAAGCGGAATGACAGAGCATGTGCAGAACGGAGTCGGTATGCCCATTATCGCAGCAAGCACGTTTCCTGTGCCGTATTTCCTGTGCGCCAGGAAATTCCTTATCTTATGCGGGGTTATGAAAGTCCTTATCACCCCGACAACGAATATGATCGTCAGAAGTAGGATAAAAATCTTCAGTGTGTCGTATATGAAAAAATCCAATGCGTCCGCAAGCCGGTCGCCCTGCGCCATCTGGAGAATGCCGTAAACCACCCAGTCTGCAAAATCCTCAAGCACGCCCATTCAATCACAGCATCTTCACTATTTCATCGACATCCGGTATCCTTCCCTCGGATTTCACCGTGCCGTCTATCACAAGCGCTGGCGTTCTCATGACTCCGTAAGAGGCTATCTCCCCGAAGTCCGTCACCTTCACTATCTCAGCCTTTTTTCCGGATTTCTCAACCGCCTTTCTTGCATTTTCCTCAAGCTTCTTGCAGTTTGCGCATCCGCTTCCGAGTATTTCAATCTTCATTCTACCACCTTTTTATGTCGCTCAATACCCGCTTTCCCTTTTCAGTAAGCGAATAAAGAATCATAGTGCCATCCCGCCTTGATTTCACCAGGGCAGCTTCCCTCAGCACACTCAGATGCTGAGATACTGCAGGCTGGGTTTTCTTAACGATTGCCGGTAGTTTGCATGCACAAATCTCACGCTTCCCGATCTCAACAAGTATCCTTATCCGCGTTTCGCTTGATATTGCTCTGACTATATCAGTATTCATGAATATAAGTAAAAACGAATATATTAAAAATGTGCCTACTGGGTATAGCAAATGCAATCAGATGCTCTTCAGCCCACTCCGTACATCGCAGCGGGCAGATGCAGGTTTTCAATGCGCAAGCTTACTGGTGTGGAGTCCAGCGAATGCAGTGCAGGCGACATAAAGGAATTAAGGCTCGATAGAATCTACCAAGTTTTTGGCAAGACTGGCAAGGATGAGAAGGCAAGATATCAATATGCCCTCAATTTTGTATTGAAAAATGGGCAGGAACTTCGTTTCGAGTTTGGCACCGTATCCGCAGGCATAATGGACATCATAAGGTCACCGCACGAAAAGAAAAGGGCCGAGGCAAAGCAAATAGCAGATTTCCTTGGAGTGCCATTAACAGAGATTGGCCCGCTCAGTGTTGCAGAGATGCGGAGCATGCTGAAAGAGGCGCTACAGGAACAGATGGAAAAAGCAAGAAAAGAAAAGGTCTGACGATTGCCCATCATTCTTTGCAATAGGCGCTCCATAAGAGCTAAAAATACCGCTGATAACCCAGCTACCAAAGAACAGGAAAAATGCACATTACTCATGCACGCCTTAGAGAACAAAATTCACGAATAGGGGAATTCTTAGACTGTTACTTCTATGTGGAAAAGTTTAAAAATACCACTAATACCGCAAGACCGTCTCTATTACTTTAAGTCAACTGGCATGTTTATTTACTTTACAGTGCAACTTCTGGTTGAAATAGAAATTCAAGGATTTATCAAAAGCAAGCTCTCTGTTGCTATGGATGCGACAGGTTTTAAACCGACAAATAAGGGTGATTGGAGGGTAATAAACCATGAGAATGGAGAAGTCAAAAGAGATGGATACGTTAAGCTGATGGCTGGAATTGATTTGGAAACATTGTCAATTCTCACAGGTTTTATCGGAGATGCACAAACTTCCGATATCACTCTCTTTAGGCCTGCATTTGAAGAGCTCAAAGACAAAGCAGAGCGGTTCTTTGGAGATGGTTCATTTGATGCTTTTTTAAGAAGTGGGGTTATAAGGTATGGTCTAAGAGATTTGGCTATGGCAAGAGATGGCTCATTGAAATTGTATTCTCCAAGTTCAAGCGTTTGTTTGGAGAAACTATCAGAAGCAAAAAAGAAGAAAACATAAGGCAGGAATTTACCCTGAAAATCTGGATTTACAACGCGCTAACCGCGCTCCAGTGCGGTTTACATTTTTTTTGTTCGTTTATTCGTACGAATTAGCGGACAGCCTACAGCCCGTTTTTCAATCGATGGGTTTTTATTTACTTTCGGATTTACTGTGCTTTTTACTGGGATATGCGAGTTCAACTAGAGTATTTATTGCTATGGACTTGGTTTCGCTATCTTCGCTTCTACTGATTACATCATTCAGAAAATTCACAATTTCCAGTTCTAGGTCAGTGACTGCAGAGGGACCCCCTATTCTCATTAATTCTTGAGTTGCAGCAGTTGCTACTTCATTGTCGTCGTCCTTCATTCTTTCCATCAGCGTTTTTCTTCCCTCGAGAAGTATCCTGCTGAGTGCGCGGATCATTTCGAGTTTGATACTCTTTTCATCTTCGTCCTTGTATGCCTCTATAATGCTCTTTGTTGCAGAAATATCTTTCAGCTGACTGAATGCCTTAGCCGCTTGCATACGGGTATATGGGTTTTTATCTTTCAGTAAACTCATAAGGTCTCTGCTTTCTTTCTCAGGTTTTTTCATTTGCATGCTTGTTATAGTGTATGGAAGTCTTTATAAATGTATATATGAAAAAAGAGCTTGCGAAGGCAGTAGAGCAGCCAAGAGAGCAAAAAGAACCTGAAGAGAACCAGAGAAATGCACGACCAAGGATATAGTTATTGCAAAGGTTCCTGATGCTCTTCCAAAATCAAAGTTTGACCTGCAGACAGCTGTGTTCATATCATTTCTTTACGTTGCTCTGAATGTGTCAACAGGCAGAATAGCGTAGTTTTTCTCAGAAATTCTTGGAATTGATATAAGCAAGGCCACAATCAGCAACACATTGGTAAGATTGAAGAACTATCTTGGAGTTTAGATTAGAATTTTTTCTAAGACCTGCCAAAAATCTCATTAAGTCTGTTGCATCCCCAGACTTCCATTTAACTTGTTTCACCGTTTTTTTTCGGGTTCAACATTAATAATTCTTAATCCGCCCAGGCCCATTGACCGTTGTAATTGTATGAGGTCGAGCTCTTTAGGGTTCACACGAAAGTTGAAATCCTCTCTTGGTCCATAATAGAGCTTTCCGTCGGTAGTAATTATTACAGCATCGTTTCTTCCTCCGTGAATATCCACATCGAAGTAATGTATCTTATCTTTGTAGCCTGCCTTCTCCAGCGCCTTAAGAATTGTAATTACAACGTTTTTTTCGCCGCTGATTACAGATATTTCCAGCGTGTAACCCTTTAATTTATTTAGAAAATTCATAATATTTGCTTCATTAACGAAGCTATCAATATGAGCAAGTGCCACTTTTTAACATTTCCCTTGTCATCTTTCGCTGTAACAGTAAGAATTGCACATGGACCTGCACCAAAAGTATAAATTGCATCATTTTTGTTTTTGGCGTCTGTAGCCAGTATAACTCCGTCGCCTTGGAGTGCAATAACTGGTTTTTTAGCAGGAGACATCCATGAATGAGGAAGTTGGTCTATTCCAGGCCCATTTTTATTCCTGTTCATTATTTCATTAAAAAGCCGCTGATTTTCTTTCACCTTTTCCTTAGCTTGCTTGATTTTTTCTTCAGGGATTCCAAGCGTTTCAAAAACATCTCCTCGCAATATGCCCCAA
>JAWCKZ010000006.1:0-50804 GCA_038851325.1 Candidatus Bilamarchaeaceae archaeon
TGATGCATATGGAAAAAGCGGAATGATAAAAGAAGCTGAAGGCGTATTTGATGAAGCTAAAAAAAAGAAGATTGCCGATATCATAACCTACAGTTCTATGATTGATGCATATGGAAAAAGCGGAATGATAGAAGAAGCTAGAGAAGTATTTGATGAAGCTAAAGATAAGAATATGGCCGATATCATAACCTACAGTTCTATGATTGATGCATATGGAAAAAGCGGAATGATAGAAGAAGCTAGAGAAGTATTTGATGAAGCTAAAGATAAGAATATGGCCAATGTGGTGACATACACTGTCATCTGTTCGCATTATTATTCAGAAAACAAATTCGAAAAAGTTACTGAGATCTTGAATGGTGCACCAAAAAAGATAAAAGAAGCGCCTGAGATGTTTTTGATGGAAATGGAGGCCCTAAGAAAACAAGGAAGAAGGGAAGAGGTAATTGGTAGTCTCTCAAAATTTTTAAAGGAGTATCCAACCAAGGCCTATGGGGACGAGAGGTATGTCCAGGCAGTTGTGATACGTGCGTATGCACAAAAAGACAGCGAAGAAAAAGAAGAAGCAAAACATGCTTTTGAAGATCTTAGAAAACGTGTTCCGATAACAAGCATCCACTACCCAAGAATTCTTTGCGGATATGTATTTTCGCATAAACCCTACGAAATAAAGGATAAAGAGCGCGTTATCACTCTTCTCAAGATGTATCACAGAGAAAGTGATGGAAACTTACGTAATGACATACAGGATGCTCTGCGTCTGCTTGAACGGACACAAAACAGCGTCTAATCTTTCGGAGTGATTAGAAAATCCTTTTCTGCGCACTTACAACACCCAGGGGTGATAGAGTTTAAAATCCACTAACTATGCAGGTATTCCTCTACATGACCAGCCACCAAAAACAGGAAAAATACACAGATTACCTCACGCACGTCTTAGAGAACAAAATTCACGAATAAGGAAATTCTTAGACTGTTATCACTTAACACTTAAATTTAAAAAGCTTAATTCCGTGATTGCACACTGAGTGGTATTATGTCAAAGGAAAGAATTGTAGAGTTGTTGAACCATGCTCTCGAGCTGGAGCATGCCGCGAATATTCAGTACCTAAGCCATGCAGAACTGGTAGATGGCGAGGGAGCCGAGCCGATAATAGAAAGGCTAAAGGAAATCGCAGGCGATGAGCAGAAGCATGCGGAAACGTTTCGGACATTAATAGGCGTCCTTGGCGGAGTGCCAAGCATGAAGATAGCACCAACCCATCCTGCAAAGACAGTTAAGGAAATTCTTGAGCAGAACCTGAAAGATGAAAAAGATGCGGTTGATACATACAGAAAAATACTTGAAGAACTAAAAAAGGAAAAGGGCCAGGGATATTACGACATGCTACTTGAGCATAACATACGCCACATCCTAATGGATGAGCAGGAGCATATAACCGAGCTTGAACTTCTTCTTGGAAAATCAGGCAGCAGCTATTGAAATTTAATATTCTTACTTTTTATTCTTTTATTATGCAAAAACTTCTTGAACAGATAGAAAAAATCAGAAAATCGCATGTACGCAAGGCCATAGATACGAGAATGCACGAGTTCTCAGAATTAGGCAAAAAATCCCAAGAAAAAATTTTCAGCGAACTTTGCTTTTGTATCCTAACAGCCAATTTTCGTGCAGACAGGGCGATTGAGGTGCAGAGAAAAATCGGAGAAGGATTCCTAACGCTTTCAAAGGCTGCGCTTGCCCAAAAACTGAAAAAACTAGGATGCCGTTTCCACACCACCAAGGCAGGCTATATAAGTGAGGCAAGAAAGCACGTTTTCCCTCTGTCAGAAAAGTGCTCTTCCTCCAGGAATGGGCAGGAAATCAGAGAATGGCTGGTAAAAAACATCAAAGGCCTTGGCTACAAAGAGGCAAGCCATTTTCTCAGGAATATTGGGTATACTGATGTTGCCATAATCGATTTCCACATAATTGACTTGCTTGCCAGACACGGTCTGATAAGAAAGTCGAAGACTAAAAGCCTGACTAGGAAAAAATACCTTGCAATAGAGCACGTGCTGGAAAAAATCGCAGGCAAGGCAAAACTGAATCTCGCAGAACTCGACCTTTATCTCTGGTACCTAGAAACAGGAAAAGTGCTAAAATAAGAGCCGGGTAAGGGAGCTGTTCAGTCCTGAGTCTTGCGTTTCGCATGCTATCTCAGGGCTTTTGGATGACCGACAAAACCGAAAGGGTTTTGTAGTCCGCAGAACGGATCGCCGTTCTGTTGAAGACTAGCCTTTTGCCCCAAGAAGGACAAAAGTCAAAAGGCTCGGTATTGAACCCCTCTATGCCGCTTTATACCATTCATAGACTTTCGTCTCAGAAAAGCGAACAACTGCAGGCGGCCGCATAGCCGATCTGCCAACCCGGCGTCTGATTTCTCTTAACATATTCATGATTAAAAATATTTCGGGTTCGGATAGCTTTTATGTTGTATTTTATGAGATGAAATGCATGCAGGGAGGACAGAAATCTATTATGCGAGAGATGTTCATTTTCCTAAATAAGTATAAAGAAATTAAGCATCGTATAGAGAATTAAGCATCATAAGAATATGATACAATTATATTGTTTTCACTATAATCTCATTCTGAGGGAAAAACATGTTTAAACATATCTCGGATGTTCTCAAGGAGTCAGAGGGGAAAAAGGTAAGCATACGTGGATGGGTTTACCGCGAGCGGACAAGCGGTAGCATTCGTTTTCTCATCATTAGAGATGGAAGCGGGATAATACAATGCGCAGTGAAGAAGGAGAAGGTAGATGAAGAAAGTTGGAAAGCTGCATCAGAGGCTTATATAGAAAGTTCCATCGAGATTACAGGAACAACGAAGAAAGATCAGCGAGCGCCAGGTGGGACAGAGCTTCAAGTTGAAAACGTAACACTCGTAAACAAAGGCGAACCATTTCCAATCTCAAAGGATCTGAGCGAGGAGTTCCTTCTTGACGTTCGCCATCTATGGCTGCGTTCTCAAAAGCTCACAAACATAATGAAGGCTCGTTATCACATTGTAAACCATCTTCGTGAGTTTTTCGACAAAGAAGGCTTCTTTGAACTCGCGCCTCCGATAATAACTAAGTCCCAGTGTGAGGGCGGCGCAACACTCTTCGAAATGAATTACTTTGGCGAGAAGGCGTATCTTACGCAGAGCTCGCAACTCTACGCAGAGGTTTTCATATTCGGGCTTGAAAAGGTCTATGTACTCGCACCATCTTTCCGTGCTGAGAAATCGCGTACAGTGAGGCATCTTGCTGAATACTGGCATCTTGAGCCTGAGATGGCATGGTATGACCAGAAGATGAACATGGAACTTCAGGAAAACATGATCGAGTACGTAGTCCAGAAGATGGTAAAAAACCATCCTGAATTGCTTGAAGCGTGCGGGAGGGACCCTGACGAGCTGAAGAAAGTGAAAGCGCCTTTCCCTAGGCTTGATTACGAAGACGCAGTTGCAAAGGTGAATGAACTTGGAGGAAAAATGGAGTACGGCCAGGATTTTGGTGCAGATGAAGAGGCGTTACTTACCAAAGAATATGATGTTCCTGTTTTCGTTCACCACTTTCCCAAAGGCATAAAGGCATTTTACATGCGCGAGGACCCAAAAAAGCCAGGAACCGTTCTTAACGATGACCTGCTTGCACCAAGAGGGCATGGAGAGATAATAGGCGGGAGCGAGCGTATATGGGAGCTGGACGAACTTATAACGCGTATGAAAGAGTTTGGGCTTGACCCGAACGGCGAGATGAAATGGTATGTTGACCTTAGGCGGTATGGTTCAGTTCCGCACTCTGGCTTCGGTCTCGGAATTGAGCGACTTACGAAATGGATTCTGAATCTGGACCATATCCGCGACGCGATCCCGTTCCCGCGGACGATAACGCGATGCTATCCTTAGCGTGTTGAATCAAGAATTTCATGCAATCTTTTTTCTTGCCTTTTTTCCTGTTCCAGCTAGCAACGATTTCTCTGTAAGCGCTCAATTCATTCGCGTAGTTTACTGGCATGTTTGTGCCCAGAACCCGAAAGAGAAGACTTGCTGGAAATGGGCAGAAACCAGAGAACCCACCACCTATCTTTTTTGGAAATGTTTTGCAGGCGGAAGGGGCAAAATCGTGAATGGTACAGCTCGTGCCCTTAAGGAATATGCAAGGGTGCGATTTTAGGCACAGGATGTGCTCTGCCGGGTACTTTCTATCATACAGTTCGAGTACAGTGTCGTTGTCAAAATTAATCAGCTTAAGAGGATATAAGACCGCAAACTCATCAGGTTTCTTGCCGGTTTTTTCAGCGATTCGTATAACATCAAAAATGGTTACTGTGATGTAAAGGTTCTTGCAGCATTCTGCAGAGCAGAACAAACATGGGCTGAGCATGAATGACTAACTCGAAAGGGATTTAAATTTGCAGCGCTCTATGCAAAACTGGGGAGGACGTTATGAAGATACCACGGGTGATGTCAACTCAACATCCAGACAACGTGCGACAGCCTTTTTTCTGCGATGGCGTTGTATTTGGCTGGGAAGACGAAATTAAGGAGGCCTTCTATGTTTACTCACACCTCAAGTGCAATGAGCAACTATGGGACTACGAAGGAAAGGAAGTGGACAACTTTGTCGTGAAGAAGCTCCTCTCGCGCTATGAGAATTTTTTTAGGAAAAAAAGACTGGGCCGCGATTTGCGTCTCACGTATCGCGTTCCAAACCCAGCAGTGGAGAAAACAGAGAGCAAGATTCTTGTCGAAACCCTTACCAGCATCGCAAGGAGCAGCGATACTGCATCCCTCTTCTATTCAGAAAATGTTGTGCCTGTTTTTGAGGTTGCTGTGCCCATGTGCTCATCAGAAAAGGATGCATTGAAGATCAAACTTTTTTACAGCAATTTTATCTCAGGGATAGAGAACAATCTTTTGATAGACGAGCGCGTCAGAGATTGGGTCGGAGCTGTCGAGCCAAAAGATATAAAGGTTATTCCGCTCGTTGAAACAAAGGAAGCAATACTGAATTCAGATAAAATACTTCGAAATTACCTAAAGGCGACAAAGGAGGAGGAGCAAAGGTTCTGGATAGCAAGGAGCGATCCCGCTCTTAACTATTCAGCGCTTGCATCTGTTTTATTCATAAAAATCGCGCTTGCAAAAATCAGGGAGGTTTCAGAAGAACTTTCAACAGAGATTTTCCCGATTCTTGGCTGCGGTTCACCCCCGTTTCGCGGTAATTTCAAACCACAGAATTACCAACACATTCTGCGTGGTTATCCCTCTGTTCATACATTCACGGTCCAGTCCTCCTTTAAATATGATAATGATGAGGACGAGGTAAGGAAAGCGGTAGAGGGAATCGAAAATACAGGAACCGGGAGGCCGCTACCAGTGAATGAAGAAAAGATAAAGCCAATAGCCGAGAAGGTGAGCAGGAGATACGCTGAGGAAGTTTCCCTCATAGCGGATATGGTAAACAAGATGGCGATACACATACCAGAAAGAAGAATGAGAAAGTTGCATGTTGGTTTATTCGGCTATTCGCGCAACTCCAAGAATGGAATAAAACTGCCCCGTGCAATAAGGTTCTGTGCTGCACTGTATTCGTACGGCTTGCCTCCTGAACTGTTAGGCTTGAGTGCTTTGACAGAAAAGGACATGGACTCAATAGAGGAGGCATACCCAAATTTTATCAAGGATGTCCAAGCAGCGCTCCCGTATCTGAATAAGGAGAATCTTAAATACTTTCATCCGCACATTCACGCAGCAGTGGAGAGTGTCCTAAAGTTCGGTATAGACTATGAGGAGAATCAAGCGCACAATGTTGTGACAAAGATAATTGTCAAAAATCTCGAAAAGCAACTACCTATTGGTGAGGATATATTGCGAGCCGGATGGATAAGGGGATTCTTGGGTTGATTACAAATCGTCGGTTACTCATCAGCAGCATATCTATAATATTCGTTCATGAACTTATATTCAAACAATTCGTTGTCCTTGAAGAAGCGTTTAATCTCTTTTTCAGCCGTCTCCTTTGAATCGCTTGCATGTATGACGTTTCTTGAGGTGCTGTTTGAGAAATCACCGCGGATTGTGCCGGCCGGTGCCTTCGTAGCGTTTGTTGGGCCAACTATAAGTCGCACTACCTCGACTGCCTCTTTTCCTTCTATGACCATCGCGACCATTGGATGCTCTGTTACAAATTTCTCCAAGTCAGGGTAAAACGGTTTGTTAACAAGATGTGCATAGTGTTCTTTTGCAAACCTCGTGTCCATTCTCAGCATTTTCAGTCCGACAATCTTAAGTCCCTTTCTTTCAAATCTGCTGATAATGTCGCCAACTAAACCGCGCTGAATCGCGTCTGGCTTTAGGAGAATAAGAGTACGCTCTCTTGCGTTCATAGAACCACTCATTTTCTCTCGGCTTCAGACAACTCCTTAAATCTTCTGCTTGACTTTGTCCATTTTTGCCTTCGTCCTTCTCTGTTCAGTTTAAGAAGATTTTTTTTGCATTTTTGAGAACATATAAAATAAGTTGTTCCATCTTTCTTTACGTATATGAGTCCAGAACCTTTTTGTATATCGCCACCGCAGAATGAGCAGATAGGCATAAAGACTACCTCGCTTTTATTTCTTTAGCCTCTCTTTCTGTGTCTACAAGCATCAGTATCATGCCCTTCTTTACAGGCCCTTTTATGTTTCTAAGTATGACTCTGCCTGCATCAGGACCCTCAAGCACTTTGCAAAGCACTTGATATATCTCTCCGCAGACGCCAGTTTTTGTTCTTATTTCGACAATCTCAACAGGAGTTCCAGCCATCCGAAGCACCTTCGTCCTTCTTTCATTCTTTCTTTAAGTGTTGCTTTGGTAGTTTTTTAACGATGTCTTGAAGCTTTTCGGCAGCCCCACCAGCATTCTCAACCGCAACTGCAGCTGCACCGACAGAAAGCCCTATCGCTTTTCCGAGTTCTGCCTTTGCAGGGACAAAAACATATGGGATACCCTTCTCCTTGCATAGCATAGGGACATGGATAACAATCTCTACTGGCGTGACGTCCTCTGCGATTACCACTAACTGGGCTGTTTTTCTCTCTATAGCCTTTGTTGTTTCATTTATTCCTTTTTTCACCTTGCCGCTCTCCTTTGCCACAGATAGCATTTCTAGAATCTGTGGCACAAGCTCCTTTGGCATTTCAAAGTCCACAAGTCCTGCCATTTTTTCACCTCAAATACTTTCATCGGTTTGCATAAAAGATTTTTTATCATAATTGTACGCTATCTATTTTGTAAAAAAATATTCCAAAGAAATATTCCAAAGAGGGCTTTAAAATACTATTCTTTTTTTGTGTAAGATTTGAACAGTGCTCTTTTTTCCATGTTGCCCCAGCAGTCCTTGCAGATGTGAAGATGCCCAACCTTTTTTTTCACAGAGCTTTTTATACAAGAAAGGCAGAGCTTTCTCCCGCAATACTCACACCTTTCTAGTTTTGCGCTCTGCGTACCGCATCTTTCGCATGTTTCTATCATAAACTTCCTCTTTCACATGTATTTTAATATCTCCTTAAATCCTTGTTTTAAAGCTGCTCTTTTGAGCACTGCCTTTCTTTTCTCTTCTTGCTCCAAAAGCTTTTTAACCATATTTGCTGTTCTCGGCCTGTATCCCCACAGCTCGAGAGCGCTCTTCAATTCAGGATGGGTTTTGGCGTACTCTCTAAGCGGGATATTGCTGATGACCGCATCTATTGCTTGTACCATCGCAATAGCGCCAACGCGCGTACCTCCCGGATGTCCATGTATTCCTCCACCAGCCTGAAGCACAACATCCGGCCCATGAATTGCAAGCGCGCCCTCAACGAGCGTTGGGTCTATTCCGCCAGAAGCCACTGGGAAAACAGGTTTTATGTGTGCGCTCCAATTTTGTGCAAGACTTCCAAGATGAATTGCTTCCTCAACATCTTCTCGCAGAATTCTATTCAGTCTTCTTACATACAGCGGACTTCCTTCCATTTTACCAACACCAGTACCAACATGAAGCTGATCCACGCCAAGAAGTCTGTAAAACTTTTCATGGATCACAAAGTTTATTCCGAATTTTCCTCTCGCTTCAGCTGCGTATCCTGCACGGTGCGCGTGCACGAACAACCCTCTTTTCTTTGTTTCGTTTAGGATGTCTGCCAATGCCGAATACCCTATCTGGAAAACATCGAGCATTACCATTGATGCGTTATTCGATTTCAAAAAATCCAAGCGCTCAAGCATTACTTCGTATCTATCGCTGATGTTTGGCGCATAAAGGACAGTTCTTCCTGTCTCGCTTTTAATTCGGTCAAGCACCTCGAGCATTGCTATTGCTCTCTCCCAAAACTTACAGAAATCCTGGTCAACGAGGTTTTCATCGTCCTTTACAAAATCACATCCACCAACATAAGCCTCGTATGCTACTGCAGCGAACTCCTTTGGTGTTAACCCAACCTTTGGCTTTACGATCGTTCCAAGATGAGGTCTTGCTGTCTTTTCGGTGCCGATGCGTTTCCTTATACCTTCTATTCCGCCAAGAGGACCACTAAATTGCTCTTGGTATCTTTTTGGGAATTGTATGTCAAGCGCTACAAGCGCGTTTAGTTCTTTCATTCCGAAGATGTTTCCAAGAACAGACGCCTTGAACTGTATAATATTTTTTGTATCAAAATGCTCAAACGGATATGCGATCCATACCAACCCAGAATTTGCCGAGACATCAGCAATCCTGAAAACGCGTGCTCTAAGCCTTTGCCACACAAATTCGTTCATCGTTTTTAGTTTTGTCCATGTGCCAACACTGGACTCAGCCGCTATTGCTTCTGCAATCTTCTCTATCCTGTTTTTTCCCTCAACCCAGAATAGCGCAACGAAATCGTCCTGTGTGGGTTCGTATCTCTTGTCGATATAAGAATAGCCACCGTACACCATGGAACTGCCTCCATCTTGCCATTTATAAATGTTACTATATAAGCTTAACAAGCCCACGGCCTATTTCTGGTATGTTGCCACCAAAAAGATTTGTGGTGTTCAGCACGAATGTCATTGTCACTATCATGGCGATAAGCGGGATAATACATACAGAATTCATAATCTGACGTATTATGCTAAGGATGTTTGTTATATTTGGTAAACTGGATTTTCCACTTAAAAAAGAACTTATTTCGGCTTTGTGTGCGCGTACAACATTCATCATTTCATAAACCCATTCTAGATCGCCTGAGCTGCACCCAGCATCTCTCAGCTCAACTAACTCAGGTAGGCTGCATATCTCCTCAAAATGCGCAGTTATGGCACTCTCATCGCAGTAGGGCGTGCTGCCAGTTGCGGCACGCATATTGGCAGTCCACTCCACCAATGCTGTTTGCTCCCACGTTTGCGGAAGAGCTATGGTGGCATAGATGACATAGGAGATTGGGAAAACAAAATAGAAGCCGAGCGCAGCAGCCATAAAATAAGCTCCAGCTCCTCTGGTAGGTGCGAAGGCCCTGAGGGCTACTCCTATGGAAAAGAAAAGGCCAGCAAAATGCTTTATGAAGAGAAGGACATATGTAAAGATGTAATAAACGTATAAATAGAAGGTTAAAACCTGTGCGGTGTTTTTTATCCTCTCATTGATTGGCGAGAAACCAAAACCAGAGGCTACCTCAGACATAAACACTTCAGTATACAAAGATGCTGCTGCGCCAACTGGTATTGACAAAAGATACAGGGTATCCATCGCCTTTATAGCGCAATCTCGCGGAGGGTTCATATAAAGGAATACATAATCTATCGCAGTCCATGGTCCGCCGCTTTCTTTTTCCAATCTAACTGGTGAATTGACATCGCAACCGAACGTAGAAAAATAGAGCGCCCTTCCAACCCCATTCGCCGGATCCGCAAAAACACTCTCTCCGAGCTCTATGACGGCCAATGAAACCAGGACAATTATGACTGTTGATATCGCGAAAACAAATTCTGTTTTTGCCGTTTGTTCGAACTGTTTTAAGGAAAACATTCTAGAGATCACTATAAGGATGGCTGATGCCAGTACAGATATCACGGCTATGGTTATCGAGAGCTGCTCCCATCCTGCATAGAACGAACCCCCAAACTCAGCCATCATATCGACCTCATATCAACCTTGTTAGAGCGCTTATATCTATTTCTTCTCCTAAAGATTTGCTCAGCGACTTTGCGGTCTGTATTAGCATAAACACATTAAATGTTGGCATTATATACCCTATGAGAAATGCACGAGCCATAATCCCAGCAGTGAGCCCAAGCACAACCATAAACACAGTTCCAAAAGCGACCTCGATGAAGCCTATGAGCACAGCAAATGGAAAGAACAGTATCTCCCATAAAGGGTTCTGCCCCCCAAACAACCACCTGTACATCTCTTGGTTCAGATTGTCTAGCTGCTGCGGGATACTCCCTATGAAATCCCAGAATGTTAGCATTGGGCTGCCTTCCGAGTAGAATATGACATATGTTGTGGTACAAAGGATGGGAAATATCACGAGGAAAGATGCTGCGATAGCAATTATTCCACCGCCAACTCGCCTTGTTGGTGTAAAGCATCTTAGAAAAACACCAATTGGAAGGTAGTATCTTAGAAAACCGTCAAGCACGAAAAGGAAGGTGAAATATTGGGCGTAGTTTATCAAGTATGCTATAACAACGCCGATGGTTGCATGGCCTAGAAGTTGCTTTAGGGGCATGCCAATGCCAGCGAACGGTTTTGACACAAAACCAATACTAAGCGGCCGCGTATAAGGTGTTAGGGAAGCTATCAAATCGATTTCGATGCCTGCTGCATAGGCCGCATCTATCCAACCAAGCATGTCATCCCTCACTCTGAGAAAGTATATTTCAGTTGCTTCATAAAATGTTGCATCTGGAGAAACGCGATGCACAGCAGGCAGACCACCTGATTGGAAGAGGGATGGTGGATAAATGGCTGAAACCTCAAGTGTTTGCATCCACGCTACGATGCCGAAGATGAAGACAACAATAACAACAGAGACAACAACTTCCCACAGTTCCATCTTTACCATAGCTGTCATCTGTGGATTCCTGAAAAGAACGGACCAAAGGTAAGCAAATGCAAGAATAAATGTTGAGGTCATAAGGGCTAGGCCAAGCAGACTTACCCAACCAGGCATCCATGCAACCGGACTGTTTACAATGCTTAGGACCTCTGTTACACCCATCTCTTCACCTATATGATTTTCATGAATGAAAGATAATTAACATTTACATTGAACACCTTTGCCCATTCACGTGCTAACGTTAGGGTTATAAAGATGTTTATGAATGGGAGCAGGAGACCCATTATGACAACATAGTAGACAACAGACTCCATTAGAGTAATTGTACCAACCGCAACCACACCCCCAACTATTGGGACTATTGCTCCCCCTCCGACAAGCATCATCGCAAGCGCAGTTCCTCCTATCGTAAGCAGCCCTGTTCTTGATGCGTATTCATTGATAAGTAATACGGGATTTACAAGATTTGGAGAAAGAAGTTTATGCACCTCATAATCTACTACGAACATGAATGGGTATATTGTGCCAAGCGCCATCACAAGCATGAATATCGCCTCTCCTGCATCTCGTGTTTGTGGGAATGCTCTAAGTAGAACACCTGCAGGTATGAAGATGGACCACGACCATTTTTTTATGAAACACAGTAGCATGGCATGTGCCATCCATTCTCCAAGTGCAAGAGAAAGCATCTGGGTTCCAATTCCAAGGAGATCAATGAACGGCTTCAGGACCGGCCCAAGATTAAAGTTGTACATACTTCTGAAATTCGTACCGACCCACAGGGTCGCACCGTAAATGATATGGACAATCATATTAAAGAGGGTAATGGTGGAGTAATTCTTTGCTATGTCTGCTATCATAAGTCTAGAAAATGCCATGGCCGCATCCAACGTATCCACAGCATTCGCATAAACTATATCTGTAGGAATAGGATGCGTAAGTGATGGCGCATGCGCAAGTGTGTACCAAGCGTTACCTGCATACATCGCAGTTGCAATGAACAGGATTCGTAGAACGGTTATGATGGTTTGAAACCCTTCTTCCTTTGCCACCGCTATCAGTTGTGGAGAATTCAGAAGTTCCCCGACCATAAACACGATTGCAATGCAGAACGAAACAGCTATTACTACAACAACTGCTGGAGAAAGCCAAGTGGCTATCACACCTGCTGGGTCTGTTGCTGCCCACGACGTCCCGCAATCACCTATCTCAAATGCAGAAAACAGTGAACCTACTCCTCCAAACCCACCTACGGCGGCTGCCCTCCCAGTAGCCACAAATGAATCGCCAGCATCGCTTATCGCATTCGTTATGTCGTGAATATACTCAACCATTTCATTGTCGCTTTGTTGGTTTTGGGAGAACACAGTAGAAAAGAAAAGCAAAATAATAAAGAGCGCTTTTAATTTCATTTATATCAACCTCGTAAGCCCTGCAAGTTCTATATCCCCGCCAAATGTTGCTGAGAGAGATCTTGTTGCAGCTATAGTTCCCAGTACCCCAAAAAAAGCAAAGAATACAGAGTAGAACGTCAATCTAGAAACAACATCTATGTAGCCATTAGGCCTCCATTCGCTCATATCGCTGATAAAATTACGAGTGGTGAGATCCTTTAAAAACTCCCACGCACGATCCGCCGTTCTTCTTAGAATACCCTCCCTTTCTCTCTCAGTCGTTCTTCCCAAATCAATCTGTTCACCATCTTTACTTGGCAACCCAAAGTTTGAGACCTCAAGTCGCTCTTCCTCGCTCATAGACTCTATCTCCCGTAAGGTCGCCTTCTGTGTTTCCCTCCTTTCTAATATTGTTATCCCGCCTATCCGTTTGTCATCGCTCATATTAAGATAAATGGTGTTTATTATGGGTGGGTCTTTTGAGCCATCTGGGTTTGCTTCTCTGTTCAGCAGCCATTCTGCCCGTGCCCTTTCCTTTAGGTCTATCGTAATGAGACCACCTAGTGCATAAAAGGAAGGATAAACGTAGTAAAGCGCTAGCGCGAGTCCAATTAACAAACCTCCAAGTTTTCTTGTAAATGTGAATGTTCTTAGGACTACTCCGGAAACAAATATTATTGGAAATCCGCTGATTGCTATAAACCTCAAGAGAATTTCTTGCATCTTAGCAAGAAACACAACAGTAAGATTCCAAGTGGCAGTATTCTCCAATATTATGTTTCTTATAATGAAAAAGCCCTTCCATGGGCTCCACATAACAAATCCAGATTTTTCAAACATGGTTTGTACTGTTAGTGCAGTCTCACCAGCCACGCTTGTCCACGCATAATTAATGAGTATGGTGAGGGTGAGATCTGCGCCCTCGCGGAATACTGTGTTCAGGTAGTAAATACCAAGTCGCATATGGCAAGCCGTTACGTTTTCGTATTCTTCTCCTATAAACTCATTTGGGTCGCATATGTTAACAAGTCGTTCTTCATATATCGGGGTTTTAACTGCCATGTATGTTGTCGTACTTGTAGGGTCTGTCACATCAAGTGCTATGATTACAATATTATCAATGACCTGAATAAGTGTGAAAGCCATGGCCACTATCAACGCTGAGTAGAAGACTTCAACAAGCTCCATCTTTGCCCAGCCCTTCATCTTGTCGTTAAGAAGGGCCGCTCCAAGCATGTATACTATCGCAGCAAGCGCAGTTGCTATTGAGAGGCCTATCGTTGCAATTCCATACCACTGTAAAAGAAGAGCGCGAATTACTTCGGTTGGGCCAGGCATCCTATCCCCTCATTACTATAAATCGTGTTAGTGCGTTTATAAACGCAACAGTAATCACCATGGAAATTGCAGGAGCGAAAAACCCAATCAATGATATTACCGCTATAGAGTCCAAGATAACCATAAACTCGCTTACCTTAAAGATCAAGAGACCACCCTGGGAAAACAGCAATGAGAGCGTGTTATGGAAAAGGCCAGCCAGGGTAGAACTGAATACCCCTACTATTTGTGGGATAGCGAGCAGAGGGATGGTACTGGCAAAAAGGTCGAAACCGCACAGAGTAGCCCGCAGTGCTGTTTTTCGGTTGTAATCAAGCTTTAGCTCATCGTGGATTATTTTTTCGTTAATAACATATGTGAGTGGAAGGATAACATAAAATCCTATCGCAAGTGAAAGTAGAAATGCTCCTGCATCACGCGTTGGTGGGAAGAATCTGAGCAGTATCCCTGCAGGCAATAGAATAAGCGGTGCGGCTATCTCCACGCCCTGAAGAATAAGGAGCTGCACTTTCAGGGTTGCCTCAAGCATCACAAGGGCTGTGGCGATGGTGCTTATTGCTGAGACGAAGAAATCAATTCCGGGAAATATCTTATAAGTCATGTTTAGAGCAGATTCTCCAGTTCTCTTATGAAAGGTTGATAGTATTGAAGTGCACGACTGGATTATGTAAGCATCCGTTCGTGCATCCTCCACAGCTCTTATTATCTTAGAAACAACCATTATTGCTGCGTGCGGAGGCGTTTTAGCATTCGCATACCCCGCCTCTTTCCCAATAGCTCTTGCAACCTCTGTGCCAACAGAGAACATCCCAACAACAAGCATGATAATCAAAAGCGATGTTAATAGGTCCGTGAATTCTATTGTGAGGTATGCTTCCCACTCAGGGACCTTGAACACTTTCGAAGCAAGATAGGTTATGAGTACTACGATTCCTACAAGGGTAATGATATAACTTATCATTATACTGTACTCGCGCGAGATCGGCATGGCTGCGATTATCGCTCTTGCTGTTTCAGGTAGAAGGCTGGTAATGAGAGCGTATAATGCTGCAGCAAGTATTGCAGATGATATCAGAAGTTGCGCCCATGTTGATGCTCTTGCGCGTGTTTCTGCACCAAACATCTGACCAAGTAGATACACTGCTGCTGCTATGACAACAAGAAGTATCATCAAGATTGCTAATGCCTGAATGCTTAGGTTGAGCAAGGTCCTGAGCACACCTTCTATTATTGCGTTCAATGTTGCGGCCTGTGCCGCCCCTCCACCAACTCCAACACCAGCCCTAAACTGCGGAACCAGAATGTTGACAAGAATAAGAATGATAAGCGAGATACCACCTGCTGCTAAGAGGCCGTGCGCCCATCCTTGGATAGAAGCGCGCATCTCAGCGCCGAACATTCCAGACATGACATACGCAACTGCCGCAATCATTACCGATGCCATTACAACGCTTCCGAGGAGTACTTGAAATGTTAACTGCCATGCCTCGGCCTCTTCCAGGAGGCCTTGCGAAAACGCAAGGGAAAAAAGGAGAGCGAATGCAAGCACTTTTTTCATGAAAGCCACCTAAATAATTTTTGTTATTCCTGCGATTTCAGGTTCTCCTCCTATCAGTAAAGATATATTTCTGTACATTGTTACAGTTATCATTATCTCTAAAATAGTTGCTAATAGACTGATAACGAATATCTCTGCAGTTTTTGAAACGACCCTAATAAGCGTAAGGTATAACCCAGATAACATACCACTCGGTAGTAATATACTTCCTTCGCTAAATAGCATGTCAAATATCCCGCCCGAATATCTTAGCATTTCCCTAAAGGTTTCCCATATAGTACCTATCACTGGAACGCCTGCTTCGTTTACCTTGTTAACAATCTTATCAACGCCGCACAGTAATTTCCTGATTACCTTTTTTATTAAACCGCAATTGGCACCAGGTCCGCAGCATGCCTCTTCTGCTGCTTTCGATGAGGTTTCGCTCATACTTTCTTCGTGTTGTGCTCTTATTGTAGCATCCCCCTGCTTCATGTCACTGACCATCTGGTTTATATCGTCGTTGCTAATTTCAGTCCTAAACGGGGTTGTGAACTTTGCATAATCGTAATCCATTTTCAATACATAGATGTCGAATATCATGTAGTAGGAAAAAAGGACAGTTAAGGGGAATACAAAATAAAGCGCGAAAGATAGCGCAATTATGCTTGAGCCTGTTGAGCGAGAGAACGGTATTGCTCTGCATATTATTCCAAGCGGAAGAAAAATAAGTGGAATCGCTACCTTTGAAAAAAGGAGTATCATTTTTTTGGCCCACATCGTCATGGCCAAGAGACCGATACCATCCAAGACTCGTGCAAGAGCATCGCTTACTAGTGCTAGTGGTACGTACGGCGCAATGTGGAGAGAGAATATCCCGACTCCACCTGGAAGTGTCCCAAGATTAAAGCTAAGAGTTGACATGAACCCAACCAGGACATCTATTGTAACAAGCCGAATATACATGGAAAGGAGTTGAGTTCTGAATGCTTCAGTCTTCATTATAGCCATATCGAGATGAGCGGTTGTCAGCCCTTGAAGTTCCGCATTTCCTGTAGGTCCGGTGTACATAGATGTGATCGCTATTGCAAGAAAATTTAACGACGCCTCAGCAGTGACCCAAAACCATATTATTATCATAGTAAAAAAAAGCGCAGCGATTTCCTCATTTGCTATCGCTTTCATCTGTGGGCTCTGAAAAAGTGCTGCTATAAGTTGAAAGAGTACAGCAACAGCAATGGCTATGCCCAAGCCGATACCTATCATCTGCCACGCGCCGGTCGGAAGCATCAAAGCCAAGAGGATGGGTGTCATTGCAACTCAGCTCTTTAAATTCCTGCTGCACATGTTCAATCTTTCTTGTGTTAACAATAAAAACGTATGTCTTACATATTCATATGTTCTTACATATCCATAATGTTCGGGCGGTATCTTATGTTTAGGACGCATTACATAGCAGATGCAAAAAAGGAAGGAGGAAGCACAGTTCGTATTGCAGGATGGGTTCACGACATTCGCGATCTCGGTAGTCTTAAATTCATTCATGTGCGAGACAAGACAGGAATCATACAGGTTACAATAAAGAAAGGATCATGCCCTGAGAAACTTCTTTCAATTTCAGTTGGAAAGGAGGACGTGGTCGCGTTTCAAGGAAGGATAAAGGAGAATAAGATAGCACCAGATGGTGTCGAGCTTCTTCCGGATGATTTCATCCTCCTTAACACCGTAGAGCGTAAGCTTCCTGTTGATCCGACAGGAAGGGTTCCTTCAGAGATCGATACTCGCCTTGATTACAGATACATCGATATGCGAAGGCAGGACATCTCTTTGATTTTCAGAACAAAGTCGATGGTTGCAAATGCATTTAGAAATCGTCTTGTGAATCACCATGGCTTTGTTGAGATCCATCCTTCTGCAATAACTGGTGCTGCTACTGAGGGCGGCGCAGACGTTTTCCCGATACAGTATTTTGAGAACAGAGCATATCTTGTGCAATCCCCCCAGCTTTATAAACAGCTTGCTGTGATTGGTGGATTTGACCGCGTTATGATAACCATGCCGGTTTTTCGTGCTGAGAAACACAACACATCAACGCATCTGAACGAGATAGTCCAGATGGACATAGAGATGGGTTTTGCTGACCATAACGATGTAATGGACATACTGGAAGATACTGTTTTGTATATACTTAAAGAGGTTAGAAGCGCGTATGGTGATGAGATAAAAAAGACATTTGGAGCGGAGATTTCTATACCGACAAAAGTGCCACGCTATCCTTACTCCGAGCTTGTTGAGAGGCTCAATTCTGAAGGCTTTGAAATGGTATTTGGGGAGGATTTCTCAAAAGAGGCTGAAAAGAAGCTTTTTGAGATACTGGGCGATGAGCTTTATTTTATATACGATTGGCCGACAGCAATTCGCGCGTTTTACTCTATGCCTTCAGAGAAGAATGAGGAGCTTTGTCACGCCTTTGACCTTATGTACCGCGGGCTTGAGATAGCGAGCGGAGCGCAGCGTATTCATCTGCCGCATCTCATAGAAAAACAACTTAAAAAACGCGGGCTGAACGTTGCGGATTTTGAGTTTTACATAAACGCATTTCGGATGGGAGCGCCTCCCCATGCGGGCTGGTCTATCGGGTTAGAGCGATTTGTTATGAAGATATGCAATCAGCAGAACATTCGGGAGTGCATGCTATTTCCAAGGGATCGTTCTCGACTGTATCCGTGAGGGAGTGTGAATATTGTGACCATTGCAATAACAAACGATGACGGCTACACAGAAGGAGCGCTTATTCTTCTCAGGGTTGCGAGGAGATACGACACAGCCTATGCCTTGCTACCAGAGAGGCAAAGAAGCGCGGTATCTGCTGCGCTTACTCTTCACAAACCGCTTCGACTCACAGAACGTGAGAAGGGCGTATATACCCTAAGCGGCAATCCAGCTGATTGTGCTATCTTTGCCATTCACTCAGGAAAATTCCCAAAACCAGATGTGCTGCTTTCAGGGATTAATTGGGGAGATAATGCCGGTGTTTCTCCGCTTATAAGTTCAGGCACAATCGGAGCGTGCTGGAAGGCGGCGCTCTACGGCGTGCCATCGATAGCCTTTTCGATTTATCGACCAAGGACCGAGAGATTGGGATGGTTGAAAAGAGAGAGTTGGCATTCTGAGCTTCTTGAGAAAAAAATCGATGAGATATACGAAATGCTTAAGGAGAAGTTGTCTGGAAGCCGCTTTTTTGTGGTTAACCTTCCTTCGTTTGAACATCTAGAAACAGCAAAGGTAATATCGCCAAAGAAATTGCAGAATGTTAGGTTCAAGGTTAATGTGGAAGAGCGTCATGATCCTTATGGCCATCCATATTATTGGGTTGGCGGTGAAGAAAGAACGCCAGAAGCGAATAGTGATTTATATGAAGTGGCTATTAATGGAAATATAACAATAAAAGAGATTAAGATAGCAAACCTAGTTCTGTAATCTATGGGGTGCGCAATTTGCCCCTGAAACTGAATGATAAAATATCTCAGAGAAGTCTATTCAGAAAAAATTACGAAATTCGTGGAGTAGTTTTCAAGGCAATTTGCAACAGACCCAGGTTCTATCATAGAAAATCACAAAATTTAGTAAGAGTTTAAAAATCCCTCGGGCACGAGGAAAATGAGTGCTTTTATTTTGTGAAAATGCCTATTTTCAGTTTTTTATTGTATGGTAAATTCTATCGAATTTCCCAACAGGACAAATTTTTTGCAAATTTGTCCTTGTAATAAAATTTTTCAACTTGCTCGTCGTGCGAATTTTCCACTTTTGCAAAAAAGATGGCAGAATGTAGATTTGACGTCAGTGAGCCGAAATTTTCATCTCGTTGATTGAAATTCTACGTTGTAGGGAATTCTTAGACTGTTACTACTAACGTTTATATTTTGTAGCAGATAATACACCAACATGAAGATTGCTATCCCCACCTTGTTAGACGTTTCCGGATTACATGTAGGGCAGGTTCTCAGCCTCAAAAATGCTGCGGGAATAGCGCGCATGACAAAAAAAAGTTTATTGATACCATACAAAAAAGCTTCAGATTATCCGCTGGTTGAGACTATCAAAAAAACTTTAACAGAAAATGAATGCCGGTATGTAGAAATTTTGGATGTTGAAAATGAAAGGCACTTTGCAAAAGAAATTAAGAGGTTGGTTATACTTTCTTTCAAAAAACATGGAAAAATAATGAATTTGACCCCACCTCAACAAGACAGCATTAGAATAAACTTGATATTCGGAAAGCAGTTTGAATCCGATTTAGAATATTCTATGGGGGCGGTACAAAAATTGAATATAGTCAGCGAGAAAAAGCAAACGATTTTTGAAATAGAAAAAGGCCAATATATAACACAAGAGTTTATCAACGCGGCTCTTCCCTGCGTATTTACCGGCATAGATACATTCGTTCTGGGAGGAAATGTTATAGGTGCGTGGCCAACGAAGGCGATCAAATTAACAAATTCAGAAGGCAAACCGCTGAACCACTATAATATTTTTCTTGAAGATTTAGTAAAAGAGCATCTACGTAAAAAAATTGGTGTGCTGGCACCTGAACTTTCACGCGCATACCTAATAGAAGGACTTTTTGAAGCATATCTGTTCGAAAAGATACTCTGGGAAGAGATCAAATGCGTTGCTGAAGAAATGGTCCTGCCAACAGATTTAGTTAAAAAATCTCTCGGATTGCAAAGAACGATAGACTATCTGAGATGGCATTTAATAACAGCCCATGGTAAGGACCTATTTAACGAAAATGAGATTTTCTCTCTTTACAAGTTCTTTTTAGAACAGCGAAGGCGACTCACAAAAAAAATGCGCAAAGCAGAATTTTTTGAGATACTTGGCAAAAGGTCAACAGTTCTAGAACGTTTGCATGAATTATCGAAAAACTTCAACACGGCTGAAATAAGAAGTTACCTGCTGCTTCTCTCTAAAACTATGGATAGTGATAGTAACCCAAGCGAAAAAGATTTTGCAGTTTTTTGCAAGACTATTAATTCTGATTTACAGTTGAGTGAACTGGACGAAATGTCAACAAAGATATTAGGTATAAAATTCTCAGAAGACATTGCACAGAGCATTCGGATGTTTCTCGAATTAAAATGCTCCAAACATCCAAAAACGCAATTTTTGGAAAAGGAAGCAATTAAGGCTCTGCTACAAAGATTAAGACTCCATAGCCTTTTTGCAAAAAATGATGAGATATACGAAACTCTGCCAGCTGAAGTTGTCGAGTACCTCTATGATATCGATCCTGTTTACGCAGCTGCCGCATTAAAGAAAATCCTCTCAGAGAGTATAAAGGATAATTTATTGGTTTTCTATTGGAACAACTTGACTCACATTTCAGATTTGTACAAAAAGGGTTTACCATGCAAATAGCAATAAAACCAAGAAGATTAAACTTAAAGGATGCCGAGGAGGTATACGAAGCGCTTTCTCCAGAAATTTTTTTGTATCTCAAGTCTAGGCCTCCTAAAAGTCTAGAAGAAGAAAAATCGTATTTAAAGAGGCTAATCGATGAAATGAACAACGGTAAAAGCTACTACTATGTCTATAGAGAAAAAAGCATTGGGGTAGTCGGATTCGGAAGTATAAAAATTAAAGGTCATTTTGCTGAAATAGGCCTTTGGGTGAGAAAAAGCTTATGGGGGAGAGGAATCGGTCGGTTCATACTTAATCATTTGAAAAAAAAAGGTTCAAAAATAAACAAATCCCTTATTATAGCGTGTCACAAGCATAATCACCGCGCCATTAAACTTTATGTAGCTAGTGGGTTCACAAAATTAAAAAGCAAAGAACAGATAGTCAAAATGTTCGGCAGATATGAGTGTAAGTTTGTTTATTTTCTCTATAGCGCACCTCCCTAATACGTCTCCAAATATTCTGAAACGCCACGATGACCTCTTCCAGCTTTTTCTTTGCTTTTTCCTGTGAGCAAAATGGATTTATTTGTTTGGCAGAATGTAGATTTAACATCGGTGCAACGTAATTTTCATCTCGTTGATTGAAATTCTACGTTGTGGGGAATTCTTAGACTGTTACTGGCCTACGAAAACTTATATAAATCTCAGCGTTCTATAACCTGCGTGATACTATGGCTTCTGAAAAGGGCGCAGAACTTATCAGAAAACTTATAGAAAAACTCAAGGGTGAGGAAGAGGCACACGCAGGAACGGTTGAGGCCCAACCTGTTCATGAGGAAAAAGCAGAGGCTGTGGCAGAGGAAAAACCAGAGAGGAAAGAGAAGGCAGAAAAGAAGAAGAAAAAAGTTGTTAAAAAGACTGAGACAAAGAAAGCAAAAAGAGAAGCAAAAAAGAAAGAAGAAAAAAGAAAACAGGTACAACTTCGAAAGAAAAAAGGAAAGAAAAAGAGCAAATAGTTATCTCTTCTTTTTTTCAAGTGCTGCCTTGATGAAGGCAACGAAGAGCGGAGCAGGTTCTTCAAGTCTACTTTTGAGCTCTATGTGCGGTTGTGTCCCAACACCAAAACCTTCCTTCCATTCAACAATCTCAACAATTCCGCTCGGATGTCTACCTGAGATAACAAGGCCGCTTTCCTCGAGCCGTTGCGCAAAATCCGGGTTTACTTCATATCTATGCCTGTGCCTTTCATATATAACATCGCTTTTGTATGCGTTGTGCGCGTGCGTTCCTTTCTTAAGCCTGCATTCATAAGCACCAAGCCTGTTTGTTCCGCCCATGGTGGCGATTTGTTTTTGCTCTGGTAAAAGATCGATGACCGGATAGGTTGTTTTCTTTTCGAATTCTGTTGAGTTTGCTCCTTCCATACCACATACGTTTCGTGCGTATTCTACGACCATCAGCTGCATGCCAAGACAAAGACCCAGACAAGGAATGCGTTCCTCTCGTGCATATTTTATGGCAGCAATTTTTCCCTCTATTCCGCGTGCGCCGTACCCTCCAGGAACGAGTATTCCGTCATGTCCACTCAACACTGCCGTGCCTTCCTTTTCGATATCACTTGATTCTATCCAATGAATGTTAACCTTTACATCATTTGCTGCTCCTCCATGAATAAGCGCTTCCTTTACACTTGCATACGCGTCCTTTACAGCGGTGTATTTCCCAACTACTGCTATTCTTACCTCGTCTTTCGGTGAAAGTATCCGCTCGACTGCGCGTTTCCACTGCTTAAGTTCTGGTTCCCTTGCTTGTACGTTGAGATATTTAGAGATGACAGAAATCAATCCCTGCTTTTCCAACACAAGTGGGAGCTCGTACACTGTTCTGACAGTAGGGTCGTCGAAAACCGCATCCTCGTTCACATTGCAGTACATAGCAATCTTTTTCTTCGACTCCTCAGTAAGCGGTTCGTTTTCTCTGCATATTATTACACGCGGCTGAATGCCCATGGACTGCAATACTCTCGTTGCATGCTGCGTTGGCTTAGTTTTTTGCTCCCCTTCAGCCAAGCTTGGCACATATGTTAGCTGAATAAAAAGAAGATTGTCGTCTTCTTCTCCATAAAGTTGCCTCATTGCCTCCAAGAAATAGCCGTTTTCAAGATCTCCCACTGTTCCACCGACCTCTATTAGTACGATATCTGCTTTTGTGCGCTCCCCTACATCCTTTACCCAACTCTTAATCTCGTCAGTAAGGTGCGGTACAAATTGCACATCACGACCGAGGTATTCCCCCTTTCGCTCCTTTGTTATTATTTTTTGAAAGAGTTTTCCTCCGGTTATAGAACAAAAGCCGGGAAGCGATATGTTCAAAAATCGTTCATAAGTTCCGAAGTCCATATCAACTTCAGTTCCATCATCTAGCACGAAGACCTCGCCATGCCTAAATGGATTCATCGTTCCGCAGTCAACATTGAGGTACCCATCAAACTTTATCGGCGCAACAGTGTATCCTCTTGCCTGAAGGAGCTTTCCAATTGAGGCAGTCACTATGCCCTTACCCAAACCGGACATAATTGAGCCGACTACCACGATATATTTTCTGTTTTTAAGTAGCATATAACTTACATCTTAAGAAGTTTTTAAAAATAATCTGGTCAAGACGCCCGCTTCCTGTAGCCAGAGGGTTTTTTATTCTTTCACAGCATCAATTTAGTTATGGCAGATCAAAAACAAAAGGCGCTGATTAAGAAACCAGCAGAACTCGAGGCGGTACCTATTAAAACAGAAACAGAGAAAACAAAAACAGAGGAGCTGGTGGCGCGTTTGCGTGAAATAAACTCTGCCTTTAAGGAAGCATCGGCCAAGTTGAAAAACGCCCATGACACTCTTGCTGATTACTACGATTACGAAAAGGGAAAAATAGGGTTTTTATTTGGTTGGCTTTCCTTCTCTTACAAACACGCCTTCATCTCTTTTTTTCCACCTGATGTTGTGGAGAGGAAAGAGACAAGCAATTATCCGGATAAAAAGAAGGTGAACGCTGCTCTTGCCGAAGGAGCAGTTTCGTTAAAGAAAATGTTTGGCTTGCTACCAGAAGCAGAAGAACTTCTAGAAAAGATTGAAAAAAGCAGCGATGCCACAGCAATAAAGACAACTTATGATTATCTTTATCTGGTCGGCGGCACGCTTTTCCTTGCGCATCTTTTCAAGGACCAATTTGAAAACGGTGCGAAGGCAGCAGAGGAGGAGTATAATTTTATAACGAAAATAAAACCTAAGCAACCTGTTATCTCTGCGCAGAAGGGCAAGCCAATACCGATAGAAAATGCACCTCTTTTAGAACTTCCATCGACGACGACAGATCTTCTTACATACGGTCCGCGGAAGGTCTATTTTGATCCGTATACTGGCGCTTATGGACCAAAAGAGATGATTGAACTTGCTCGAGATGTAAAAACTGGAAAAAAGAAGATAGAGATTAATTTGGACGACTTCCTTCTACTCCTACCAATCGTAGGTCCAGCTGTCTCCATTATAAATGATATAAAAATGATAAAAGAAGGCGCACCAACGGAAAAAAAGATCGGGGGAGCAATGCTCGTGTTGGATGTTATCTTTGCAGGGCTCGATGCTCAGTGGTTAATCCACCTTGGAGCGCGGAGTGTTGCGAAGACCATCGGCAGAGATGCTCTTGTAAGAATGAGCGAAGAAAAGGCAACCGGGGCTCTCGTAACAGAAACAGAGCAAGACATCTTTATGAAGGCTGCTTCTGAGCTTGACGATAAGAAATTATTTAAAGAACTCCTTAAGATTTCAAAGGAAAAAGGTAGTTGGAAAACCGTCGCGGAAGAAGTCGCGAAAATGGCTGGTGACGGACCTATAACAAAAAAGGTATTCGAGAAATACCTAGCGATTGAGAAGAAAAGAGGAGAGAAGTGGCTAAAGAGTTATCTCGGAGAGATGTACCGCGATCTTAGCATCTTTATTTCAGATAGTATGTTCGAGAAAAATATTCGCGCACTGATAATAAGAGAGATAGTCCACGGGACCGACCTCAAGACGTTGAGAGCGCTTGGAAAAACGCTCGAAGGACTTCCGGTCAAGGAGAAAAAGGTTGCTATCTCCGCGATTTTCAACTCCATTATGTCGTTCTCACCCAGTGCGCAGAGAGCGCTTCTTGATTTTGTAAAGAAAAAAGGATGGAAAGAACTTTATTCTGAGGTTAAGGGCGTTGTGCATGAGCGCGGCGGCTCACAAGCGGTAAAGGCACTGGACAAGGGAGAGCTTAAGCAGGGAATGCTCGCAGAGGCAACAAAAACCGTGCTGCAGAAAGAAGTTAAGGAGTATTCGTTTGCATATAAATTGGCACCTTTTAAAGAGTTGGCAAAGCTGAGCGCTCTCATTGGTTTTGCACACGGTGTTTTTACTGCCGTCCGTGCGCTTGGAGAATACATGGTTGCAAAAGAAGAAGAGAAAGCAAAGGCTATGGAGGATAAAATAAGAAAATATGAGCAGCTTGCCATAGAAATATCGACTCTTTCAGAGGAGCAACCGGAGAGCGAGCTAGTAGAAACTGCGGCAGAGATGTTTTCAAAAGGCGCAAAAGGCGCAAAAGGAGAATGAATTTATTTATTTCTATTCTAAAAATATATATAAAGAATATAAATGTTATAATAAAGGTGTTGTGATGGGTGGCACAACGACAGCCCAAATTGAAAAAACAGAGGAAGAAAAGAAGAAAAAAGAATCAAGGATAAAAAAAACTGTTGGTTGGGTTGTAGAAAAGATAAAACCAAAACCATGCCCAGTTTTAACTGAAGTGCCAGAACCCGGTTTGTTCTCCCAAAAGGCAAATGAGATTTTGGAAAAAATTAAAAAAATGAAGGCTGAAGAAGTTGCTGAGGTGCTTCGTAACGTTTATGAATATGTTAGAACCCATAAAGTCGCTCCTGCTGATGCAGAAAATATTGGTGTTTTAATAAAAAATATTGCGGGCGAACGGTCCGACGCATGGAACCTTATCCTTTCCTCGAAAGATGAATGGTCAAAAGGGCTTATCGAACTTCTTGGAAAACAATACATCTTAAAATACACAACCTCGCCTCTTACAGAAAGAGACGCTATCGTTATTTTGAATATCCTTGCTGACAGGGAAAGTAGCAAAGGGAATGTACAAGAAGTATTATCATCTATTTCAGGTAGATTTAGTGTCAAGTTCACCACAGCAGAAGAGACATGGCTTTTTACCAACTGGTTAAGAAGCGGTATCATAAAGGAGAGCGCAATTCCACAACGTATAGCGGCTCTTGAAGGAAGAATACTTGGGAATCTTGGTTTTGATCCAAAATGGAAAGAAGAGTTTCTTCGCACCTTTGGCGATAACCTAAGAAAAATTGCTGAATACAAAGACCTCAACGCGTTACTTTTTGCGAGCATAAAGGACGAAAAATTTTTGAAAAGGCTTGAAGAGGACGGGCAGGGAAAGTTAGTTGCTATTATACAAAAAGCAAAAAATTTCGACGAGCTCATCACAGCACTAAAGTGGGGTGAGTCTGCCTCAAAAAATATAGAGAAGGGAATAATTACACGCGAGTATTTGGAACAATATGGAAAGCGGACTGAATTTTATGATTTTGGTACCTCGTTTGAGAGCTCGATTAACTCTGTTAAGGATGAGTTTGATGAGCTAAAACTGCTTGTAGAATATGCAAGGCAGTACGGCGTGAAAGACGAGATGATTCAAAACGCGATTAAGAATCATACCCCGATTTTTGATGGTGAGTGGAGAAAAGCAATTGGGAAAGCAGCATCGTCTGGTGGTCGGAAAATAAGCAAACTTCTCATATGGCCTACCTATAAGGCTTATGAACTTCCCAAAACGGAAAAAGGCTATCTTAAAAAGGGCGGGTGGGGGCTTGTTCAGCTTGCCTGGCTCGGCGCGATAATATATGCTTCGGTTTATGCTTATTCTAAGCTTAAGCCAAAGGTAACTGAAGAGAAGGAAATCGAAAAGATCAGGAGTAGTCTCGAAAAACTGGGTGCAAGCCCCGCGGAGAGCACGCTTGAATTTTTTGCTGAGAACAAAGCACTCTTGGAGTTCATCAGAACAAAAGCTCCTGTAAGTGGAGTATTTCCAAAAACTGAGAAAGAAGCGAGATTCCTGCTCTACAATCCGGAGAAGGGCGGTTACTATTTTAATTATAAAAAAATCAACGACTTTGTTGATGCGTTAAAGGAACTAAAGAAGAAAAATCCAAATATAGAATTCATGAAGCTCCTTAATGATAATTTCGATAAGTTTGTTGAGAAAAGTTTTTTCGTACCTTACGGTATGGTTTTCCTCACAAAGTTTGCTGAACTCTTTGGTTTTAAGAACGAAATTATAAAGTATTTCATGGAACGCAAAGATAAGTTCCTTATGTTGTACGCTGGAGTTTTGAATGGTAGCGTTCCACTATCCTATGTAGCGGAACACAGAGAATGGGCTCTTGAGAGAGCTACAGATAAATTCGAAGGAGAAAAAGTGATTACTAATAAAAACTCTCTTATGGACCTTCTGGACGCCTACACAGCGTCTGGGCTTGTTGCCTTTGATACCTTTAATGCATTGATAAAGAATCCCGAGGCTCGGAAGCGCCTCAATGAGATCGTTCTTAAAGAAAACGAACTTGTTTACGGAGATTTGAGCGCGCTTTGTGAAGAAATAGCAAAAGGTCATGAGGCCGAAGCGGAACTCAGTCGTGCTCATGACCTTGCTCATGACCTTAAATTAAAATATTTTATTGGCCCTGCAGAAATAGCAAAATGGGACACTCGATTCTTGGATGACCCTGACGCTGCTCGGTTTATCATGAGATACTCTCAGAAGAACGCAGGTATTTTCAAATGGCTTAATAATAAAGCAACAAAATTAAAAGCGTACGAAATAGTCAAATATTTAATGGGATATGAAAATCTCATGAAAACATATGTGGATAGACTAAGCGATCTTGAGGACTACCTTAACAGAATGGCAGCCTCAAAGGAGTGGGAAAAGTTTTATTGGGAGGGAAAGCTGTTCCCAACTCCGATGGATGTCTTTTCAAGCCTGCCGAGAAAGTTAGGGGCTGTCGAAGAAGAAATAAAAAAAGAAAAGCCGCAAGAAGAAATGAAACCAGTTCAAAAAAAGAAGAAGCCAAAAAAAACCACCGGAAAAAAACAAGAAAAAGAACAAGGAGGAAAAGAAGTACTGGGGGAGATATCGTAGAGAAAAGAAAATAAACACATTAGAAAATAAAATATTAAAGGTGCTTGTATGGTCTCAAAAGAAAATAAAACTGAAGTTGAATTGGAGCGTGTGCTTAACTCTTTTGTTAAACTAGACCCAAAAAACAGTGATGAGCTTGGAAATAGTTTAAAAAAAACAGGCATGCTTGCCAAGATAAAGGAACTGTCAGAGAGGGGCGATATCGCAGATGCCCTGTACAAAATTATCTCAAAGAGGCCAGAATTCGCAGCGTTCGTGGGGGCATTAAAAAGCCCAACTGCTAATCTATCTTCTGAAGATGGTAAACTTTCTGTCATTCGGTTATTTTTTCACTTTGAGGCTTCAAAGAATGAAAAGTTAGCAAAGGAGTTACAGCACTACCTTAAGACAGATTTTGTCCGCGATGGTAAACTCTACAAGCCTTGGCTTCTCGTTGGTCTTCTTGTTTATTGTAGAAGAGCAGAATACCCGAAAAGTAGGCTCCTGTGGGATGAAAAGAAGCAAGAGCCCTATTTTTATGTGAAAGAATTAAAAGCCGTCTCAGGGATAAAAGCAACCACTCCAAAACCTTTGTCTGATGCACTTATTGAGTCTTTTAACAAAGGAGATGATAGGGCTTTCAAAGCCGACCTTCAAAAGGCAGATCCTGCGACCCTTGAGGATGTTTTTTTACGGCTGTACATAGATAAGATATATACAAACGACAATTACAGCAAATACATCAAATCCCCTGGTAGAAAGGCGTATGCGGACTTAACAAAAGGCGACTTTTTAAAGATATGGAAAAACGCAGCAACCGATAGGGAGGCCATGAACGATATGAAAGGAAAATACAAAGGGTCTATCATTAATTCGACGAGGGAATGGCTTGGGCTGACCTCGATGCTCACTCCAAAGGTGACACCAGAGTTGCTTGAGAAAGTGTTCTGGACGCTGGCCCCGAAAACAGCCACGCAACCAAAGAAAACACAACCGGTTCTGCCCGGCACAGTTCCCTGGTAATTGTTGAAAACAGGGGAAAAATCAGGATTAAAAATGCATGTGCCTAATTATTGATATATGGGTAAGTTACAAAAAATTCTTTTATCTCTACTCATATCCAGCCATCTTGCAGCCGGACTGCCAAAGAGTTCCATGGCGCAGGAAATTAATAAGTTTAAAAACTATTCGGAACAAAAGTATGGCATGGGGGTACCAGCATTCAAGGCACCACAGTTCTCTTCGCTGAAAGAGTTGGAGGAGGAGGCCCATGCTTTGATGGAAGCAGAGGAAAAGAAGCTGACAAAACTCCTCTTGAAATATTCAGACTACCAGAAAGGACAGCTTGCATTTTATTTTTTATATGCTTATTACAATTTATCTCCTGAGCAAAGGCAAAAAAGTGAGGATGGAAAGAGATTCTATGCTCTTCTGGCAGGGTTATACAAATTCAAAGAAAAGAAGGATTTCAAAGACGGATCTGGAGATAAAAAAATTCAGGCTGAGCTTGCACTAAAGGACTCGGAAAAGTTTTTAGCATTTACTGCTGTTTTGACAGAAAAATATCCTGCTTATAGAGAAAGCGCGGCAGAGAAAAAACAAACCATCCTTCCTCTGCCAAATTATCTTTTGGAAGGGTATGACCAAAAAGAGCTGCCGCAGATCGTATCAAAGCTGCCAAAGAAGGTCGACGTCCTGGCTTTAATACGTGCGGATACGCTTGATAAATTTATCTCAGCGCTAGGTGTACCTGTTGGGGTCGGAGCATCAAGGGAAGATAAGGCCAAAGAACTGACAAAGACATTCCAGGAAGCCTTCAGCACAAGCGAGGAAAACGCCAGGCAGCTTGTCAAAGCCACGCTCTACACGTATTTCCTCCTGAAAGACGAGGATAAAGAAGCGTTCACAAAATGGCTTAAGGGGCTTACCGAGGCAGAACGAAAGCAACTGGCAAGTAGGGTTGAAACGGCTTCTGAAATGCGCAAGATAACCCTCCCAAGCGAGGAAGTAAAAAAAATGTTCCTCCAGTCGAAGATGGCAAAGGAAGAAGCGAAGAAGAAAGAAGAGGAAAGTCTGAAGCAGCTTGAGAAAGCCTACACAAAATATGTGCGCGAGAACGACTTTAAGTATTTTGCCGAAAATTTTGAGAAATATCCAAGCGGGAATGGCATAGAGATTCTCGAAAAGCGGCTTGAATATATACAGAAGAAAAAAGCACTGATTAAAGATAAAAAAGACGAGAAAAGCAAAAAAGAAGTTGCAAAGATAAACGAGGAGCTTGCTTTTGTGGAGAAATGGCTTGAAAAATTCGGCCTCCTCGCAGGGACGCCTGAGGGAAAGCTCGCAGAGATAAAAAATGGGATGGTGATGGTCCAGACAGCCTATTTCACGCTTAGCTCAGCGAACCTGAAACTCATCGATTATTTCAAGGGTACTATGGTGAAGCGGGAGCTGAGGGACATTTACGTAAGATACGCTCTTAATATAGACAAGACGACAGGAAGGCTTTTCGTTGACCTTGATACAACAAAGAAAAATTTTCCTGAAAAGGCAGCGGATATAGCAGTTCGGGCACTTGACCCGAAGATTATGAAAAATGCACAACAGGTCTTGCAGTCGGAGTACTACACGCCCTCGCTGGGACCAGAAGCGCTGATTGATAAACCGCTTGAGGCAGCCGCATTTGGCTATCTTATTAGGTATATAGGAGAGGAGAGCCCGCTCATGGCAACTACGTTCCTTAAATATGTTGACCAGGCTAAACGCAGTGGGGTTACCAATGCCAAGGAAAAGGAGCTTGTGACATCAACTGCCCTTAGACTCGCTGGGCTTAACCCTGTCCTCGTGATAAAATACTTTGCAGCATTGAAGCATCTTGCGGATATATGCACGGACAACCCTGATGCGTTTATCCGAGCACTCGAGATCATCAAGGCCCGTGTGGATGCCGTAACCGAGCCGATTTACAATCCAACCTCTACTTTCCAGATGACCCAGCCGAACATCAGGACGATGATAAACAGACTGTCATTCGCATTTGATGCCATGATTTATCTAGACAAGAACAAGCTAACCCAGTATAACCGTTATGACCTGATGGACAACAATATATTCATCAGCCCGACTGCCCCGCATCTCATAACCCAGAAGCCGCCGGGCTACAAATACCCTCTTACCGCAGGGAAGGAGGCGCCAGGCTACTATCTTACGCCGTATCCTTTTCCCTATTATCTTGACAAGGTGCCGTATGGAACGCCCTTTGCAGGCGGCGGCGTGAACAACTATGGCCAATATGGCTATGGTGGTACCATCAGTCTCCCGACTGTTGGCCTTCTGAATATTTCATCAGGAGCAGACGAAGTCGGTGCGGCAGTGAAAGGCTATCTTTTTGCCGGCCATCCAGTCATTGGCGTTCCTGAGTATTTTCCAAAAACGCGTATAACAGGCCTGAGCGCAACAGAACTGCTTAGCGAGATAAACAAGGCATTCATATCGACAGAGCCACTTAGGTATGACAAAACGGTTGTCGGCGGCGGCGGGTTTGCAGGCGTTGTTGGCAAAAAGCCAGGTGAGGAATGGGAAATTGGTGCAGGCGCGCTAGGCACACTGCTCACGCCAACAGGCGGCGCTGCCTTTGGAGGAAGTTATGAAACAAGCGGAAAGACCTTTGCAGGTGCAAGCGTTGTTGCAATGCCGATAGGCTACATAAAGAAAGGTGCTGCAAAGGGCAAAGAGGTTGGCGTCGAGAGCATACTAGGCGGTTATGAGCAGCTTGATGATGGCACAAAAAAGCTTCTGCTCACCTCAATTACGAATGTCTGGGACCCTGAAAACCCGAGCGATGTTCTTATAACGGTTAACAGGGAGGAAACAGCAGAAGGAAAGGCATGGATGACCTCAAGGCTTTTCTATGTTGACAAGAATGGAACAATCTTTGATGTAAAGGGTGGCACGAACGATTTTATCGAGATGCTTAATTTCTTTGCTGGCTATATAGACAAGCCATTATACGGAGTGAGAGGATTCAAGTCACCGATTACAGGCGCTTATAACGTCGAGCCAAGCATAGAAAGAGGGGGTGCTGCACTTGCCTTCGACATTGGCAAGACCTCATGGCTCCTTCATGCGCAGGCAATCCCGTTTATAACTGCTGACAAAAAGGCGCAAACAACCGTGATCGATCAAGAAATAGCTGCCGCACAAAAAATAATCGATGACCTGAGGGATCCGGAAAACCCAGAGGGTCTTCCTCGATTGACAGAAAAAAGGGACGCGGCTAATTGGAGAAAACAGGAGGCAGAAGCAGAGCTTGCTGCAGCAACAACAGATGAGGAAAGGGCAGCAGCCCAGGAGAAAATAGATGCGGCAAATGCTGACATAGTTGCGGCAGAGGAAGCGATAAAAAAAGCCAATGACGCAATAGAGTCAGCCAACGCAACGATAGTAGCGAAAAGCCTTGAGAAGCAGAAGATTGCTGCTGATAGCGGCCAGCCGCTGCTGCTTGAATGGACGCCTGCATTTTCAGTGACAACAGAAAAAATGAGAAAGGAAGCAATAGACAATGCTAAGAAAAAGATAGCCGAGGGCGAGGCGGAAAAGGTAAAAGCAGAGAATGAAAGACTCAAGGCAGAGGCAAAAAAGGCAGAAGCAGAAAGCAGGCTGGCAGAGGGCCAAAGAGAGCTGGATGCTGCGGCGACTGAGGAGGCAAAGGCAGCTGCGCAGGCCAAGATTGCTGCTGCGCAAAGCGAGCTGTCAGCTGCAAAAGAGGAACTGCTAAAAGCAGAGGTAGCAGTGGGCGCCGCTAACACCAAAATAGCAGCAGGAAAGGCTGAGCTGGATTGGGCTGAAAAAAGCAAGAAGATAAATGTTTACGAGCTTGCATTCCCTGGAAAAATGCTGAAGATACAAGAGACTGCGGTGAAGGAAGAGGTATTTATTCAGGATGCGGTGTTCACAGTCAGGCAATTTGAAGGAGAAAAAGCATGGGAGCTGACCATCGGGGGAGGCATTGGCAAGTTGGCTTCTGACTTGATTACAAGCGAGAAGGAAATTACAACAGAAAAGCTGATTGGACAGGGTGGGGCATTCTATAAGGCGCAGGCACCTAAATCAAGCTGGGGTATTGGAGCTTATCTTGAAGCCGGTCCAACGAATTTCGAAGCACTGGCAATGCTGCAGGAGTCCGTAGAAACGGAATACTACCTTCAGAGCCTCTGGAGGATAGGAACAACGCTTTATGGGAGCAAGGCAGTAGCAAACAACGTTCTTCTCGGCGGTCTTGCTCATGTGTTGCCGCAGTTCACAGTTGCAAAAGAAAAGCCTGAATGGGACCACGTGTTCTGGAGATTCATAGGATTCCTGAAAGCGATGAAATCAGCCGCAATGATAGATGTCAGCAGGATACCTGGGTTCGAGGAAATGGCCGTTGATTACGATAAGATGCTCGCCAATGTCAACAACGACCCAAAAAATGCAGAGACCTACATAAACAAGTTCAAGGAGCAGTATGAAACAGGTGCAAAACAGATTTTTGATAACTATTATCTCGGTGTGCAGATCAACAAAGACCTCTCGATTGAGCTGTCCATCCTGGCAAAGGAAAAAGAGCAGGAATGGACAGGGCAGTGGCCTCCAGAAACAGTGCAGGCAAGAGCGCTTTATACATGGGACACTGGTTTCTGGCGGATATTCGCTTCCATTCCTACATGGATGACAGGAGGGATTGCAGCGGTTAAAACGACCGAGAGGATAGGAATAGTCGGAACTGGCGTAGGCTTTGATGCCTTTAGCGGCTTTATGCTGCAGAGGATGGCATTTGATGTCGGTGCTCTTCTTGCCATAGAAGATGCGGAGAGATTGGAGCCAGGCATCAAGGCAAAATGGGGAAAACCGGGCTGGTTTATGCAGGGAGCGGTGCAGCTTTATTCAAACGTACTCGAGGAGGCAAAGCGCTACAGAACTCTTTTGGAAAATTATGCAAAATACGACGATGCGATAGCAAAGAGTGCATTTAAGGAAATCCCTTCTGATATTCTCAACATCATATGCGCCAATGTGCCGGAAGACATGTTCACTCCTAAGCTTTTGAAGCGGATAAAGGACCGGGAGATGGTTATACTTACAGATGATCAAAAAGATGCGCTGAGCGATGCGCTGTGGGAATGGTTTTATGACGAGAAGACAAAGCTCGAGGGAAAATTCAATGGAAAGGTGAATTCGTATCTTGCTGCCAGCGGTTATTTCTTTGATGCAGGCAAAAAAATCTACTGGGATATTGGAGCGTTCTTTGAATATGTCGACAATGTGAAGGCTTATCTCATAGCAGCGAAAAGGGAGGAGCTTGGCTTTTATACCGGTGTTGATTTTTACATAAAGCCAAAGGTTGTGCTGGGCGCCGTGGCAGGAGTTACTGTTACCGGTAAGCCGCAGGCTGGTGGCGGCATCTCTTTCAAGCTAAAAGTCGGGCCTGGCTGGTTGGGCGTGTACGGCTATGGCAAAACCGCCAAACCCCCTGTTTACTCGCATCCTGCATACGTTCCGTACGAACACACAGGAAAGCCAGAGTTCGGTATAGTAATTTACTACCTCGTGGGTTTTGGTGCCGGCTCGCGGCTTCAATTCGTTCCGCCAGCACCCACATACGTTCCGCCGGGTGCACCTGGTCCATCTCGCTATCCATAAGTTATTAAAATTAGCTCTGCTAATGCTATAATCGGGATGATAAGATGATACTGGAATTTTTGGATTTTGAATTCGCCGAAGCAAGGAAGACAGAGGAAGGAATACCGAAAATGCCAAAGGGAATAAACACGAATATTGACATTACCGATGCCGAGTTGAAAAACAATATTCTGAACTTAAGATTTACTTACCGTGCGAGGTACATCCCTGAAGAGCACTACATACGGATTGACGGAATAGCGCGTTTCAAAGGACCCGAGGTGAAAACTGCCTATGATGAGTGGAGAAAAACAAGGAGGATAACCGGCATTGCCGGAGAGCAGGTTATTAATGCGATAAATTACAGTTCTTCGATAAATTCCGTGTTTATAGCAAGAGTATTCAATCTCACGCCGCCGCTTGTGCCCCCCATAATAAAGTTTGAAGAACCAGTAAGGGAAAAATCAAAAAGGTAGAAAACCTTTTAATCCTCACAGATAAAATACAACCATGCGCTCGCTCGTATTAATTTTGCTTCTTTTTGGAAGTATAAGTGCTGTGCACATGCTTGCACCTGTTGATACAGAGATAAAAGAAGGCGACGTTGTCTACATAGGGGAGATAGGCCCGGGACAGACAATACCGCTTGTTATAGAGGAAAAGGTAACCACAGGTGGAAAATTTGGTATCGGTGGCGATTATAATCTTGTTATATTTGAGCAGGTTCCGGTTCGCTGGCGAGGTGAAAGAAGTAAACTCTATGGCCACCCTCTTCAAGCTTCGCTTACTGCTGATTCGAATGCGCAGGAGGGCGAGTACACAGCCAAAGTTGTCGTGATAGATGAAAACAACGCAGACGGGCTCGGTAATGTAAGTTTTTTTGTTAAGGTAAACATAACCTATGACGTTATGGACATGGATGTTCATCCCACTTTTGTACGGACCGGCCCGGGTCAGCCTGCCCGTTTTGAGATAACAATTAAGAACAAAGGAGCTACAGGAGACGCATTCGAGGTATCTGCAACTGGAGAAAAAAGATGGGAATTCAAGCGCACTGTTTTTGTCCCTGCAAAGAGCTCAAAGACAATAGTATATGAAATTGTCGGGAATGAAGAAGAGGTTTACAGGTCAAAGATTGCTGTTGTCTCGCGAGCGAGTCAGATCATCCATGAAGAAAAGAATGTCGTGGTAGATGTTCGCTCTGACATAATAGGTGACATGAAGGCCACGAATAACGGTGTCATAATATTCCCTATATATGAGTCGCTGGTATACGCTTTCTTCGGCTTAATTTCAAATATATTCTAGCCTTTGAGGAGAGCAATCTTTAAATTTAAGACCTTTATACTTTTTTATGGGCTCGTAGCTCAGAAACTTTTTGGAAAAAGTTTCTCAAAAAATTGGTTGCTGAAAAGTTGAGCAACTTGGATAGAGCGGCACTCTCCTATCGCAATGGAAGAAAGGTGAAGGTCGGGAGTTCAAATCTCCCCGGGCCCGTTTAAAAAACCAGTAAGAAAACCTCCACGACCGCCGCAGCCTGAGAGAAACAGCAAGCCTGCGGCACCTTGAAAACATTTAGAAAACAGAGAAAACAGAAAGAAACTTAAGAAAACAGGAAGAATACATAAAAAACGCCCCGGTCGGGATTTTCATTATCTCGCATTCTGAGAGCGAGGATAAGATAAGTACTTTGAACCCGAGTCGAGGGAGTGACAGTCCCTAATGCTAGACCACTACGCGCTTTGACTCAATCTGAGCCAACCCTCTACACCACCGGAGCTGAAGTAGTTAAAGTTTGTCGGTTGGTTTTTTTAACCTTTTCGTCTTCTTTGTTCATCCATCGCTATATAACATAACTATTTTTTTTCAGAAGAGATAGCGCTTCCCTCCTTTTTGTTTGCGGCTTTTATCTTTCTGCTTTCGATGTCGTCTTTTAGTATTTTCTTGAAAAGTGGCTCCCATTTCTTCCATGCGTCTGCGAAATCAACACTTCCTGTTTCGGTTTCAATGCTTGCTAGCAGTTTATTTGCAGCAGTGTTTGCCTTTAAGACAAAATCGATCTCAAGAAGGAGTTTATCATCAAGCAACTTACTTGTCTTCGCTATATCGTAATACATCTTTGCCTTAAAGAATGCCTGAAGTATATACTGTTCTGGAGATATACCAGTCTCCTCGCACCGTCTTGCAAGAGCAGGTGGAATAAAAGCAATATCAAGTTCTTTCTCCAGGTGTTTCAGGTCGATCTTATCTGCCTTTGTTGCACTTGCCTCTGGGTTTCTGATGAACTTGCACTCCCAAATGCATGCATCTATGGCTGGACCCCTTCTAAATCTAAAGACCTCCACAAACTTCTTTTCATCTATATCGCTCTCATACTCGTAGCCAAGCACTCTGTAGATACGCCCCTTTCTTCCAAATCTTACCTTTTTCAAGAAAGAGTATCTGTCTGTTGCATACATACTTGCTGCCGGTATTCCGAAAACAAGCTCCAATCTGTCCTGGACGTCTCTAAGAGATTCTGCATGAAGATTGTAAAGTAGGAATACGCCAGGTTGGGTATTAAGCAGATTTACAATACCTTGAACTGCTGTTCGCGAGCGCACTTCGTTTATTATGATTGCAGCGTCACCCATTCGCAAAAGCGCATTTGCCATGGAAACAAGGTCTAGTTCCTTAGTTCGTTCTTCCTCTGCCTCTCCGCTTGCAACCCGCGCGGCGCCTATATGAAAACCGCGTTTTCTGAATGTGCGAACTGGTATCTCTTCTATATCTTGAATTGGTATTATCCTTCTTCGCGTTCCGATTGATGTTATCTTTGCAGCAGTGAATGCAGTTTTTCCAACACCCTTCAGCCCAAGAACCGCTTCGCTGCAGCCTAGGGTAACGAGAACATCATCGTATCCAGCAAAAAATGGGCTCATAGAGTAATAATCAAGATACTGCGCATAAGTGAACGGCTGCTCCTTCATTATACGTAAGGCCCCTTGAAGTTCTTCGAATGTCGCCGGTGGTCTCTGGAGATGGCTTCTCATGCTCAATCTCTTCACAACAGCATCAAATATAGGACTTCCTTCGTCAAATTTTCGCAGTGAACCGGTGGTCCTCACAATATTCTTGAACGCTCGCTCAAGCAGCTCTCTATTGTATCTATAGAGAGTGTGACAGATTCCGTATTTCACATGCTCTATATATAGCGGAGAGTTCTCACTATCTATATAGATATCCGTAACATTATCTTTATCAAGCGCAAGGTTCTCTATATGCGCACCAAATCCAACCACCCACGCAGCGCACTCCCGACCCATAGCAAGTGCTTGCTCCGGAGTTATCTTGAAGCCTTCCATCAACGCCTTATCTATGAAATATTGACGATATTCTCGCGTTTTCAATTGCATCAATATGTCCCATCTTATATCTTCAAATGATTCCTTCAGTTGTTCGTGGATGGTATCTCTAAGAAGTTTGCGTAACTCTGGCGGAAGATTTTCTATTACCGGGTTTCTCTGTACGTAAAGATACGCCTCTGCGCCTGGTACTTCATAAATCTGCACATCTATACCATAAGGAAGGGAGTAATGGGCATCTGGCGAATCAACAGGCACAGCATTTTTCGGAATGTCAAGAACAAGCGATGCAACGAAATAAAGGCTTTTTAACCCTGTGAGTGATAAAAAGGCTGCGCGAAGATCCCCGGTCTTCTTCACTAATGCATAGAGCTTTGTTGCCACGAACCTCTTCAGTATGCCCCCCACCCATCCTCTAAAGGTATTGTATCCATCAACGTAGATAGACCTCTCTGGCGGCGGTTCCTTGTATTCCAAAAGCACCCTCTCTGCTATGAGCGGGTTTAAGAAAACATACTCATAAAAACGTCGAAGTAGTGCCTTTCTATTTTCATATTCTGGATCTTCCTTTAGTCCGTATACATCAGTTCGTAAGAGGATAGCCTCGAACTGTCTTATGAATGCTGCATACTCTGTGAGTATTGCTGTTTTTTCCTCGTCAAGCTCAACAACGATTTCTTCCTCATACCTTATTCTTTTTATCGGCTTTTCAGTTGTTGAAAGGTCTTTCAGGTGAAAATTTATGAACTCAGGGGAGGCAAACTCATAAGGGCATTTTGATAGATCCACAACAGCTCTGTTTCCTTCAAGATAAAGATTGCACATGTTCCTACTTCTCCTAAATGCTTTTTAAATATTCAGCTGGCAAAATAAGATTACACGGGCTCGTAGTCGAATGGTAAGACGCTGCCTTCGCAAGGCCTTACAATAGTTGCATATTTTTATCTCGGGAAAGGCAGAGACTCAGGGTTCAAATCCCTGCGAGTCCATCACTAGCGCTGAGAGCGTCCTCTATTTCTTTTCTAAACGTAACAAACCGTTCACTCTTCAACATCCATTTGAGGGTGCGGTATGCTATCTCGTTGTTACGCTGCCCTAAAGCTTCTATTGCTTTTGCTATTACAGCGCGATCATTTTCAGAGCGGAGGAGTACGGAAATAGCGCTAGCAATCTTATTATCATCGTCCCTCAGTTTGCCAAGCGTCTCTACGGTTATCTCTCTGACGTACGGTTTCTTTGATAAAAGGAGCACACCAAGCCTTTTGTATATCTCGTTTTTAAATTGATTGTCTATGTCTGGTGAGTAGAGATATTTTTGTCTAAGCTCAACCTGCTCCTTAGCCCATAAGCGTACTTCAGGATATTCGTGACTAAGGAGGCTAATAGCAGCGAGTAGGGAAAGGGGATGGTCCAATCTGCTAAGCGCCGCGGTTGCCTTAGGTACCTTGTTCACATCTCCTTCAACTATATCCTTATAGAGGGATTTTATTTTTCTTTTTTTCCACCATGCTACAAGCGCAGTTATTGGATTGATAGACCCCTGCATTTTGTTCATGAATTTATAGTGTTGGAAAATGTTTAAATATATTGGCTATAATTGTGCTCGCGCTAATCGATTCTTGTAGCACTCTTTAACGGTTGTCTTGGCGTGACTCTCATAGTATCATCAAACAGGATATCCCTTATTTGTTCTCTAAATTGTTCGTATTTTCTATTACAATACATCTCCTTGAGTTTTTCCTCAGCAGGACGAAAACCTCTCGCGTCCCCAAGAATTTCAATCACTGTCTTCAAAGTTTCCTCGTCTATATTATTGGTATCAAGTAGAGAAATGAGCCATGGCACAGTGATATTTGGTTTGTCTATGATGTAGATGGCTCTTAACGCAGTTAGTTTGTTTTGCAGTTTGTCATCATTTAAAGCGTCTTTGAGGCTGAGAATGTCCTTCTCCTTTAATACATCTTTGTATCTCTCTATTTGGATAAGAGTGTGTGCTCTTACGGCAGGCTTATCATCTGTAATCAATTTCACAAGGTATTCAAATGAGTTGTTTTGCATACGTGCTTCAAGCGACCACAGAACATCTAATATAGAGGAGATTACGTGCTCATTAGTCTCCTTTTCCAACTGCACCAGGAGGACATCGCGCACGAATTCATTCGGACCAAACGCGCCTAAGACCTCTACAGCACCAGCACGTATCTCAGGTACGTTTATATCTAAAAAACTCGCCAACTTTAGAAGGTCATCGTCCGTTATGTCTCCAACCATTTTCTTAAGTATTCCAATCCCAAAGTTGCGAACCTCCCTTTCGGAAGAACATAACGCCTTCATTGCAACCTTTTTCTTCAACTCTGGTTCTGCTGTTTCAAATAATTTCATGTTCTGGTGGCAGATTGGTTCAGGACTAAGAAGCGCCTTCTTAAGCGCATTGGCGATATCGCGCACGGTTGCGGTGTCATGGTTCTTTTCTATGCTTTCTGTTTTTCCTATACTTCTGGAGCGCATGGTATATATGGATAAATAAGCTATAAAAATTCTGCTGAAAGCTTAGAAATGCATTTATCATTCGTTGCTAAAATCCAAATATCTTTCTGAGGGTTTTCAGTGGGAGAGTGTTCAACATATCTTTCCTTTCGCACCACCCTCGCCTGGCCTGCGCTATTCCAAATTCCATAAATCTCATCTGATTCTTCTCGTGCGCATCCGTTCCAAGACTAAATTTTATCTTGCCCCTGGATTTAAATATGTGGACGTGATCCAGGTCAAGTCTCTCAGGGCAGGCGTTTATTTCTAAGATTGTGCCAGTGCGCCTTGCTGCATCGAGCACCTCATCAAAATCAAAATCGATAGGCGGTCTTGAACCGATAAGCCTTCCTGTCGGATGCGCTATTATGTCTATATGTTCGTTCTCTATTGCAGCGATTATCCGTTTCGTCATTTCTTTTTTTGGCATCTTGAATTTTGTATGTATTCCAGTAATTGCGATATCAAGTGTCTTCAGCGTAGCATTGCTAACATCTATAGAGCCATCCTCCTTTATGTTCGTCTCGCATCCCTTTAGAAGAGTAATCCCGTCAAGTTTTTTGTTCAACGCATCTATCGCCTTTCCCTGTTCAAGTATTTTGTTCTCGTTCATACAGCGAGCAATTGGTACAAGCGAGCCTCCATGGTCCGATATGAGTACGTACTCGTAACCAAGGTTCTTAGCTTCCATGGCCATTTCTTCAAGGCTGTTTCGTCCTTCGCTCCAGTTTGTGTGAACATGGAGATCACCGCGAACATCTTTTAATTCTACGAGTTGAGGCAAATTTCCTCTTATCGCTGCCTCTATCTCGCCCATATTTTCGCGAAGTTCCGGAGGTATCCATTGCTTGAGCCCAAGTTTTTCATAAACTTCCTCCTCTGTTCTACCGGCTATCTTTTTTTCTTTTTTGAAAAGACCATACTCCGAGAGTTTCATACCTTTTGACATTGCGTAGGTACGGAGAGCTATATTATGCTCTTTAGAACCTGTGAAGTAAAGCATGGCCGAACCATAGGATGTGGGCTCAAGAACACGGAGGTCAACATGAAGCCCATTGCTGAGAAGAATAGATGATTTTGTGAGGCCTTTAGCAAGAACAGTAACAGGCTTTTCTATGTTTACAAAAAAGTCCATCACCTTTCCAGGATTCTTTGAGACGACGAGTATATCCAAGTCCCCCACAGTTTCCTTTCGTCTTCTATAAGAGCCAACGATCTCGAGTGCTTCCACTTCTTTGAGAGCGCGTAGCTTTCGCTCAAACTCTTGCGCTATGGGTGTTATCTGAGAGAGCAGCATTCGTTTTCCGCTGCTGGCCGCAAGTTCTATACCCTCGGCTAGCTTCTGTTCGCTCTTTTCTCCAAAGCCAGGGAGCTCGCGGATCTTATGCTGCTCAACTGCTTTTTTAAGGTCATCCAAGTTTCTGATGCCAAGCATTTTATAGAGTGTAATCGCTCTTTTTGGGCCAAGTCCTTCGATACGACCTAAAGATTCAAAATCAATGGGGAATTCTTTTTTCAAATCGTCGTAATACTTCATTCTACCGGTTTCTAAATATTCTGCAATTCTCATTGCTATGTGAGAGCCAACACCAGGGATCTTCTCAAGCTCTCCTCTCTTCCAAACAGATGTTATGTCTTCAGGTAGTTCTTCAATTGCTCGTGCTGCTTTTCTGTACGCAACAGGTTTAAACTGAACATTCTGCGCCTCGAGCATGTCCGCAATCTCGTAGAGAATTCGTGCAACTTCAAGGTTTTTCATAATGCTGTTTGGGGGATTAAATTTTTAGTGTTATCACAGAAGAACAAGGAAAAACGTTTTCGCGTGTATTTAAATAGTTTCTTAAGTCTATTAATAGTGATGCTAGGAGAGAAACTACGAGAGGCGATAGCAAAGCTTACAGGCAAGCATTATGTTGACGAACAGGCAGTGAAATCGCTGATTAAGGATTTACAGCGGGTGCTTATCGCATCTGATGTAAATGTTAAGCTTGTTTCCGAGCTTTCAAAGCGGATAGAGGAAAGGGCGCTGAAGACAGAGAAGAAGGAGGCGCTCACGCTCAAAGAGCACGTTGTAAAGGTGGTTTATGACGAGCTTGTGCATCTTATGGGCGAGGGCTATTTGCCCCGTGTTGACCGCCATCGAGTCTTGCTTTGCGGCTTATACGGCAGCGGAAAAACAACGACAGCAGCGAAGCTGGCGAAATTTTACAAGTCCCGTGGATTAAGCGTTCTTCTCGTTGGCGCGGATGTCGACAGACCTGCTGCGCAGGAGCAGCTTAGACAACTTTCAGAAAAGGTAGGTGCAAGGTTTTTCGCGGAAACCAAGAGCGCAGCAGAGATAACAGAGCGTGCGCTTTCGACTGCAAAGGAAGACGTTGTCATTGTGGACTCTGCCGGAAGAAGTGCGTTTGATGAGCAGCTTGCTTCGGAACTAAAGGCGGTCTATGACGCTCTTAAGCCAGACGAGGTTTTCCTTGTGATGAGCGCTGACATAGGGCAGGTTGCAGGAAAACAGGCAGAGGAATTCGGGAAAATCGTTCCAATAAGCGGGGTCATTGTCACGAGAATGGACGGAAGCGGAAAGGGCGGTGGTGCACTGAGCGCAGTTGCGGCAACAGGAGCGAAGATCGCATTCATTGGTGTCGGAGAAAAGCTTGAGGATTTTGAGGTATACAAGCCTGATAAGTTTGTAGGCAGGCTTCTTGGCATGCCTGACATCGAAAGCCTGATGGAAAAGATAAAGCAGGTTGCCAAGGAAGAGGAAATAAAGAAACTTGAAACAGAGGAACTGACGATAGAAACATTCTACGAGCAGCTGAAATCCGCAAAGAAGCTTGGCCCGCTGGGCAATGTATTCTCCATGCTTGGCGTTTCGAACGTTCCGAAAGAGCTCATTCAGCAGAGCGAGGAGAAGATGAAAAAATACGAGGCGATGATAAACTCCATGACTAAGCAGGAGAAAAAAGACCCGAAGCTCATCCGCTCGAGCAAAACGCGGCTTGCACGGATTGCACGCGGCTCAGGCTGTTCTGAAGCCGACATTCGTGAATTTCTTAATCAGTTCGAGAAGGTTGAAAGGATGATGAAAAGGTTCAAGCATGACCGGGGCTTCAGGGCGCAGATGGAAAAAATGATGAAGGGGATGGCGATTTGATGTTCGGGACTTCAGGAATAAGAGGGATTTACGGCACCGAAATAACTGAAAATCTTGCTCTTCTCCTTTCCAATGTTTTTGCCGATTCCGATATGGTGGTCGGCAGGGATACAAGAAAAACAGGATTGCCGCTTTCCCATGCTGTTTTTTCCGGTGTGACATCTGCCGGACGAAATGCGGTGGACCTTGGCATCGTGCCGACGCCCACTGTCGCACTTGCCACAAAGCTGAAGGTTGCACGGGGAATAATGATCACTGCTTCCCATAATCCCCCAGAATACAATGGCCTTAAGTTCATAGAGCGAGGGTTGGAGGTTCCAAAGAAAACAGAAAAGATAATAGAAGCGAAATACCGAAACAAGGAGATTAAACTTGTCGGGTGGGACAAAGTTGGAAAGGTTTTTGTTGACAGCTCGTTCATCGAAAAGCACAAGGAATTCGTGAAGGGACTTGTTGAAATATCACGAGGCAAAAGGCCAAAAGTGGTTATTGATTCGAATGGTGCAGGCGCAGTCATCACGCCCTCGTTGCTTAGAGAACTTGGGTGTGAGGTCATAAGCATAAACGACAGCCTAGAGAGCTTTTCAAGACCGTCAGAGCCGAATGCAAAAAATCTGGAAGGACTTTCAAGAAAGATAAAAGAGACAGGTGCAGATTTTGGAATAGGCCATGATGGCGATGCTGATCGTTGCGTAATTCTTGACGAAAATGGTGAGATGCTTCCGTTCGATGTCCAGCTTTCTATTATGATTGAACATGAGCTTTCAAAATCCAAAAACAAAAAAATTGTCTCGACAATCGAGTCGTCCCTGATTATCCGGGAAACGGTCGAGAAAAATGGTGGCAGGCTTATCGTTACGCCTGTCGGCAGTGTTTATGTGGGTGAGACGCTCGAGAAGGAAGGGGCAGTTTTTGGAGGAGAGCCGTGCGGGGAATACATCTATCAGCATGGCGTTCATGTCCCTGATGCAATCCTCGCGGCAGCCAAATTCCTTGAGATCTACTTAGAAAAAGGGAAATTCTCTGAGCTAAGGAAAAGGTATAAGACCTATTCCATCCACAGGGATAAATTCCAGGCATCGAACAAGGAAAGGTCTATGGAGAGAATCAAATCCATGATAAAAACCGGAGGAAAAATCAACGACGAGGACGGCATCCGCGTGGACGAGGATGACGGTTGGTTCCTCATAAGACCTTCAGGGACAGAACCGGTAATAAGATTAACTATGGAATATAAGGATGAAACAAAACTCAAAAAACGAAAGAAAGAAGTGGAAGATATAATAAGAAAAAATATCTAGTTTGCGTATGCAGTTTTAAATCTTTCAACTGATGGTAAAGTGAGCCTGTTGCAAATTATCTCGTGGAATACAGGACAAGACTGCGCGGCCAAAGGGAGCGCCCGCTTAACCTTAAGAAAACCATATTAGTATTCTATAAGAAAGGAAAGCGAGTGGCAGCCTTGTCGCGTGACGAGCGCCCATAAGTAAACATCGTAATTTGCAACACCCTGGGTAAAGTACTTACGATATAAACGCGCGTGGATGGCCACTTTATCTTCAATCTTTATGTCTTAGGAATCTTTGCCATCTCTCTTCTGCTTCCTCCAGCCATCCCTTTCCTTTTTCTTTTTTTACAGGTTCTGGTTCCTTCTTCTCTTTATCCTCTTTCTTGCCCTTTGCTGCCTCTTTTTCTTTTTTGTATTTTTTTCCTTCTTCTTCGAGCCATGCCATTGTCTCAGCATCGATTGCCATGGGAATGCCTGGTTTGGCCGGCGGTTCTAATCTTTTTGCATTAAGCGGGCATTCGACTAAGCATTTTCCTGTCTCTGTGCATACAAGTTCTTTTCCGTTTTTCGTATCCACAATCTTTGCCTTTTCGCACCTTACAGCCGGCATGTTCTCACCTATGTCTTTACCTATTTTATTTGTGCTTACATCTATGTTATTTTCTGGTACAAAGTTTTTATAAATGTTGCCGAAGGTGGAAAATGTGGAAAATGATATAGAAAGAAAACTGATGGGAAAAAGAGCGCCATGGAAAAAGAATGTTAGAAACAAAAATAAAGAAAAAATTATCAGCCGAGAAGCCCGAGCGAATTGGCAACGAGAGCGCCTGCGAAGACAAGCGAGACCGTGTTCAGCACCTTAATCAGCGCATTCAGCGCAGGGCCTGCAGTGTCCTTGAGCGGGTCTCCAACAGTATCGCCGATTACTGCAGCCTTATGCGGCTCGCTTCCTTTTCCTCCGAATACCCCTGTTTCGATGTATTTCTTCGCATTATCCCACGACGCGCCTGCAGTACACATCATCAGGGCTAAGAGAAAACCGCTTGCTATCGCGCCTGTAAGCAGCCCACCGACCGCAGCAGTTCCAAAGAGATAGCCGACAACCAGCGGAGCGAATACTGCAATTATTCCTGGAAGAGCAAGTTCGCGAAGCGCAGTGGCAGTGCTTATGTCAACGCATTTTGCATAGTCTGCCTTTGCCTTTCCTTCCATCAAGCCCTTGATTTCTCTGAACTGCCTTCGAACCTCTTCCACTATCTCGAACGCAGCCCTGCCGACCGCTCTCATAAGCAGGCTTGAGAATATGAAAGGAAGAAGGGCACCAATGAACAAACCAATGACAACTGGCGCTGAAAGTAAGGTCAGGTGCGCAGCTTCCAAACGGCTTTCAGTTGCGAATGCAACGAATAGTGCAAGGGCACCAAGTGCAGCACCGCCGATTGCGAATCCCTTTGTCGTTGCCTTTGTTGTGTTGCCAGCTGCGTCAAGCGCATCTGTTACCTTTCGCACTTTTTCAGGAAGGCCTGACATTTCAGCAATCCCGCCTGCATTGTCTGTTATTGGTCCGTAAGAATCAACCGCAATTACAATCCCGCTGAGCGAGAGCATGACTGCAGCAGCAAGCGCAACGCCATAAAGCCCTGCGAGATAGTAAGAAAGTGCTATCGCGATGACTACCACGACCACAGGTAGAAGGGTTGATTCCATACCAACTGCAAGTCCTGTAATTAGGTTTGTTGCTGCACCTGTTTTCGATGCCTCTGCTATTGAACGCACCGGCCTGTAAGCCGTTCCGGTGTAATATTCTGTTATAAGGAATAACAACAGTGTTACGAAAATACCTATCGCTGCTACATAAAGATATGCTGACAATCCTGTGTATGCATAAACTCCTAAGAGCATAATGATTGCAGTTGCTATTATCCCTTTGTAGAATGCGCCCATTATGTTCCTACCATTTCCAAGCCTTACGAAAAGCGAGCCGACTATTCCGCCAAGCACGCCCAATGCCGCTATGCCAAGCGGAAGCATGACAAGCTCAACTGCGCTTCCAAGAAGCATGGCCGCTATGACTGTAACAACGAATGATTCGAAAACATCTGCAGCCATTCCTGCGCAATCCCCTACGTTATCACCAACGTTATCTGCTATCACTGCTGGGTTTCTCGGGTCGTCTTCAGGTATTCCTTTCTCCACCTTTCCAACAAGGTCTGCTCCTACATCTGCTGCCTTTGTGTATATTCCGCCTCCGACACGCGCGAATAGCGAAATCAGCGAAGCACCAAAGCCGTATCCAATAAGCGGTGCAATATTTCCAAATATTATATACAGAACACTCAACCCAATCAACCCAAGACCCACGAGAGCCATTCCAGTTACCGCTCCTCCTCGGAATGCAAGGGAGAGCGCCTTTTCAAGCCCACCCTTTGCTGCCTCAGCAACTCGAACGTTTCCGCGCACTGCGGTCTGCATTCCAATATAACCAGCAAGCGCAGATGAAAGCACACCGACAAGGAAGGCAAGCGCGGTCTCCATGTTTACAACATAATAAATTGCTGCAAAAAGCACGATTACAATAGGTAAAAGCGTCTTGTATTGCCGCATCAAAAATGCGTTCGCGCCTTCCTGAATTGCTCCTGAAATCTCCTGCATTTTTTCGCTGCCCTTTGGCGCCCGGAGCACGCTTCCAGTGAGCACTGCAGCGTAAGCCAGTGCGGCAATTCCGGTTGCCAATGCAAAATAAACCTCTGCTATTCCAAATATCATGTACCCACCAACCTCTTATTGATTAGAAACTCTTAGAAGCAGAAGAAGGAAAAATTTATAAATGTTATCTTCGTGTTAGTGCCAACCTTGAACTGAAGCGAAATGCAGAAATGCATTTCGCTAATGGCAAACAAATGTAGTTTGCCATGAGTTGAACTGCAGTTCAAAAGGATTTGAGGTGATGAATGAATGGAATTTAGTAATAAGGCGATCTTTGTCTTGCTGGGAGTCCTACTCCTGGGAAGCGGATTAGTGATGGCAATACCAGCACCAGCGCAGGTAGGTACTCAGACCTTCCTTACAAGGTGGGAAGCTGGTCCAGCTGACACTGTGACCACTGAAGGTGGAAACATCAGCGTTCAGGGCATTACAGCGGGCAACACACTTACAGAAAAGTGGGCAGGCTTTTTTGGTAACCTGACTGCAGGTGGTGTCATACTTGCAGACAACGACTCTGGTAACAGCCTGTACGAATGGTCAGGCTCGATTGATGGCTCAGTTGTTTGCCTGACATCAGGTACAACCTTTGACTGGGCGAATGCACAAGCAGGAACCGGTGCTAATGTCGATGCTCAGTGGGGCTTCACGGCAACAGATATAGATTCCGGTACTAACACAGTCGGTACTGGAGGCTGCAACGTTTACTTCATAGGTCCAGGTACCATTAACGGAAATGTGATAAACCACGCAGCTGGTTCTTTCGACACATGCGTGCTGGGAGAGTCAAACGTTTCATCCAAGGATGACATGGCGTTCTGTGTAAATGCTGACGACTCTGGTACCTCTTATACCGGTGCTGCTGCCAACTACGAGCTGATGGTTCCAACAAGCGAGGGTGTAGGCCCAGGACCGGCAGAGACGTACTACGTCTATGTAGAAGTTGCATAACGCCATCTTTTTTCTTTTTTCTTCTTTTTTGTTGTTTCAAAAGAGCCTGTTCGAATTATATCCGGAATACAGGAAAGACTGCCGAGTAAGACTGTGCGAGCAGAGGGAGCGCTCTGCTTGACCTTAAGAAAAGAAAACCGAAAACCGTATTAGTTAATTTATAAAAAAGGAAAGTGAGTAGCAGCCTTGCTGCATGACGAGCGTATAAGTAGACATAGTAATTCGAAACACCTATTTCAAAATGCTGGTCTAGCCTAGAACAGGCTTGCTCTTTACTACATTTTTTGTAGAATCAGCTTCCCCCTGCGTCCATCAAATTGTCAAAAGCCATGAGGTAATATTTATAAATATTATGAGTGAAGGTATCTCGAAAAACGGGGTGCAAACGAAATGCGAAAACTGGCTATCCTTATTCTTTTTCTTACTCTCATAGCCCATGCTGAAAATTATGTTGTGGTTAACTCGATGGACGGGAGGGATGTTCTCTCAGGAATATTCTATGCAAACGTCAAGGGCTACCCAGTCAAGTTCATGCCATACCCAGAGGGAAGCCCAGATCTACTCGCAGCGAAAGTTGGCGGTAGCCACAATATCCTGCTTATTCAGTCAGAGGCAAAACCAGTTAGCGCCTTTCTAAGAGACGTGCTTGAAAGACGAAATAACAGCGTGGAGCTCTATACATCTGCTGATGCTGGGAACACAAATCTTGACCTTGCAGCGCGTTCTGGTGCAAAGAAGTTCATAATTGTTGATTCTGCCTATGCAGATGGCGCGTTATCAGTTATGTCCTACGCAGCCATGGAAAGAGCATATGTGATACTTTCCACAAAGGATAACGCAAAACGGATAAGAGAGATTGTAAAGGACGCTGACGAGATTACAATCTACGGCTATGTTGACAGTGAGGTAAAAGAGCAACTCGCTGATTTGAACCCAAGATACATCGGAAATGGCGAGGACAGATACGCAGATAATGTCGAAATATCCCGAATGCTAATGGAAAAATATAACATAACCATGGTTATTTTCACAGAGGGAACATTCATCGAGGAAGGGATGGTTTCGAGCAGAGTTCCATTTATTTTTAGTGGCCGTGTTGTTCCTGATGTTACCTACAATTTTGTAAAGGAGCAGGTAAGGGAAGACAGGCTGAAGATCGCTTATCTCATAGGCGGGACAAAGATCGCGCCTGCGATCCGTGCCATGCGTGCACGTATAGAAACAGAACTCTTAAACGAAGGCATGAATAAAACATTCGGTCTGTGGGTAAGGTATGGCCAGGCTGTTCCCAGCGCTGCCGGGGGCGTGCTAGGTCTTGACACCTTTCCACTCCCTGCCTACATCCCGAAGTTGAATATCTCAGAGGTGGTTTATAACAGGGCTTCGAAAAGCCTTATGATTCGTCTTGATAATCTGGGCGATGGACCAGCTTATTTCATAACTGAGATCAAGATACAGGTTAACGGCCAGGACTATCGCGTCCTTGGCGAGAACGAGACAAAGCTCATCGAATACGGCGATGTTGCCGGACTTGAGTATCCTCTTGACCTCTCAGAGGTGGAAGAGGGTAACGTGACTGCAGTGGTCATCGTGAAGTACGGAAGCACAAAAAGCGTGCTTGAAGAGTATTCGTACTATTCCGGTCCGATAGCCGAAATAGAGTATGTGGACAAATCGAATGTTACTGCGAAATCAGCGAGATACGATGGTTCAAGGAAAGTTATTCAGGTGACGATAAGAAACAATGAAAACAAAAGCGTTTATGTCTCTTCTGATGTTGAGCTTATACTTGACGGCGAACTGGTTAGAATCCGAGGTCCGAGGAATGATGCACTTGAGCCAAATATGATTGCAGTGCAGGATTTCCCAGTTGAGCTGTCAAGCGAAGACCTTGCAACCAACAAAAACATAACAGTCTATCTTAAATACGGAGGGAGACCAGGCTTTCTGTCGAAGGAAAGCACTACCGTTCTTCCGCTAGAATACGAAGAATTCCCATTGTGGTGCATAGGGGGTATAATCGCAATTATCCTGGCAGTGATCTTACTCGTGGTTTATTACTACTTGAAAGAGAAGAAAAAAGGGTGAGTGCGGTTGGGTAACCAGCTGAGGTTAAAACGCCTCTCTCTTACGCAAGGAGAGGGAAGAATAGGAAGTTTACCCTTCTTCCCAGTGTTCTTCATTCCAATCCTCCTACCCTTT
>JAWCKZ010000007.1:0-41438 GCA_038851325.1 Candidatus Bilamarchaeaceae archaeon
TCAGGCAGCCCAGTTGACTGGAGCGCACCAGAAAACAGGGTTGTTGTGAGAGAGGTTGTCCAAGGACAAAAGATTGTCGTGGCTGGCAAGGAAGCAGACGATACCATTGAGGCAGCCAACCAGTTCATATCCAGACTGAGATCGGCGTAACGCCTTTCTCTTTTTCTTTTTTTCTTTTCAAAAAATTCGTCTGAATTTTGCAGCGGCGTTTTAGTTTCTCGTTTGTTCTCTTTTTAACCTCGTTCGGAGCGCATGCATTGTTTTTATCTTATCATCTATTTGCAATATTAGGGGCTAGCTAAATCATCCAGTCATTATCCTGGCAGATGCGTCTCTCAAAAATTTCTTCTGGTAATTGTCTAAGAGCCAACCAACGCCCAGTTATTTTGAGGGAGTTTGGTTCTCGTCCACTTTTCTCTTTTTTGCAAAAGTTGAAAATTCGCACGATGAGCGAATTGATCGTGGTGCCTGGTGATTTTTAAACTCTTACTATAGTTTTCTTAAGATTAAGCACGTTCCCTTCGGCCGCACAGTCTTGCTCTGTACCTACGAGATAATTTGCAGGCTCATGCTCTTATAAGAGCACATTTTTAAGTTTTATGCTCCTATAAGAGCACATGGTAGTTCCGACAAAGAAGGAAATCCTGGATTTTTCGCCTATCAATAGAGGCGAGAAGGAAGAGCTGCCGGCGTATAAAAGGAAGTCCTTTTTCGAAGTAAAAAAACTGCTGGAGAGCGGGCTGATTGTAGCCATCACCGGCCTAAGGCGCGTCGGAAAAACGACGCTGATGAAACAACTTCTGGAAGAAGATGCCTTCTTCTTCTCTTTTGATGAAAAAAGGTATACGAATCCAGAAACATTGAAGAGGGTTGTTGAAGTTTTTTTGGAAGAAAAAGAGAAACCGCTCATCGCCCTTGATGAGATATTCCGGGTGGACGACTGGGCAGGCATACTGAAAAGATACCACGATCAGAAAAAGGCAAGATTCATCCTAAGCGGCTCTTCCTCGCTGATGGTAAAAAAGGGAGTCGAGAGCCTGAGCGGAAGGCTGCTCACGCATTACCTCCCTCCGCTTCAATTTGACGAATATCTGGAGCTGAAAGGAGAAAGTCCGGAAAAAAGGTCATTGGGAGAAGCCTTTAAGATAAAGAAAAGGTATGAGGAGGATGCCCAGGAATTTTTAAAGGTCGGCTCGTTCCCTGAGATAGTGAAAATGGATGAAAAAACCGCGGTAGAATACATACGGACAAGCACTGTCGAAAAGATCGTGTTCGATGACATTCCATCAACATTCCGGGTTGAATACCCATCAAAGCTTTACGATTTGGTAAAACTATGCGCTACTGCCTCATCCCGGCTTTTTACCGAAGTCAATTTCGCAGAAGCGCTTCAGATAAGCAGGCATGCCATTTCAGATTACCTCCTTTATCTGGGCAAAGCATATCTGGTGGACATTCTCTATCCAATGGGATCATTTCAAAAGGCATTAAAAAAACAGAAAAAAATCTTCGTAAAAACAGCATCAATATACAACGCACTTGCAGAAAATCCTACAATCGGGCAGGCGGTCGAAACTGCAGTGTACGACAAGTTAAGCGAAGAGAAAATATCGTTTTATACGGACCCGCAAAAAAGGGAAATCGATTTTATATGGGATATGCCAATCGAGGTAAAATACCAAACGATTGTAACCCGTGAAGATATGCAGAATCTCCTTTATTATATGAAGAAATACAAAAAGGGAAGTGGCTTAATAGTAACAAAGGACCTCTTTGATGAAAAAAAGATCGACGGAAAGCGCATCTCATTTATCCCACTAGACGTCTTTCTTTTAGCGGAAAAAAGGCATCTAGGTCGAGTGGCGGAACAACGATAGATGGGTAAGCGCGTTAACTCCTTTTTTCCATCTCAGCGCGCCTGCCGCGCATCTTTGCAAGACGTTTCAGCAGCAATTTTCTTCGTATGGATTTATTAAACACAACCTTCTTTGAAGGTCTTCCTTTCTGTCCTGCTGAAGTCAACCCTCTGAATGCCCGTCCTCTTCGTTTTGTCGCGCTTATCTTTACAATGGAGGGGTCTGCAAGTATAACCTCAAAGTAGCTAAAATCCCCGTCGTCTCCCACCCAGTAGCTGTTTAGCACCTCCATGTTCCTATACTTCCTGGCAGCCTTCTGCTCTGCAATCACTTGATGGGAAAGACCAGACGGCTTAATAAAATATAGATTCTTCGCCTTTCTTCCGCCCATTGGCGCAGGCCTTCTCCTTGCGCCACGCTTAACCTTAACACGAACTATTGCATATCCTCTTTTTGCCTTATAACCAAGGCTTCTTGCTCTTGGAAGATTCGTAGGCTTGTCCATTCGCTCTATCGTAGGTCCCTTTCTCCACGACGTAAGACGATTACGATAAACCGCATTCCGTCCTGAATATTCGCTCTCAAATGTCTCCGTTATGTATCTGTAAGCGCCCACATCATCACCCATAAACCGCTAAAAATTCGCAGTGTTATCTTTTTCTACTGCCTATGTTTTTAAATATTTCTATTTTATATTTTAGCGTCTCATTTTGGTGAAACCATGGAAAAGAATCCAGGTCAGTCAGTATTAATGAAAACGATAGAGGATATAAGAAACGCAGAGGAAAAATATGACAGCATTCTTTCGGCTTCAAAGGAAGAAGCAGAGAAAATCCTGAGAAACGCGCGCGAGAAGATAGCAGAAGAGAGAGTAAAGATGGAGGAGGAAATCACTGCGTACAAAAACAGACAACTCAAAGAGGGCAGGGAGGCGATAGAGCAAGAGGTAGAGCGTATTCTTGAGAAAGCAAAAAAAGAAGGAGAGGCGATAAGAAAAAAAAGGGCAGATGAAAAAAAATTGATTTCTATCGCTGTGTCTCTGCTCAGGTAGAGGGTGGCAATGTTAAGACCTGCGAGGATGGCGAAGATACGGCTATTCGCAACTGAGAGCGCCGTTCCCTCCTTGATAAAAACGCTTCATGAACTTGGTATCGTAGAGATTCGTAGATTTAAAGTGAAGGGACTTGAAGAAGGAAGACCGCTCAAGAGTTTTGACGAAATATCAGAAAATCTTGTGAAGATAAGAGCTCTTCTCTCGCTTCTCGGAGTTAGCGGCACGAGCGAGAGAGCGAATGTAGAATTAAAAGAACTTTTTGCTCAGGTAAAGGAAATTGATGAAACGATTGGTACAAGAGTTCGCGAACTTGCGTCGGAAAGGGCACAACTGGAAGAAAAAAAGAGAGCGCTTTCCGCAAGGCTCGCAGTCGTCTCAAAGCTTGCACCGCTAAAAGATATCCAATTCGATAAAATTCGCACAAAGCGTCTTGACTATGTAGTCGGAGAACTACCATCGCAGAAGGTAGAGCTGCTAAAGAGCAGACTTGAAAAAAATCTTACTGACTATAACCTCATCCTTTCAGAGCAAAAGAGTGCAACCTCCATCGCCCTTCTGATATATCCAAAGCGCTCTGAGGGACTCGAGACAATATTTGCTGAAGCAAGCTTCTCCCCCATTCAGGTTCCAGAAGGCACAACGCGGATAGACGACACGGAGTACAAACTCAAGGAAGAGCTCAGCGCGATAGATAAAAAAGAGCGCGAGATAGCGACAGAGATTTGCTCAATAGCCAAAAAGTACGGAAAACGACTTCTTGACTGCCTTGAAGTCCTCTCGATAGAGGCTGATAGAGCCGAGATTGCCTCAAGATTCTCGATGTCAAAAAGGATAACAGGAATAGAGGGGTGGATAAAGGCTGCAGACCTTGGTAAACTTGAGAGCGCAATAGCTCCTTTCGGCGATTCTGTTGTTCTTCAGAAAGAATCAATCAACGAGCATGAGCAACCGCCCATAGTTCTCGAAAATCCGGCCTATGCTGAGCCATTTGAGTTCATCACGAAAAACTTTTCCCTTCCAAATTATCGAGAATTTGATCCAACATTCATCTATTTTATCGGATTTCCGATAATCTACGGGATGGTTGTGGGCGATGTGTTCTACGGAATTCTCTCGCTGTTCGTAGCACAGAAACTCATGAAAATATTTTCAAAGAGCGAGATTATGCTTCCGATTTGCAAGATATGGTACCTCTCTGCCTTCCCAAGCATTTTTTTCGGCTTGCTGTTTGACGAATGGGGCGGGCTCAGCCATGCAGGCTGGCTCCAACTCCTCGCTAAATGGGGAATACCGATATCGCCAACACCACTCTATCACGGTGTTTTCAGCAGGCTTCACGACTTTTCCCTTCTGCTCGGTATAACACTTCTTATTGGACTCATTCACATAGCGATAGGCTTCCTGCTGGGTGCAACTCATCTCTGGGAACATCACAGAAAACACGCATACGCAAAACTGGCATGGCTCGGGTTTGAGATAGGCGGCGCGCTTGCTGTTGCGTCAGGCTTTCTCAACATACTTTCATCAGCATTCCTTCTTCCATCGCTTATAGTAACGGGTATATCGGTTGCAAGCCTTCTAGCGCTCGAAGGCGCGCTCGCAGCGCTTGAACTTCCAAGTCTTGTAGGAAACATTCTATCTTACGCAAGGGTAGCGGCAACAGGGGTTGCTGGCGTAGTGCTCGCCGAATTAATAAACAAGTTCTTCATGCCGTTTCCAGAAGCAGGAATAGCAGCTATAATTCTTATTCCAATCCTATTTATTCTTCATGTCATAAACACGTTCATAGCGATGTTTGAGTCGCTCATTCAGGTTGGTCGTCTTAACATAATAGAGTTCAAATCGAAATTTGTTGAGGGTGGAGGCGTTCTCTTCACCCCGTTTGCGCTAAAGAAAAAATGAGGTGAGAATATATGGCAGAAGCAATTGCAAGTTTAACAACGGGCGCCGCTGCGGCACTTGGTGCTGGAATTGCTATGGGGCTTAGTGCACTTGCAGCAGCATGGTCTCAGGGAACACTGGGTGCATCAGCGCTTGGTGTGGCTGCAGAAAGACCTGAATTTGAGAGTAAGGTTATTCTGTACGTTGCTATCCCAGAGACTATTGTGCTGTTCGGCTTTGTCATAGCGTTCATGCTCGTTGGTAGCGTGGCTGGACACTAGCAAGCTAGACAAAGCAACAGAGGGTGCGTCCGTGGGAATAGAGAGATTAACGTCCTCTCTTCTGAAAGAAGCAGAGCAGGAATCTGTAAAGATAATAGAATCTGCGAAATGGCACGTCGAAGAGATGGTGAAGGAAGAGAGGAAAAAAGAAGCTGAGATGAGGAAAAAAGCAGAGGAAGAAGTCAAAAGATTGTTGGAGGAACAGAGAACTGAGAGGCTTGCATGGGCGCGGCTCGAGGGAAAGCGGATAATAGCAGATGCGAAAGAGGATGCTATAAGAGCAGCCATAGACACAATATACGAATCGGCATCGGAGATACGAAAAACGAAGGAGTATGCAACATTTCTCTCAAAGAGTGTTGAGGAAGCGGTTCAGGAGCTTGGTGGTCAGGCGAAGGTCCATGTTCTAAAGGGAGAGAAAAAACTCCTACAAAAGATAAAGGCAGAGGTGCTGGAGAATCTCGAAGGGCTTGGCGGTGCGCTTGTGGAGAGCGCTGACGGGAAAACTGTCGTTGACCTCCGCCTTGAAACCGCTCTTGAGTTGCGCTCAGATGCGCTTAGGCGAGAAATAGCAGCTCTGCTGTTCAAGTGACACGGGTAGTTTGCGATGTTCGCTCTTCCTAAATTTCCAAAAATAGAATCGCGTGCACTTAAATACGGCTATGCCAACGCGCGCGTTAAGGCAATGAAGGGGCTCCTTCTGGATGAGCAAACATACGAAGAGCTCATCCGCGTTAAATCTGTGCCAGCAATGATAGAGCTCCTTCAGAGAACTTCCTACAAAAAGGATTTGGAGCGAGCAGAAAGTTATAGCGGCTCTGATGCTATAGAGATAGCAGCCGCCAGAAGCTTCTCACGAGCAGTGAGTAAAATACTGCGCTTCGCACCGAAGGACGACTTACCAGCAGTCAGAGCGCTGTTGAGAAAATGGGACCTTCTGAACATAAAGACAATACTGCACGCAAAGGCAACCGGCACAAGCTACGAACGAATAAAACCGTATCTTCTTCTCGTTGGCGGACTGACAGAAGAGAACATCGAAAGACTTGCAAGAGCAGATTCCGAAGCAGTATTTGCGGAGCTGAAAAAAACTGATATAGGTCGGGACATGCTCTCTGTCAGCACTGCTGCATTCAGCAGAAATATGCGCGAGGTCTTTAGCAATGCACTCAAAAACATGAATACCTTTCTCCAACTAGAAAGCATTCTTGATGCCTACACCTATCTTTACATGGATAAAGGACTTGCTGAGGTTGGTGGAAAGGAGATAGAAGCAATAAGAAAGGTGCTTAAAAGAGAGACGGATGCTAAGAATGTCCTCATCGTAGAGAGATTGAAAGCACGCGGTTTCCAGCGCACGGAGATAGAAAAATATTTCATTCGTGGTGGCACTCTCAGCACATCGTTCCTTGAAAAACTGGCTGAGACTAGAGATAAAAAGACTGCTTTATCCCTGATAAAGACTAAGTTCCGCGGAATTGAGATCGATGAGAATTACTCCCTAACTGACCTCGAGATAGCGCTCGAGAAGTCTCTCGCGCGTGATAAACTTACAGCGTTTCATAAGAGCATTCTGTCTATCGGAGTTGTTCTTGGATTCGTACTTGTAAAAGAGGAAGAAATGCATAATCTGAGAAAGATAGCAAAGGCAAAGGAGTTTGGAATACCTGAGGATGAGGTAAAAAAGATGCTCGTAGTGTTATAGGTGCATACAATAGTGTGATGATATGAAGGCAAAGATACTTGTTATCGGCGATATGCCGCTCGTCACCGGAATGCAGCTTGCAGGCCTGGAGAACTGCTGGGCTGCGTCAGAGAGCGATTTTCAGCAAAAACTCGAGAGCGCACTTGGAAAAGAAGAGTTCGGGATAATAGTTGTCAATGAATATCTACTGAATAAAATAGATTGGAGACTACGGAAAAAACTTGACAGCATAGCCTACCCAGTCATTGTTCCGATGCCTGCTTATACCGGTGTGAGCGAAGAGAGAGATGAAATAAGGAATATGATAAAGCGCGCGCTTGGTTTTGATTTGAGTAAAAGATGACGTTTATGAGGTGTTTATATGGCAAAGGGTGAAAAGGAAATTGCTGGCGTGATAACACGAATAACAGGTCCTGTTGTTGAGGGAAGACTTCCCGGCGCAAAGTTATACGACCTCGTGAAGGTAGGAAACGAAGGACTCATCGGAGAGATAATTAAGATAGTCGGTGAGACAGCAGTTGTACAGGTATATGAGGATACATCTGGATTAAAACCAAATGAACCGATCGTCTCCACAGGGGAGCCGCTCTCAGTCGAACTCGGACCAGGTATTCTGAAGAACATATATGATGGAATTCAAAGGCCGCTTCAAATAATAGAGGAAAAGTCTGGCGGCGTGTTCATAAAGAGAGGGCTAATAGCAGAGCCGCTTGACAGAAAGAAAAAATGGGAATTTAAGCCTAAGGTAAAAAAAGGAGAGCGTGTAAAAAAAGGAGACGTCCTTGGCACGGTGCAGGAGACAGAGGTCATAGAGCACAGAATTCTATCGCTCTATGATGGAAAGGTGGACAGCATATCAGCTGGAAAGTTTACCATAGATGAGGAGGTAGGAAGTATCTCTTTTGAAGGAAAGAAAGTTCCGATAACTCTCTCGCATAAATGGCCTGTTAGAAAAGCAAGGCCTGTAGTGGAAAAATTCCCGCCCATAATTCCGCTTGTTACTGGTCAGCGTGTTATAGACACCTTTTTCCCCATAGCAAAAGGCGGAACTGCGTGCGTGCCCGGACCATTCGGCTCGGGCAAGACGGTTACGCAGCACAGTCTTGCAAAATACTCTGATACACAAATCGTCGTCTATGTCGGATGCGGAGAGCGTGGAAATGAGATGACTGAGGTTCTCAAAGAATTCCCTCACCTTATCGATCCAAATACAGGCAAACCTCTTATGGAACGAACGGTGCTCATTGCCAACACATCGAACATGCCGGTCGCTGCACGTGAGGCGAGTGTTTACACTGCAGTCACCATCGCGGAGTATTTCAGAGACATGGGATACGATGTTGCGCTCATGGCAGACTCAACAAGCAGATGGGCGGAGGCCATGCGTGAAATCGGCGGTCGTCTTGAGGAGATGCCTGGCGAAGAAGGTTATCCGGCCTACCTTGCAAGAAAGCTAGCAGAGTTTTACGAAAGAGCAGGCCGCGTGCGCTGCTTGGGAAGTGAAGAGCGCTATGGCTCAGTATCCATTATAGGCGCTGTCTCTCCCCCTGGTGGAGATCTCTCAGAGCCCGTCTCTCAGAACACCCTTCGCGTTACAAAGGTCTTTCTCGCGCTCGATGCACCACTTGCCTACAGACGCCATTTCCCTGCGTTTAACTGGCTGAAAAGCTACTCGCTCTACAAAAAAGATCTTGAAGCGTGGATGATGGAGAATATATCTTCCGATTTTCCAAAGCTCGCAAACAGAGCGATGGCACTTCTGCAGAAAGAAGCTGAACTTCAGGAAGTTGTTCAACTCGTTGGACCAGATGCGCTCCCGGAGAAGGAGCAGGCTGTGCTGATGATCACAAAGATGCTAAGAGAGGATTATCTTCAGCAGAACGCCTTTAGCGATGTAGATGCACGCTGCTCACTGAAAAAGCAATATCTCATGCTCAAGACGATATTAAAATACGAAGAAAGAACAACGGCTGCTCTTGAGCTTGGTATTCAACTGAAGAAAATACAAGAACTTCCCTCAAGAACGAAGATAGGACGAATGAAGGAAATCCATGAGGACAAACTTGAGGAGTTCGAGAAGCTCTCGAAGGAGATAGATGAGGAGTTCGAGACGCTCATAAAGTCTAGATAAAAGGTGATTGCATGAAGGAGTACAAAACTATTACCCAAATCGCAGGCCCGCTGGTTTTCGTTTCTGACGTGTCAGGAGTCAGTTATAACGAAATTGTTGAGATAATACTTCCGAATGGTGAAAGGCGAAAGGGACAGGTACTGGATGTCAGCGAGCGCATAGCAGTCGTGCAGGTATTCGGTCCTACAACTGGGATAAACACGACATCGACATCTGTTCGCTTCCTTGGAGAGACCATGCGAATTGGATTGAGTACAGAGATGCTTGGACGGGCGTTCACAGGGCTCGGAGAGCCGAGAGATAAGGGACCGAGAATAATTCCAGAGGAGAAGCTGGATATAAACGGACTGCCTATAAATCCGTATTCTCGTGAAACACCATCAGAATTTATCCAAACAGGCGTATCGACGATAGATGGAATGAATACTCTGGTAAGAGGACAGAAACTCCCTATATTTTCAGGTGCTGGTCTTCCTCACAACCAACTTGCCGTTCAGATTGCGCGCCAAGCAAAGGTGCGTGGAAGCGGAGAGAAATTCGCTGTGGTGTTCGCTGCGGTTGGCATAACACACGAGGAAGCATCGTTCTTCATCCGCGATTTCGAGAAGACCGGCGCGCTTGAGAATGCGGTACTTTTCCTTAATCTCGCTGATGACCCGTCGGTAGAACGACTTATCACACCAAGACTTGCGCTCACTACGGCAGAGTATCTCGCCTATGAGCATGATATGCATGTGCTTGTTATAATCACAGACATGACAAATTATGCCGAAGCGCTTCGTGAAATATCTTCAGCGCGAAATGAAGTTCCTGGAAGACGAGGTTATCCTGGTTACATGTACACGGACCTTTCAACAATCTACGAGCGCGCGGGAAGGGTGAAGGGAGCAAAAGGCTCTGTAACACAGTTCCCTGTTCTAACAATGCCAGGAGACGACAAAACACATCCGATTCCAGACCTTACAGGGTACATAACAGAAGGGCAGATTATTCTCAGCAGAGAGCTGCACAGAAAGAATATCTATCCTCCTGTTGACGTTCTCCCCTCGCTCTCTAGACTAATGAACAATGGAATAGGAGCTGGGAAAACGCGGGAGGACCACAAGGGTGTTTCGGACCAACTTTACTCAGCATACGCAACAGGAAGAGACCTACGAAGCCTGAGCGCAGTTGTTGGTGAGGAAGCGCTTACAGCGATTGATAGGAGATATCTACGGCTTGCGGACGAATTTGAGAAGAAGTTCGTTCAACAAGGACCTTATGAGGACAGAGATATAGAAACAACGCTGAGTATTGCATGGGACCTTCTTTCAATGCTACCCGAGGAGGAATTAAAGAGAGTGAAGAAAGAATACATCACAAAGTATCTTCCGAAGAAAAAGGAGGAATGAAATCTAAGAAAACCAAGAACGATGACGAGGTCGAAGCATGGCTGCAATGGATGTAAACCCAACAAGGATGGAGCTCATAAAGGTAAAGGATAGCATAGCCCTTGCCAGAAAGGGCCATAAGCTTTTAAAGCAGAAAAGAGATGCCCTCATCCTTGAGTTTTTTAAAATCCTTAAGAAAGCGCAGGACCTTCGCGGCGAGTTAGCAAAAAAAATCGCAGAGGGATATAAATCGCTTGCACTTGCGCAGCTCTATCATCCAGCGCATCAACTTGAAAAGGTTTCGCTTGACCTAAAAAGGGATATCGATATTGAAATTGAAGTGAAGAATGTTATGGGTGTAAAGATACCGTCCATAGAAACGCGGTTTGAAAAAAGAGATTTTATCAGAATGCCAACATATTCCATTGCAGCAACAAGTGCGAAGATAGATCAGGCGGTGCATGATTTTGATGAAGTCTTGTTTATGGTAATAAAACTTGCTGAGACGGAGACAGCAATAAAAAGGCTGATACTGGAAATCGAAAAAACAAAGAGACGTGTGAACGCCCTTGAGTACGTGCTTATTCCTCGTCTTGAGGAAACAAAGGCGCTTATCTCCTTTCGCCTTGATGAGATGGAGAGGGACAGCTTCGTTTCGCTTAAATCCATACAGCGAAAACTAGAACGAAGAGAATAAGTTCAACTGAATCTCTTCAACTCAGTATACACTGGTCCTTTGGGAGTGAGTTTGCTCTCAAATAGGATAAAACTGCTAACGTTGAATTTTCCGAATTCCTTTTCCTTGTTTTTTCTAAGGAATTCTCCAAGGTCGATTTTTTTCTTTACGCGCGCAATTGTCAGGTGCGCCGAGAATTTCCTTTCTTCTTCCTTTCCAATCCCCTTAAGCGCAGCGATTACTGAATCCGCAAGCTGCATAAGCTGTTCACATTCAATACCGACCCATACAACCCGTATGTAAGACGGGCTGGGGAAAACACCAACGCCTTTAATGCTGCATTCAAATTCCTTAAATTTAATTTTTTCCAGACGTGAAGCAATGTCCGATACGGTTTCTTCAGGTACTTCGCCGATAAATCTCAAGGTTATGTGTAGGTTCTCCTCTTCAACAAGCTTGACGCCATCCTGCTCTATCTGGCGTGCGAACTCATGGATATTCGCCCTTAGCTCTTGCGGAAGCTCAACGGCAACAAAAAGTCTCTTAGTCCCCTCTTCCATAGGTTTAAAAATTCAGGATAAAAATAAAAACCCATGGGAGAGGAAAAGGAGATTTTCTTTACAAGAAACAAGTCTCTGTCGCTGTTTTATTCAGCCAAATCCCTGAGAAGAAGAGAGGAGACGGAAGTGCAGGGATATGCGGTACGCGTTCTTGCCGGCGGTGGGCTTGGTTTCTCCTACACGGAAAAAGAAGAGGATCTGGAGCGAGCGACTGAGACTGCAAGAGGGTTGGCAAAATACTCGCCAAGACCAAATTTTCATTTTCCCGCAAGGGAAAAATTACCAAAACTACAACTCAGGGATACAAAGATAGCAGAGATTGATGCTTGTAGGCTGAAAGAGATTTTTGAGAAAGTCAGGGAAGGGGCGGAGAAATATAGGGGCAACGCCCAGATAACAATGGAAACGAACTGCAGCAGCATAGCAATCGAAAACACTGCCGGATTCTCAGGGCAATACGAAACCACCGGAATCCAGATAAATATTGAAGTGATGGACGGAAACGGCTTTGGCTTTTTTTCAAATGCATTTCCAAAGCTGCCAAAGGAAGAGGATTTTTACAAATTCGGGGAGGAGGCAGCAGAGATGGCAAGGGAAAGCAAAAACCCAAAGAGAGTGCAGAATGGGAAATACATCGTTGCATTTGAGCCTGATGCCTTTGGCAATCTTATCGATGTTCTTCTACCATCTTTCCACGGCGAATTGAAGAAACGGAAGATAAGTTATCTGCATGACAAGCTCGGCAGGCAGGTTTTCAGTGACAGCCTGACCATAACCGATGATCCGCTTCTTGCGTATGGAGTTAATTCCCAGCCTTTTGACGATGAAGGTGTACCCTCTGTTGCAATCCCGCTTGTTGAAAAAGGCGTTGTGAAGAATTGCATATATAATCTTGAGGTGGCGTCGCTCGAGGGAGTTGCGGATAAAGGTAGGTGCATGCGAGCTTCCTACCAGTCTGTTCCTGGCATTGGTTTTTCTAATATAGTAGTTACACCTGGAGAAATGGGCGACGATGAAGGCGAGCTGTCTGTTCTCTCTTTTCATGGAACGCATACAGCAAATACGACAACTGGTGATTTTGGAGTTGAGGTGAATCTCGCTTTTCTGCAGAAAGAGGGAAAGCGGGAGCCGGTACGGGATTTCATGATTACCGGAAACATATTTAACCTTTTCAAGAACATATATGGAATAGGAAAAAAACAAAAGAGAGTGGGCGGCTTCCTAGGGCCGCGGATTGCATTTTCAGATGTGCAGGTGGTCAGATAAATGGAAAAAATAAAAAGTACTGCAGATGTAAAAGTTCCAGAAAGACTCATAGACCAGATAATCGGACAGGAAAAGGCAGTTGAGATTGTAAAAAAGGCAGCACGACAAAAAAGGAACGTCCTTCTCATAGGCCCGCCTGGCACTGGAAAAAGCATGATGGCGCAAGCAATGGCAGAGCTCATGCCAGTCGAGGATCTTCAGGATATTCTTGTATATCCAAACAAGAACGATGAAAATCAGCCACTGATAAGAACTGTTCCAACCTATCCGACATACGAGCAGATAATGACAAACAAGGAGTTTCAGAGATACTACACAAAAGAAGAGATAAGGAGAATCAAAAACGCGGATAAAAAGCAACTTCCTCGCCTCCTTGGGCTTGGCCTTGGAAGAAGAATAGTAAGCTACCGGGAAGAAATCCGAGAAACGAAAAAGATAAATCCGATACTTATCCTTCTTTTTATCGGGCTGCTCCTGTACGCAGTCATCTTTCTTACGGATCTTCCAGAAAACGCAAAGTGGTTTATTGTTGCAAGCGTTATCGGTCTTGGCTTCCTTTACATCCTCTCAAGTGCTACAGCAGGACTTGGTGCACGACTTATGCCGAGGGAAAGCAATGAACCGAAGTTGATAGTAGATAACACTGGAAGAAGCACAGCACCGTTTATAGACGCGACAGGAACGAGAGCTGGCGCTCTTCTTGGCGATTGTCGGCATGACCCTCTCCAGAGCGGTGGGCTTGGAACACCGGCTCATCTTCGTATAGAAGCAGGTGCGATCCATCGCGCAAATAAAGGGGTGCTCTTTATAGATGAGATAGCATCGCTAAAACTAAACTGGCAGCAGGAGCTTCTTACTGCAATGCAAGAAAAAAGATACACCATTACCGGCCAGAGTGAGTTAAGCTCTGGTGCTCTTGTGAAAACTCAGCCTGTTCCATGTGATTTTGTCCTTGTCGCCGCAGGCAATCTCCCAGACATTCAGAGAATTCACCCGGCCCTTCGCTCTAGAATTCGCGGCGGAGGCTACGAGGTATATGTAGAGGACAGTATGGAGGACACTCCGGAAAACGAGCAAAAACTTGTGCAGTTTATAGCGCAGGAGGTTAAGAAGGATGGTAAGATACCGCACTTTGGACCTGATGCTGTTGAAGAAATAATAGAAGAAGCGAGAAGGATGTCTGGCAGAAAAAGAAAGTTTACTCTCAACCTCAGAGAGCTTGGGGGGCTTGTAAGAGCTGCTGGTGATGTTGCGCGAGAAAGAGGATTACAACTCGTTACACGCAACGAAGTCCTAGAGGCAAAAAAGATATTCAGACCAGTTGAAAGCCAACTCGCATCTAAGATAATAGAACATAGAAAGGAATACCAGATAACGAGCACAAAAGGAGCTGCGGTAGGACGAGTAAATGGACTTGCTGTTCTCGGCAATACCCGCGCTGGGCTCCTCCTGCCAATGGTTGCTGAGGTAACACCTGCCGCATCCAAGAGCGAGGGAAAGATTATAGCAACAGGAAAACTTGGAACGATAGCAAAGGAGGCAGTGGAAAACGTATCGGCAATTATAAAGAAATACGTTGGTGCGGACATTTCAAAAAGAGACATACATATCCAGTTCCTCCAGACTTACGAAGGTGTTGAAGGCGATAGCGCGTCTGTTGCCACTGCGCTGGCTGTTATTTCAGCGCTCACAGATATCCCAGTAATGCAAGACTGCGCCATAACCGGCTCGCTCGACATTAGGGGTGAGGTTCTACCTGTTGGTGGGGTAAACGCAAAGACCGAGGCTGCGATAGAGAATGGTATAAGGCGCGTTGTAATTCCTGCTTCGAACGCTGAAGAACTTTATCTTTCAGAGGAAGCAAAGAAAAAAGTAGAGATAATACTTGCACGCAACATTCTGGATGTGCTCCAGGCTGCTCTTCAGGATTGCAAAGAGAAGAAAAAACTCATCGCAAAAATGAAAAGGCTTAAGTGATAGTATGGCAAGATATTTTGGAACAAATGGTGCACGTGGGACACTAAGCGAACTCCCGCCAGATGTGGTATTGAAATTGGCACGCGCCACTGGCCTTTTCTTCAAAAGAGGAAAAATCCTGATTGCACGAGATGGAAGAATAACCAGCGAACTTTATCGGCACGCTGTTATATCCGGCCTTCTTAGTGCGGGTTGCCATATTGTTGATTTGGGGATGTGCCCCTCACCAACAGCTGAATTCATGATAAAAAGGTTGGGAGCAGATGGGCTGGTAATAATAACTGCTTCCCATAATCCACCGGAATACAACGGCATAAAGATTGTCGATGGTGATGGTGTTGCGCTTTCAAAAGAACGCGCAGAGGAGATAGAAAAGCTCATGGACGCACCTACGGTTGAGTGGAATGAGATAGGAAGTTTTGACATCTACAAGAGCACTGTTGAGGATTACATAAACGAGCTAATGCGTCATGCGGACAACAAAAAGATAGCAAAAAGAAAACCTAGGCTTGTGCTTGATTGCGGTAATGGGATGGCGGCACTCGTTGCTCCACAATTATTTAAGCAACTCGGCTGCGAGGCAGTCCTCCTAAACGCCCAAGTTGATGGACGGTTTCCAGGAAGGCCTTCAGAGCCAACAGAACAGAATGTGCAGGAGATGCTCTCGATGGTTAAAAGGATAGGAGCAGATGCGGGGATAGCATGGGATGGGGATGCTGACCGAGTTGCATTCGCAGATGAGCGCGGTAGATACATCATAGGTGACAAGGTATTTGCGCTTTCAGCGCTACTTAGATTTAAGGAGAAGAAAGGGAATATTGCGACAACAGTAGCCACCAGCCTTGCAATCGAGGATATCGCAAGGAGATTCGGTGCCAGGGTGGTGCATACAAAGATTGGGGCGCCTTATCTGAGCGAAGAGGTTGCAAAAGGAGCCGTCATAGGGGGCGAGGAAGTCGGCGGCGTCATCTGGCCTGAGATTTCGCTTGCAAAGGAAGGGATTTACACCGCAGCAAAAATCGTTGAGGCAATATGCGATAGACCTCTTTCGGAATGGCTGAAGGAGATTCCTGAATACATAAACATAAAGGAAAAGATTCCAGCGGACGAGAAAAAGAAAAAGGAGCTTGTTGACAGGGTAAAAAGATACGCAAAGGAGAACAAGCTGGATTTTATCGATATCGATGGTGTCAGGATAAATTATCCAAACAGCTGGGTTATTGTAAGAGCTGCAGGCACAGAAAATTATGTTAGAGTATTTGCAGAGGCAAAAACCGAAAAGGAAGCAAGGGAACTGATTGAGAAATACAAAAAAATTTTGCTGACCGAGCCAGCCTGATTTTGGTCTTGTGATCGCCGATTCGGAGGACTAAAAGGAAAGCGAGTAGCAGCTTCTGCGTGACGAGCGCCCATAAGTAGACATAGTAATTTGCAACACCCTATTATGAGGTTATCGGCGGTATTTTTAAACTCTTACCGATTTTGTTATAGCTATGGGAGAGGATGTTGGGGGCAAATGGACTGGTAATAATAACTGCTTCCCATAATCCACCGGAATACAACTGCATAAAGATTGTCGATGGTAATGGTGTTGCGCTTTAAAAGAAGAGGAGATAGAAAAGCTCATGGACGCACCTACGGTTGAGTGGAATGAGATAGGAAGGTTAAAGAATGCTACCTCTCCACCGTGACACAAGCATAGGAGGAGCCTGCTGAAAAGCAACCGGTGTTCTCGTTCTCAATTTGCTTATCTGATTCCTTCACAGTAATCTTCAGTGTCTTTTCCCCAACCTTCAGAAGGAGGTGATCGCCCTTGTCTTCGAATGACGCCTCCCCTCTCCAATCTTCTTTTGCCTCAAAAAAAGTCATCGCAAGGCCCTTATCATCCTGCCGTACTGCAAAGAGAAACTTTTTTCCTTTTTCAGCCTCTCCACCTATAAAAACAAAACCGTTAAATGCTGTTACGGCTACATTTTTGTTGAACAAGTCCGCGCCCAGAATATATCCATCGTGTTTTTCTGTGTTCGAGTCAAACACGTACACGTCGTTGACATTTTTATTATAATTCTTGACCACTAAATAAAGAACAGAACCTATAGCAACAGAACCAAAAATCTCCTCATTCTTGGGAAGGGGCAACATACTGCAATAAGAGATGTAATCTCGCTCTTTATGATAACCACCCACGAAGACGCCTTCCTGAGACGCGTAACTATTTCTCAGGATTAGCAAACCGGCCGTACCTACAACAACAGTATTTTTTGCAAAACAAAATAGCGAGTGCAGATCTCCTATTGAGTCGTCTATCGGAGCGCGTGTTATCGCTGCTGCGCCGTTATCAAATCTGTACATTACCTGACCAAGATTGTTGGCTATGCATACGCCACCTGGAAATTTTGAGGACACGCTCTGAGTTGCTTTTGCCAGTTCTTTTTTTGTGTTTTCTACAGAATCAGCGTCCTTCTCCGTTCCTTCTTTTAATGCAAGATTATCTATCTGCTGCCTAAACGCCTTATTCGTATATTTTGGAGTTGCGCAACCAACGGTAGCAAAGGAGGCAACCAAGACAGGGTAAAGAAGATATTTCCTTGCAGCATTCTTAAATGGATTTTTTTTGCTTAATGTTTTACTTAATGTTTTATTCAACAAAATCTTTTCCATCAGATGTACCTTTTTCATACTCTCAGCTCTGATATCATCTTCCAAATTATTGTTGTATTAAGTGCTATATAGAGAAATTATTAAAAAGCCACAGGTAAACACAAATTAATTTAAAAACCTTAGCAGCGATATAAGTTCGGTGGCATTATGGGCGGGGTAGTATACGCTGAGAAGAAGGAAAAAAAGATTGACACGATAGAAAAAGTAACATTTAAGTTTGGCGGAAAAGAATATACGCTGGTTCTTCCTCCGGGAACAAAGGCAAACGAGATATGGAAGAAGTACGAGCTTCCGAAAAATCCGAAAAGTAAGCCGCAGCGCGATAAAAGCTACCAGGACCTTATAGAAAGAGTAAATAGAAAGGTATACGCCGATGATTTGAAGAAAGAGGTCACAGACTCAAAGGTGCTCAGAGAAGCCGGCGAAAAACTACTCGAAGAAGCAAGAAAAATAACCATGTTAACGGAATCACTGAAAACGCTTGAAGAACTAAAACCAGGAAAGGTGCAGCAGTTGTAAGAAAGAGGCACGAAAAAAGAACGAAAGCGGATGATGTAAATGACAATCACAGAGAAAGAGAAAATGAAACGACAGTTACCGAATCTCGCAAAGATCATACCAATAAAGAGTGAGCACTATCTCGAATCATGGGATGCTAAACGAGGAAAACTTAAGACACAAGTGTAACAAAGCGATGCGCGTTTATTTGGAAAAATTTTTTGGATAATTAGGGCCAGAGGATGAAAGTATGGCTGTTATCATAAGGCATGAAGGCTGTATTCTGTGCGCTGGATGCGCAGCAGTCTGCCCAAAGCGAGCACTCGAACTGGTAGGAAATAAGATAGCGCACTACCCAGAAAAATGTGTAGCTTGCGGCGCATGTGTTAAGGTATGCCCATCAGGTGTCATCTCCCTTAAAAGGTAAGAAAGGTAGATTTCATGAAATCTGATTATGATGCGATAGTAATCGGCGGAGGACCGGCGGGCTCAAGTTTTGCCAGAATCGCAGCAGAGGGCGGACTTAATGTTCTTGTTATAGACAAACGGAAGGAGATAGGCGTTCCGGTACGATGCGGAGAGGGATTGGGCGCACGCGAGGTACTTGCGCAAGGACTCGATGTTCCGCGAAGAGCGATATCAACTGATATATACGGAGCTAAAGTAGTTGCGCCAAACGGAAGAGCAATCATATGGAAGGAAGAAGGACTAACAACTGGTTGGGTTCTCGAGCGAAAGATATTTGACAAGTGGCTCTGCGAGCTTGCAATAGACAAAGGAGCAGAGGTGCGGACGTATACGCGCGCGGTCGACCTACTTAAAGAAGACGGAAAAATCGTTGGGTTAAAGGTTGCACGATGGGGAAAGGAAGAGTATGATGTATACGCTCCTCTAATCGTGTCAGCAGAGGGGATGGAAGCGCATATAGCGCACAAGGCAGGTTTTGACACAGTACATCGCCTTTATGATGTCGACACGTGCTACCAATATGAGATGAAACCCTACGACCATGAGAATTTGATTGAGCTTTATTTCGGGAACAAAATTGCACCCCGCGGCTATGTATGGATTTTCCCCAAGTCTGATAGAAGGGCCAATGTCGGCATAGGCATCGGGGGGAACCTCACGAACTGGGATAAGAACGGGGTTCCAGGAGCAGACCCGAAAAAACTCCTCGATGAATTCATAGCAAACCATCCGGAATTGAGGGAGGCGAGCACGCTTGATGACTTTGGCGGGGTGATAAGTGTCGGCGCGCCGTTGAACGAATTTGTAAAGGACAATTTTATGGTAATCGGCACGGCAGCAAAGCAGGTTGACCCGATTCATGGCGGCGGGATTGCGCTTGCGATGGAATGTGGTGTGCTTGCAGCAGAGGTCGCTCTTAAAGCCAAGGAAAAGGGCTTCACAAAGGCTGCCTTGATGGAGTATGAGCGCACGTGGAGAGAGACCACAGGAAAAAAAGTGGCAAAGAGACTTCTGCTAAGAAAGGTCGTTGAAAAATTAAACGACGATGACTTGAATCATATATTCGCCAGTATAACCCAGAACGATTTGAACGACATTATGGCTGGAAAATTTGCCGGCCCGGTAGCAAAGGTTGTCGCAGGAAGACCGCAACTTCTAAAGGTGCTGAGCGCGCTCGTGTCATAAGATAAAAGAAAAATCATCGAAGATTAGATTTCCTTTGTAAAAGACAGAGCGTATCTTCCCTTTCAGCATTTTTCTCTCAAACGGGCTCCATTTACATTTTGTATACAACTCTTCTCCTTTGACTACCCACTCTTTTTTCAAATCAAGTATGGCGATGTTTCCCCAGAAACCTTCTGCGAGCTTTCCAACGCTCTCAAGCGCGAAGATACCGGCAGGACTGCTGCTCATTCTTTCCACAATCCATTCTAGTGAGAGCACTCTTTCCCAATAGGCTTGAAGCATAAGCGCAAGGGAAGTCTCAAGCCCAGGAAAGCCATGCGCACCTGCTTTTTTATCTTCTATCGTATGTGGTGCGTGGTCTGTCGCAATACAATGTACTCTCTGTATATTGCCCCAAAGCGTTTTTCTGTGCTGTTCGCTCCTCAAGTTTGGATATACGGTTCCAAGATGTCCAAGCCGCTCTGCATCTTTTTTTGAAAGAAAAAGGTAGTGCGGAGCAACCTCAACCGTCAATCCTAAATTGTTGGAGAGGTCTACGATCATACCAGAGGAGGCATGCGCTATGTGTGCCCTTCTGCCATATCTCTTGGATAAGTGCCCTATGGTTTCTATGTTGGCGCATGTTGCTGCAAACTGCATCTCCTCGCTGCCCTCGCTCGCATCAGCATGAAAAACAAACTGGCCTGAATAATTCTGAAAATGTCGTTCAAGAGAGGCATGGTCTCTGAGATAAAGCTCTCCGGTTGTTTTTCCTAAATAGATCTTCATAGAGATGGGCTTTGCTTTCTTTACCTCTTCAAAATTGTTGTCTGTTGCGCCAAAATGAAACAGTACATCACAAAGTGCCTTTTTACTTGCAAGTTCTTGTTTCTCTCTAAGTCTCGCCGCGGTTGTTGTTGGAGTTGGGTTGTTCGGCATGTCGATAACAGTTGTAAAGCCGCCTGCAACTGCAGCCATTGTTCCGGTTCGAAAATCTTCTTTATAAGTTGCGCCGGGCTCGCGTAGGTGAACGTGTGGGTCGATGAGACCGGGCAGCACAAGTGCGCCAGCTGCATCGTAACTTTCTTCTCCATTTATACTTCTTGCTATCTTAACTATCCTGCCAAACTCCAGGGCTATATCCAACTCTTGAAACTGCCCATTGAAAAAGACTTTACCATTTTTTATTACGAGCACGATATCACTACACCAAAACCAAAACTCTAGCCAGATATAACTAATTGACCTGTTGTTATTAAAGATAGAATTCTAAGCAGCAATAACGCAAGCTCTCTCGATACTCTAAGCCAAATCTTATTATACCATTTATTTCTCTTCTCGATAAGGTTAAGAAGGTCCTTGAATGCCTCTTTTTCACCTGGGCCCATCTTGCTCTCTGTAACCTTCTTATGCTCCTTTCCATCTATAATTGTTATCTCTTCCTGTTTTCCTATCTGTTTCTTTGCTTGTTCGTACCACGGCGGTAATGAGGAACGTTTCTTTATGATCGCACGTGTGAAGTCAGCAATATTTATTGGTCTTTGAACGACCTGTTTCTTCGCCAGCTCTTCTGCCTTATCTTTTGGCATTCCTTTTTTAACCAGTTCTTCTGTTTTTCTTTGGATTGCAAAAAACGCCTCAAGCCACGGATAGGTGGCCGCCTCATCAACTATTGCTTTCAGATCAGAGGAAGCATAGCCCTCTGTTGCAAGCGCAAACAGACGATATGGAATAAAGAAAGACAATGGCCTTTTTTTAGCATGCAACTTCATTATCTCCGCTCGTGAAGCGTAGTCTGGTTCAGGTGCGAATATCGTGTTGCTAAAACGTCCGCTTCTTCTGAGCGCTGGGTCAACATCCCAAGGTGCGTTTGTTGCGGCTATCACAAGAACGTTCTCGTTATTTGCCTCTATGCCGTCCATCTCGTAAAGCATTTGGTTAACCGCCATTCGCATGTACTGCTGACCCTCCTGTTGGTCCCTTCTACCGCCTATCGCATCTACTTCATCGAAGAAAAGTATGCAGGGCGTATTCTTTCGTGCTAGTTCAAATACCTTATGAATATTCTTCTCCGTATTCCCAACATACATGTCCAAAAGATCAGAAAGTTTAGCGTTTATGAAACCTGCCTTGCACTCTCCTGCCGCACTTTTTACGAGGTAGGTTTTTCCGCATCCTGGTGGACCATACATAAGTATTCCGCCACCGCCAAGCTTTCCGTACTTTCTCGCAAGTTCAGGATTTATCATTGGGTAAACTATAGACTTTCGGATATCCTCTTTCATCTTTTCCATTCCTGCAACATCAGCAAAGCTCATGTTTGGTTTTTGGAGCATTCTTATCTCGGCTCCAGCAGTCCCTCCGCCTTCTCCTTTACCCTCCTGCTCCTTCTTCGTCTTTGCTGATTCTAGATGCTGTTTCGCCTCTGTAAGCTGTGGATTAAGTTGTATTGCCTTCTCGTAGTCTACAATGGCACCATCAAGGTCCCCTCCATATTCTTTTGCAAGCCCGCGAAGATGATAAGCCTCTGCAAAATCCGGCTTTAGTTCGATTACTTTGTTAAAATCCTCAACTGCTTTCTCGTATTCTTCCAGGGAAGCATATGAGAGTCCTCTATTGTAATACGCCTTCAGATAGCTCGAATTTAACTGGATGGCTTTATCATAGTCCTTTATGGCACTTTGGTAATCCTGCTTTCTGTAATAGGCGTCACCACGGTTATTGTAGATGAAGGGATTATGGGGATCAAGTTCAGCTGCTTTTGTATAGTCTGATATAGATTTGTCAAAATTCTTTAATTGGTAATAGCTCAGCGCACGGTTGAAATAGGCTTCGGAGAAGACTGGATTTAATAGGATTGCCATGTTGTAGTTCTCGATTGCCCTGTCATAGTCGCCACGCTCGTAGTACTCATTTCCAAGCTGATAGTATGTTTTCGCATCTGTGGGGCTGGGTTTCTTTCCAACCATATTTTCACTTTCCAAACACGTTTCTTTTAAAGCAAGTTAACTTTTATGAGACTTACTACAAAAACTTTTATAATTATACCCAATTGATTTTATCGCTACTTAACCAATTTCAGTCCCAAGCTCGCTCTCGAGCGCTGCACTCTTTTCCTCTGAAGGCGCAAGCGACTCCAAAGAAAGCCGCTCTTCTATACGCAGTAGTTGATTGTATTTTGCAACCCGTTCGCCGCGTGCAGGAGCGCCTGCCTTTATCTGCTCTGCGTTTATACCAACTGCGAAATCAGAGATAAAGCAATCCTCTGTCTCTCCAGAGCGGTGACTAACAATTACCTTGAGCCCGTTCTCTCTACAAATTTTTGCGGCGTCGAGCGCTTCGCTAACAGTTCCGATCTGGTTTATTTTCAGAAGGAGCGCGGTAACAGCACTCTTTTCTATCGCGTGTTTCAGACGTGCAATGTTTGTAACAAGAAGATCGTCACCTACAATCTGCACTTTTCCCCTAAGCTCTGACGTCAGCCTCGCAAATCCATCAAATGCCTCCTCGTGAAGAGGGTCTTCTATGCTCTTTACATTGTAAACCTTTGAAAGTTCCTTGTAAAATTCTATTATCTCGTCCTCGCTCATCTCTACACCATCTATCCGATACACATCTTTCTCATTGTCATAGAAAGAAGTTGCAGCAGCGTCGATTGCGAACTCGCACTCCTTTTCGTATCCCGCCTCGCTCACTGCGGATACGAGAGCATCAAGCGCCTCGTCCGTCTTTGTCATAGGAGGAGCATAACCGCCCTCGTCGCCTACATTTCTCGCCGCTGCTCCGTAGCTTTTTACAAGTTGTTTTCCGAGAATGTGGTATATCTCACTTGCCATTCGCAATCGCTCTCTAAATGTCATTGCTTTTGGAACTATCATAAATTCCTGTATGGCAAGTCCATTACCTGCGTGCTTTCCGCCATTTATAACGTTAAACATCGGTTCTGGAAGGTTTTTTCCTCCTAAGTATTCATAAAGCTGCTTTCCAGAAGACGATGCTGCCGCGCGCGTCACTGCCATGGAAGTTGCCACAATCGCATTCGCGCCAAGTCTGCTTTTATCTTTTGTGCCATCCAGCTCTCTCATCTTAAGATCTATGCTCTCCTGTTTAGTCACATCCATGCCAACTAACGCAGGCCCGATTATGGTATTAACGTTCTCAACAGCTTTCATAACCCCCTTGCCGAGATATCTACTCTCACCATCCCTTAACTCAACTGCCTCGTGCTTTCCTGTCGACGCGCCGCTCGGTGCTGCAGCGCTTCCTAATCCTCCTTGCGTAAGAACATCAACCTCAACCGTAGGATTACCACGCGAATCTAAGATCTCACGTGCTAGAACCCCTACTATTCTCATGAACTCACCAACATAATGCGATGCATTGCAAATTTAAATAATTATGTTGCTGCATGCAATCAAGTGTATTGCAAGTTTAGAAATGGTTAAATGTTTTTCTGGAGCTTTCATAGCATGAATGTAGAGGATATAAACCCACAAAGGCCATTGGCTAATTTAGATGCGGTTGGGTTCCAAGCGACCCAGCTTGGCCGTGCTGTGCAACTTATAAAGCGGATGAAAAATGAGGGTGCGATCATTTTTCTGACATTTACTGCAAACATGGTTGCCTCCGGCCTTCGCGGCCTGATCGCTGACATGTGCAGGCAAAAACTCGTTGACGTCATAATAACAACAGGCGGAAGCCTTGACCACGACCTAATCCGCACTGAAAAGCCCTATCTTCTCGGCGATTTCAACCTTGACGATGCTGAGTTGCACAAAAAAGGGATAAACCGCATCGGCAACATCCTTGTGCCGAATGACCGCTACGAATTCCTTGAGAAAAAAATCCAGCCGATATTTGAGAAGCTGTACTCGCAAAAGAGGACAACGTCGCCAAGCGAGATAGCAGCTGCCATCGGCAGGACTGTAAATGACAAGAATTCCTTTCTTTACTGGTGCGCGAAGAATGGCATACCTGTTTTCTCACCTGGGATTACCGATTCTGCAATCGGGCTTCAGGTTTACTTCTTCAAGCAGAAGAGGAAGGACTTCGGGATTGATGTGACAGCAGACATGCAGCAACTTGCTTCGATAACGCTCAATGCGAAAAAAACTGGAGGGATAATCCTTGGAGGGGGGATTTCGAAGCATCATGCAATCGGCGTTAACATCCTTCGCGGCGGATTTGATTATGCAGTTTATTTCACAACATCCGCAGAATGGGACGGTTCTCTTTCAGGCGCGCGGACAAACGAGGCGGTGTCGTGGGGGAAGATAAGCGAAAAGGCAAATCACATAACGGTTTACGGGGACGTTACGATAACACTTCCTTTGACGTATTCATTGTTGAAGCAACATTTTTAGAAGTATTTGCTTTTTCGAGCCTGTTGCAAATTCCTTCGAAAACTACTTCACGATAATTTCGTAATTCTTTCGAGGAAATGTTACAAACCATTCCCCTTCTGCCCCATTCTCCATTTGATATAATCTATCATTGCTTTTTCTATTTTTATATCTTCAGCCGTTCTTGAATTATCTATCTGGAGAATGGCTATGGAAAGCCTGTCACCGAGTGGTCCTACGCAATTATCATACCAATTTTTAAGACCTTCAGGCCCTTTTACTAAATCAAATTGTGCGCGGAGTATATTTTTAATAGCCCTTAATGCAACCCTTCTGAGGGATTTATATTTATCTTGTATTTTCTCTGCAGTTGCGCTCAGTAATATACCCAGTGCGCGCGGTTCGCCTAAATTCCCCAAGCAACATATAATATTGCATGCGGCGCCTTCACCATAATCGAAGACTGTGGCGATACCAATCGGTTCTGTGCATTTCTCTGCTTCTTTCCCAATAACCCGTACATCGCTGTCAGGACTTTCCTTTGCTCTTTTTATCTCAGCACGCCAGACATCTGGAGGTATGCGTTCTGTCAGCGGACCATAAGTCCTAATAATATTTTCCCACATCGGTCGAAAGAAAGCAGCCAGTTTGAGAGCCCTCTTAAGTTCACAAATAAGACTCGTTAGCTTTCTATCGTATTCTTCGTTATTTTTTTCTCTTAGGTCTTTTAAAAACTCCTCTATCTGCATGGTTTTTAAACTTCCCCTGTGTTTGAATTCCGCCAAAAATTTGCTAAAACTAAATCCGCCAATACTATTGGATTCTTGCGTACTACGGCTCTCGTCCACTGCTTTCTGCAAATGATGCGCTTCGCTTTTGCTGGAGAATGATAGAGATGGTATCGTTTCTGCTTGCTCAACTTCTTTCTTTTTCATCTTATCGGTTTCAAAAAGTTTCTGGGTAAAGGCGTTGATTATACTATTTAGTTTATCTTCATCACCCCTATTCTTGAGCAACCACGCAGCTTCTTTCAGTGCTTCAACAATGACAATGCGAAATGAATGCGGTGCATTTCTTCTTGTTTGGTTTGAGAGCTCATTTATCAAAAGTTTTAGGGCGTAGGGCGAGTTAGCAGCCAGTTCGGCAAGCTCAGCAAGCTCAGGAGTTGCTGTTTCTGTATTCAAGTCTCTTCCGCCCTTCAATTCGCATAAGAGAGTATCTAACTTCGCTTTACAGTCTATCATCATCTTTACGTCAGCGAATTTTCTACGGAGTTTTTCTCCCTCTGGCTTTCTAAGGATAGAGTGGGTAGCGAGGCTAGCGCGCTCTGCTATGTAATGTTCTTCAATGGTTAACGCATTTTTCAACGGCTCGTATGCTTCCTCCCCCAGTTTTTCTATCTTTTTTAGATCATTTTTAAGTAGATAAAAAAGAACGAAAAATTCTGTCGTTTTTTCTTTGTTCGTTAGCATTAAGCCGTTTTCTAGCCTTTCTGCAATCGTTTGCCCTGCTCTCATGCAGTCATCATACGGATCATCTCTGATTATTTCCTTATATTTTTCAGCCGCCCGTATGAAGAGAGTATTCAAAAATCGTGCCTTTGGGTGAGCATGGTAAAGGCTATGTTTTTCATTTTGCCAGCCACAGTTTTTCTCATTCTTTCTGCTTATCACGTAATTAATTAGTTCACAACATTTTAAAAATTTAACAGACAAAGACTTGCTTTAGGGCGTTGCAAATTACTATGTTTGCGACGAACACCTTCGTTCACGCGATCTTTATTTTCCTTGATGCTTCCCAAGTGACGTGGATTTGATGTAGCCGTTTTCATTTTGATAGACCACTATTATCTCACCAAATCTATCCACGACAGGAAAACCAAGCCGAACATCTCCTTTGACTCCTGGCCACCCGTTTTTTATCTTTGCACCATACCATGACTTATCAGAGTAGTTTCGCACGCACTGCAGTGTAATCTCCACAGGAACACTTAACAGAGAGTCATCTTTAAGTTTCATTAGGGGCTCTGTCATTCCCACAAATCCGCGAACCAGAGCTCTCTGCTTCTCGCCAAGCTCCTTGTCAGAATTCCCTAAATTCCTTAATACCTCATCCCTCATTATCTTTCTCATGTTATATATAATGGGCAAAACTGTTTATAAATGTTGTGGTTAAAGTTGAAATTTGTGGTCATCAAGAAACTAGCGATGTTCTCAGATCCCACAATAAACACGTCTATGCTGGATACCTCATCCTGCTCACTGTAAGTCAGAACGAAATTCGCCTCCTTTGCGAAAAGGATGCGCATCTGTATAAAGTAAAAAAACATTGCTATTTTTTGCTTTTCAGCGGATTATTATAGTTCTTCAAGGCAGTAAAGACCAATGGATGTTAGCACGGGCAGTTGACTCAACGACTTAACAAAGTCCAAAAGTTAAAAAGGGAATATGCCTGATATATAAAAACGAACATAAATTAGGCTGCCCACAATAAAATTTGAGATAAAAATTCGGGTGAATGGGATATGGCTTTGGTTGATGATACATATATCGATAAAGAATTAATTGAAAAAGCAAAAAAAGATGGCGCAAAACTGATTTTTGACCGTTTTGAAGAGCAACAGCCACTATGCCCGTTCGGCCTGAGCGGTGTGTGCTGTAAAAATTGTTTCCAGGGCCCGTGCAGGATAATCCCGAGAAAAAGTGAACGTGGCATTTGCGGTGCAGACGTTGATGTTATAGTCGCAAGGAATCTGCTAAGAACTGTGGCTGCAGGAGCAGCCTGCCACACAGATCATGCCAAAGAGGCTGTTCTTGCGCTATTAAAGATTGCTGAGGGAAAAACTAGCACGTATAAAATAAAGGATGAAGCAAAGCTCAGAAATTTTGCAAAAGCACTCGGAAAAAAATCAACCGGCTCGATCAGGAACATTGCTAAAGAAGTTGCCTTTAAGGCCTTGGAAGATTTTAGGAGGCAGGAAGGGCTTTTCCACAAAACAGAAGGTTGCTATCTAAACTGGTTAAAAATCAGGGCAACTAAAGAAAGGATCGAAGTATGGAGAAGGCTGGGAATTCTTCCAGTTAACTCTGACTTAGAAACTTCGCATGCCCTTCACCAAACTACAATGGGCAATGATGCCGACCCGATCAATATACTGCTTTCCACTCTGAAGATAGGCCTTGTTGATGGTTATGGCGGGCTGAATCTTGCAACAGACATGCAGGATATAATATTTGGAACGCCTTATCTAACAAAATCTGAGTCAAATCTCGGAGTTCTGAAGGAAGACTGGGTAAACATAATTGTGCATGGGCATGTTCCACTTCTTTCAGAAAGAGTTGTAGAATGGGCTAAAAAAATGGATAGCAAGGCCAAGATGCTCGGAGCAAAAGGCATAAACGTTGTTGGCATGTGCTGCACTGGCAATGAGCTACTTATGAGACAGGGAATCCCGTTTGCAGGACATGTACTGCAGCAGGAACTGGCATTGGTAACAGGGATCGTAGATGCTGCGGTAGTCGATTTACAATGTATCTATCCCTCTTTGCAGGATATAGCTTCTTGCTACCATACCAAACTGATAACAACAATTGATTTTGTCAAAATACCTGGGGCGCTGCATATTAAATTTGATATCGAACATGCAGACGAGGCGGCAGAGCAGATCATTAAGGAAGCGTTGAACGCTTATCCAAACAGAAAAAAAGAAAGAATTTATGTCCCAAAGGAAAAAACAACAGTATACGCTGGATTTTCGGTTGAAGCAATTATTGCTGCGCTTAGCAAGCTGAACAAAAAGGAGCCTTTGAAGCCATTGGTCGATAACATAGCTAATGGGAATATACTCGGCGTGGTCGGGATTGTCGGGTGTAGAAATCCAAAGTTAAGGGGCCTGAAATTCCATGAAGAGCTGACAAAGATTTTGCTTAAAAACAATATCCTTGTTGTTGGGACCGGATGCTGGGCCCACGCAGCCGCCCAAGAAGGTCTGATGACACCAGAAGCCACAGAGAAATATGCAGGGCCCAAGTTGAAAGCTGTTCTTCAGGCGATTGGAAAGGCCAACGGGCTTCCGGCATTACCACCAGCGTTACATATGGGCAGTTGTGTTGATAACGGCAGGATAGGGGTTCTTCTTGGCGCCATAGCCGACTATATGAATGTGCCCATACACAAACTACCGGTTGCCGGGTCCGCGCCAGAATATGTAACAGAGAAGGCAGTTGCTATCAGCACATATTTCTTGGCTCTAGGTATTGCGGTGCACCTCAACCCGATGCCTCCCATAACCGGTTCTGCATTGGTAACAAAAGTGCTAACACAGGATTTGGAAAAAATAACTGGCGGCAAGGTGCTGATTGGGACCACACCGGATGAAGCGGCAAAAGCAATAATTGCTCATATCAAGGAAAAAAGAAAAGAATTAGGGCTAAAGGTTTAGGTTTACAAAGAGGTGAAAAAGATGGTTTGCTATGTTGTACCCCTGGTTGCAGCAGTAGTCCATATGGTGCTGAGGAAAAAAATACCTGGTCTGAAAAACGACCATCACCAGCGATGGCTCAGTCTTTTATTGATTGGAGCATCAGTATTTGGTGTTATGGACCATTTATGGAATGGCGAACTTCTCCTCATCGGAGAGAATGTTATATCAGACCTCATGCTAGGATTCGCCATTCTTACAGCGGTGTTTGTTGTCTGGGGGGTCTTTATCGCGCTTGAGAAAATTCCGGAGAAAAGCAATGTGGTCGGTGATGGGATTGTTTATTATGATAACGCATGAACGTTTGCCTTTTCAATGAATGAGGTAATCCCATGTTCGCTTTCATCCCGCATATCCTCTCTTTCGTTTCTGGTTTTCTTGTAAAATGGGTTGACTGGATAGAGGATGAAAGAAAGGGAGAATCACCCTTAAAATATCCTCTTGCCGTTGTTTACGGCATACTCATTGGCTACATCATAAGCGCTGCACCATTTGCAGAGATATTCCTTGGTGCGCTTGTCGCGCAGGTTTTCGCAAGGAAGATTGATACTGCATCGCATGCCCTTGGTTTTTTCATTGCAGCCCTGTCGCTTTCGGTTTTCGGATTCCCGCAGATATCGCTTGCACTTTTCTTTTACTTCCTTGTGCTTGCATTTCTCGATGAAATGAAGTTCGCGGGCAGGCTTGCCTTTGTTTCAGAGCACAGGCTTTTCCTCCCGGTTGGCTCTCTCGTAATGCTTCTGTTCGGCAGATGGGAATACACGCTTGGGATTCTGTTTTTCGATGCAGGCTACCTTCTGTTTGGAAAGCTTTCAGGTAAATATTTAAAATAACTCGACGATAATTAGCACCATGTTCGAAATTTTTTTCATACTTGGCCTGACAATCCTCATCGGCTTCGCAGCCACATCTCTCTTCGAAAGAACGCGCATATCAGAAGTCATCATCCTCATGCTTTTCGGTTTTCTGCTCGGGCCGGTATTCCACATAGTAGACACGACGCCCGGCTCAGTCATCGTGTCCATATTGCCTTTTATCGCCACTCTTGCCCTGATAGTGCTTCTGTTTGACGGCGGCATGACGATTGATGTATTTGCTGTCGCGCGCTCCATACAAAGAAGCACGGTGTTTACCTTGGCCGTGTTTGTCATAAGCGTGATATTCGTAACCATATTCACAACGCTGTTGCTCGGATGGCCTCCTCTCAACGGAATTCTCCTCGGTGCAGTCATAGGCGGCACCAGTTCCGCAATCGTGATAGCGATGGTGGAAAAGGTAAACATCTCAAATGATACCAAATCCCTTCTTATAATAGAATCCACGATTACAGATGCTCTCTGCATAATCACCGCAGGAATCGTAATCCAGCTCATCGCTGCGCACCAGGCCCCGGAAGCCGGAACAGTTGTCAATCTTTTGCTTTCGTCTTTCACCATAGCGCTGCTGATGGGGGTGGTCTGCGCTGCTTCGTGGATTGCACTGATGAAGAAATTCTCAACTGTAAAGTACGCATACATGCTAACGCTGGCAGCCGTATTCGGCCTTTACGCAGTCACAGAGGCGATTAAGGCAAACGGAGGATTTGCTGTGTTCATTTTCGGTCTAGTGCTCGGAAACGCAAGGGAGATTGGGAATGCGTTTGGAACTAAATTTGAGGCACCTTTGAACCCGATGATCCATCTTTTCCAGGAGGAGATAACCTTCTTCATAAGAACTTTCTTCTTCGTCTACATAGGCCTTCTGATTTCACCTGCCTATTTCAACATCGGCGTAATCGGCATCTCAATCGCACTTCTTGTGCTGCTTGCTGCATCGAGGTGGGCGGCGCAAAAGGCACTTCTTACTGATATTCCCCCGCGCGAACGCAATATTGTTATTGCGATGTTGCCCAGGGGTCTTGCAGCCGCTGTGCTTGCAACGATACCGCTTGCAAGCGGGATAGTTATCCCAAGCTTCCAGGAACTTGTTTTCAGCCTGATATTTTTCTCGAACATAGTTGCGACTGGAGGCGTCTTCATATTTGATAGGAAGAGAAAAACAGAAACTAAGTCCACGCCCCAAGCTCCTGGAACTGAAGCACAAATATCACAGCAAGATAAAGACAGTAAATAAGCAGGAACACTGCGCCGCCGTACCTGCCTATTGATTTTTTGACTGCGGCCACATATAGTAGCAGCATGTTTGCTATGACTGCAAAAAGAAGAGCTGCAATGAATACCGGCAGCCGCACCTGAATGGGATTGAACACCGCCGCCGTGCCCAATACAAGAGTCAGGTTTACCATGTTGCTTCCTATGGCGTCGCCCATGGCGAGCCCATAATGTCTTTTCCGTATCGCCTGAACGTCTATGCTGAGCTCAGGCAGGGAGGTGCCCACTGCAATTATCGTTGCTCCTATGAAACTCTCGGCTATGCCCAATATCGTTGCAAGCTTTACGGCAGACTCCACCACAAAACCTGCGCTTATTATTACGATTATTATAGAAACACAGAACAGAAGAAATGCCCGCAGCGCCTGCTCCTTTGTGACGCTCTCTTGCGCATTCTTCGCGATTCTCCTTTGTTTCAGCGTATGCCATGCATAAACCGCAAAAATAAGCAGTAAAACCGCACCTTCAAAAAAACCAAGAGTCCGCTCCTGGACAGCGCTGCCAAAAATTATGTAAACAGATACCACGGTCGTCAGGAGGAGCACAAGGCCAATGTCCCTCAGATTGGAAGGGCTTATCTTCAGGCCGTAAAGAAATGCACCTAGGCCGAGCACAAGAAGGATATTGGCAATGTTCGAGCCGAAAACGTTTCCGGCAGCTATCGCCCCTTCCCCCATTACTGAAGAGGTCACTGAAACAGAAAGCTCGGGAAGACTTGTTGCAGCTGCAATAAGGGTGAACCCTACCGCAAGCTGGCTTATCCTGAAAAAGACCGAAAGCTTCGCAGCATTGTCCACGACGACGCTAGAAGCTTTTGACAGGATGGCTACGGAGACTACCAGTATCGCGAATTCAAGCAATGCCATTTCAATCAAAACAAACGTGGCGCGTAAAAATTTATAAATTGCTTTCTTTTACCGTAACAGGCGAAAAGGTGGACATCCTGCAGATGTACGAAAAATGCTGAATGGCCTTATTCTGGAAAATCTTGAGCAAAATAAAAAGAAATATTAACCGGAAAAAACAAATAGGAAACATGCCTGACCTTGATTTTGCAGTCAAATACCCCTTTTCCTCAGATGCGAAGGAAGCGGTCAGCGGCATTGAGGTAACGGACGAAATTGTGGAGAAGGCGGTTGGGCTTATCCTTTCAGCCATGGTTGATAATGTACGGACAAAACAATATCTTAGCGACGAGGAAAAAAAAGAGGATGTAGCGGCATACGCTGTTGCGCGTATGATCCTCGGTGCTATGAGAAACAGGTATGTAACCGGAAAGTTCGCAGTTGCAATAGCAAAACTCACGAGAAGAAATTTGAACCAGGAAAGCGAAGAGAAACTAAAGCGAATTAGCGCTATGTTCGGTATAAGAAGCAGAGATGACGAGGTATTCATTGTGGATTATCTACGATTTTCTCCGAAAGAACCACACTATGCTCTCCTTACCAGAAAGCTGAACAAAGGGTGGGTGAAGATAACTGATAGCGAGAAAAAAAGATTGATAGAAGAAGCTGTGCGGAAACATGTAGAACACATCCCGCTTGTTAAGAATCCATCAAAAGCTGTGAAAGATGCTATTCTCCGGATAGAAAAAGAACTTCCTAGGAGAGAGCAGAAGATTGTACCTAAATTAGAAGAGCATCCACCATGTGTATCGCATCTTCTAGATGAGATCAAGAAGCATCACAACCTACCGCACCATGCGAGATGGTTCCTTGCGGTATATCTTATAGAACAAGGATTAAGCAATGATGAAATAGTTGCGCTTTATTCAAATCTTCCAGATTTCGAGGAGAAGAAAACAAGATATCAGATTGAACATGCGAGAAAGCGGGGTTACACAGTACCCTCATGCGCAACAATAGCATCCTACGGAATATGCGTAGCCAACTGTGGTATAAGCTCGCCGACAAAGTGGAGGGGAAAACGCAATGAGTGAAGAATTTGTCAGAAGGGTTATTTCACGGTATTACAAACAAGCAGAATTCGACATAAAATCCATAGCCCAAAGAGAGTTTGGGGTTGGTAGCACAAAGAAGATAGACGCGCGTCATCTTTCCTTCGCAACTACGGACGAACTCAAAAATTTTCTCGTTGCAAACGCTCCATTATTTGTTTCTCATTCCGCTGCGTATTACAGATATCCGGCAGCCGTCCCAATGGAAAAAAAAGAGAGAATAGCAGCAGACCTTATATTTGACCTTGATCTTCACACAGAAGGCAAATATGATGTGTACGCAAAACTGGGTGTTATGAAGGAAGAAGTTATCAAACTCATTGAGGATTTTCTTATTGCAGATTTTGGCCTAAGTAAGAAAGACATACTCGCAGCCTTCTCAGGAAATCGGGGGTATCACATCCATGTCAGAAACGATGATTTTGCAACCCTTGGAAGCGATGAAAGACGCGAAATAATGAACTATGTAAGGGGAGAGGGCTTGAATATAAAACAGTTTTTTGAATGGAAAGAAACGAGTGGAAGACAAAAACAACTTATTGGACCTACGCCTTTTGATGGCGGCTACAGAGGAAGGCTTGCAGCTCTCGTTTTAAAAGAGCCGATGAAAATATCAAGGATTTTTGCTGACCAACGAAGAAAAGAACACTTCGTGGAGGAAATAAAACATGGTAATTGGAGTGGTGTGACTCTGAGGTTAGATGAACTACTTGAACGAGTGGAGAAACTTAAGTACGAACTTATAATACGCGCGGTAAACGCTGACCCTGCTGTGACCTATGACTTGAGCAAGCTCATCAGGGTACCGAACAGTATTCATGGCGAAACAGGGTTTGTTGCGAAGATTGTGAATGACATAAACACGTTCGAACCGCTTAGGCATGCGGTGATAAATGGGCCAGAGGTTGGGGTTTTGTTCAGAGAGGCTGTTCCCTCCATTGAAATGTTAGGAGAAACGATCGGCCCATTTGTAGCTGAACAAAGGGCTGAGCTTCCCCTTGGAGCGGCAATGTTTTTTTTACTTAAGAAAAGCGCAGAGTTGATTTCATGATAGAGAAGTACGATTTCGGCGTCATTGTAATCAACGGCAAGGAATACAAAAAAGATGTTCTGCTGTTCGAGGATAAAGTATTTCCGAATTGGTGGAGAAAAGAAGGGCATCATCTCTATCTCGCGGATTTGGAAAAAATATTGAAATTAAACCCGACAATCCTTGTAATCGGAACGGGATACAGTGGTGTTATGGTTGTAGACAACGAGGTAGGTCAGTATTGCAAAGAGGAGGGTATAAAACTTATCATGGAAAAAACTGGCGAGGCTGTTAAGGCATACAACTCGATGCTCGGAAAGAGCGTTGCCGGCGCATTGCATCTAACATGTTAATACGCTCACGCGCACGCTAAGATTTTTAATGCCTTCAAAATCCAAAATACTATGAGCGCGCTAGCCACAGCGAAACAAAAGGGCTGTTGAGTATGAAAGAGAATGAAGAAGTGGGGAAAAAAGCCATAGAAAGCGGACGCTGTCCAGTCTGCGGAGCGAAGCTAATTCATAAAGAAGGTTGTGTTGAATGCCCCCAGTGTGGCTGGAGTGTATGTATCGAAGCGTAGCTATTAAAAGCAAAAGCAGACGTTAAAGGGTCCAAATAAACACATAAACAGACAAGATTAAGAGCAAAAGAGTAAGAAGGCGGCAAGGAAGAACCTCAGGAGGCTCGCTCTCTGGCACGCTCGATACAGTTTGATTTTCTTCGGTCTCACTCTCGTGTACGCTTGTGCTGATGTTCTCAGATATGTTTCCTTTCTCCTTTTGCGGTTGCTGCACACTTGCATTATCGCTGGGCGGCACTGTTCTGTTTTCCTTGGAAGGCGTTGCGGAAGGCTGCTGCGAAGGCTGTTGCTCATCACACCTAGGAAGCACAAAATGGGCCTCTTTAGTAATAAAATCTTGTTTTTCGACTACCACAAGAAAAATATTTCGCATCAATTTTGGGTCTCCGATCAACGTGTATTGATAATCGCCGCTTGCATTTGTTAAACCAGTCCCAAGCAGGGGAGTGTAGCGCTCTTCGTAAAAAAGCCTGACAATCGCAGAAGAAACAGGCGCACTTGTAACTTCATCTGCTATGTGAACAAAGAGTGTTTTGTTGCAATCGTAAAACAACGAAATGTTAAAATGCTGCGTCCCTTCCACACCCGTCTCTTTTTGTTCCATGATCGGTATCTCGACAGAAAAAAGCACCGTCGATAAGATTAGTATGGAAATAAATTTTTTGCAAATTGATGTGCCCACTTAACGACCTCTTCCTATTGCTGCAAAATGAGCAAGCAGCGCTTCGATTTGGATGCGTTCATTTGCACCCTGAACAAGCCTGAAGTTGTATTCGCCGATGCGGTCAACCAGAAGAAGCTTTTTTTGTTCTGGTATGTTCAGATTTGGTATCTCTCTATAAACCTGAAACAGAATGTCCTCTCCGCTCAAGCCATAATGCACAATTAGCATATCGAGCCTTTCTCTCGATTTCAGGAAATCTCCGGAAAGTGCAAGCTCGATCATTTCTTTTATCTCTTTTGGCTTTGCTCTACTACTTATCCTATGTACAAGCTCTGCTGTGATGTGCTTCGAGTGCATGGAAGCACCCTGCAGCGCGTTTATCGCTTTTCGCATATCTCCTTCTGAGATGTAGTAAAGCGCAGAGCAAGCCTCTTCATCAAGTTTAAGCTTTTCCTCTTTTGCGATGTGTTCAAGCGCTCTTTTTACATCCCTCTCCTCAAGGGGGAGAAACCTGAAGAGAGCGCAACGACTTTGAAGAGGCTCTATTATACGGGAGGAGTAATTTGCTGATATAATAAAGCGCGTCACTTTCGCATAGCTTTCCATAGTGCGCCTCAGCGCCTGCTGTGCATCTGCGGTAAGCGCGTCTCCCTCATCAAGGAAGATAAGTTTGAAGGGCGCACCGCCAATCGCAACGCTTCGCGCAAAATCCTTTATTCTTCCACGAACAACATCTATCCCGCGCTCATCACTTGCGTTTAGTTCTATGAAATTTCCACTGATGTGATCTCCAAAAAGCTCGTGAGCAAGTGCAAGTGCGCAGGTCGTTTTTCCAGTTCCAGGAGGGCCTGCAAAAAGAAGATTCGGCATATTTCCTGCCTTTACGTATGCCTCAAGTGATTTTACAGCCTCGCCCTGACCGATAACATCAGAGAGTTTCCGCGGCCGGTATTTCTCCGTCCACGGAAGAAAATCTTCCATCAAAACACCTTAACACTCGTGGCGTGCTAAAGATTAATCTTAAGACCCAGTTCTTTTTTCAGCTCTCTGTATCTATTTCGGATAGTAACCTCAGTAACCCCCGCTACGTCCGCCACTTCTTTCTGCGTTTTCTTTGCGCCATGCATAGCAGACGCTATGTAAAGTGCAGCAGCAGCAACACCAGTCGGACCTCTTCCGGATATAAGCCCCTTTCTAAGCGCTTTTTTTATTAGTTTTACAGCGTCGTCCTGAATATCCCCGCCAAGCTTCAACGCTGCCGCGAACTTTGGAACATACTGCGATGGGTCTGTAAGCGGCACATCTATACCCAATTCCGCTTTCAAGAATCTATACGCTCTTCCGATTTCCTTCTTCTCTATGCCAGAGGCCTTTGCTATCTCATCGAGCGTCCTTGGTATGCCCCTCATTCTACAAATCGCGTATATAACAGCTGCCACAACACTTTCGATAAGCCGGCCACGAATGAGTTCGTCCTTTACCGCCCTCCTGTAAAGCAGGGCAGCACTCTCTTTTATATTTTCTGGCAAACCGAGCGCAGATGCAACCCTATCAAGTTCTGTAAGCGCAATTATGAGGTTTCTTTCCATAGAGGATGAGACAGATGCTCTCTTATGCCACCTTCGCATTCTGTAAAGCTGTGCCTGTTTCTTTGCAGAGATCTTCCCTCCGCGAATGTCACGGTTGTACTGGTCTATTTCTGTGACAAGACCCTTATTCGGTCTCATGTACTTTATAGGTGCTCCACCACGCGCCTTTTTTTCTTTCTGCTCCGCATCAAATGCACGCCATTCTGGACCCTGGTCCTGAATATTTTCAGCAATTATGAGACCACAGTCCGCGCATATTATCTCTCCACGCTCATAATCACGAATTAGCCTTCTACTTTTGCACTCTGGGCATTTTTTCGTAGTTGTTGCCATATAACGACACCTCAGCCTAAAGTAAATTTTAAAAATGTTACGTTTTTTATTTGAAAAGAGCATATTTATAAATTTTTCGGTGCCGCGCTCCCTATTTTTCAGAGACTGCCATAATTTATTCTCTGTAGTTAGATCATACTCCTACTAATTCCTATTAATAAAGTCTAATATATAACAGAGATAAAGAACTTCCAAAGGGATCGCCTCGATAGTTTTATAAATGTTCTCTGCTCTCGATGTGCCCTCGCTGCTTCAAGATAAATTTATAAATTCTATCTCGGATATAAAGGCGCCGCGCAAAGGGCGGCAAAGAATTAAAAGGTGAAAATTATGGCAAAAAGAGAGAAGGTAACCTCTGAGAGGATAGATAGGGAGGAAGGATATCTCTATTATATAGGAAAAGATGGGTATGTTTGGGCCGCACCCATGAAACACAATAAAGGCGGGAGAAAGAAAAAGGTGGGAAATGAAAAGATAACAAAAGAAAAAGGTTTCATGTACTTTGTTGGCACTGATGGGTATGTTTACAAAGTAAGAATGAAAAACGCCTAGATTCATTTTTTATTTTTTCTTTTTTGTGCTTCCGCTTCTGCTTTTCGTAACAGTCTAAGAATTACCCTATTCGTAAATTTTATTCTCTAAGACGTGCATGAGGTAATCCATGTATTTTTCCTGTTTTTGGCGGGTAGTCATGTATTTCTCAGATTCCCTTTAGGTTATTGGATACTCAAAAGGTGGCCTTCTTTGCCTTTGTTCAACTCTTCCAACCCTGGAGAAGTTTTGGGTCGAGATTGATCTCGTCTCTTTTCACAAGCCTTTTATTATACTCCGACCAATTTCTTTTGTATTGTATGGGGCTTACCTTAGGTGGATAACTGAGGCTGCCCTCGTGCAATATTCTAATCCTTCACGCTGAGGTCCAATGCAATCTTAAAAACATATTCTTATACAGTACATAACAGGTGTAAACTATGGTTGATGATGAGAAAATACATGAGTATATCGAGGCGTTAGGGAGGTAGAGATGGAGTAGTGCGAGAGAAGGCTTTCGAAGAGCTTGTAAAAATAGGAGAGCCCGCCGTTCTCGCGCTGAGAAACGCTTTGAAGAAATGGACTGTACGAGAAGGGGCTGCTGAGGCGCTTAAAGCGGTCAACGAAAAAACTAAAGAAACAAAGGCAAAAAAAATGCAGCTTTCAAATCCTTTGAACGAGAAGAAGCTGATGAAATTGAAACCGCCTAGAGCAAATAAGACCAAGCAAATCGAGAGAAAAAAGTCAATTAAAATGAAATAATCCAAAAAGCCTCCAAAATTTTGGAAAGAAAAAGGGAAGCACGAGGAGATGCGTAACAGGAAGTTTTGGAAGTATTTGTAGCAAAGAAGATGCGGCATGCTGGCAAATTATCTGCTAAAATACTGATGCTGTCCGTTTAGTTGTATCTCGTCAAAGTAATTTCCACTAAATTAAAAGTCGTGCAATACAGATACGATCATCCTAATCTTCTTAATCAACTCAAGAGGAGCGTCTAATAAAGTGTCCTTCAATTCTGAGAAGAACGAAAAAAATTAGTGGTGCCATCTTAGCGTTTTCGGGCGCTTATTTTTTTATATAAGATCATGATAACGAATAATAGAATTAACATTAGAACCCAATAATACCAGCATATGCCCGCAAGTTCATAACACACTCCCAGCAGACAGCATTCTCCTGGAGCACCTTTTGGCGGGGGAATTTCTTCTTTAATTTTTTTTGGTTTTATCACCACGACGGGTTTGCTATAGGCATAGCCGTACTCTCGTATGCTTGGAAATCTTTGTAGATAGAACTCGTATTTTCCTTCTAAAATCGCAGGAACAACAAAACGGCCATATTTATCTGAAATAAATGTAACCACATAACCATTAGGAAGAACAACTGCAATAGTAAGATTGCTAGCCGGGGTACCATCCGCGTACACAAAGCCAGTAAAGTTATCGCCAACCGTAACGTTTTTGGTCGCTATATAAACGCTATAATTAATTGGAACACATGTATGGTTTTCACATTTTTCAAAATCACTGCAATCCGAATCGTTGTAACATTCATAAGGTATGCATGAATGGTCTTGTACGTAGCCCCTTTCGCATTCAACTTTTAAACACAGACCATCCTCACAGTACTCATCTTGATTACAGGCGCTATTGTTTTCGCACTGCGGCAAAACCGTAAAGTTAAATTCCCTGAACGCATAAGCATGCTCGCTCAGTGCCTCTGCTTTTAGAACAAAAGATCCTATCTTCATTCCGGTTATATTTATTGACCCGTTTTTCACATCTGCACGCGCAATTGTACCAAGCGATGCGTTTCCGCATACAAAATTCGGGTTTGGTTCTATAAAGAGTTTAACATCATATTCGTTATAGTCGCCTATGTTTTTCACGTATATCTGAACAGTTTTGACTTGATTTATTATTGCATACTGTGGTTCTATTGGGTAGATATACAATCTATGCTTATGTTCCTCCCCTCCGCCACCACTCGGTGGTGGTTGCGGACCAGAGGGCTTTTGAAGTATCCCATAAACAGAAGACGGCTGGAAGTTTAGCACTTCAATGTAATTGTCAGTAGTGCTCAGCGTCTGACTACTTTCATAAGACCAGTTTGTTCCATCGTGTTTCCAGAGCTCGAATCTGTTTTCATCATAGCCTGAAACTTCAGAATCGAGCCATGTAAATCTTATGAGAGGTATAGTTGTCTGAAAAGCGAGATAGGTTATATTAACGTATTTTTGTCTAAACGAAAGATAGCCTGGTGGAAGCGTTGCAGGTTTAGGATTCCATCTTATTCTTATGCCTTGCCCGCTGCCAGTATCGGTATAGTTGATGAGCGTTATGCTCGTACGATTCTCGAAACTGCCGGTTGGGTTGTCTATTGTCGCATTTGTTATATTAACATTAATATTGGCTGCCCCGCCACCAGTAAGCCCAATTTCATCGGTATTATTATAGAGATGGAGATTCGCAGCGACAGCGCTGCCCCCTTCTATATAAATCCCGTTCTGCACATTGCCGCGTGAAACAATGTCTGTCAGGTTGCTACCAAAACAGTCTAACAGGTAGAAACCATGGAAATTGTTGTAAGCGGTATTGCTGATAAAGTCAGTGTAATTGCTGCCTATTAAGTGGAAACCGCTGCCGGAGTTGTTATAGGCCGTGTTTTTGGTGAGGGTGTTGTTATCGGAGTTTGAATAAAGGTAGAAGCCGTGTTGGGAGTTGTTGTAGACTAGGTTGTTGGCCAGATTGTTATCGGAGCTTAAGATAAAATAAAAACCGTTCCCATTGTTATCATGCGCTGAGTTGTTTGTTATGATATTGTAGCGAGCACCAGAGCCAAAAGCAAATCCATGCTGCGCATTCTCAAAAGCTTCATTGTCAATTATTGTATTATACCACGCTCCGCCACCCAAAGCGATCCCATAATAACTGTTGTTCCATACCCTATTACTTTTGATAGTATTGTTATTTGATAACTGGCTTAAATAGAAACCATTGGTGTTATTGTAACCATTATTGTTTGTAAGATTGTTAAACGTGCTTCCCAGCAGTAAGAAGCCATAAAGAGAGTTGTTGAAACTGCTTACATTTTGAACAGTGTCGTAAGCAGTCTTATGCAAATAAACACCAAACTTATATGCTGAGATAGCAGGGCAGTCTCTGATCGTTACATTTATGTAATTCACAGAATCAGAGCCATTTATCAAGATTCCTGTTGCATTCGATATACCCG
>JAWCKZ010000008.1:0-40646 GCA_038851325.1 Candidatus Bilamarchaeaceae archaeon
ACTACAGACGCCTTTACAAAGTTATTTAAATATGATAAAAATTACATAATAATTATGGCAATAAACTTACTACAAACAATCTTGGGCGGATTTTTGGCATCAGTTGTATGGTTTATAGTTGGAGGGATATTATATATGAATCCATTTGTTGCAAAAATTTATAAAAATTTTAAGAATTCGCCAGGATGTAAAAAATGGAAAGATACCAAACAATATCTAATCAACATGTATGTTTTTGGAGTATTAATTCAATGCTTGCTTTTTGCTTTTGTGTATTCGTTCATCAAACCAATTCTTCCTGGAAGTTTATTACTGAGCACAATATTTTTTGGTCTAATTTTAGTAGCTGTCAAAATATTTCCAAGATTGCTTGATATGTGGATGCAATCAACATACCCTAATGAATTGTTAACAGTAGAATTTATTAATGGTACAATTGGAAGTTTTGTAATTGCATTTATTCTTACATTAACGATCTAGCCTCTTTCTGTCACTGAGTTCTTTGTTGCTTCACTCCGATTAAGTCCAATCTGCCCGCTCACGCGAGCGTTAGGCGTAATTCCTCTTGCGCGCACGTTTTGATAAAATTTATATAAAGTAAAGTAGTTAGTGATACTTATGCCAAGAGAATTAATTTCAATTCAAGACATCAAAGAACTTAATGAATTATTGCGAAAGGTTTTTGAATATATTACTAATCTTGTAACAGTCTAAGAATTCCCCTATTCGTGAATTTTGTTCTCTAAGACGTGCATGAGGTAATCCGTGTATTTTTCCTGTTTTTGGTGGCTGGTCATGTAGAGGGATGCCTGCATAGCATAGCTATTCATCCCATCAATGCTCCTGCTCTGCTGGCTTATCTTCCTTTTGATAACAACATGCCTGAGCGACCTTTCAGCCTTATTGTTTGTAGGTTCAACCTCTTTGTATTCGAGGAAGGTAAACCATTCACCGTTGAAGTGCATGATATAGTTTATCAGTTTGTCTGCGTTTTTCCCAAGCCATTTAACTGACAGAAGCAGTTTTTCCAGCCGCTTATCGAATCTTGCCCTCAGTTTTGCCGAAACCTTTTTCCTTTTCTTTGCTTCTTTGGCATCATGGAAAAGTTTTCCCAGTTTTTCCACTAGTCTCACGTATGCTGTATACTCTCTTTCATCAGTAAATCCATACTCTGGATTTCGTGCAATTCTTAGCATGTGCGCCCAGCAACGCTGCTTCTGCGTAGTGAGCTTATTATAGGCTGTATAGCCATCGGAAACGTCAACTCCTCTATCTGCTTTGAGTTTGGCTGCAACTGAATGGCTACGGCGTTTTTCTATCCTGTAAATCACCCCCTTCGATGTTGCAACTACCCATGCCCAGAAGTTTTTTCCACTATGCCGCCAGCCTGTTTCATCACGATACCTTACCTTTGCTTTTTTGATTTCTTCTTCCAGATAATCATACTCCTCTCCAAGATAGTTCTTCAACCTTACCAATGTGTTGCTGATTGTGGCCTTGCTTATATCAATTCCAAGAATTTCTGAGAAAAACTGCGCTATTTTGCCTGTTGACACATTCAGAGCAACGTAAAGAAATGATATGAACACAGCTGTCTGCAGGTCAAACTTTGATTTTGGAAGAGCATCATGAACCCTTGCAATAACTTCTTTCTTGCATGTTGCACAATAATAGGAGCCACATTCGTGAAGCACAACTTCCGACTGCGGAAGTTCAATGTGAATTATTGTCCTCTTGTATTTCCGTTTTTTCTTCGTAAGCTTGCCACCACAGTCAGGGCAGCGCTTCAAAGTGTGCCTTTCCTTCCTGTCGTAGGTTCTTGGTAGTGCATTTCTCTGGTTCTCTTCAGGTTCTTTTTGCTCTCTTGGCTGCTCTATGCGCTACTGCCTTCGCAAGCTCTTTTTTCATATATAGCGGCAATGCACTTGAAGGAGTATTTTCGTTGAGGAATTGCCTGAGCTGCCTGCGCAGCTTTTCATTTTCCTTTGCCAATTCTTTGTTTTCTTTTTCAAGTTGGTGTATTCGTTTTAATGTTTCATCCAACTGCTGCCTTAGCTGAGCATTCTCAGCTCTCAAATTTTCTTCGTTCATGGGAGTCAAAAGTAATAGAAACGAAAATCTTATGACGTTATCGGTGGTATTTTTAAACTCTTCCTTTGTAACCATTTAATATATGAATTCAAAAACTATGATTGCAAATTTTAGAAAACATCTTTCAAATATAGCGACACAAAAAAGAGTAAAAATAGAAACTGCATTTGTACATTGGTATGTAGATACAAGATTTGGAAAAAATTCTGATAAAAATATTACAGATGGCCCTAATGATGGTGGAATCGATGCTGTTATTTTTGTTGGAGATGAAAATGTTTTTGTAATCCAATCAGAATTTTGTAATAAGTTTTTTAATAGTGAAAACATACCGCCTTTATCTCCAAAAAAATATTCACAATTTGATGGTCTCCCAGATATATTCAGAAATGATGTAGATTTTAAACATTTTTTAAAAACAGTTGACTCGTCACTTCATGGAATTTATCAAAAAGTAGCAGACCTTTTTCAAAAAAATCCCTCAAATGTAGTTTGGGAAATTACGACATTACACACACGATCTCTTGCTGGTGAAAGAAGACTTAGAAATATAGATGTATCAAACATAAGGTATGGATCAGATAATTTTAGATTATATGAACTCAGTTTAGAGGGAGCTACGCCCCCAGCTTCACCACTAGAAATAAATTTTATAGAACATTTTATTGTAGATGACACTGAAAATAATATAAAATCTTATGTGGCCCAAGCTTATTTAAAAGATTTTATAGAGTATATAGAACATGACCCTCAATTTAGAGTGCTCGCCAGAAATGTAAGAAGTGAATTGAAAGATAAAATTGCAAAGGAAATAAAAAATGAACTAAAAGATACGTATGAAAAACATCCTTCTGAATTTTGGTATAGTCATAATGGTATAACAATAATTTGTGATAGGGCCTCTATAAAAGGTAAAAAAATTAATTTGATAAGTCCTTATATCATTAATGGAGCTCAAACAATTCATGCTTTAAAAGGATCGCGTAAAAGAGACCCAAAAGCAAAAATACTCATTAGAGTAATTGAAATCCCTTCGGAAGACCAAAAAACAAAGAATTTTATTAATTCGATAATATTCAGAACGAATCAACAAAACAGAATGTATACTTATGATTTAAGAGCTAATGATGCGATACAAGTAAAATTAGCAAATGATTTTTTATCACATAGAGTTTTTTATGAAAGAAGAAGAGGTGACTGGGATTTAAATAAAAGGGTTTGGAAAAATCAAGGTATTTCTAGAATAAAAAGTACAGAACTTGCACAAATTTTAATGAGTTGTAATCAACAACTTGGTGGTGTATCTTTAGCTAAAAAAAGTAAAGAAGAACTTTTTTCAGAAAAATATTATAATGATATTCTTTAAATATAAGCTTTACTTATTTGTAAAGGATTGTTTGGTTTCAATAAGAAACAGGAAGATAACTATTAGAGAACGAAATCATACATTATTATCGTGTCTTGCAATTACATGGCGTTGCTTAGAAACAAGTAAAAGACTTGATGAATGGTACAAAATTAATAAGAATACTCCTAATAAATTTTCTTTGGAAAATAAATCTTCAAAAAATCTTCAGAAGAACATTCAAGATTTATTTAAATCTTTATGGAAAAAATGGCAGGATGAAAACAAAAAGGATGAAACTTTAAGTCCTAATAATTTTTTCAAAAGCCGTAAATGGAATGATATTTTACTTAAAGAGATGTCATCAAAATTTGAAAAAAAAATTCAAAAAAATATGGATTTGATGCTAATATGAAATCGACCGATCCTGACTCTTCCGAGCCTTCGGCTCTCGGTCTTCGCTTCGCTCAGAGGACTTAACAGCGCTTATACGGTTCCGCCTTCGCTCTGTCGCTCGGCTCAACCCCCAATTTTTCCTTCAGAAAAACTGCGTATAAGCGCATACACTATGTGCAATTCGAAAACCTGCTTTTCACAGAAAGGAGACCGTAAATTATGATGATGTTGTTGCCTTCGTTTAACTTCAAAGGAGAAAAAAGAGATAATGAATAATGACTGATGGTTTACGGACTTATGAAAAAGCTTTCAAGAAAGCATTTTACAGCAGATATAAAGAAGATAAAGTAGAATTGATAAGAAGAGTGGGAATAAGAACAAGAGAAACAAATAATGTTGTTGAGAGACTTCATGGGGCACTTAAAGATAGACTTAAATCAATGCGAGGGTTGAAAAGCGAGAAACCGCTCAAACATTTCTTGATGGCTGGTTTGTTTTCTATAACTTCTTGAGACCGCATCAAAGTCTTAATGGCAATACTTCGGCTAAAGTTTCTGGAGTAAATATTGAAGTTGAGAATTGGAAATTTATGATACAAAAAGCGACAAAATTCAGAGCTGTTGATTCCGCATAAATATTGGTGATAAAAATGAAGATTTTTAATGTTTAAGGCATCAACATTAAGTTAACAGAACCCAGATTCAAAAAATATTAAAATTCACTCTTTCAAACACCAGCATGAAAGTAGCAATGATTTATGTAACAAATCCAAACAAAAGAAAAGCAGAGGAGCTTGCGCTTCATCTTCTGAGAAAGAAGGCCATAGGATGCGCGAACCTCTTTCCTGTCTCGAGTTTCTACAGGTGGAAGGGAAGGCTGGTCAGGGAAAAAGAGTTTGTGCTTATAGCAAAAACTACAGAAAGAAAGGTTGAGACGGCAAAAAAAGAAATAGAGAGCGTGCACCCGTATTCTGTGCCATTCATCGCAATTATCCGAGCTGACGTAAATAATAAATATTTAAAGTGGCTTGAGAATGAGACAAAATAGTTTAACTAAAATAAGCAGGCAGATCGTAAAATGCAGAAAATGTCGACTTTGGAAGACCAGAAAGCGTGCAGTTCCCGGAGAGGGTAGCCCGCATGCACGCATCATGCTAGTAGGACAGGCGCCTGGCAAAACAGAGGACGCAACGGGAAGGCCCTTCGTTGGAAGAGCAGGAAAGCTGCTTACAGAGCTGCTTGAAAGCGCAGGAATTAGGAGAAAGGACGTTTTCATAACTTCAGTGATAAAGTGCTTTCCTCCAGGAAATCGTGCTCCGAAAAAAGACGAGATAGCTGCATGCAAGCCCCATCTGGAAAAACAGATTGCGCTTATAAAACCAAAAATAATCGTTCTCCTTGGAAACATCGCAATAAAAACGGTGCTAGGGGATGTTGGAAAGCTCGATAAAATCCACGGAAAGCCGATAAGAAAAGAGAGTGTAATATGTATTCCAAATTACCACCCCGCAGCAGCCATGCGCTTCCCAAAAATCAAAAGAAAGATGATGGTGGATTTTAAAATACTCTCGAGTAGGTTATCAAAAACTTTATAAGAGGTGATTGTTGTGCGAATCGTAATCGCTTTGGGCGGAAATGCGCTCATCAAAAAGGGCCAGAGAGGAACTGCTGAGGAGCAAATGAAAAGCACAGAAGAAGCTATAGCAGCGCTCAGGGAGATAATAGAAAACAACGAAGTTGTAATAACGCACGGAAATGGACCACAGGTTGGTGCGCTTCTAATTCAACAGGCAGCAACAAACGAAGTGCCTTCAATGCCGCTGGATGTGCTGGATGCAATGACCCAAGGTGAGATAGGGTATTTCATCCAACGCGCGCTGATGAGAAAGACGAACAGAAAGTCGGTAACACTCATCAGCCGTGTTGTTATCGATGAGGACGATCCAGCATTTCAAAACCCGACAAAGCCCATAGGACCGTTTTACAAGGAAAAGATAAAGGAGAATATGATTGAAGATGCCGGACGAGGATATCGCGTCATTGTTCCATCCCCAAAGCCGATGAAACTCGTTGAACGAAAAGCGATACCGCTTCTTATCGGCGAGGGACTCGTTGTCGTCGCAGGAGGTGGCGGCGGAATACCTATAAAACTCGATGGCAAGGGCGTGGAAGCGGTGATAGATAAGGACTGGTGCGCAGCGCTTATAGCACGTGAAATCGATGCAGAGCTTTTGCTTATTGTGACTGCGGTGCCTGGTGTTTATAAGAATTTTGGAAAGCCAAACCAGGTTCTCCTCTCAAAACTTTCTGTAAAAGAGGCAAAGGAGCTCTTAGACGCTGGGGAATTTGTAGAGGGAAGCATGAAGCCCAAGATAGAGGCGGCTATTTATTTTCTCAGACACGGCGGACAGAAAGCAATAATATGCGGTCTTGAAAATGCAAAAGATGCTGTTGAGGGAAACGACGGAACGGTAATAGTACCTTAATGTGATAGACTTGCTTGTTTGGCTTGTTAGACCTTCTTCGGCACTGCTTTCAACTTCTTAGTTGCCATTGCCGCTACCCATTCCTTAAGTGTCTGTTGATCAGCAGCAGGAATGGTATACAAACCAGTTGTCTCGTCTTTTTTAATAAACATCGAAAGCGTTTTCTTTTCTTCGGCAGTTGAGCCATAACCAGGCCCGGCTGCATTCAATACACCATAGAGTTTAAGACCAAGTTCGTTTAGTTCATTTTCAGATAGTTTTGAGTATGTTTTATCAAAGTACAGATTACTCAAAAACTCCCGTGTTTTTACATCAAAGAGACCCAGTGCATGCTCTGCCATTAATTCGTTCAATTTTTTACGATAAGACGGCACGTCCTTTGTTCTCATAACAAGCTTTCCCTCTTCATCCCTATTGAGATAGGTAGCTATAGCCTTTTCTATAGGATTTTTTGCCATAAGTTTTCCGAGTTCAAACTCAGATTTTATCCTTTTCAGTGATTCTTGGATATATTTCCTCTCCTCGTTTGAAAGCTGGCTATAGAGTTTTCCCAGCATCTCTTTTGTTATCCAATTAATTGTTTTATAACCAAAAGCCGCAGTTACCTCCTCTTCCTCAGTCTTCCTTACCTCTTTAAGTGGCATACACTCACTATCCATATTTTTCTTTTTTCTCCTTTTTATATTTTTCTATATTCATTATAACGTTAAGTTTGTACCGGCAAACAGGACATCTTCCATCATCATCGAGCTTATTCTCAAGCACCGCAAAACCAAATCTCCGTATTACTTTAGTCTTACATTTAGGACAGTACGTGCTCTCTGTCTCTTCGTCCTGCCTGTTGCCTGTATAAACATAATGGAGTCCTTCCTCAAGTGCGATCTCGCGAGCGCGTTTTAACGTTTCAAGTGGAGTTGGAGGGGTCGTAAGCATCCTGTTTGCCGGATAAAATGCAATGAAATGCATTGGTATGTCGGGAGAGAGCTCTTTTACCCATTTTGCGCTTGCGCGAATATCATCCTCGTCATCGTTCCACCCAGGAATTATAAGATTTATGATCTCTATATGCTGTCTTTTATGTAGCTCTTTTATGCTACTCAACACATACTCGAGAACTACGTCCCCGCACAATTTTTTGTATACTTCATCGTGAAAGCCCTTAAGGTCAATGCGCGATGCATCTATATACTTGCTCATCTCGTTTATCGCTGCGGTTGTCATGTAACCATTAGTCACAAAAACATTGTATTTTCCGTCCTGCATGGTAAGCTTTGCCGTATCAAGTGCGTATTCCATGAAAATCGTCGGCTCGGTATACGTATAAGCAACCCCCGGAATGTTCTGGATCTTGCATATCTCCCTTATCCTTGCAGGAGGCAGGTCCTCGCCGATTATGCCTCCGAACGCCTGGCTTATCTCCCAGTTCTGGCAAAATTCGCACCTGAAATTGCAGCCGACGGTGGAAAATGAAAATGCTTCGGTTCCCGGCATGAAATGATAAAATGGTTTCTTTTCTATAGGGTCGATGTTGACTGCAACTGCTTTTCCGTAATTCAGCGCATAAAGCTTTCCACCGATGTTTTTCCTCACGTGGCAGTAACCTATTTCACCATCTTTCAATTTGCAAAGACGATAACACAGATAACAGAGTAGTTCTTTGCCTTTTAACCCTCTCCAGAAACTTGCTTCTTTCATGCGTACTCTTTACAGAAAAGCGTTAAAATTGTTTCATTTAAGGACATGTGCGATGATGAACGTTCGACAGACAGAGAAACTTCTCAAAAGTTTCTATGATGAAGATCTTGAGTTCTGACGCACGACGCATTTCCAAACAAACTTTACTCAGCTATACCTTTTCTTCGCTTTTTTGCTCCTGAACGGGTTCGCTCTCTGCTTTCGCTGCAGATTCACGGATCTGTTTAACAACATCTTCTTCTGAAATAAAATAGTATGTTGCATTTCTAAACTTTTCATAAAATTTTCTCTGGTCCTCAAGCCTTTGTGGCACTTCTACCAGATTTTCTATACCGACAAACATACCATACCAGCCCGCTGGCACTAGAAGAATCTCAAGGAATCTTGCGATAGAAGTATGATTACTTGTATACGTGGTAAGAAGAATTTGAGAGCCAAGGATGATGAAACCCACAAGGATGTAGATTCCGCCCTTTTTTCGTCTTTCTTTAAGCTCCTTATTCACTTCTTGAAGCCTGTCGTTGAAGTAGTCCTTTAATCGTTTCTTGATAAGCGCCTCTATTTTGGCAGACCGTAGGGCTTTTGGTAAAGAAAAACGAATCTCAAATCCGCCTTTCTTTGTCTCAACATACCTTTTTTGCACTTCTTTGAGAAAGTCATCGGACAATATGCGTGAGGAATACGGCGAAGGGTCGAAATCGGAAAATATATCATCGTAGGTGTCAAGAGCGATATTAATAAGATTAAGTAGCGCAGCAGGTCTTTTCTCATCAGATAGCGAGATTATTTCCGTTTCCATAAAGCCTCCGGCGAGAGTTGAACTCGCGACCTTTCCCTTTCCGGGCAGCGGTGACGTCTGCTACGCTGCGACTACCAAGGGAACGCTCTACCGGACTGAGCTACAGAGGCAGACACTTAATTTTCCAGACAAGAATTTAAAAATACAATCGATAACGCGTAAGCAGTAGTTCCGAACTTCTTCTGACACATTAGAAAGCAGCCACTGCTTACACTCGTTCAACAGCTAAATCAAACCAGTATAAGCTGTTGGGCGGCTACAGCGGATATCCTTCCCAAGCAAATAAATCCTTTGGCTCACAGGAAAGAGTGCTGAACAAGACTGCATGCCGAGCGCCCATAAGTAAACATAGTAATTTGCAGCGCCCTATTCGTTTCGTTCTTCGAGCACCTAATAATCATGATGGGTATAACTGCCGTTATACGTTCAAGGTTCTGCACCATCATGGTTTCGCGCAGCTAAGCTGTCACTACTCTCATATTGCTACGTTGTTATTAGCCACTTCCAAAGAGGGAGGAATTTGACCTTTTTACCGCTTATCTCCTCTTCCTCCTCGATATCTTCTGTTATCACAAATAGGTTGGCGCATTTTAGTTCCTCGCTTGCCTTAAGCAGCGCAGCCAGTTCTCTCTTTCTAACCTTTGGCTGCCTGATATCATGGCATACCTGGATCAACAGCCTGACTGATAGATGATCCTTGACAACAAAATCCACCTCATTGCCGGATTTATCCTTCCAATAAAAAAGATTTTCCTTGCCGTGACGCCTTATCAGATTAATAGCGACCGTATTCTCGTAAAGCTTCCCCAAATTTTCAGAAAACCTCAGCGAGATGGCGTTAATCAAACCTGCGTCAATGCAATACGCCTTCCTGGGATATTGCATAACGTCCTTTACCTTGTATGAGAATATCGGCACAAAGAAAAAGAGGAATGTTTCTTCGAAATAATGGAGATAATCGTTAATTGTAGATGGGGAAAGCTTTATTCGCGCCACTGTTTCCATCAGATTTGAAAGCTTTGTCACGCTTACCGGCGAGGAAAAGTTGTTGAGGAGGACCACAGCAAGCTTTTTTACCTCTGTTTCCCTCAGCTTGTATCTTATTATTATGTCCTTTGTCAGTATATCATCAAACAATTCTTTCAGGTAGATCGTTTTCTTGTCTTTTTCGGCAAGAACGATCAGAGGGAACCCTCCATACTCAAGATACTCGTTCAGAAGAAAAGAGAGGGAGTGATATGATTCGTATTTCTTAATCTCATGCTTCCTGAATTTCAGGAATGCGGTAAAGTCAAGGGGAAAGATGGGGACTGTTACTTCCCGCCCGGTAAGAAGAGTGGCAAGTTCGCCCTTGGATAGCTTGGAGCTTGAACCGGTAATTATTATCTTGACATTCTCTTTTTTGTCAAGCATCACCCGGACCCATTTCTCCCAGTTTTTGACATTGTGCACCTCGTCCAGCACGATGTAGGCCATTTCATCCTTGTTCAAAAAATAACGGTATGCACTGTATATTGCCGTAAGGGATTCTGTGTTCAGATAGGGCTCAAGCGAGGGATCCTCGAAATTTATATAAAGTGTTTGCTCTCTCTTTATGCCGCCATCTATCTTTTTTTTCAGCAGCTGTTTGGCAAGATAGGTTTTGCCTGCCCTTCGGATGCCGGTTATCACTAGGCAAAAATCCTTATCTTCTGCAAACCTCAGGAGATAAGCAAGCTCGCTCCTCTGAATCCCCACGTCTTGCTCCTTATACCAAAAGTTGAACTCCTCTATCTTTGACAATAGGTCCTTTTCAATCATACACTATACTATATGATTTAGCCTTATAAATCTTTCGGTATGGTGTATGATTCTGTTGCAAAATTATGCCATGGAATGCGAAATAAGACTGCTGAACAAGACTGCATGCCGAGCGCCCATAAGTAAACATAATGTTTGTAACATCTCACACAACTTAAGCAAATCTTTTTAATCCTTTTTAACATAAATTATAACATGAATAATTGTGGAGAAGAGCTATACAAAAGGATAAGAACAATACTTTTATTTCGAAAAATAGATGAAGTTGTCGCTATCGGGAAGCCTGCTGTTCCTGCTTTAATAGATGCTTTGAAGGATAAGAATGAGGATGTGCGATATAGGGCTGCTTGGGCGCTTGGGAAGATTGGTTTTGATAAGATTCCTATAGAGAGTAAGGTGCTTGCTCTTCTGATTCTTGGAGAAATAGATAAAGTTGTCGCTATTGGGAAGCCTGTTGTTCCTGTATTGATAGATGCTTTGAAGGATAAGAATGAGGATGTGCGAGAGAAGGCTGCTGAGGCGCTTGGGAAGATTGCTGAAAAAGGAGGAGATTGTTCTGCTGCTGTTCCTGCATTGATAGATGCTTTGAAGGATAAGAATGAGGATGTGCGAAAGAGGGCTGCTGAGGCGCTTGTAAAAATAGGGAAGCCTGCTGTTCCTGCATTGATAGATGCTTTGAAGGATAAGAATTGGGATGTGCGAAAGGGGGCTGCTGAGGCGCTTGGGAAGATTGCTGAAAAAGGAGGAGATTGTTCTGCTGCTGTTCCTGTATTGATAAATGCTTTGAAGGATGAGGATTGGAATGTGCGAAAGGGGGCTGCTGAGGCGCTTGGGAAGATTGGTTTTGATAAGATTCCTATAGAGAGTAAGGTACTTGCTCTTCTGATTCTTGGAAAAACAGATGAAGTTGTCGCTATTGGGAAGCCTGCTGTTCCTGCATTGATAGATGCTTTGAAGGATAAGAATGTGCGAAAGGGGGCTGCTAAGGCGCTTGGGAAGATTGCTGAGAAAACAGCAGATAAAGGAGATCATATTTCTGCGCTTAAAATAATAAAGGATTTCACTGCTGCAATCATGAGGTATTGTGAGGAAAAATACCGCAGAGCAAAGAGGGAAGAGCGTTACAGCCTGCTGAAGGAAAGGGGAGAAATGCTGAAACCGCTTTCCATGCTTACGGACAAGATAGCAAAGACGCAGCTTCCTAATCCTTTGAATGAGAAGGAGCCGATGAAATGGAAACTGCCTAAAACAATGGATAGCGAGTGCAAAGGAAAGAATCTGAGATTACCCTTGAACAAAAAGTAAGGCACTACGAATCCTTTAAACCTTGCCTTATCACTTCGTCAGGCAGATGCTTGCATAAGCCGTGACGCGTTGCTAATAGCTTCTACGGTCTTATTTTCAATTTTTACGCAATTATTGAAATAGGATGCGAAATAGAGTTGCAAGTCAACTTAAGACGCAAGCACTTTCGCTATGAAAGATAGCCAGGTTTAGGGCTCGTAGCCGGCCTGAATGCACTGGCAGACCTCTATAAGCCTGTTGCAAATTGCATCGAAAACTACTTCACGATAATTTCGTAATTCTTTCTGAATAGAATGCCACCTATGAGAAGCATAAGAAAGTTGCAACTCTCGAAAAGCTTCTCGTGGGTGACAACATGAAATCCCATGCAATGTTATTAAAGTTAGCGAAAGCCATCAATTTTGGCTTCTTGGACGAGAAAGACAGATCTTCTTTGTCAACCATAAGCAGGGCAAGAAAAAGAATAGACCTCTCTGAGATATTTTATCATCTAGTTTCAGAGGCAAAAAGACTAGGACTTTCAAAAGGTTTTATCCTTGCTGTCGACTCGACACAGTTTGAGGCTTATCTGAAGGGAGACAAGGATGCAAGGATCGGATATTGCGCAGCAAAGAAGGAGCGGATTTTTGGATACAAAGCGCGCATCATCTGTGATGCGGAATCAGAGTTGCCGGTAGCCGTTGTTGTCACTCCTGCCAATGACCGCGATCCAAAGCAATTTCTTCCTCTTATGAAGAGGGTTTTCAGAAACTTCACCTATGAGATAAAGAATTGCTTGCGGATTAGAAATTGCTTGCGGATTCCGGCTACGATGCTGCATACATAAGAAAATTTCTGAGAGAGCACAATATAATTGACATAATAGACAGGAACAAAAGAACAGGAGGGGCTTTGGAAAAACAAAAGACAACGACTACAGAAAGAGGTCTGCCATCGAAAGATTGAATTCACGAGCCAAAGATTCAAGAGAGCAATTTTAAGTTTATAGGTACCTAAATGTCTCCATAGATTCTTTTGCTTTTTGCACTTTCTCTTCAACCGGTGTTGTTTTGTCAAATAAGTCCGATATGAATCGGCGCATTATTATTGCTATTGAAAGATCCTCATTCTTTTCAAGAGCGATATCAACCATCTCGGTCAATATTTTCTTTTCCTCTTCGGAAAGTTCGGTATTGGTTTTCAGGTCCTCTCTCGCCTGCTTAGCAAACTCCTTTATCTTCTTTTCGCGCCATGCTTTAAGCGCGCTTATGGAGTAGTTGAGCCAATCTTCACCGAAGTGGCCTTCAACATAGCTCATAGCTATGACGCGCGTATATTCAAAATCCCATGCGTCCTCTTTATCCGCACTGGAATAAAGCTCTAGGAGTAAATTCTTTTTGTCTTCTGGAATCTTGGCTGCGTTTATTTTTTCCTTTTCCTTTTCAAAATTAGCAATCTTCTTATCCTTATCTTCTTTTAGTGCCCTTGCTATCCAGCCAACTTCTTCATCATTTTCCTTACCTCGATATCTAGAAAAAATAAGGTAATGGTCTTTCAACGCTGCTGCTGCAAAAATTGCTGAGTTGTTTCTCGTAGTTAATTCTTTAAATGTTTCCTTTTCTGGTTTTGGATCGTCACCTTTGGGATCGTTACCTTTGCGCTTTTTCCTGAAACAATTAAACAAAGCAGTCATACGAACACCGGCGCTATTGGTATAACCTCCTATTACAATTTATAGGCACAACCTTTTATAAAGCTTTTGAAAAGTTAATAAGCACAATACTACTTCTACATCTCGCAATTGAGCAACCAGATGGTTCTACAAAGCATGAAAAATTTATTATCAGATAATATTAATTCGGTTCTCTTAGCGCCCTTTCGTAGATTTTCCATCTTTCTACATAAGTAGAAGTTTAACCATTTTCACTGCAGTAAGCTTGTTACATCCTGAAGGCATGTTGGTATATTTTGTTACGGTGCGCCTCCCGCGACTGGAACCCCAAGCTGCTCGAGAATAGTTATGGTTTCTTTTTTAGGTATATTGTTGTTCTTTAAATAGTGAAACAGATCTTCAGGATTGCGCACCCATTTTATGTTTTTTTCCTTTATGTTGCCCAACACATTCAGCGTTTCGGCACTGAATCCCTTATCTGCAAGTATCTTGATTATCTTTGTAGGATCTGTATGGAGGAGAGTTACAAGATTTTTAATCATTTCATAGCTACTTTGAGGTATATCATAACCAATAACGGATTTCGCAATCATGTACAAGGTTGAATCTTTAGTGTCTCCCCTAAACGCCTTCACTCTTTCTAACGCTATCCCATTTTCTTTTAACACAGGACTGGCAAGAAGCAATTCGTTCGCTTTCATTATTGCATTATCAAGTGCCTTCATCTCTGCTTCTGTAAGCGGTTTTGTAAATTTGAAAGCCACCGATAGAGGACCATGGTCGTATACAGAGACAGGAAGATTGTATTGTTTTACTTCCTTAATAATTGCTTCTTGATAAATCTTAGAAAATACATCGGTCACTGGATGCCCAAGTTGATTAAGAATACTTGGACCTACTATTCCATTGTCTACAGAGCTCACTCCTTTGCCGGTATAATTTGTCATTCTCCACAAAGCGTCCTTTGTTGGTTGCTTAAAATCTATGCGTACGCTAACAACCGCATCCAGTTTTGTCTCTTTAGGCAGCTCGCTCACTTTGGGTATCTCAACTTTCGGCATTTTGGCTTTTGGCAGTTCAAGGAACTGAAGCAGTAATGATACATCTTCAGTTTTTTCCATCGCCTTGAGCGTCTGTTTTGCTTCTTCCATGCTCATCATAGAATCCAGGTTTTCGAACGATTCTCCTACCTTTGTCCTGAATGAAATTTTTCTCTCCTTATTTATCTGCGCAAGTGCCTCAATCTTAATTGCTGAGAAATCAGTTATGGCCTCTGTAAGCATTTCGCCTTCCCTGAAACCCATCTCGGTTGCTATTGCCTTTACTTCATTTCTCAGAGCAGTAGCGTATTCCTCGATCTTGAGCACTTTTTCTCCTACGAATATAACCACCAGCTCGTCTCCCTCAGCAGAGGTCCTTACCACATTTACCCCAAATTTACTTTCTAAATTCTTCACTGCTTTGAAATATATGAAAAGCCCGAGGTTCCCAAACTCCTTGCCAATATTGTTAAGCATCCAGGTTTTTCCTTTATCCAGCGCCAGAATTCTTATCTCGGCACTACTTTCTTCTCCTAGAACATATTCTTTGCCAAATATCTCTTTCAGTATCTTTTCAGAACCTTTGATCAAGTTGCTGAGGGTCTGAAACATCTCATCTTCTGTTTTGTATACTATCCCCCTCTCCTTTGTTCTTATTGCCTTTAGACTTTCCTCTATTTTCGTAGCGTTTTCGCTGTGCGTAATTGTATCATAGAAGTTCTCTGCGACAACCCCTTCTTTTTCCGAAATCCCATATTTTTTCATACTATTTGCATATCGCTCCTTATCACCAGGTGTTATCTTTTTAATGAGATCAATAATGACTGGCTTCTCGACTGGTTTTGGCGCTTTTTTTGCGCTTACAAAAAACATCAGCGGTCCGGGTACTACAAGAGGCACAGAAGTACCGCTTATCTTCATCTTGAGCGGCGCTGTTTTTACTCCAACCAACTCCTTTTCGGCGTACTTCCTACTAAACTCCAATCCTTTTTTTGCGAGCGTAATCACGTCTGGCAAGCCGAATTTTTTTCCTTGCTCGCTGACGAGCGTAGTCGCGAATTCTCCGGTTAATGCTCTATAGCTAGGAATCTTTTTGCCCATGGATGTGCTAATTGGTTTTCTTACCGTAGCGTAAAGAAGCGGCAGAGCAAACATGGAAAATGTTAGTGCAGCATCTTCGTATGCGCCGTTCTTTATCATCATCCAACCATCATAAACCCCCTTAGCAACAAGCGTTCCTCCTATTACGCTTTCTAAAGTAACAAGTGTTTCCTTGGCAATCTTCATTCCCAGTGTGGGTTCCTTAAGAGCAGTTCCAAGATTCTTCAAAATTGATGCATGTCTGAATGCAAGCACTGATGCAGTTAGCAGAAGTGCTGTGGAGAAAGATATCTTATCTTTTAGTTCGTATTCCTTTACCGCACCCTCAACCGCGGTTGCAATGAAGATTGAGGGGTGGATAAAACTTGCAGCCAATTTTAGCGCCGAATTTATTCGCTCAGCATTCTGGATTTTCTTTGCCAGCGTAGCAGAATCCTTTGCGATTGCATTTTCGTATGCCGCGACAGTCGCGTGAGAGAGAGTTTCTTTCGTTTTCCCGTCAATCTTTGCTATATAGTGAGCAGCGAGCTGTTTCGTATTCCTTATGACATCCTGCTGAAGGCCAGTTTCTTTGGTTGCAAAAAGCTTGTCGCCTGTTGTGAGAACGGTACCAACCATATTGTAAAGAGTACTATTGAGCTTCCATACGTCCGCAATTGCCTTTGCTTTGGCGCACTCAACGTAAACTTTCATCGAGGCTTGCTGGAAGAATGCGAACTTCTTCTCTGCTTCAGTGTAAGGAAGTCTTTCTAGGTCGAGCAGCGCAAGGGCTCCCGTCATGTTGTAGATCCCATTTTCATACTCCCTCTTTGCCTTCTCCGACTCTGGCCCCTCCTTGATGTTGAACCTAAGGCTTTCGCGCATGTTGGCTATCGCCTTCTCAATAGATTCTATCGCGGTTCCTTTTCGTACGGGTTCAACGTTGCTCATTTTCAAAGCATTTATAAGCTCCTTGTTAGATCTCACACTGCTCATAAGAAGCATACCAATAGACGCAGTTGCGATGGTGCGTTTTTTGTTCTCGGAGAATGCCTCGATATCGGAGTAAAATTTAGCTGTCTTCTTCTCGTTCTCTTTTCCTAATTTATAATCTTTTTTAATGTTTTCAGATTCGTTAAGAAGTTTTGTAGCATCAGCACTAACCTTCTCAAGTTTGGCGATTATCCCCTTTGCTTCTTCCGGGAACTCGCTTAAGAAGGGCGTCAGCAGCTTTTTATAGCTTTCCATAACCTCTGGCGTTGCCTTTAGATCTTTCTGTATCTCATCCATATTTCTAAGCAAACCATTCGCTGCATGCTCCTCGATCTTTTTTCCAAGTTCGCTTAGCCTTTTGAATGCTATGTTTACCTTCCTGTTATCCAAGGCTTCCTTTGTCTCCTTCAGCATCTTCTCTGCTTCGGCGCTTTTTCCATAAACATCTGAGGTAATATTGTAACTGCTTTCAAGGCTAGCGTATCGGTCCCAGAGCTGCTTGATGATTATCGTCACGTTGTAATCCTTAAGCCCTTTCTGGAATAGTTTTTCTGCTTTTTCGAAATCCTCTACCAACGAGGCTTTAATTGCGTTCTCAGCTGCCCCCCTACCCTCATTTCCCCTAATTCCCTTTTTTAGTATCGTTTCAGTGTAAAAGGTAAGATAGGCCAGAACTTTGTCACCTTCCTCCATTTTACCCTCAGAATAGAATTTCCTCGCGCCTTCAATAGCCGTGAGAACGAGCTTCCTGGTACTTTCTTTCCACTTCGGGCTTTGGGCTCTCTCGGCAAAAAAATCAAGCTTTTCCGCCCTTGAAGCGTTGACTATATCGTTAACGACAACCGATATCGTAAGATAGGCTTCTTTCCTATCTTCTTCAGTTAGTCCTGCCTTTGTGCGTTCGATAAAATTTTTCACATATTCTTCAAAATTGACCTTCCATTCTTTGGCATATTTGTCTTTCAGTTCGCTTGCTTGCGTTAGTAGTTCTGCCATCCCAAGCGCAAGGGTAGCGTCATCAAAATTTTTCTTGTTGATAAATCCCTCTGCAGCGTTACCAAGTGCTGCAATAGTTCCGTTCTTGCTTTTCTGAAATTGTATTGCGGCAAGCTTGAGCGATTCTATTCGCGTCTTCTCTTTCATCTTGTCTAGGTTGTCATTTGCGTTCTTTGTTGCGGTTTCCGCAGTGAGTTCTATCTTTGGTATGAAATGATGAACTGGTTCGGTTGGTTCTACTTTTTTCAGCACCATTGGCCATCACTACTTAAGCTGTGTACACAGTTCATAGAAAACACCAAGACGCTCTGCCATCAGCTCTACGTCACTGGTCGGCCCGCCGTAACGCTCCTTCCAATATTCAAGTGCTCTTTTCCACTCGATAAGACGTTTTATGTTGGGCGGGATTTTCCTTTCCTTCAGTTTCGGCGCATTGAGCTTGAGAGCGATGTTTATTCTCTTGAGCGTTTCGTCCACGCGCGCTGCAGCTTCGCGGTCAAGAGCGATTATTCTGTCATCGAGCTCTACCATGCTGTCACCCATTATATCTATCTCTTTGGTTCGATTTTAAACATTTTCCTTAACCGCTGAGTATATCTGGTTTTGACCAATCTCGATCTCGTGCATAATTTTTAAACAAATTGGTAAATAAAGATGCGATATGGATAAGTATGAGAAGATAATACAACTCTATAAACATCCGATAAACTTTGGGAACGTAGAGGGGCAAACGCATTTTGGAAGCGCATCGAATAGAATCTGCGGAGACAACATAAAAATAGAATTAAAGGTTGAAGAAGGGAAGATAAAAAAGGCCGGGTTTACTGGTGTTGGATGCGCGCTTTCAATAGCAGGCGCATCCCTCTTAACAGAAAAACTAAAAGGAATGGAACTTGATAAGGCAGCAAAGATTGATGATGACACAATGCTCGCTCTTTTCGGACTAGGACCAGACATAAAAGGAAATAGAAAGAGGTGCGCACTCCTTTCGCTCGTTGCGCTACGAAAAGCCTTGGGGATCTGAATGAATAGTGCGATTGAATACGTTGTTTCCCAAATATCGTCTGGAAGGAGGGATATAGAGAAAATAAAGAGAGAAGCGGCAACTCTATTCAAAGTTAAGGTACCAAAAAACAGCGATATCCTGGCCGCTTTAAAAAGTTGCAGAATACGCGTGCCATCTTCTGTGCTCCTACTCTTAAGAAAAAAACCGGTTAGAACTCTCTCAGGAATAACAACCGTGGCTGTGATGGTCCATCCAAATGGATCCTGCAAGCACGAATGTGCATACTGTCCATTTACCGGAAAGGCTGCAAAAAGCTATACTGGAGAAGAGCCTGCAGCACTGAGAGCAAGGGCTGCAAATTTTGATCCGACTGAGCAGGTCAGAGCGCGTCTAAGACAATACGAAGCGATTGGGCATTTGAGCCAAAAATGCGAAGTAATAATAATGGGCGGGACGTTTCTTGAGATGCCGAACGACTACAAAAAAAATTTTATAAAATCGTTGTACGACGCGATGAACAAAACACCGTCAAGCAATCTCCAAGAAGCAAAAGAGATCAACGAAAGCGCACCCCACCGCATAGTTGGGCTAACCATAGAGACAAGACCGGATGTGTGCGGGATGAGAGAGATTAACGAGATGCTCGAATACGGCGCAACTCGTGTTGAACTCGGTGTACAGCACCCAGATAATCGGATCTACAGGTTGATAAACAGAGGCCACACAGTTAAAGATGTTGAGAAAGCAACTGCGCTACTAAAAGACTCTGCATTTAAGGTACTTTATCATATAATGCCTGGACTGCCTGGCTCTAACAAAAATAAGGATGTAAAAATGATAAAGCGTCTTTTTGAGCATGAGAAATTCAGACCGGACATGCTAAAGATATATCCTACTCTTATAATCGCTGGCACTCCTCTTTACAGTCTAGCACAGAGCGGCAGATATCTCCCTTACTCTGCAGAGGAGGCGGCTGAAGTAATCTCCGAGATGTTTAGGTATATCCCAAAGTACGTTAGGGTTATGCGTATTCAACGAGATATACCGGCTAACATAATTTCATCAGGTGTCAAAAAAAGCAATCTTCGTGAACTTGTCGAAAAAAGAATTGCTGAGAAGGGATTTAGGGTTAACGAGATAAGAAATAAAGAGGTAGGTTTAAGAAGGGCTTCTATAAGGAGGATGAAGATAGAGAGGCTTGATTATGGTGCAAGCGATGGAAAAGAGATTTTCTTATCGTATGAAAATGAAGAGGTAATTGCCGGCTTTGTAAGATTGCGAATTCCAGGCAAAAACGTATTCAGAAAGGAGATAACGAATTCAACTGCACTGATCAGGGAATTACATGTCTACGGTACAGAGGAAGCGCTTGGTTCAACAGGGGAAGTGCAGCATAGAGGGATAGGACAGCGTCTTCTTGCTGAAGCCGAAAGAGTAGCAAAAGAGGAGGAAGGAATGGATAAGATAATTGTAATAAGCGGCACCGGCGTTCGCGGATACTATAAAAAACTAGGGTATAAAAAAGATGGCGCCTACGTCTCAAAATATCTCTAAATTTAAGGCGCAATAGCAGTTTCTGCTGTTTCCTCTCTCTTTTTGTATTCGTTTATGATGGCATCGCGCATATTGATAAGATCCAAATATTTTTTCTGTATTTCTGCAAATTCGCTTTCCTCCTCTTCCGTAAATCTCTTTATCTGACGCTCAGCATTTTTCCATTGGAGTTGCGGCTCTATTTCTTTCAACTGAGAAAGCACCGTGTTCATTTTTTCTGCTTTATCTTTCTCTAACCAAACCACATCACGTTGAATTACAAACTTTTGCTCGCAGGAATTCGAATAAAGCCCCAGGCGGGAAAAGATCGTGAGAAGACGTTTGTATTTATCATTGTCCGGTGACGGCGGAATAGGTTTTTTCTTTTTAATAGCATTTAAAAACTCTGCCTTTGCGCTTTGGTCTGTTATCTTTGCTATCAAAAGAAGCGCCTTTGCCAATTCATGCTTTACCTCAAGATTTTCCTTTAGCAAAGAAAGGCGATTTTTAATCAATTGGAAAAGCTCCCCCTCCTTCAGATCTATTGCTCTTACTTTTTCTGCCAGCGGGTAGTCCGAGATTCTTTCTGTTTCCAGAAGTTGCTCAAAACCGATAAGATAAAAATCCACGCCGTTTGATTTTAGCAGATTTGAAAGTAGTAAAATTTCATCGTCAAGCGACTTTAGTCTTTTGAACAACTCTGCTGATTCATTACTTCCCTTCTCCTTTAGATACTCTGCCTTTATAGCGATGCTTTCTCGCTCTACCGTTGTTTCTATCAACCGTACTATCTTTTCTTTCATCTGATCGCCTTACGAACCTGTTCATCATTCTTGGGAGGATGTATACTAAAATAAGGAAAAGCAATATAAATGTTACGAAGAAAAGAAAACTTCCCGGATTAGACCAAAATTCAGCAGTTTGTTCTGGTCCAATTGGCGCGCTCCCGATTGCTTGTTCGGTCTCCTTTTCCTTCATAGCATTCACAGCATTCTCAAGATAGGAAGAATAGAGTAGAAGGGAGTAAGCAGTGTTGTAATTTGGTTCATCCTTTCTCAGTAAATAAACTGCTTGGCTTCTGTAAACATTCGCCCAAAGAGAAGAAAAATGCTGAGCAAGCATTCGGTCTATGCTTAGTTTGATCTCTTCTTCGTCCATCTTTGAAAGTTCTTCGTTTGCGGTATCCATCGCAATCACATACACAGAATCAAAAATTGCTCCGCCATACCTTCCCTCAGCAAAAAGCCGTTTGGCTGTGTTAAACCTTTCCTCTGTCTCTGCACTATGAGATGTTTTGTTTGCGCGTGCCATGTAATTCGCAGCAAGTTCTTTCCACACTGTCTCGTTTATAACCTTACCATCACGACCAGCACCTACGTTAGAGAAGTCCTTTGCTGCGGCGCACCAACCATCAGCATACATTATCTCATGATAGTAGACGTACTCTTCCTCAACGAGATGGGTTTTCTCTATCGCAGCGGAATTAATTTTGTTCTCAGCCCACGCCTTTCGCAGATCTGAGCCAATGACCCATTCGAAATTCTCTGAGTTAAGAGCGGGTCTCTCTATGCTTTTAAGACATTCCTCTATTTCATCTTTCTTTTCTGTGTATGCCTGTTCTCCTCGATAGACAAAAAGGATAGTTGAAAGGTCCACATATGCCAAGAATGCATTGTTGGCAGCAGTATATGGATAGCCATGAGCAAGAATTCTCGCGTTCTCATTGACGGAGCTGTTAAAATAGTTTATTATCCATTCTTCTCCGTCAACTTTTTTCAGTTGCTGTAAGGTGTAATTTTCTCTTTCGACCATCTTTGAGGCGATTGGCGCAAACTCGGTCTGCACAGTTATTTCCTCATAACGCGAAATATTTTCAGCATCTGGTTTGAAAACAGGGTAGTCTGGTGCAGAGGGCGTTTTGTTTTCTGATATGTATGCTACAATCTCATCGATAGACCCAACCACAACTATATTCGTACCGTATCTTTCTTTCAACTTATTCAGCATTATGTAGTCGTAGACACTGACTCCTGGAGAGACAAAGGCAGGAACACCGTTAACAGCAGATGCTGTTGCCTTCTCGTATATTCCGCCAACAGGAAGAACAACACCACTACTCCCAAGCGCACCGGTTATCACAGGTGTGTTAACGACAGAGAGATTATGCCCAAGAATGTATGTCATGGAAGCAATAGCTGCGCTCGCGCTTGGGCCCTCGATGTACCCTTCCTCATGCGAATCCCCGAACGTAACATATACGTCACACCCTGCGTCATTTGCATACCTCACTGCTTTTACAACAGATTGCTGAAGATCAGCGGCTGAATATGGTGGTACTTCTAGAAAAATCCTTCCGTTTCCAGGCACAGCGTTTATGGTAATGTTCATAATTTTTCCATAGCCGTTTTCAGAAACGGCTGCGACCGGAAAGGTAAGATTACCGCTACAAGCCGATGCGCACTGAACGAGAAACAAAATAAATGTGCAGCTTAATAAAAAGATAATATCGGCGCGTGCCAGGTTAACCACCAACTCGTTTCACTGCAAGCACTCCTCTCTCTGTTCTGAAGAATTCGTAATTCTCCGACAAATAGAGTTTTTCCATCTGTGTTCCAGATTCCTTTATGTAATCCGTTATACTTCCCTCTGGCACATCATCTGAGATAAACGCAACAGTATAGCGGTAATTGCGCGCAAGAGCCGCGTTCTCTCGCTCGCGCACCAGTATCCTGCGTATTCCTCTTCCTTCGTACATAAGAAGCACTGCGGGTTCCTCTAAGTATATAGCGTTGTAGCTCTCACCCACGAACCTCCTTTTTTCAGCATCGTAGGAGGTAGGCCAGCCAAGCCCCACGCCTATCAACACCCTGTTAACATAACAACCAAAACTCATTCCATACGAGATTATCTTTCTTACTTCGTTGTCCGTAACCTCAAATGAGCATTGCTTCAGCACCTTAACTGCGTCCTCCACATCGCCCTCGTTCAATATCTTTATCTCAACCTGGTCCTGATCGAGTATATGAAGAAACTTAGGCTTTTTCTCGACCTTTTCTTTTTTCTCTTTCTTTTCTTCCACTACTGCCTGCCCTTCTTCTTTTTTGGCGAAAATCTCTTCCATTGCTACCCTCCGATTCGACACGCATCTGTATTTCTTCTATCATCTTCTCTTACTATTTATTAGTTTTATTTTTATTTATTTAACCGGTTGCAAATTAAAAGATTTTTCTCTGGGCGCTCATTCCGTTTTGCTGCATTCGCTTCTCCTTCTTTTACAACGGCTCAGGGCTAACCCGAGGGCTCCGCTCTCTGGGTCCCAGCGACCGAAGGTCGCGCAGTTTTGTTCTGTATTCTACGAGACAACTTACAACAGGCTCAGAGATAGCAAGTATTTTATTACTTGTGAATTTATTATGAGATTAGGTAGTCCTATGAAAGTGGTCATCACAGGTGTGCCTGGAACCGGCAAGACTAAAATTGCTATGCTCCTTGCTGCTATGCTTGGCATTCGTTACATTTCGCTCGCTGAGCTTATCGATAAGAAGATGGCCACAGAGATAGAAGAGGGAGAGAAGGCTGTCGACATAAAAAAACTTCAGAGAGTTGTGGAAGACTATTTTATTGGCAAAGATGATTATGTTGTGGAAGGTCATCTTGCGTGCGAAGTCGTCATCCCTGCTGACTACGTGTTTGTGCTTAGAACCCATCCGGATGTGCTGAAGAAAAGATTAAGTGAACGAAAATATGATAAAAAGAAAATAGAAAAAAATATCGAGGCAGAGTTGCTTGATTACTGCGTTCAGCGCGTTGAACAGGAGTATCTTTGGAGGCCTGTTGAGATAGATACATCCAAAAAAGATTTCAATGACATTGCAAAGCGGATGGTCAACATCATAAAATACAGAAAAAGAGTGGGCGATGTGATTAACTATTCCTCAGAACTAAAAAAAAGACTGAGGTTAAGATAACATGGAAAACGAAAAAAGATATATTGAGGCCGCGCTATTTGTGTCATCAAAGCCTCTTTCTCTCGCTGAACTCAGAACACTTACTGGAATAGGTGCGGTTGGTTATGTGCAAAAACTTGTAGAAGAGCTTAAAAACGAATACGCAACGAGAGGAAGTGCGATAGAGATCCTGGAGTTGGATGGCAAGTATGAAATGCGAGTAAAGAATGAATATATAGATCGAGTGAAGGAATTCGCGCAAGATGCTGAGATAGGACACGGTGCGCTTCGCGTTCTCGCATTTATATCTAAACATGATGGTATTTTGAAGTCAGAGGTCGTCAAGCGAATGGGAAGCCAAGCCTATGGTTACATAAAAGAACTTGTTGAGGCTGAATTTGTTAAGCAACAAAAATCTGGAAGAAGCTCAAAACTTCTTCTTACAGAGAAATTTAGAAGATATTTCAAAATCAACGCGGAGGAGAAACAGCAGTAAGCGAAATCCTTAACATTTTTAATCTCGAGTGCGATGAATATCTTCATGCTTAAGATAACATTCCTCGGAACAAGTGGGAGCACACCAACAATCGAAAGAAACATGCCTGCTATTGCGCTTCAGTACGAGGGCTCGCTGCTTCTCTGGGACGCTGGTGAATGCGCCCAAAGACAGATGATGAAGTACGGTATAGGATATGGTAGCATAGATGCTATTTTTATTAGCCATTCTCATCTTGATCATTATCTCGGCATTTTTGGTCTACTCGAAACGCTGACTCTGTCGGGCACGCGCAGAAAAATTGAGATTTTCGGTTTTGAAGATTTTTCTTGGATCGAAGAGAGATACCCCTTTGCAAAATTTTCCAAGATAAAAAACGGAAGGCTGTACAGAGGAAGAGATTACTCTATATCCGCTTTCCCAGTAAAACACTGCAAAGGCGCGCACGGCCTTGTCTTCCAGGAAGATGACAAAATAAAATTCTATGAAGAAAAAGCACATGCCCTTGGACTGCACGGAAGAATGTTTACAGATATCCAAAGAAAGGGTTGGGTTGAAGTGCGCGGGAAGCGAGTAACGCTCGAAGAAGTAACATGGAAACGAAAGGGAAGAAAAATCGTTTACACAGGCGATTCTGTGCCATGCGACTCGATTGCCGAGCAGGCAAAAAATGCAGAGGTTCTTATCCATGACGCAACATTCGACCCTGAAAGAAAGGAAGACGCAATGGAGAGGATGCATTCGACAATGGAGGATGCTGCATATGTTGCAAAGAGAGCAGGAGTTAAACAGCTTATTCTGACGCATTTTAGTCCTCGCTACCCAGACGTAAAGCCGTTTGAGGAAAAAATCAGGAAGATATTTCCGAACACCATCTTTGCCTATGATGGACTTACTATTGAAGTAAAACTAGAGAAGTAACTGCTTACATTTTTTTAAATGCATAAACACAAGATTTATAAAGAGAATGGACACATAACCATATACAAAAACAAATAGCGGAATGCGTAGAGGTGGAAGTATGTGTGGAGCAACTAGTAATACTCTAAACCAGAAAGTGGAGGGAAACAAATCTTCTGATAAAATGCCTGGATCAGATCAGAAAAGATCATGGCTGAAACGTATCTTCAGTAAAAGAAAGAATGACATAGAAAAAAATAAAGAAAACGAAGGAGTAGCCAAAAGAAGCCAGGTGTCTTACGGGGAGATAGAAGAGGAACAGGCAGGGATGCTCAAGAAAATCGTAGAAAGTGTAATTGATGATATAAGAAACGACCGCTCAAATGTGAGAGAACTGATAGAAGCTATTCGAAGCGAAGAATTCTTTAAGTCCGCGGTGGAAACGAGAACACCTCTTGAAGATTCATACTATGAAAATGAAGAAGTCCCGAAGGATCACAAGGCGGCTGCACACTTAGAGAATTTGAAGAAAGCGTTTCTCGTGGGATTAGACGCATGGGTACGTGGAAGCAATCGATTCGATAATAGTCCTTTTGCCGTAAAAGAGCATTATGACATATTTGTTACAGCAATGGGCGCATGCGAACGAACTAGAGAAGCATTCATTAAGTACGTGGAGGAATACGCTAACGAAAACTGCGAGCTGACAAAAGAGAAAGGAAGTATACTCGGGGGTGTGTTTGTAGCGCTTTGTCGATATCCAACATTTGGCGATAAAGGCGGTAGAATACAAGAGGTGTTTGAGAGCAGCGGGCGAACCAGGAAAATAGGCTTTTGGAGTGGAATGGACTTAGTGAAGCACTGCAAAAAGAATATTGAACTACCTAAAGAGGCATACGAAGACATAAAAAAATTGGTGTCGGAGTTTGGCGTGAACCCCGACTATGAGATTAAAATTAAAGAGAGCTATTGTAGTTCTAAGAAAAGCGAAGATAAAGCAAGTATAAGCAAGGAATTAAGCGAGCTGTCCTTTAAATATTTAGAGCCTCTCGCAGGTGAAAGAAATGGAGAGGAGATCGAAAGGGCAAGAGCTATCAGGGATGCCCTAAGCGATATTGCTAGTAAGATTGAAGAAATAAAGAGTGATTTTCGTGGAAATAACAAAAGCGTAGTTAACCAAAGACTAAATGAAATCGAAAGCATTTTGAGGACACATAAAAACGAATTTTTAGAAGGACAGTTACAGCTGATAGCAAAAAAAAGCGTAGTTAACGAAAAGCTAGATGAAATCGAAAGCATTTTGAGGATACATAAAAACGAATTTTTAAAAAGACAGTTGCAGCTGATAGTAAAAAAACTAGAAGAAGAGATAAAGAGATTAAATAAAAAGCTCGATAATCTTAAGGGTCATAATGATTCCAACGACGCTAAAAAGGAGATAACAGAACAAATAAAGAAGACAACAAAACAAATAGACCTCCGTAAGGGTATTATTAATGATATTAGAGAGGGTAAGGATATTAGAAAGAATGAGGATATTGAAGAGTATAAGAAACTCTCAGAACTTGACATAGAAAGCACTATAGAAACGATGGAACGACTAATTTTAGGCTTAAAGAACTACAAAAATGAGAATGTAGTAGAGGAAATAGGCGAATTAGAGAAGAAAACTAAGGAACTAAGATTGAAGTTGTTCCCCTATGAAAAAATATGCGAGAAGATAGGGGCAAGCGCAAAGAAAATGCTAAATGGCCGCCCAGTGACGGCAGAAGATTATAGGACGGCACTAGGAATACTTTACAGACAAATTAAAGTAGAAGATGCACAGAACAGCAATGTAAAGTCTGATTCGAAACTGCTGAGATTAGGACGAAAGGATGTTAGCGGTTGGTTTTTCTCGCGAGCCGACTCTGCTGTCCCTGTTTTTATTGAAGAAATTAAGCAATTTAAGCAATTTTGCTATCGGGTTTTCTCGCTGCTCAGGTTTAAGGCCTTCTCAAAAAAAGGGAAAAATATAGATAATAACAGCGGAAACACGCTTGATGCGTTAATGCCTACAAAAGAGTGGCGGTGGCTAAGGTTGGCTCCAACACTCCCGATAGGAATCTATGTTGTTATTCGAGATGCGACCCTTTCTTTGATTAGTGGTACGCACCATCTTGTCAGAAAAGCTGGGTTGAAACTTGCAAACATCATAACTATAGTAACAAGTGTAATATTAGGCTATGGTAGCTACTACATGGGCTATCACTACATCCTCCGCATAGACAAAAAAACGCACAGGGATTACAACGAAAAAAGAGAGATCGTACTCGATAAATCTGACGGAAAACTCAAATGGGCCTATAAAGATAGTTCAGGAAAAAGCCACGTAGATCCCCTCTATGAAAACGGTAAAATGGCTTGGATTAAGAAAGAAGTAGGTGTGCGCATAAGAGAGGGCGAATACTATGGCTTTTACGGGATTACTGATAAGGAGAAAGTAAAGTGGCTGGATGACCGCCCAGCAATAGCAGAATATTTTGAGAGAAAGTTCTGGCCAACGGATACGCTCATAACGCTTTCCGAGTGGAAGAGTCAGGAACAGAGAGGAAATGAAAAAAGTAAAAAAAATACGCCCGCAACGCTTTCTGAGCAGAATGCTAGAAAGAAAAAGGGGTACTCAAAGAACCAGTATATTTTGAACAAGATGAAGGCGGAGAATTTTATAGAGGAGCTTATGGAAGAAGAAAAAAAGGGAAAAATGATAACAAAAGACTGGCTAGAATTAAACAAACCAAAATGGATCGAGAAAAGATACCTGGTTACGCCAAAAGTAAATTGGTACATGGTTACATACAACCTAAACGCGCGGGATGCTGAAATCCTTATTAAATTCATAGATCGCTCGTATAGAGTTATAGCGGAGGGAGATAAAGAAAACTGGGTTCTGTCCATGCTAAACAAAGGATACGATGACTTTCACATAAAGGACGTAAAAAAATTCGTAGAGCGCATCAAGAAGACTGCAAGCCGGGGCAGAACGTTGAAAAGAGAGGACCTGGTAGATGGAGAGCAAATTAAAGACACGGCCGTTATTGAGAGATATATAAACTTAAAACGAGAAATCGGTGAGGTTCCATCTGAGACATACGCAGACTACTTATACAAAAAACAAGATAGGATAAAATGGATCAAAAAATACAAAGAAATGGGTTACGATACATCAGACCTCAACAAACTCTTAGCTGAAATAAAACAGCTTGATGAAAGCGATGGGGAGGAGCTGAACTACTATAATCCGTTTCATAATAAATTCAATATAGACTATCTATTAGATAGTGGTCTTCTTAAAAAATCTGAAGCGCTTATAGAAAAGGAAAAAGCGGAAGAGCTAGCTAGCACGTATCCTTCTTTAAACACCTTGATCCTTCAGTATATCCAGGATAAACTAAATGATCTACCAGTAAGCCAAAGAGAGGCAGTAGAAAGAAAGGTGAAAGCAGACTTCTATGATGCCATACAGAAAAAGAGCCAGAAAATAGGCTTAAGATGGAAGAATGGAAAACTTGAAAGAGATGAAAATGGGGCGCCTAAAATAAATAAAGATCAGCTTAAGAAGACGGCCATTTCATTTGTCGAGGACGCATTGAAAAAAATTGATATTAACGATACAAGAGTTACGAGCACAGAAAGCGCAATAAACGACCGAATAACAAATAGAAACCAGGGAGAGGAACAAAATCGCGGCAACAGGCAGCGCAGAAGCGCGAGTAGCACTGTTGATCTTGGTGACTTCTAATAATAATCTGACTCAGACCACTTGACCATTGGGCCCAAGTGGTCTGGTTACAAAGCTAATCAGAAAGAAAAGGATTCAGCAACGGTTTTATGGAGACCGCTGAAACAAAAGAGGGAATGCTATCAGTAACGAAAACATGATCGCAAACAGCCTGCAGCTTTTTAAGGCAATCACCTAAGAAAAGACCATGGGTGGCTGCGCAGAGCACCTTTTTCGCGCCTCCTTTTTTAACATTTTCCACTGCTTTCAGCATCGTGCTGCCGGTGGATATCATGTCATCCAGAATAAGTATGTTTTTTCCGTGAACATCAAAAGCCATCTCCATCTTTTCTATTTTTCTATACGCTGTTACTCCAGAGATGTATTCTCCCCGTGTTTTTTTCATGCTCTTTCCACCAAAGCTTTCGACAAGATAGGATGCACCCACGTCTGGGCTTATCACTTCCACCTCACCAACAAGATTTCTCGCGTGCTGGATAAGCAAACGATTTGCAGAAAGGTTCAGAATCTCAAGCCCACCGTATTCAACGCTACCTTCTTTTTTTATGAAGTGGCAATCTATAGTGATAAGTTTCTTCGCACCAGCATGATGCAGAATGCTCGCTATAACTTCAGCGCTTAGAGCCTCACCTTCTTTGAACACCTTATCCTGCCTCGCATAAGGCAGATACGGTGAAACAAGCGTTGCGCTCACGCCTTTTCGCTTTAAAGTATCCAAGATAAGGACCGCTTGGATAAGCGCGGTATCTTGCTCTGGGTAGAGTCTGTGAAAGACAACCGCTTTTTTCTCTGTAATGGGCGGAAGGCAGATATAGTTGTCACCATCTGGGAATTTCTTCATCTGTATATTTGGCTCTCGAAGGTCTGAAAAGTTTTGTGAAACAAGATTCATAGCCCTATCCTTAAGCAACGACATATTTATAAATATTTTCAAAGTTTGTTATCCATCTGCGAGGTGATAAAAACATGGCAGGAAAAGCGGGTGTAAAGGAAGAGTTTACACCTAAATATGGTGAGTGGGCATTTCTACTCGGTGTACTACTCGCTCTAGTTATCGGACTTTTCTCAACGGAGCTCGGAGCAAACGGCATCTACGTACTTGGCTTGCTTGTCCTTCTCGGCTTTGTTGTTGGCCTTCTCAATATAAGCGAAAAGGAAACGACAGCGTTCCTGATAGCCACAATTGCACTTCTTGGCGTTGCAGCGTCATGGCAACCGGTTGGTGTGCTGCTTGGAAGCATAGGTGGCAGTTACGGCGCATTAATAGCAGGGAAGATTGGCGGTATTCTTTCCGCTTTGGTTTCATTCGTGGCGCCAGCAGCACTGGTTGTATCATTAAAGCTTATATACGAGCTAGCTTCAAAGTAATTTTTCTTTTTTCACATTTGTTTTGTTGTGCTGCCAGAGGAGCTGCTAGAGGAACTTATTTTTAAATTCTTTTATTGAAAACTGTACATAAGAGAGCATGGATTAACGCTCCGATCGTCTAGACCGGTCAAACGCGTAACATCGCGGATTTATTGCGATGGAATGCGGGTCAGGGATACCGGACTTTCAAAAGGCTTTTTGACCTCGGCTTCTCCAAGGGCAAAACTCTGGAAAAAGCCCTGAGGTGAAAGAAAGCCCTTGAAGAAATCCGGCGACTCGGGTTCAAATCAGACCTTGGCAACCTTGCCAAAGTTCGTGGATCTCCCGATCGGAGCAAACCTCTTTTCTATTTCTTTTCATAACTTTTGTCGAAGAGCCTGCTGGAAAATTTATAAAAGAAAACAACGTGTGACGAAAGATAGTAATTTGCAACCCTACGTAAAACCAAGGAATCTGTTTATAAATCTTGTGAATGAAGACGTATCAAATAGTCAAACAAAAGTTGGTTGCTATGAAAAAAATTTTGTTTACGTTTTTGTTAACAATTGGCCTTTTGTTTGCTTATGATGCTGTTGGTGGCGGCACTTGTCTGTGTTATAACTGCTCTGATTGTACAGATGCTTTAAATGATAATAGTAATTGTTCAGTAGAGGTACAGCTAGCTACGACTATCGCAGATAATCCGGGCACCTGTATAAACAATCCAGCAAATTTCAGCAACAAAACATTTAACTGTCTCGGCAACACGATAGATGGGGATGATAGTGTTAATAGTTATGGTATTGTTTTAATGGGTGGATTTACTGTTGTCAACCACAACAGTACAATAAAAAACTGCCGCATAACGGATTTTGAGAGAGGCATTTGGCTCCATCTTTCTGCAAACAACACATTGGATAGTGATATCGTAGAAAGCAACTTATATGGCGTTTACTTGTCTTATACTCTGAACAACAGCCTTATTTATACAACCGCGGCGTATAATGAGTATGCCGGCATCAGGTTAGACACAAGTTCACATAATAACATATCGGGAAATAACATATATGGGGGAAAGGATGGGATAGTATCAGTTTCAAGTTTCAACAATGAATTTTCATATAATCAAATTTATGACAACAACGGTGATGGCTTTTACCTGTCATCGAGCTCAAATAATAATAGCTTTATCAGCAACGAAGTAGTATATAACAATGGCAATGGTTTCAACTTGTTAGTGGCTTCAGACAACACTTTCAATTTTAACAATGTATCAAAAAATGGTCAGAATGGTTTTTACGCAGATTCTGCCTCAACAAGAAATACGCTTGATTCGAACGTTTTTTGCAAAAACAACCAGAACCATAACTTTTATTACGATGTGCTGGATAGCGATAGCAATTTCTTCAACAATACCACTTGCAACAGTTCGCAGCCTGCTGGTCTGTGTAATAATTCATGCTCGTACTGCTACAATATACTTGGTGGAGGAATATGCGAGGTTGGTTCCCCACAAATCGCAGACTGCACCTGCCTGAATGAAGCACTTGATGATAATTCCAATTGCTACAACGAAGTTAGACTAATAGGTAGTATATCAAATAATCTTGGTAGATGTGTGGATAACCCAAGGTATTTTGTAAATAAAACCCTTAATTGTCTCGGCAACACGATAGATGGGAATGGTCTGGAAAGAGGTATTTTCTTATCAGAAAAAACTGGAGATACCATAAAAAATTGCATAATTCAGGAATTTGAGGAAGGTATCCACGGCGAAAAATTAAACAATACAGTATTCCAAGATATATCTACAGTGAATAACAGTGGCCGCAGCATCTTTGGAACATGCACCAATGGTTACGGCATATTTTTGGTAGAGTCAAACAACATAACACTTCGCAACATAAATGCAAGCTCGAATCACGGTGGTCGGGGTAGCCTATTAGCCTGTAGCGGTATCGGAGTTTATTTGAATATTTCAGATGGCCTCCTCACCAATAATATAACAGCAACTTATAATACTGGAGGCACCGCCACTAAATTCGGTGGAGGAGGCATGGGCATTGTTTTAGAGGGCTCCCGTAATACCAAACTCATGTCGATAACCGCAAGCAGTAATTCCGGTGGCGGAGGTACTTTCTCGGGATCTGGGATTGGTCTTGGGATTATGAATAGCGATGGGATATATCTTAACCACATAGATGCAAATAATAATATGCCTGGCTCCAAGCCAAGCGAGAGTTCCTATGGCATTTATATTTTCAGCTCATACAATATAACTTTATTATCAGGCAATACAAATTCAAACAGGCAAGGTGTTAGTATTGATAGCAGCGCTAATTTAGCTATATCTTCACTCAATGCAAGTTCAAATCGTTATGGAATTCGATTGTTCTCTTCTGAGAATAACTCAATTATCAGAAGCCAAGCGCTTGACAACTATTACCATGGGATATATATCGATTCCAATAGCATCAACAATACGTTCCGCTCAAATAGATTCTGTAATAACAACCTGACAGGTGGCGACTACTATGATGTTTATGATGAGGATAGCAACATCTTTGAGCTCAATACCTGTAATACATCAAGCCCTGTTGGGCTTTGCACTTATTCGTGCACCTTTGTCTTGCCTAGCCAACCCAGTGGTGGTAAGGAGAAAAGGCATAAGCTTGTTATCGATTACATAGAAGATCAATATGCAAAGGTTGGCGAGACAAAGAACATAACTGTGTTTGTTGAAAACAGAGGAAGTTACAGAGAAAACGATGTTATGCTTTCTGCCGTTTGTCCGGAATCGTTTTCCTGTGGAAATGCAAGCTTGGGCACAATAGGGACATGGGATATAAAAAACGGCACAATAAGCATAACCGGAACTGTTCCAGGTAGATATTTGCTAAAAGCCGAAGCACGTAACGATAATGCGTACGCATACCAGGAGTTCTACTTTACCGTGCTTCCGGAATGCATGAAAAACAACGACTGCGATAGCGACAGATCCTGTAAGGACAATAAATGCGTCCCAATTGAATGCGACTGTGGATATGTGCAAGACCATGCTTGTATAACTTACGAATGCTGCGCGGATTCTGATTGCGATGAAACGAGCAAATGCATTGAACACAAGTGCGTCCCAATTGAATGCGACTGTGGATATGTGCAAGACCATGCTTGTATAACTTACGAATGCTGCGCGGATTCTGATTGCAGGCAAGGGCTAGTGTGCACCTCCGATCACAAATGCGTTAAAGTTGATACAGAAAAGGAAGAAACCACGAAGGAGCAACCTCCGACCGAAGAGCCAGCCATAACCGAAGAGAGATCTGCTGCAGCAGAGGAAAAGCCTCCTGAAAAGACTGACGGAAGATGGTTTGACATACTGTTGCTTATGCTAATAATCGGAGTGATTATCGCAGTGGGCGTTGCAGTATATTACTTCCTGCTCCGACTGAGAAGAAGATAGTTTTTTCCTTTTTTATTTTAAATCGGCAGAAGAATGTTTAAAAATAAGAACTGGTAGAACCATTTTATGGAACTAATAAGGGTTAATGCAACACCTGAATTGCTTGCTCACAAAAACAGAAGGGCAGTAGCAATTCTAGCAGACTATGCTTATGACGAAGGTGTGTTGCAGGTTTTGGGCGAGAAGAAATCGCTTGTTATTTTTGTCTCGCTTGATCAGCTTCTTAAATCTCGTGGGATTGCGAGAAGCAAGCTGCTTTACAAATTAAGAAATTTTCTTGCCCTATGTACCCGCTTTGGCGTGCTGTTCGTGCTTGGTTTTGAAGAAGACATTAAAACCTCTCCCTATGCGTTGCGAGGAAAAGATGAGATAGTTGCACTAGGCCAGCTTTTAGGGTTAAATCGTGGCCAGGCAAAAATGGCAGTAAAGAGGTTTGATGACCTCTTTGCCAGAAAAGTCTGATCAGCCGAATAGGCTTGCGAGCCCTTCAGCAGCTTGTTCCTCTTTCTTTTCTTCTGCTTCTTTCTTTTCCTCTTTCTTGGGAGCAGCTCCACCAGCTGCTGGTGCCGCTGCGGCAGGCGCTGCTGCAGCAACTGCAACACTCTTGAGAAGATCTTCAAAGTTCACATCCTTAACCGCGTCCGCAAGCACTTTTGCTTTTGCCTCATCACCCTCTGCTCCGCTTGCTCTCACAACACTCAAGATGTTGTCTTTCGTCACTTCCTTTCCTGCACCATGCAGAAGAAGCACAGCGTGCAAGTATGGGTCTACCTTCGTCATGTTTTCACCTCAGATTTACTTTCTTGAGCAGGATTCTGCTCAGCAGCCGATTGAGCGGCTACCGGAACTACTTTTGAGAGCGCCTCCCCTTCAAGCAAAGCGCTCAGCAATACCTGGTCAATAGAAACGATAGAGTAGAGTTTTCCGTTTACTGCAAGATTGACTGACTGAATGTACGCTTCTTTTAGAAGCGCGTCTATGTTATGCCTTGTCGGATAACCCGCGTTCACAGAGAGATTAAATGCTTCTGTCATCGCCGCTGTCAGATCCCTGGCAATTGTATCGCCTAGATCAAGAAGTTCTTTTTCATACACGTACTCGCCATCGTATCCAAAGAGGAGGTTTGCTCTTATAGTAAATGGCTTAATCCCAAGCGTTTGAAGTGCCTTTGCCTTTTGCGCATTTATCTTCTCTCCTGTTTTTGCCACCACGCTATCGGCAGCTACTACTATCTTTCCAGCCTTTATCTGAGCATTTACTCCGGCTCCTTTAAGTTCAGACAAGGCAGGACCTGGAGGAAGGTCTGTCTCCCCTGCTGGCACGATAATATCAAATGGCGCTATCTCGCCCACTTTTGCTGCTCGCTTTTTTGTGCTCTCTTTCAAAAGTTTGTTCAATTGATAAGGCGACCAGTTAGTGAGCACCAAAGCGCACGGTTTTTCCGCGTCCTTTACTCGTGCGGCCAATTTGCTGTTCGATTGAAGAACGCGGCTTAGTACTGCCTTTCTAAGGACGACAACCTTTCCGCCGTTTTCTCGTATCTTTTTCCTTATAGCCTGAAACAACGCATCCGGAAGTTTTTCAAGCAAAATAAGTGCGACTGTTTTATAGCTCTTCATCTCGTTAAGCGTTTTGTTTACTTCTTCCGCTTTCTTTTTTACAGCAGGTCTCTTTATGTCTGCTTTTGCCATCTGCTCACCCTACCCGTATAGCCTTCCCCATTGTGAGTTTCACATAAATCGATTTCACGTTTCCCTCTCCGCCTATTTTCGATTTCACCGCCTCGTAAACTGTCTCTCCGTTTTCCGCTAAGTCTTCTGGTTCCATGTTCTCTGTCCCTATGAATGCCTGAAGAACCGGAAGGCACTTTCCTTTTGTCGCTACTCTGACAGAACGCTTTGCATTATCTATAAGCTGCCCAATGTTTCCAACGATTGGCTTTGGAAGCTTTCCTTTTCGTCCAAGGTATTGCCCAAGAGACTTTGCAACTGCTGCCATAAGGTTTGGTTGCGCAAGCAATGCGTAGTTCTCAGCGAGGTTCTTCAACTCCTTTGGTTCCTTGTATCGGTCTATCTCATTTGGCAGTATTATCAAATCTGCACCAAACTTTTTTGCCTGCGAGCCAACGGCTTCATCACATATGACTGCTACCTTTAGCTCCTTTCCGCCCTTTCCCTTTGGGAGCGGGATGTCAAGATTCACACGATTCTCGCTCTTTGAAAAATCTATTCCACGCATGTTTATGATGAGCTCTACACTCTGAGTGAATTTTCTTTTCCCCTTCTCTTCCAGAGCTTTTTTGATAGCTTCTGTAAGTGCTTTCTTGTCCATAAAATCAAGCCCTCCTACTTGTTATTTATTATTACAAGTAGTTCTTGCGGGTAATTTAGGTTTGTAGGAATTCTTTTTTAAATCTTCGTTTTTTGTTATCTGAGCCTGTTGCAAATTGCCTCGCGGATACCTAACAGACTGTGCGACCGAAGGGAGCACTTCGCCAGTTATCGCTGCCAGCACAAGACAATTGTCTACCATGAACTAGAAGAAGGAAAAGCGAACGGAGTGAAATGGAAGAGTGCCTATAAGCAAACATGATAGCTTGTAATACCTCAAGTTGTAAAAAATAGTAACATTTAAATAATTTTGTTGTATATAATATTAATTAGTGTAAATATGGAAAATGAGAATAAAATGTTCTACAAGAACATTGCAGAAAATTGTAGAAAATAAGGTGATAAAATATGAACTGTATAAAAAATCAAAAAATAATGGAAAAGGTTCGGGAAGCATGCGAGAAGAAAGATCCTCCACTGTTAAACCTGAAGGGACCACTCGTAGAACGAGCAATTAAACCGAAGTTTACAGAAGAACAACAGAAGGCCTTAAACGCCCAACTTCTTAAAGCAGCTGAAGAAGGAAACATAAAAGAAGTGGAAGAGCTGCTTACAAAGGGAGCAGATGTGAATGCGGAGGATGAGTATGGATGGACGGCATTGATGAGGGCTGTCGGGGGTAGAGAGACTAAAATTGCTAGGATGTTGATTGAGAAGGGAGCAGATGTGAATGCAAAGAATGGATTTGGAAGGACGGCGTTGATGTATGCTGCCCGAAATAGAGATACTGAAATGGTTAGGATGTTAATTGAGAAGGGAGCAGATGTGAATGCAGAGGATAAATTTGGATGGACGGCGTTGAGAGCGTCGATGAGGGCTGCCAAAAATGAGCATACCGAAATGATTGAAATGCTGAAGAAATACGAAGCAAAGGAATGAATTCCTATAGCACTGGATAAGAAAAAATATTTGCTGACTTTGTTCACGCAGCTTCTTTTTTCTTCTTCTTTTTCGAAAACCTCTGCCATCGGTTTCTTTAAAAACCATACCAGTATTTTTATAAGGAAAGCGAGTAGCAACCTTGCCGCGTGACGAGCGCGTGGGGAAAATCTTTTAATTTGCAATGCCCTATTATTTGCATGATAGGTGCACGTTATCTTGCAGTTTTATTTTGGATAGCACTTTTCTTTGGTTGCATAACATTACCGCCATTCCCTGAGACTGGGGATAATAAAACTAACGTAACGCCGAGCGTTAATGAAAGTAGCAACGGTGCTGGGATTCCAAATCCAGCCTCAGTGTACTGTACAAATAATGGCGGAAGGCTTAACATAGTGCAGGAGGCAACGGGCGAGTATGGAGTGTGTGAATTTCCAAACGGTGGAAAATGCGAAGAATGGGCATATTACAATGGCGAGTGCACGCCTGAAGGGCCAAATTATTGCGTAACAGACGCTGACTGTGCATGCGGTACTCACATAATTAGTGGAGAATGCTTTGTTGGATCAAAACAATTTGTCAACGTAGAGAGACAGTGCCCGGATTACTGCACCGGGATTGGCGGAATGTTCGAAACCAAGTGTGTAAAACATCGATGTCAAATCGTTAGAAAGAAAGAGACGAAAATAGGTGACGAGTGCGATTCCACAGCAGACTGTCAGAATGGCGCTGATTGTTATGTGTTACCAGGTTATGAAAAGCCAAGGTGCTATATGGGCGACCCATGCGAACTCTGTCCTTCCAACAAAAAATGTATACTTTCAACATCCTTTCCAACCATAGTCAGATGTGTCGAAGAAAACTCACAAGAAGGATTCTGCGGATGGTCAACAGAAGCTGAATGCACACGCGATGATGATTGTATGCGCGGTGGATGCAACTCTCAAATATGTCAGGCAAGATCAGAGGGAATTATAATGAGCAGTTGCGATAAACCGTGCTACAGACCAGAACCTTATGGCCTTAGGTGCGGTTGTGTCGAAGGAAAATGCAAATGGCATTAAAGGGATCCAAAGAGTAGCGTGTATCCATAGCATGTATTTAAATAGTTTATATTCGATCTGCTTCTGGTGAAATTATATGGAATGCAAAGAATGTAGCTACCTGTTGCTAGCAGTTGCAGTAGCAATCGTGGTTCTTGGTGGCATTTATATTCTGACTGCAGCAAAACCGCAGTCCACCGCACCGTATATATACATTATCCAGAATACCAGTGAAGCCATTGCAGAACATAATACGATATCGACAACCGGCACAGCTGAGGAAAAATTGAATCCGGATATGCTTATTGTTTCCTTTGATGTTGTTACCGAAGATAAGGATGCACGAAGTGCGCAGAGCACAAACGCAGATAAGGTAAACGCAATAATAGGAGCGCTCAAGGCGATGGGCATAGAAGACAGAGATATAAAGACAACGTATTACGCAATTGACGAGAAGACAGAGAGTCACTATGTTTGCAGAAATACGACTGATGGAAGCGACTGCTACTGGACAACCACTTTTGTCGGATTCTCTGTGACGCATTCACTATCGGTCAATATCTACGCGATGAATAAAGGTGGAGAGACTGCAGATAAAATAGTCGAGAATGGAGGAAAGATTGACTCGGTAAGCTTTTCTCTTAAGCCAGAAACTCTCGAAGCCGCAAAGAGGCGTCTTCTCACCGCAGCAAGCGCAAACGCAAAGGCAAAGGCAGAAGCAATTGCAAGCGGGACTGGTGCCACAATCCTTAGACCGCTGAGTCTTTCTGAAGAGCGTTATTATACCTTTCCGACTTATCGAAGCATTATGAATGCAGAAGGTGCTCCATCAGTGGCAACTCAACTCGCTCCTGGAACAATGGATGTGAATGTTGAGGTGCACGCCATCTTTGAAATCCAATGACTAAGAGCAAGATTTTTAATCCAATTTTCTGAATAGCATGCATGGTTGCAGTGATCCATCCGCATCATGTAATATCGCAGCTCGCAGTAATAATTTTATCCTTCGCAATAGGAGCTGTTGTATTTGCATTACTTGGTATGAACGCGTTTCCAATCTTAATCGGACTTGGACTCCTTGCGGCAGCCCTCTGTGCAGCCCTTTACTTCTCAGAATTTTTCGTTACCATCACGCTCACAGATAAAGGGATACGGTACGAACGCGGTATGCTTGGCAAGCGCACTGTCCTTATACCTTATGAAATGATCTCAGATGCGCAGTGCACGCAAACCTTTATAGAGCGGATATTTGGAGTTGGAACGATATTAATAAACACTGCTGGCACAGGCATGGTTGAGCTGACCCAATCAAATATCAGACAGCCAGATATTATGCTTATATTGGAAGAAATAGAGAAGCATGCTGGTAAAAAGAGGGAATAAGCTTGATTTCAAAGATTGTAATAAAAGATGAGGATACGATTCTTAAGTTAAGAAGTCTTGGTGGCGGTGTGGATGAAGAAGGACAGATTAGCCTTCACCCTCTTGAGGCTGCTTATTTCGCAAAGCGTCGTGTTATAGACTATGATTACAGTAAATTGTTAAAGGCTGCCGGACCGCTTGCAAAGGAGCGTTATCATGTACTCGAATATCTGAGGGAGAATGGTTATATATCCAAGCCGAGTTTTGATTCAGACCTGCTCCGCGTTTATAACAAGGGCTTTAGACCAGGGGAAGACAGGACATTCTGCATCATGAAGGTTGTCAAAGACAAAAGGCTTTCGCCTGAGGAGCTCCGCTCATTCTGCGAATTTGCAGGAAAACTGCGAAAAGAGGCAGTAATCGCAATAGTCGCAAATCTAGAAGAAGAACCTGTTTTCATTAAGGTTTCAAAGACAAAACTCGAATAGCACAGAGCGAAGAAATAAAGAAGAAAAAAGAGTTAAGCTTCTATACAATTGCCTTAATCTAGCGTCACAGTAATATCCACATGTACGTAGCCACTCGTGTGATTCACTCCTATCTGGTGGATTGTTACTGTGAAACCATCCCCTCGTACTTCCCCTGTTACACCTCTGCCATCGAGTGTTAAGGTATCAAGAACCGTTCCACCACACGCAACTTCATACGTTACATTGCTGTACCATATACGTGTGCATCTGACTGTTACCCCTCCAACTGTTACACTGCGTCCTACGTAGAGATTATAATCAGTAATGCTGGCCTCGATTATCCCGGTGCATAC
>JAWCKZ010000009.1:0-35994 GCA_038851325.1 Candidatus Bilamarchaeaceae archaeon
GGTATAGCAAATGCAATCAGATGCTCTTCAGCCCACCCCGTACATCGCAGCGTGCAGCTCCTATCCCTATGCTCTTCCTTACCTCGTGTGGGTTTTTCGAAACGTCAAACCCGTTCACGGTGGCGCTTCCGGCATCTGGCCTTCTCATGGTGACGAGCATGGATATGAGCGTGGTCTTGCCTGCCCCGTTCGGCCCGAGCAATCCGAATATCTCGCCCTGCTTCACGCTGAGCGATACGTTGTCCACTGCAACAAGCGAGCCAAACCTTTTGGTTATCCCAGTGATTTCAATAGCAGACATGTAAACCATCTTTTACCCGAAAAGAATTTATAAAAGCGAGCGATTTCAAAAAGCCTGTTGCGAATTATCACGTGGAATACAGAACAACACTGTGCGACTGTTATTCAATTGGAATAGGCCCACCTCCACCAAGAGGCAAGAAGATTGAGATTTGAGAAAACGAATGAGAGCAAGGCAAAAGGATGAGGGTTGCAGGAGCATTTGCTGCACACATAGATTTTTAAATATATGTTAATCATAATTAACACAAAATATATTCTAGGTTAGGTATGCATGACCGACATTAAAGATGCCCTCCAGGAAATGAATCCTTGGTGGAAGGGTACCATTAAGATAGAGTTCAAGGACAGGGACATTTACAGCCAGATAAGGAAATTCATGGGCCTTCCGCAGATAATAGCACTGACCGGCCTTCGAAGGGTAGGCAAAACCACCCTGGCACTTAAGATGGCAGAAGATGCCATGAGCAACGGGCTCGAACCAAGGAACGTAATATACTTCTCGTTTGACGAATTCAGAACAACCGAAATCAGGGAAGTCATCAGAAATTACGAAAGGATGATGGAAAAGGACTTAAGAAAGGGAAGATACCTGCTGCTGCTTGACGAGATACAGAAGGTAGAGAACTGGGCGGATCAGCTTAAAGCGCTGTATGACTTATACTCCAAAAATGTCAAGATGGTAATCTCCGGCTCAGAATCGCTTTTTATAAAGAAAAAATCCAGGGAAAGCCTGGCAGGAAGAATGTTTGAATTCAGGGTGGAGCCACTGACATTCCGCGAATTTCTTGCCTTCAAGGGCTTCAAGGCCGAGCCTAAGGGCTTATACGAAAAAGAGCTCGCCACGCTTTTTTGGGAGTTCGTGCTTACGCTCGGTTTCCCGGAGCTGGTAGGCAGAAAAGACAAGGAAATCGTAAAAAAATACGTTCGGGAAAGCGTAGTGGAAAAAATCGTATACAGGGACCTTCCGAAATTATTCGATATCAGGGACCCGGCAATATTGGAATCGCTGCTCAATATCCTGATGGCCGAACCCGGGCAGATTGTGAATCTCTCAGACCTTGCTGCTGAGCTGAACGTTTCAAGGCAGACAGTTTCGAATTATCTGAATTATCTTGAGGAATCGTTCCTTCTGAGAAGGCTCTACAATTTTTCAAGAAACAGAAGAAAGGCAGAGCGAAAACTGAAGAAGTATTACTCTGTTGTGGTTTCCCCAGACCTGCTGTTCAAGGAAGACGATTATTCAAGGTCGCGGGTTTTTGAATGGCTGATCGTAAACCAGCTCAAGGCCGAATTTTTCTGGCGCGATCCTTACAAAAACGAGGTTGATGTCGTAAAGGCAGAGGATAAAATAACGCCCATTGAGATAAAATACAGGAAGATGGACTTCGAAGGGCTTCTTGCTTTCATGCGCAAATTCGATATCGATGAGGGTTTTGTCGTTTCAAGCGAAAAGGAGGAGGAGCGCAGGGTGAATGGCAGGACGATACATATAGTGCCGGCTTTCAAATTCCTCCTGAAACAATAAAATGCGTTTCTTCAGGTAGGAACGGTCAGAAGGGGATTTTAGGAGAGGGCAGGGCGAGAATTATAATGGTGGAGAGAGGGGAGAGGATAATTATGGCGAAGAAGGAGAAGAAGATACAATTCTGAAGCATCTATAAAAGCCTGCAAAATTCACAATCCTCTTTTTTTGGGGGATGATTTGTGTTAATTCTATATTTTTCTTTTATCAAATGGTATAATGCAGATTCAACTTCATTAAGTTCTTCTTTCTTTGCGCTTACAAACGAGTATAAACGATACACTCTTTTTTTCTGTTCATTTAATCTTTGTTTGACATCTTTAGCTTGGCCAACATAAATTCGTGGTTTTTCATTCCAGAAGCTCAATAAACAATAACAACCTGGATTTTTTTCTTTCAAATCTTTTTCTAGAAATGTTTCTGCTCTGAATACTAACGGATTTAAGGCACTCAAAGCTTTTATAACGCCCTTGCTAGGATATGCTACTTTCTTCATATAATTATCGCGTATTTTTTGATCTATGAAATCTAATTCGGGATTTATAATATTAGCAAGCTCCAAAGCATGAGTTTTGAATTCCTTCTGCGAAGTTCCCCAAGAACGACCTATCTTTCCATCTTTTTTCCATTGTTCTATTCTAAATTTTCTGAATATTTTATCTATTGCATCTTCGGTTTTTGTTATATCTGCAGCATCAAGATGAAATAATAATGGAGCAACAGTATTAAGCGGCCCAATTCCAGCACCATTCGTTAGCATGTATCTTTTGCCATTCTCTGGATCAAATGCATCTGGATTTTTGTTTTTTATTAGGTTCCACATTTTTGTCAAGAACTCTTCTTTCATTTTTAGATTAACATATTGTAATGAACCACTTTGTTGACAATAAGTTCGGAGGGTATCGACAAATGAAGCTTGATTAACTGGCACCCATACCCTCCCGCGTTTTTTCTCCTCATTCCGACTTTCATTCGGTCTCAACATTAGATTATACCATGGACGACCCGGTATATTGTTAAGTTGTATGGCGATGTTCGTAGCTTCCATCTGCCATTCATCTACACCTAAAACTTTCTTTAATTTTTCAATGAGTAAATTTGCTTGGCTTAAATTAATATCATGAAGAACTGTCAGGACTAAGTCGGGCCTCACCTTTTTTTGTTTTGTATTGATTATAAGAAATTGGGCAGCTTCTTTGAACTCATCTAAACCCGCTATTATAGAAACCGGTAATTCAAAAGAATCAAGCTTTGAATTAATTAAGCCATATACTCTATGCTGCCCATCAACAATATTCATCTTAGCTGAGTTTTTGATAATTATTTTCCCATTTTTATAGTCTATATCATTTTTATCAGGGATATTGATTATAACCGAACTCGCTAATATCGGCCAAATCAACTTATCATCCTTATACCCCGAAATGAATTTAGAGATATCATTGATTCTTTTTTCATCAATTACTCTTTGATAACCCTCGCCTTTTTGATACCTAGCAACTCTAAGGATTTTCTTTTCTTCTAAATCTCTCAGTTGTTTAACTGAAACCTTTGTTAAATAAACTGGAATCTGATTCTGTACCAACGCAATACCATCGAGTTCAATCATGTAAATGTTTGCTGAAAACTAGTTTATAAATTTCTGTTAAAAGGCAAAAAAGGTCAGGTGGGTGGAATATAGGATTCCTGAGGAAGTGACTAAGAGGAAATGAGATTAGATTACAAATTTATTATTGATTTGTACTCCGAATCCATTCTTTTTTGCTTCTTGGATAAGTCGACTTAAACTCTTTTTTTGGTTAAGTGGTAATGTTGAAAGTTTTAATCCTTTGGCTGTGGTTAATTTTAAAACAGCTACTGGCGTTAACTTTTTTTCGTTTATTGCTACATTCTGAAGATTACAGAAAATAATCATTCGCAAAAGGCCGTCCTTTATATGTCTTCGAGAGACGGAAGATGATCATTTTTCGTATTTTTACCTTCTACCAGATAAACGCGACTGCCTTTGAAATTTATCTCATCAGCCGTGAAGTAATAATTACCCAAATAATTTTTTATAGTTATTGTCCCTTTAGTACCGGATAATCTTTCTTTCTCGTGTTTTGTTCTGCTTTCTGAATGCTGAGCTCTCATAGCCAAAGTACGCGAATAACTCATAAATGATTCTTTGCCTTTTAGTATTTCATTTATTCTTTTTTTGATCCCTTGCTCCGAGTGCAACCCGACACCCGTCGTTTGGGATATCAGTTCATGGGCTTTTTTTGCTTTTTTGGAAATCTCTGAAATCTTTTCAACTTGTAACATATTCCAATGCAATGCATCTGACTGATAAGAGGTTATCTCATAAACATGCCGAAAAAGCGCTTCGCATATATCAAATCACAGGAGGACATCGGGGTAACGAAACATCTCCGGAAAAATTAATCGGATGGGCAAGGAAAGGAAAAACGCGAATGGGCTGAAAAACGCGGAATTCGTAGTTGCGGACGTGCGGAAGCTTCCTAATCGTGTTCAGGGAAGAAACATCCTAGCTAACAAATTATCTGTGTTTCTAAAAATTTAGAAACATTTATAAATAAAAAATGTTACAAATCGAAATATGCTCAAGAAGAAAGAGGTGGTATACCGGTACATCCTTACCGAAGCATTGGAGAGGAAACAGCTCTCCTTCACCCAGCTTTCGCTGTCAAGGATGTTCGGCATCTCCCTGAGCACGGTAAGCAACGCCCTCAAACCGCTCGAAAAAATAGGTGCGATAGAGAAAAGAACCCGCTCCTTCAACATAATAGATATAAGAAAAGCGCTCAGCTTCTGGGCAACTGCAAGAAATATGGCAAAGGATATCGTTTACTCCGCAAGAAGCGATCTTCCTGTGCAGAAAATCGAGGCCGGAATGCCTGCCGAAGTAGTTTTTACCGCATATTCCGGCTACCGCTTCCTGTACAATGAAGCGCCTGCTGATTACGGCGAGATTTACGTATATGCGGACAAAAAAGCGCTGGAAGGGATAAAAGAGCGTTTCCCTGAAACAAAAGGGTCTCCGAATGTTTTCGTTCTGGAAAAGGATGCGTTCATGCCTGAGGGAAACATCGCGCCTATCCCGCAGATATACGTCGACCTATGGAACCTTAAGGAATGGTACGCAAGGGATTATCTGGTTGCGCTTGAAAGGAGGCTGTTCAAATGACTAAGGCAAGGGAATTCTGGCCTGAGATGGTCACCCAAAAGAGCTGGGAGAAGCTTGTTTCACTATCCAAGGAATACGATTTCACGGTGATAGGCGGTTGGGCTGCCTACCTCTGGACTGGGATACATAAATCAAAGGACATAGACCTCGTTATAGATTATGATACGCTCAACATCTTCAGGGGCAAATTCCCGCTCGAGAAGAACGAAAGGCTGAAGAAATACGAGATAAAGATGGGCGAGTTCGACATAGACCTCTATCTTCCGGGATATTCGAAGCTGTCCTTTCCTGTGGAGCACCTGAAGGAATATACGAAGAACGTAAAGGGGTTAAGGGTTCCGTGCCCTGAAGTTTTGGTAGTTTTGAAGCAGGGGGCTGAAACAGAGAGGAGAGGCTCGATAAAGGGAAAGAAAGACCTGATCGATATTCTTACGATCCTGATCCATTCCGGCTTTTCGATGCGGAGGTATAAGGAAATAATTTCGAAATATTCCCTGAAGAAATTTGAAGATGAGTTGGAGAAAGAGGTTTTGCTTTTCAATCCGAAGGATGCAGAATATCTGGGGATAAATCTGAATGAATTCGCAAAATGGAAGAGGAATTTTCTTAAGGAATTGAAATCCGCCTAACATATCAAAGCGACCCCCTTGCCGTTCTCGAAAGCCAAGAAACCCGCTTGCCTTGAAGTAATTAGATTATTTTAACAAATCCTTAAAATTTTCAATAGATTTTTAAATATTTCGAAATAATGTTAAAATTATGGCATCTGAAAAGGCTGAGAAGATACCGGTCAAGGTAAGGCGGAGAACGCACGAGCAGACAGCAGAGCACATTGGATGGGAAGGTGCAGAGGGCCAGGTAAGGCAGGCACAGCCGAAGGCGCTTGAGATACGCGAGATAGAGGAGCCGAGAGTAGCAAGCCCGGAATCAACGATAGACTGGATTTTCAGATGCCTTGGTGGGGACGATGACGACGAACTTGCGAAAGAGGTTTTTAGAGAGTTAGTTCGCATGGGAAGCAGGGGAATACGCTCAAGAGATATTCAACAGAAAACAGGGGTTACGCAGGGCGCAGTGGTCTATCATCTTAATACATTTATGCGGCGCGGGCTTATAATTAAAAACGGCAGATATTACTATCTCAAAAGGCAGACGCTTGACAGGACGCTGGAGGAAATAGAGAATGAAATGCTAAGGCATTTCGAGCGGATGCGAAGGTTTGCAAAAATGATAGAGGAAGAGATGGAAGGATTTTGAGTATGTTAAAGGAGGTGTAAACATGGCAAAGGAAATTAGGGTATATGACCCGTTTGAGGAAATGAGGAGAAGGATGCGCGAGATGGACGAGATGATGGAGAGCCTCTTTATTAGGCCAAGGAAGGAGGAGTGGGTTATTCGCTCTCCGCTCAGTGACCTTGTTGATAAGGGCGATAAATTTGAACTTTCAGTTGAGCTGCCCGGAATGGAGAAGGAAGATATCCACATAGAAGCTGATAAAAGTTCTATCTCAATCTCGGCCGAAAGGAGAAAGGCTGAAGAGGAGAAAAAGAAGAATTATTATTATTGCGAAAGAAGCTACACAGGTTATAAACGAACATTCAGCCTTCCTGAGGAGATCGACCCAGAGGCTGTGGACGCGGAGTTTAAGAACGGAGTGCTGAAAGTTGAGATGAAAAAAGCAGCACCTAGAGAGAGGAAGAAAGAGGTAAAGATTAAGTAACGGGTGATGAAGATAGAAGGAAAGGAAAAAGGGAGAAAAGAAGAAGATAGAATCAAACAAAAGAGTGAAACAGAGGAGCGTACCTCCCCAGAAAACGCTGTAAAGATAGGGGAGCTCGAGGATCGGCTTCTAAGGCTTCAGGCAGAGTTTGAAAATTTTAGAAAGAGAAATGCGAGAGAACAGGAAGCCCTTGCTGAGAGAGCAGTGGCTTCTTTTCTTCTAAAACTCCTTCCTGTAATTGACGATATGGAACTCGCGCTGCGGCATCTAAAAGAGAAAAACAGAAGTGAAGAACTCGAGGGAATAGGGATGATTTACAAAAAACTAATGCAATTGCTTATGCGCGAGGGGCTTACAAAAATGGATTCCCTCGGAAAGCAATTTGATCCGTATTACCATGAAGCGGTACGGCAAAGGGATGGAGAGGAAGATAGAATAGTAGACGTAATCCAAGAAGGTTATCTTTTTAGGGGAAAGGTTCTTAGACATGCAAAGGTGGTTGTGGGAAGCGGTAAAAAGGCACCAGTTCAGGAAGAAACTCAATCGGGCTTAAAGGACCTTTCCCAGGCTGATCCTGCTCATATGAAAAAAGAAGATAAAGGTGATGTGGCATGAGTAAGATAATTGGAATCGATCTTGGAACAAGTAATAGTGCGGCGGCATTCCTTGAAGGAGGAAAGCCAAGAATTATACCAAGCGCAGAGGGTGCATCGCAATACGGTAAATCGTTTCCAAGTTATGTTGCTTTTACAAAAGACGGTCAGAGGCTTGTCGGAGAGCCAGCAAGAAGGCAGATGGTCTCAAATCCGGAGGGTACAGTAACCGCCTTCAAACGGAAGATGGGGACTACATACAAATACAAAATATGGGGAAAGGAATACACGCCCCAGGAGCTTTCTGCGTTTCTCCTTCAGAAGATAAAAAGGGACGCTGAGGAGTTTATTGGTGAAAAAATAGAGAAAGCAGTCATAACAGTTCCTGCGTATTTCAACGATAACCAGCGACAGGCGACTAAGGATGCTGGTCGAATTGCAGGGTTGGATGTTGTCAGACTTGTCAACGAGCCCACAGCAGCATGTCTCGCATATGGTCTGGACAAGGCTGGAAAGGAAATGAAGATTCTCGTATTTGACCTTGGTGGCGGAACGCTCGACGTTACCATTATGGAGTTTGGTGGCGGAGTCTTTGAAGTAAAGGCCACTGCTGGAGATACGCAACTGGGCGGAACAGACATGGACAGGATTATTGCCGAATTTCTAACAGACGAGTTCAGGAAGCAGACAGGTGCTGACATCTCTAGGGATAAGCAGGCACAGAACAGGATCTTGGAGGCAGCAGAGAAGGCGAAGATAGAACTCTCAACAACGCTGGAAACAGAGATTAATCTTCCTTTCCTTGCATCTGTGAACGGCGAGCCGAAGCACTTCACATACAAACTTACAAGGGCGAAACTCGAGGATCTTGTAAGGCCTATCATAGAGAGATGCAGAAATCCGGTTGAGCGAGCGCTGAGGGATGCAAAGCTTGCACCTGGAGATATTGACAAGATAATCCTGGTCGGAGGACCAACGAGGATGCCGATTGTACAGAAGTTCGTTGAGGATACTATAGGTAAAAAAGTGGAGAGGGGAGTTGACCCGATGGAATGCGTTGCTATGGGTGCTGCAGTCCAGGGCGGTGTTCTTTCTGGTGAAGTAAAGGATCTTGTGCTGCTTGACGTTACTCCACTCTCGCTCGGCATTGAAACTCTTGGAGGGATAGCTACAAAACTTATAGAGAGAAATACCACAATTCCAACAAGGAAGACGCAGATATTCACAACTGCGGCTGACTTCCAGACAGCTGTTGAAATTCACGTTGTTCAGGGAGAGAGACCAATGGCAAAGGACAATGTCTCGCTTGGGCGATTCCAGCTTGTTGGGATTCCGCCCGCGCCAAGAGGAATTCCGCAGATAGAGGTTACGTACGATATAGACGCGAACGGCATACTAACTGTTACAGCAGTTGACAAGGCAACAGGCAAGAGACAGGACATGAAAATCGTTGCGCCACAGAAGATGAGCGAGGCAGAGATACAGGCAAAGATGAAGGAAGCAGAGCAGTACGCAGAGGAAGACAAAAAGGCACTTGAGTTAGCGCAGGCAAAGAATGACGCTGAATCAATAGTGTACACCGCTAACAAAACGCTCGACGAGTTTAAGAATAAGTTAAGTGAGGAGCAGAAAAAGGAAATAGAGGAAGCATCTGCAAAGGCAAGGGCAGCAATTGCTGGAAACGATGTCGCACGGATAAGGGCTGCGATGGAGGAACTAAAGAAGGTGCTTCAGAAGGTTGGCGCATCTTTCTATCAAACTGGGCCGGGGATGGGAGCAGGAACTGGAGCTGAAGGAACAACCCAGCCCGGAAGTGGAACTGGCGAGCCTCCACCAGGCTCTGAATCAGGTTGGGAAAATACAGGGCGGAGGGAGTAACAAAAGAAGGATGATGTGAAATGACGAAAAGGGACTACTACGAAGTGCTTGGAGTACCAAGAAATGCATCACAGGACGAGATTAAGAGAGCTTATCGCAGGCTCGCGATGCAGTACCATCCAGATAGAAACAAAAGCCCTGATGCAGAGGAGAAGTTCAAGGAGATAAGCGAGGCTTACGCAGTTCTAAGCGACGAGCAGAAACGCGCAGATTACGATGCATACGGTCATGCTGGCTTTGATAGGATGTATTCTGCAGAGGATATTTTCAGAGGAGCGAACTTCAGGGACTTCGAGGATTTATTCCGTAGTTTCGGGTTCGGCTCTGAGGATCCATTTGACATATTTGGCTCTATGTTCGGTTTTGGTAGGCATGGAGGGCGCGTTTATGAACGCGGTGCTGACCTTGAAACCAAAATAGAGATAACACTTGAAGAAGCTGCGCAGGGAACAAAGAAAAAGATATCCTACTTGAGAAATGCACCGTGCCCAAGGTGCAGAGGAAGTGGTGCAGAACCAGGTTCGAAGCTTAATGCATGTAGCAAATGTGGAGGCAGCGGTCAGGTAAGGAGCACGCGACGAATGGGTTTCGTGACATTTACCTCGATATCAACATGCCCTAACTGCAGAGGTACCGGAAGGGCCTATGAAAAGCAGTGCACTGAGTGCCACGGTTCAGGAAAAAAAAGAAAGACAGAGGATGTTGAGATAGACATTCCACCAGGAATAAGAACCGGCATGAGGTTCAGAATGCCTGGCTACGGAGAATATGGAAAGGACGGAAGCGGTGCGCTCTATGTTTATGTGACAGTGAAAAAACACAAAATATTTGAAAGAAAGGGCGATGAGCTCATAATTACAGTTCCCATAAGCTTTGCACAAGCAGCCTTGGGCGGCGAGATAGACGTTCCTACATTATTTGGAAAAACAAAACTAAGGATACCAGAAGGGACGGATTCACACGCAGAGTTCAGAATAAGAGGTGAAGGTATGCCTCATTTTAACAGTGATAGCCATGGTGATCTGATAGTCAGAACCTTCGTTGAGGTTCCAAAGAAACTATCAAAGAGACAGAGAGAACTGCTGAAAGAGTTTGAGGAAGAAAGCAAGAAAAAGAAAGGATTTTTCGGATTTTTTTGAACAGATAGTCGTGCGTGGAAAAGTTAGGGTTTTTAATTTTCCATTGCTATAAAAAAGATATGAAATACCAAATAGACATTTCGCATGTCAGAAAGATTCAGGATTCCATCTGGGATAGCATAAAGTCAACATTCGCGTTCAGAAAGGGCTTTGGAGAGCCGCTACCAGTGTTCGGTCACTATGGAGGCCTTTTCAAATGTGGAAATGAAACGCTTGTGATACATACTGACGGCGTTGGCACAAAGGTTCTTGTTGCGCAAGCGCTTGAAAGGTATGACACCATCGGAGTGGATGCTATTGCCATGTCTGTGAACGACATTCTCTGTGTGGGCGCCGAGCCGCTTGTTGGTGTTGATTACCTCGCCCTTGCGAGAGAGGACGATGAGCTTGTTGCAGAGATAATGAAAGGACTTGCAAAAGGTGCTGAGGAAAGCGGCTGCGCTATTGTTGGCGGGGAAACTGCAATAATGCCAGACATAATAACTGGTGGTGCGAAACCATTCGACCTCGCTTTTACAGTGGTTGGGCGAGTAAAAAAGCAAATAATAGGTGAAGACATCGTTAAAGGAGATGTAATTGTAGGATTGGAGAGCTCTGGATTACACAGTAACGGTTACACCCTTGCAAGAAGGCTTCTTGACATCAAGAAATGGGGAGAAGAAATGCTGAAGCCGACGCGGATATATGCGAGGGCCGTTATTGAGATGATAGATGTATGCGACATTCATGGAATAGCACACATAACCGGCGGGGCTTTTTCAAAAATAACTCGACTTAATCAAAACCTTGGCTATGACATAGAGATACAAAAGCCAAGTGGTATATTTGAGGAACTTTCAAAAAAGATTGAGTTGGACGAGATGTGCAGAACCTTCAACATGGGCGTGGGGATGGTTGTAATCTTACCTGAGGATAGAGCCCACACAATAATAAATATCGCAAAGAAGTGCGATATAAACGCGGATATAATAGGAAAAGTTGTTGAGGAGAAAGGTGTGCGCGTGAGTTGCGGCGATAGAGTAGTCAAGGTTGTATAGAAAATTTTCTTTTAACCTACTGCTGTTGTTTGCTCTTCAGAGTTGCTTGTTTTATTCGTGCAAGTCCTCGTACACCATCCCACTCTATATCCCAGCCGTTTATTACGATGCGCTCTCTGAAAAACGGTGCGTCCGCGACAAAGGTTTCGCCCTCGCCCCCTTCAAGGAACTTGTCTATGTTTTTTGGTTTTGAATCCAACAGTTGTGCAAGCGGTCTGCCGAGCCACTCCTTTCCGAGCCCTTCCGCAGATACCGCAGTTATGTAGACTTCCATGTGTGCGAGCATTTCGCTCAGGAGCTCTCCGCCCTTGTGCCAGAGCGGAGCATAGGATGGTATGCCTGCTTTTTCAGCGATCTCTTCAAACCTTCTTCGTTGGTACTCGCTCGCAATTGCACCAGTTACGATACCTTCGACATCTAACTCAGAAATAAAATCCAGAAGCACCTCATTCCAGTTTTTTTCTGTTGCATCTGCAATTATGTGTTCCAAGTCCATCGCTTCTGCTTGGAGCGGAGTAAACTCCACATTTGGATGGTGAAACATCATGGAATAAGGTTCTGGTCTTACGGTTATCAGCACGGGCTCAAAGCCCTGAGAGAGTGCCCAAAATGCAGCGAACGTGCTGTCCTTTCCTCCTGAAAAAAAGCATGCAATGCGCGTCATAAAAGAGCAGTCATCAACGCTACTCCATAAGGTTTTTCAGCAAACCGCTCGGTATCTCGTCAGTCTTCAGCGCATCTTCAATGTTTGGGAAATTTTCTGTTGACGACATTGAACCTGTTGTTTCTCTTTCTATCTTCTCGACAACTGCGAAATCTATCTGTATCAGCCTGCTACACGTGGGGCACTTGCCCACCGCACTAAGCTGCGTAAGGTCGAGACTGCCATTAAAAGCGAAACTAAGTTCATTTCCACATCCGTGGCATCTTATACTTCTTTTTAAATCCATGCGATCGCCGCGATAAAAATCTCTGATTGGTAATAAAAATCTTTCTATAATAAAATATTGAGGAAGAAGCGCGGGAGTGCGCGAGAGACGGTGTTGGATGGGAAAGATAAAATGCGCAGTAGTTGGTGTGGGGAACTGCTTCGCTGGGCTTGCTCAGGGAATAGAATATTACAGAAGAAATCCTGATAAAAAAATAATCGGGATTATGCACACACTGATGGGAGGATACGGGCTGGAGGATATAGAGTTTGTCGCTGCCTTTGATGTCGGTGAAAACAAGGTGGGCAAACCACTTCATGAAGCAATCTACGCTCTTCCAAACATGGTTGAGTGGATCCCAAAGAACGAGATGCCAAAAAGCGCTGTCATCGTTAGGGAGAGCCCAGCACTTGACGGTGTTGGGATATGGGTGGAGAATCGCGTTAGACCGATTAAGTCAAAGAAGACCGTGGAAGAGCTACGAAAAGAAATCATCGAGGAACTTAGACGGAGCGGCGCAGAGATTATTATTAATTATCTTCCTGTCGGTTCTCAGAGAGCGACAGAGTTTTGGGCGGACATAGCGCTTGCGGCAAAGTGCGCTTTCATCAATACCATGCCAGTCTTTATCGCAAGCGACAAAGGTTGGGAAAGGAGATTTAGAGAAGCAGGTGTGCCTATTATTGGCGATGATGTTAAATCTCAGGTTGGTGCAACCATTGTGCACAGAACGCTTGCAAAACTTTGCGATGACCGCGGCACGGTGATAGACAAAACCTACCAGATAAACGTGGGTGGAAACACCGATTTTCTCAACATGAAGGAGCAGGAGCGGCTGCAATCAAAAAAAATATCCAAAACAGAGGCGGTACAGTCGCAGCTCACTCATCGCCTTCCTGATGACAGAATATACGTTGGCCCATCTGACTTCATCCCATTTTTGGGTAATACAAAACTTATGTTTATGCGGATCGAAGGCAGGATGTGGGCCGATATGCCGTTCAACATGGAGGTCAGGCTTGAGGTTGATGATAAAGCAAACTCAGCTGGTGTTGTCGTTGACGCTATAAGAGCTGCGAAGATAGCACTTGACAGAAAGATTGGTGGTGCAATCCTGCCTGCTTCGGCTTATCTGATGAAGCACCCGCCCGTGCAGATGAGCGATTCTGAGGCAAAGAAAGAACTTGAGAATTTTATAAAGGGAAATACAGAAGAAGGCACAAGAAGAAAGTAAAAAATAAAATTTTAGAATTTAGGAACAAAGTCTGGTCTCTCGTCAGTGAGGTTGAGTATGTACGGGAGCCAGGCCGTCGTGTATTTTACATACGCTGCGATGATTGTGTTCAGGATCTCTATCCTTTTGCCAAGAATTAAAACCACCAGGAATTGAAGCGGATAGCATATGTAAACAGAGATTGCGGTAAGAATGCCCATGACGATTAACGCTATAAAGCTCAGAATAAGTCTGATAAAGAGCTCCAATCTGGATGCACTCTCCTCAAACGGAAGTTTTACTTCAACTTTCACCACAAATCACCTCATTTTTTTGTTTTTTTAGATACGTTCCCTTTCTCAGATAATATAATAAATGTTTCTGTTAGGAGCTTTACACCGATACCGGATGCGCCCTTTTCAAGGTATGGGTGAGAGGTAGTTATGTTTGCTACCCCAGCTATATCAAGATGCACCCATTTTGCGTCCCCGACAAATTCTTTTAAAAAGACCGCACCTGTTATGGAACCAGCCTCACCAGTATCACTTATGTTTTTTATATCCGCGTAATCGGATTTCATCATCTCGCTGTATTCCTTCCACAGAGGAAATGGCCAAACGCGCTCGCAGGTTGCATATCCGCTTTCTTGAAAGAGCTTTGCGAGCTGTTCATCATTGCTGAACATTCCTATAGCGTGCCTACCAAGGGCGACGATAATTGCTCCTGTTAGGGTTGCTAAATCAATTATAGCGTCTGGCTTTTGCTCAGCAGCATAGGCAAGCGCGTCTGCAAGGATAAGCCGACCTTCTGCATCGGTGTTAAGTACTTCAATTGTTTTGCCGTTATAGGCGGTCCATATGTCTCCAGGATGCTGCGCTGTTCCAGAAGGCATATTCTCTGCAAGCGGAAGGAGCGCCATTATCCTTATTGGAAGCTTAAGCTCTGCCACAGCTCGTATTACTGCAAGGGCTGCAAGCGCACCAGACTTATCATACTTCATTTCATACAACTTGGCAGACGGCTTAAGCGATATCCCGCCTGAATCAAACGTTACTCCCTTGCCCACTACTGCGCAAAATGGCTTTTTGGCACCTTTGTACTCGAGTACAACAAACCTTGGCTCCTCAACACTTCCGCGAGCAACTGCAAGGAGAGCGTTCATCCCAGCCTTTCTTAACGCACTCTCATCAAACACCTTAGCGTGAAGGTTATACTTTCTAGCCAATGCGAGCGCTTGCGCTGCGATCGCCTTTGGTGTCATTATGTTTGCTGGTTGTTCACCAAGTTCGCGTGCATAATTCTGGCACTCTGCAAGAATCCTTCCAACCCTAACCTCTTCAGAGACGTCTTTTTTTGAGACAAGCGTGAGAGAGTTTATTGACTTTTCTTCGATTTTTGTCTTTAATTTCAGGAATTTGAAGTCTGCGAGAAGTGCACCTTCGGTAAGAAGTTTCGCAGCATGCGCGATATCTGGCACAAAAAAGCCTATATCTGTTTTCTTCATACCCTTTGAAAATCTAATAGCAGTGCCAGCAGCTCGTCTAAGATAATCTGGTTCAAATTCCTCCTTTGGACCAAGAGATACGAAGGCGAGCCGACTGTAAGGTGCTCTTTCTGCAGGTGCAGAATAGACTTCGCACAGTTTTCCTTCGAATGATTTTGCATCAGTTCTGAATCGCTCAAACTCAACCGGTAACTCCTTTCCAAAACCGAAATAGAATAGAATGTCTCCCTCGAATTGCTTCGCCAGCAATATTTTCATAATTTCAGCCTCCCAATACACATCTTCTTTGCGTTTTAAAAATTTTCTCAATTCTATTTTATCATGGTAAATCCAAGGATTCGATTTGGGCCTGCTGGGATACCGATACAGTGCGATGGAAGAAGTACCCTTGATGGTGTCAGGTGTTGCAAAGAGCTCGGCTTGGATGCTATGGAGATAGAGTTTGTTCAGGGCGTTCGACTGAAAGAGACAGATGCCGAAAAAGTAAGAACTGTTGCGGAGGAGCTTGACATCTCGCTTTCATCCCATGCGCCCTATTTCATAAACTTCTGCTCAAAGGAAAAAGAAAAAATAGCGACCAGCAGGCGAAACCTTATACAGGCGGCTGAGATAACACAGGCTGCAGGAGGAAGATTAACTGTTTTTCATCCCGGTTTCTATCAAAATCAGACAAAAGAGGAGGCATTTCAGCGTGCAGCAAAAAACCTTAGAGAGGTTGCAACTTACCTGAAAGAGAGGAAGATAAAAACAATGCTTGGAGCAGAGACGGTTGGGAAGCCATCGCAATTCGGAGGTCTTGATGAAGTGCTCAAGTTGGCGCATCAGGTTGATGGCCTGCTACCAGTGCTTGATCTGGCGCACATGCACGCGCGAGGAGATTTTAACATAAAAGATGAGGATGCTTATAGAAACATATTTTCTGTTGTTGAGAAAGAACTCGGCAGCTATTTCAAGAACTTTCATTTTCATTTTTCTGAGATAGAGTTTACCGCAAAGGGCGAGAGAAATCATCTACCGCTTGGCACAAGGGGTATACCACCGTTCAAGCCGCTGCTAAAGGTGCTTGTGGAAAATGGCTATTCTGGCACAATAATATCAGAAAGTCCAAAGCTTGATATCGATGCGCAGCTTATGAAGACTGAGTATGAGCGTCTCTGTGCACGCTTAAGATGAAAAGGTGTGCGAGATGGACGATGAGCTCCTTATAGATTACCTGGAAACGGCTTCTGAATATATCAGAGTGCGAAAGGAGAAGCTTGCAGACTTGAGGCGGGAATATGAAGAGGCATTTGATAAGGAGATAAGAGAGGAGATGGACATTCTCAAGGGTGAAATAAAGGCAAAAAGAGCAGAAATAATAGACAAACTTTATGAAAATGTAGATGAACTGCGGCATATCAAAAAATATTTTCCTGAATTTTTTAAGGTACTTCTCGAGGACGAGGAGATAGGAAAGATACTGAAAAGAAGGGATTTTCTTTTTGATGCACGCCCTGTTCCACCTAACACTGCGCTTAAACTATTTGCTGAACTTGTGGAAGCAAGAAGACAGCTGAAGGATGCCATCGGCTTTCTTGAGAGATGGCAGGGCGTAATAACAGAGCGCCAGCTTACTGCAACCTATCCAATTCTAAAAGGTAAGATAAGTGGGGATATGGAAAGCACAGATGCAATCGAGAAGATAAAGATGTTGGATGAAAAGTTGAAGAAAGAAGGATGGCGTATTATCATAAGCAATGAGCAACTTACGGCGCAGAAAGCTGATATGCTGATGAAACGGCTGAAGAAAGTAGAGTTGGAACTGCGCCGCGCGGAGCTTAATTACGAAGAAGCAAAAAACCAAGGAAGCGTAAATGAATATATCGCGCTTAAGACGGTTAAGAAATTTGAGGAAAAGAAGGCACGATGGGAACGAGCAATACGGCGGCTTTTGCTCGCCAATCCTGCTTATCTTTCTTCCTTAAAGAAAAAAAGTTGGTTGCAAAGAGAAAAAAGGGGCGAGATAGAGCATTTCGCGGAAAACATTGCAGCAAAAAAGGTAAAGGAAAAGATATGGCTCGACAAAATGAGAAAAAGGCTAAGATAGGATTACTGCTAACCGATTTTTTTCTTTAGTTCTTCTTTTACTGCTTCGCTGTATGCTGGATTTTTCTCTATAAGTTCCACAAAAAAATCCCGAAGCATACGTCTTGTTCTTTCTTTGTCGATTGAGTATGCTTTTCTGAAAGCGTCTCTGCTTCTGGGGTCTCCCAAAAGAAGGTAGCAAAGTGCAAGATAGAAGTTCACACTGGCATCCTCTGGCCTTATAGCCAGGTATTCTGCGAATCTTCCCTCTGCTTCTTCGATATCGAGGTTTTCAAGATAGGCAAGCCCATCGAACATCAGGTATTCTGGTTTTTTGTTCAGCGCAAGGGCTCTTTCAAAATATTCATGAGCATGATCATAGTTTTTCAGCTTCAGTGCTAGTATTCCAAGCAGATACCAAGCAGTATCATTATTCTTTTCTTTGAAAACAAAATTATTGAGTACCTGTTCTGCTTCTCTATATTTCCCTTTTGCAAGAAGAGCCTTTACCTTCCCCTCCTCAAGTTCTGCCATGGAAGACAATACTTCCGAAGGTAATAAAAACAAATCCTTCCAAAATGAAAAAGGAGAAAACAGGGAATGGACGACGCATCACCATGTATCCCAGTAATGAATATAGGATTCGGTGTTCAAACAGCTCGAACCCTACGGGCTGGCGTCCAAACGCAGGTTTATAAATAGTTTCGTTTATATTATTATTGTCAGTGTTAATGTGTGGTAGTATGGCAAGGTATGCGGAGATAGAGGCGCTAAAGAGAGAAAAAGAGAAAAAAGAACTCCCGTCTAAAGTAGCACTTGAAATATATTCGCCAACAGAGATAGCCAGTAATCTCGGCAGTGCATTGAAAATCGCTACACTACCGCCAGAGTACAGAAAGAAACCGGAAGAGGCCGACAGCGCCATTAAACTTGCACAGAAAACAAAAAAACTCGACATTACAAATCTTCCGAGAAATTTCACAGAGATGATAGCCTAAACCAACCTCCAAGATTTAAACTTTTTCTTTTAATTGTTAAGATATGGCTCCTGAGATAGGGGTAATAAAAACAAATCCAGAACCATATAAGGCATTGCAGGCAGTGAGCGTTGCCAAGGAATTATTGAGATGTGCAGAGGAGTATATTGCAGCAGAAAAGTATGGAGAAGCATACAGCAACGCTCTTAACGCCATGCGGTTTGCTTCATCAGCGCTCATGTTTTTTGACGGTTGTATAATTCAATCGCTTGAAGATGCTGTTGCCTACATCAAAAGAAACTACCCTACGTTGCCTGTGGAAGAGTGGAAAAAGGCCGAGTATAGAGATCCTTCAAAGAAGGGACTTGTGGAGAGTTTATCCGAGTTATTTAATCCTGCGAAAAAGGATGAGAAAAAAGAGACGGCCGAGACCGTATCTATTGCAAAAGTTTTCGTTGTGTCTGTTGAGAGTGCTATAGCATACGGAAGGGCAGTGATGCTCGAAAGAACCGAAAAAATTGAATAAACGTGATAGGGATGGCAGTAGATAAAAAAGAGTTGCGAAAAAAATTCTTTGCGGAATGGGAGAAGCATTACAAGCTTGATATCCTACTGTCGCACGGTTTCAAAAGACAAAAGTGTAAGAAATGCGGCAGGTACTTTTGGAGTATACAAGAACGAGGGCTATGTGGCGATGCTGCTTGCATCGGTTTCGAGTTTATAGGTAGACAGATAGGTGAAAATCCATTGGATTATATAGAGACATGGAAGGCGATAGAGCGTTACTTTACGAGCCATGGTCACACGTCTGTAAAACCATATCCTACGGTGGCCAGATGGCGGGACGATCTCTACTTCACTGTGGCTAGCATAAATGATTTTCAGCCATATGTCGTGAACGGGGAGCTTGATCCGCCGGCGAATCCGCTAATAGTACCGCAACCATGTATAAGATTTCCAGATATAACAAATGTTGGTGTAACAGGTTCGCATTATACTAATTTTGTGATGATAGGCCAGCACGCGTTCAACAATGAGAGAACCGGATTATTTTACTGGAAAAACGAGGCGCTCGCTCACGATATTGCGTATCTTTCAGAGCTTGGCATTCCACCTGAGGAATTAGTTTTTCATGAGGATGTTTGGGCTGGAGGGGGGAATTTCGGCCCATCCATGGAGTACTTTGTGGGCGGACTTGAACTTGGAAACTGTGTTTTTATGCAGTATGAGATAACCTCCTCTGGTCCTCGCGAGCTGCAAACAAAAGTTATAGATATGGGCGCAGGACTGAGCAGGCTTGCATGGATAGCATCAGGAAAGCCAACCAGTTATGAGGTTGTCTTTGGTGATGTCATAATGCAGATGAAAAGGGATGCTGGTGTTGAGGTTGAGCACGCTCTTCTGAAAAAATTCTCAAGGTTTGCAGGCAGCCTTAACATAGATGAGGTGGAAGACCTGGAGGCAGCAAAGGAGAATATAGCAAAGGAGTTTGGAATGACTAAGAAGGAGCTGTTCAGCAAGCTCGAGCCGCTTCAGGCGCTCTATGCAAGCGCAGACCATCTTCTCACAATTCTATTCGCAGTGACTGATGGAATGCTTCCGAGCAACTCTGGCGGCGGATACAATTTAAGAATGATTTTGCGTAGAACATTCGGTTTTTCAGACAAACACGACCTGCGACTAGATTATGAGAAAATAATAAGAGGACATGCACGCTATCTCAACCCACTTTTTCCACATCTTGCAGATGGGGTTGATACCACAATAGATGTTATTGCAGAGGAGCAAAAGAAGTATCTGGCTACAAAGGAGAAGGCCAGGCTTATTGTAGCGAATGTAATAAAGAGCGCAAAGAAAGTAACGTCTGGCCCGAAAAAGGAAAGAGAGAGATTGGGTAAGATAGGTGTGGACGAACTTGTCCTTCTCTACAAAAGTCACGGCATCCCGCCAGAGTATGTTGCTGAGATTGCCATGGAAAACGGTGTAGAGGTGAAAATGCCAGGGAATTTCTACGATTATATACGTGCTGGCGAGGGGGAGGAAGCGCGAAAGGAAGAAGAAAAAAAGAAGGTGCTTATTGCCGAGATAATAAATTATCCTAAGACAGAAGTACTCTACTACAGTTCCGTGTTTGAGTTTGATGCAACTGTCCTTGGAATAACTGAAGAGGGGTATGCGGTTCTTGACAAAAGTGCGTTCTATCCAGAGGGCGGTGGTCAGGTTGGCGACACAGGAAAGATAGGCGAGGCAGAGGTCTTGGATGTTGTAAAACAGGCAGGCATTGTTTTACATAAGGTGAAGCATCCGGAGAGATTGAGAGCGGGAGCGAAAGTGCGATGCATAGTCGATCTGCAAAGGAGGAAGAGAATTACAATTCATCACACATGCGCGCATATACTGAATGCCGCGGCGCGGAAGGTTTTAGGTAATCATGTTTGGCAAGCAGGTTCTTACAAGGATGAGGAGAAGGCGCATCTCGATATCACGCATTATAAAAAGATAACAACCGATGAACTTAATGAGATAGAGAAGGTTGCTAACCATTACATAAGGCAGAATCTTCCTGTGCGGGTAGAGTTATTGCCCAGAAACGAAGCTGAGAAAAGATATGGTTTTAGACTTTATCAGGGAGGAGCAGTACCTGGAAAGGAACTGCGTATCGTTAGTATAGGGGATATAGATCATGAGGCGTGCGGTGGAACGCACCAAATGATAGCCACAACAGGTGAGATAGGGTACTTTAAGATAGTGAAGCGGGAGGGTGTGCAGGACGGGGTTGAGCGAATAATTTTTAAGGGCGGAGACGCTGCGGTCACCTATGTTCAAGAACGGGAAAAAACCATCAGGGAGGCAGCGGCAGCGCTCAGCGTTTCTGATAGCGAGGTTGTGGGGACAACGAAGAGATTCTTCGAGGAGTGGAAAGCGCAGAGAAAACGGATAGAGCAGATGGCAGAGTATATTGCAGGAATAGAAAAGAGAGAGATAGTGCAGGAGTTTAATATGAATAAGAAACCAATTTTCCGTGTCACTACTCTTGATGAGAGCATACTTAAAAAACTCGCAATAAATATCTCAGAAAGCGATAAAAAAATCAGCTTTTGTATCGTCAACACGGCCGGGGATGCTGTCTGTGCCTCCGGTGAAGAATCACCATTTAGCGCAAACGAACTTCTTGAGAAGGTTATACTTGCATTGGGTGGAAAAGGAGGCGGGAGCAGGAGAATAGCATTTGGCAAGGTCTCAAGGGTGGGAAAGGTTCTGTTAGATGTCATATAAAGTGATTTTGTTGTATGGTTAACAAACTCGGCCTTTTTAGAAATTCAAACTTCCTAGGGTTGGAATACAGTTCTGTCAATATGTCTTCTGAATCAAACCCATAACGGGCGTTTAGTTGTTTTGGTGTGATACGTTCGTTCTTTGCTACTATATAGTTTGGGTTTTGGTTGAATATCCCCTCTTTTGTTAGGTAATATGCTGCGCCACGATTTCTCTTAAAAAGAGAATAATCTGGGTTGAAAGAATTATAGACTGCATTTGCTAGAAGAAGCGCCTTCCCACAATTTACAGAAACATGGCAGAAGTTTGGTGGTATGAGGACAACATCACCAGCCTTAGCCTCTACCACAGAGACAAAAAAGCTTCCATCGCGCAATTCCCTTTGCAGTATGAACACCCCTTCGCCATCTAGCAATTGGTAGACCTCTGGATACGTTAATCCGTTCTCTGCTATTGGATGGCAGTGGCCGTATGTTTTTGGTCGTTCTTCACCGAAAGTCCAGTCTGGTATTAGCGTTATATCGTATCTTATGTCGTTTACTTGAAAAACTCTTCTAAACATGTAGTACGCGTCTCCTTCCTCCTCTGGCTCTTCTGCTAAAACGTCTTTCATGTCAGAGAACGTTCTTATGGAAGATTCAATCTCCTCTCCGTTCGCTATGAGCTTGTTATTTTTCATTTCTATTGTTATCGGCGTTTTGTACAAAATCATTGTTCTATCACCCGTTTCATTTTTTCGAACTCTAGCCGCCTTTCAAGAACCTTGTTTACAACCAACCTTTGTGTTGCCATTTTCCGTATGAATATTTTAAGGAAGGTAATAAATTCATGACCTCCTTCTCCGAACTCCTTCTCAAGTTTCATAAGTAGTCTTACGTAACCAACAAAAAGTGAAGCGTCAACAGTACCGCTTCCATTAAATTCCCGCATTTGAAGATGAAGAATATTTTTAATAAAATAACTTTTTTTTCTTAACGATTTACCACGTACATTCGAGAGATCCAATCTGTTTAACAGGACGGCAAATGAGTTCCAGTCTCCTTCTACAAGGTGATCGCTAGCGTAATTCTTTTTCTGCATAGCGCATATTTTAATATTGATATTTAAAATATTTTACTTGAATTAGGTCGTAAGGTCCTTTTGAAAGAGGTTGAAGTGAACGACGATTCGTTCACTGCCCTCAGCATTTCATGCCGAGGTTGGAGTGAACGACGATTCGTTCACTACCCTCCGCATTTCATGCCGAGGTCGCATAAAGGAGGAGCGTGAAGTCCGGTAGTGCGTCGGTCTCGAAAACCGATCCCTCTGGGATTGCAGGTTCAAAATTTGTCAATGGAAATCCTGCCCTCGGCGCTTTACTTTCTAAGACACATGTTCAAAAATTCATCGTGGATGGAGATTACTTTAAGCTCTTTACATGTTACATTCATCTCGAGAATGGAGGAAAAACTCGGTTTTGTTCTGCCGTCGTCGCCTGTAATTAACTCTTTGATGTAAGTACCAGCCTCAGTTGTTATCTCAAATGTTGCATTTCTCCTACTCCGTGTTATTAATTTAACCTCTATGATTCTTCGTTTTCGTGTAATGTTTGCTCTTCTGTGTTTGACTCGTTCAGGAGTTCGTTGTTCTATCACCTTTCCAGAAAGTTGAAGTAGTTTGCTGAGCTCTGCATCGCTTATCTCTCGCTCGAATTCCACGGTGGCGATGTAGCTCTTATCAAAGTGAGATGCTGTCACGAGTTCCACAGCACCTCTGTCTACGAGCATCAACCCTTCGACCTCAACGTTCCCCTTTTTGTTTATCCGTTTCGTTACTGCTTTAAGGTCTGGATTTCTAACATGCGCTTCTATCATCTGGATTACAAATGGTCGACCACCGATATTAACGACATCAATATCCTCTCTTCCAGATGCATGCAGAATATAATCTTGCGCTCTGCACTCTTCCTTGAGTTTTTCACCTATTTCTTCTTCTACGGAGTGATAGAATTTTCCTGTATTACTACACTCTTCACATCCTTTGCCGTGACAATTACTGCATGTCCATCTCGTTTGGGAGATGCCGGCCTTAAGTTTTTTGTATCTACCGAAGATGAACAAGTCATTGTAGCTTGTGCGTATTTCACCAGTTGCAACATCTATCATCAATAGTACGTCTCCATCTGTTTTCGGCTTTTTGTTGCTTACCTTTGCGATGTACCTGCTCAGATACAGGTTAATAAAAGTCTTTATGCAAGTGGTCTTAGAGAGTTTTAAATTCCAAACGATATCTTCTCGCGCGAGCCACTCGTTTGGAATCTTTGTGGAAATGGAAAATGTTGGCGCATCAGGCAATTTCTCAGCCGCTCTCTTTGCAAGTTCATCGAGTGAGGCAAGACCCCCTCTGCAGACAAAGCACTCACCCTCCTCAAAAGCATTTCCTTTGGATAAGTTGCAGATTCTGCAGAGCTTCATAATCCGCCTTCAAATTGTTATATCTCTGTGAGGGATGGAGGGAAGGTTATGTTTTATTCTATAGCCCTCTAGTATAAGCGCTGCGCGTTCGATCTTATTCTTTTTAGCAGCTGCTGCCTTCAGTTCTTTCAGTTTTTCCACATACAGCCCAAAATCAGCAAGCGTTTTTGTTCCATTATGACACATTAGCCGAATTACCTCTACCACGAGACGTTTTCCCATCTCATCGCTTCCCCAGATGCTCATCGCAATTGCAACTTGGTTTATAAAGTGCGCCTTATCTATCTCACTCATCGTCTTCCACACATCAAGTATTCTTTGCTTAGCTTTGTCATCTATGTCCTCAAACATCTGCCTCACACTCTTTTTTCAATCCATTCCTTAAGTTTAAGGTCCTTCGGTCTTTCAGCGCTTTCAAGTATCGCAGCCAGTGCCATCGTCTCCTCTATAGCCTTTTGTTCAAGCCTTTCGGTTGTTTTAATCGGTGTCGGGACAGCCTTTCTCTTTTCCAGCGCAGTTTCGAGATAGGTCTTTAGTGTATTACTATTCACTTTAACGCTTGAGGTTTTTCCTTTTCCAAATACCCATTCCATAAATTCTGCGAATTTTTTCCGTATCTCCTCTTTCTTTTCAACCGAAGCAACAGCCATGAACACACCGTTTAATTCTCTCAAAAATGTTTTATAAATTATTCGCTCATTTAGAGCATGAAGGTTTTAGCGATTGTTGAGGCGATAGGGCTCGGTCATGCCGTACGAACAGAGGCGGCTCTTGAAGAATTTAAAAAAAGAGGATGGGAAATAAAGGTGATAACGAGCGATGCTGCCGTCAAGTTCTTTAGAAGAAACAATATTCAGACGATAGATGTGCCCCTCTCTATGGCCGTGAAAGAAAGTAGCGGAAAGCTTGACATAGGTAAAACTGTTCTCGAAAATATAAAGATAAGTAATCTCAGTGTGATTACAAAAATAAGCAGTATAATTGCAAAAGAAAAACCAGATATAGTAATCGTCGATACCAACATTGTTGGAGTAATGGCAGCACGACTCTACAAGAGAGATATCGCTCCTCTGATATATATCACCAATGACAATGTGTTTAGTGTAGCACGGGATGTAACTTCGATAAAACATGGCTGGAGTGTTATTAGTAATTTTGTGCAATCAGCGGTCGATGCTTGCGTCGTTCCAGACTTTCCTCCCCCATACACAATTTCCGAATACAACCTTACTTTATGGAAGAAGATGGCTTTTGTTGGGCCGCTAACGCGACTTCGGAGCGCGACGTTGCCAAAGACAAAAAAAGGGGTCTTCGTTACGCAGGGAAAGTCTAATATAAAAAATACAAAATTCACGTCTTTTGTAAAAAATCAGATAAAATACACTGAGAACGATTATGAAAAAAAGTTCCTTTCCTCTGAGATAGTAGTACATCATGGCGGGCATACCACTGCTCTTGAATGCATTCTTACCGAGAAGCCGCAGATAGCGATTCCATTTTCAGGATATACTGAAAGGATAAACAACAGTAAGAAGATAGAGCAGTTAGGTTTAGGGCGGATGCTCGTTGTGGAATGGGTTGATGAAGAAACAATGAATTTTGCACTGGACGAGGTACGCTCTTTCAAGCCAACTGTTAAGATGTTTGCAAGGTTTGCTCGCACCTGTGGCGGCCCGAGGAAAGTGTATGAAATCACAGAGAGCTTGCTTAAACATTAAAAAAATGCCAAGGGGGGGATTTTAGGCCTTAAAACTCTCGAACCCCCGACCTCTCGATGCCCAGTCGGGAGGACATTGAACGAAGTTCAATCCAACCTCTCGATTTCTGTCCTATTCGGATTCTCAGTGCCTGTAAAGTCATCGGCAACATGCCTCAGAACTCATACGGATTGGTTACCTATGAGTCGAGCACTCTAAACCGCCTGAGCTACCTTGGCAGTACTAATATTCATCTTCATTATGTTATTAAAAATTTACTTTGGAACGCAAACAGTGAATGTAAGCTCGCTTGGCTGTTCGCCATCAAACCACGCTTTTTTCATTACAATTTTGTCGTCTGAGCAGCCGGCTGCGAACCTTCCTCTACAGCCAGTTGCAGTTGTCCGCGCACCTTGTATATATGAGCAGAATCCAGTAAGTTCTTTTATTTCAGTAAGTATTGCTTCTGTATGTGCGTGATTTGCTGGGGAATAATCTCGTAGCCCCCCTTTTAGATAGACAACGCGCCAGATATCGTTTGCAAGTTGATATTGATAGAGCGCATAGTTTGGCTTCGTATAATCAAGCTGAGTGAGCATGTAAGTCGAGAAAAGTAGAAAAAATGTCAGGGATATTATTGCCTCAAGAGTTTGCATATCAACCACATACATATAATTTTTTTATTGTGCCTTCTTCTGGTCTTTCTCCACCTACTACAACGAGCCTGTATACACATGTTTTATCGTTTTGAGGATTAAATCCGATTGTAATATCCTTGTTCATCTCAGTTGAGAGTTTGCGTTCAAGTTGCGGTATCAACGACTCATCGAGCCAGTTTGGGAATATCACATTCTCGCTGCTTTTTGCGGCCCCCTTCTTAATTGCGTAATCTGCTGTTGTGACCAATAAGTTAAATTTCTCCCTTTTACTCATGGCGTAGCTCGCATCAGAAATAGTGAGTGCCATCATTTGAATTATGAGTGATACCATGAATACCACCGGAAGTATACTGAACATAGCATCATAGGACACAAATGCCCTATGCGAATGCTTTCTTATCATCGCTACAACCCTCAAATATTCCTGAGAAATTTGTTGATCGTTCCACTGTGATGACCCATTTCTCAATTTGTATAAGGACATCTGATGACCCCGAGGACGAAAGAAGGTCGCTCAACGGAGCACCTTTTTTTGAGTTGCAATATATCTCGTATGCAAGGATATCGTTTTCTACTTCAGCACGCGCCATTACAATCCTGCTTTTTTCTGAAAATGATGAGAATGCCTGCAGAATTGGAGGGGTTATCAGTGCAATGAGCGTGAGCGTTACAAGAAAAAGGAGCAAAAGCTCCATGGTTACCTGCCCTTTCATCCTATCTCCTCATAAACAGTTGGCATTTCAACCTCCATCTTCTTCCAACCTGGTCTTTCAAGGATTATCACTATTCTGTCGTCTCCTATTATAACATTACCCTTGAGGGAGTAAATGGTATTGTTGATGTCTGTCCTTCCAGTAAAAATCTTCTCCCAAAAATCTTTGTCTCCCAAAAAACTCAAATCCGCATCAGATGTGACAACCAAATCCTCCTGTCTTGGTTGAGTATTGTCTGGATTGCATACATCCCTGCAATCTTCTACATCTTTAACTTTGATGGAGACGTCAATCTCCGGATCAAATCTAACGTTGTTCAGACTTTTGATTTTTTCGACCGCTTTGAAATTTATTTTTCTCTTAACGCATGGATAGGAAAAGGTTGAGAGCGTCTCTGTTGTCATGCACCTGATGTAGTTTGCGCATGCGCTTCCAGTAATTGCACAACCCGCCCCTGTGAGACATGCTGCAGCAGAGACAGCACACCCTCCCTTCTGCCCAATGCATTTTCTATCCGCGCACCCGATCAGACCTGTCGTGTATTCTGTTACCCCTTCTTTAGCCCCCTCTCTTGCTGCCTCAATGATTGCCTCCTTTGCATTCATTTGAACCTGATAATATCGTTCGACCCATATCGTGGCCCCTAAATTACTCGTTTTTGCGTTTGTATTGAATTGTGCCAATGAGATTAGCAAAAGGTAAGCAGCAAAGACAATCACGAATGTAAAATATCCGCGCATATGGTGAGCCCTTTAGGCTATTTAACTCTCACAGCATACGTTCCTATAGTATTGATTGAGGCAGCCTTTGCTATTTCGGAGTGCTCAGGGTCAAGGACTATTATCATACCAGAGAGCCTATCAGAAAGTTCTCCTCCGCACCTTGGGCAGCTCTTCTCCCCTGTGAAAATAACAAACCTGCAGTTCTTGCATGCTTTCATTTTTTCTCCTCTATCTTTTCCTTTCTCTCCTCTTTCTTCTCTTCTCTTTCAAGCCAATCAAGGAGGCCAAGGCCATCAGACCTCATCGTGAGTCCGATCTTTGTATCTGCAGCAGTCGGCTTAAGACTTACTGTTGAAATCTTTACAATGGCAATATCCCCTTTCTTCACGCTTTTCTTGGCCGCGCGTGAAATTAGCGCTTTTGATTTTTTATCGTACGAGTACTTCTCCTTTCCTATCTGCGATATATGTATCAGGCCTTGGAAAGGGCCTATGGAAGCAAACGCTCCGAATTCTACAATGTCGCTTATCTCTGCCTTGAACACCTCGTTCACATACGGCATGAAAGCTAGCGTTTTAAATCTGACTGTGTAGTACGCGCCAGGGTCGCCAGGGATTACGATACCATCGCTAAGTAACTCTGGATCTGATATCGAGAGTATAATCCCCGTATCCTTAAATATTCTTCCTTCATATCTCTCGCGCAGGATTCTAAGTGCTGCATCCTTAATCTCGCTTCCGAACATCTCTGGTGGTATTCTGATTTTATCCTCAGCAATATTCAGATAATACATGGCGCACCTCTAAAAATAGCATTATTATTTCTTTCGCTTGATTTTTAAAATTTATCCCTTCATCACCTCTTCAATTATGTCAAAGGCGTAATTAAGCTGTTCGATGGATGCGAGAAAGACAATCCTGAAAAAGATGTTTGGCATTCGGCCGAATGCAGAACCTGGAACAACAACAACGCCCTTGCGAAGGAGCGCGCGCACGCATTCCCAATCATTTTTCCATTTTGTGTTTTCGACCTTAATGAATGCATAGAATGTGCCACCTGGCTTTACAACATGAAGCCCATCAATCTCAGCGACGCGCTTCAAAAGAATCTCCCTTCTCTTTCTAAGTTCTGCGTTGAATTTCTTTACATGCTCAAGCCCGCCACGGAGTGCGGCTATATATCCGCGTTGCATCTCCCAATTAACGGAAAGACGCTGATTGCAAAGGCGCTGAATTGCATCCTTCACGTTCCCCCACTCGCCATGAAAAGCTAGGTAGCCAACCCTGGCACCGGGATAAATGAAATTCTTCGAAAGACTGTTTCCGGAGACGAGTGGAACGTCCTTATGTATCCTTCTTAGATTCACATATTCGCTCTCATCAAGTATTATGTGCTCGTAGGCATCATCAGCTATTATTGGGAGTTTGTATTCCCCTGCTATATTCACTATTTCCTCAAGCGTTTTTCGCGAATAAACTTTCCCAGTTGGATTGTTCGGGTTGATTACAAGAATGGCGCGTGTGTATTGTGTTATCTCTCTCCTGATACTGTCGATGTCAGGTTCGTAATCATCATCGCATCCGTAGCACTCAACCGGGCCATAGCTGAGCCGCTGCTTTGTTATGTAAAGAGGGTAGGTTGGAAGAGGAAGCAATATGCTTCTGCCAGGATCAATGAGCGCCTGGAAAAGAAAATCGATGCCCTCGCTAAGGCCTGACGTAACAAAAACGTCGCTCTCACTCACTCCCTCGTATTTTGCTATCTCTTCTCTTAATTCCGGATCTCCTTCGGATGGCGCATATCCAGAGTAGTTATCCCTCAGGGCATTTGCAACTGTATCTAATATGTGGGCTGGTGGCCTGAAGCCAAATGGTGCAGGATCACCAATATTTAAGTATATCATTTTTTTGTTCTGCTCTCTTTCGAGCTTTTTTGCCTCGACGACTATATCCCTTATGGGATAAGAAACGAGTTCGCTTCTCGATGAAGGCGTTGTCATTCTTATTTAACCCCCAGGACTTCCTTTGCAGTTTCAAAGTGCTGGCTCTCTGGTTTTATAGCAACTTCTGTAAAATCATGTTTTCTTGAAACTATGTAGAGGCTCTCAAGATTAACGCCGCGGTTTGCCAGTTTTCTTGTAATCTTCCCAAGTTCGCCAGGTCTATTTATGAGCTTTACAACTATGACCTCTGCTTCAGATGCATGTATAACTGCAGGGAGCTTCCCAATCGCCTTGAGAGCGGTAAGCGAATCCGTGGTTATTATACGAAATATGGCTGTGTTATCTTTTCCATAGGCAGATATAGCCTCTATGTTTACACCAACATTTCCGAGCGCCTCAGCGACCTGCGCCAGCGCGCCAACTTCATTTTTTGCTACAATTGTAATCTCCTTCATCTCACCACCAATCTGTATTCTGCAATTTGCTTTTTAAAGCATGGCCTGTTGTTAAATTCAAATAAGGTTAATGCAAGTCCCAGGATAAAGTTTATTACCCTTCACCTCGCTAAAATATCATGACATCACGGAAGGCGATATTAGAAAAGTTGAAGGAGGTTATGGATCCCGAGCTTGGGATAAACATCGTTGACCTGGGGCTCATCTACAACATAAATATTCAGAGAGAAAAGAAAAAAGGAAGTAGACAGAAGGTCAGATTAGAGGTAATGTTTACAACCCCGATGTGCCCTATGATGAATTTTATGCTGGATGAGATACAGAGAAAACTCAATGAGATAAAAGATGCTGATTTTGAAGTGAGTGTCGTTTTTGAGCCGAGATGGACACCAGATAGAATGAGTGCTGAGGCAAAGAAAAAGCTCGGTATCAAGTGATTTAATGCGAATAACCTTTTACGGTGGTGCTGAAGAAGTTGGGAGAAGTGCGATAGTCATCGAAGAAGGAAAAGCGCGAGCCATGTTAGATTGTGGAATAAAACTTGGTGAGAGGCTTGAATTCCCTTTGATAAGCAAAGAGGAGCTGAAAGGAATACATGAGATCGTGCTGACACACGCTCACCTTGATCACAGCGGCTATATTCCGCACCTCTTCTCAGAAGGTATGGTGCCAAGGGTGTATGCCACAAAGCCAACGCGGGACCTTACGGGTGTCCTTTTTGCAGATTATTACAGGGTGCAGAGAGCGAAGGGAAAGCCACTTTTTTCAGAAAGTGCCATCCGGAATTCCCTCCAAAAAGTTGTGATGGTTGAATACGGGCAGGAAACCGGAAGGGCATTTCGCTTTGTGCTTCGCAGTGCAGGCCATATCATGGGAAGTTCTATGGTTCACATTCCTGAGAAGAAATTTCTTTATACTGGTGACATGTGCATGAGGAAAACAAGGATACTTGAACCATGCGAGCGGAATCTCAGTGCAGAAACACTTGTGATAGAATCAACATACGGAGGTAGAAAGGACATTCTTCCAAGCTTTAAGGAAGCTGGTCAGGCTCTCACCAGAATTATAAATGAAACGTTAGACAAAGGTGGGCACGTTCTCATTCCTTGTTTTGCAGTGGGTCGTGCACAGGAGATTCTGCTTATGCTCGACGACTACATGCGCTCTGGTGTTTTGCGCGATAGCAGAATATATATAGAAGGAATGATATGGAAGGCGCTGCGCATCTATAGGCATAATGCGATATACGCAAATGACGACATAAAAAGAAGAATACTCATGAGCGAGGATGATCCGTTTAAAAGCCCACGTTTTCACAGGCCAAGGACAAAGGACAGAGTAGACGTCCTTGCTCAGCCATCCATAATAATATCGACATCAGGAATGCTCACTGGGGGCCCTGCGCTTTTTTATCTTGAAAAACTTGCTGAGAATCCTTCGAGCACGATTATATTTGTGGGCTACCAGGCCCCAGGCACCCTTGGAAGGCGAATAACAGAGGGAGAGCGGCTGATAAAAATTGGGGGTAGGGAAATTGAATTAAAGTTGAGAGTAGAACAAGTGCGGATATCCGGTCATGCAGATTACAATGAGCTTCTCCAGTTTATCAAGGGCGTAAAGGATTTGAAGCGCGTTTTTCTAATTCATGGTGAAAAGCCTGAGATAGCAGAAGCGCTGGAAAGAAAATATGAAGTTATCGTTCCACGTCTTCTCGAGACATACGGTTTCTAAAACCAGAACTCAGGAAATTATTATACATTCTGGTTCCTGTATCTGCAACACTGCTTCACAGTTTCCTTCCGGTCCTTCATGGTGTGGGTCTGTATCTATGGTTGCCGTTATCCTTCCAGTTCCAGACCTAGCGTCAGACCTCACTGTATAGACAGCACCGTAGTTATCCCCACTTACTGTGGCGCTCTCTGCACTCCATGAGACACCATCGCATGTTTCATTCCCAGAAGGACCGCACTTTATCACCACCGTGCCGCTCATGGATGGATATGCTGGCGAAATTACAGATGGATTTATTACACACAGCACTCCCTCGGACGGTGTTTCGTTTTCTTGAGCAGTTTCGTTTGTTGTTTGATTTGTTATGTTTCCAACGATTACATGAGACCAATCGATTGCTCCACGGAGCGTTGGGTCAGATGGACTTGTATACCATGCAATTACCTGAACATCCCCCTCGCTTTCAGTGGTTGCTGTAAATGTGACCCCTCTCGTTGTTTCTCCTGTAAGAGAACCGTCTAATCCGTTTACAGTGTCATAATCCGCCCTGGTTGGGCTTGCTGGTGTTCCTTCCATGCTGCAGTTTACAGTAAAATCCTGTGAGTCCCCTACATTAAGATTTGCGCTATCTGGTGTAAGGTCACATACAAATGAATTTGGGTCTCTCGAATCCTCAGGTGGGTAGGAAATTATTCTTCCAGCGCACATCACACTTCCTGTTCTATAGGTGATATAATCAGCGCATGCTGGTGTGGGAAGAAGGCACGATGTCTCAGTGACATAGCCGATTGCGTTTCTCGAAGACTTACTTATAAAACCTCCATTGATACGATCAAAAGACCAATCATCTCCTACACATGGCACAACAGCGCCGATTGCGTTATAGCATGTAACGCTCCATTCATGGATTTCATACGGCGTGAGCGCAAGACCCATCGGTTGTATCTCGCACCTTGTTATCCCGCCCCCGGGAGGAATGTTCACGGTTGTGTTCCATGTGGTAGAAGCGTTGCATGTTGGGTCTGGCGATTCGTAGTCAAGCCTAAATATGTCTCCAGAGAGCGTACCGCTATAGGTGACATACAGATCGTGGCTATCTCCGGGGTTTATGTACTCATTAAATCCGTTATCTCCTGAGCAGAACCAGCCATACAGCATGCAATCGAGCCCTCCTGCAGGGTGTGCTGAACCGCTTATCGGATGAACCGCAGTAACCTGCTCTCGAACATCTCCTGTATTTCTTACAGTAATTCTGAGTAGATAGGTTGAGCCGGAGGAGCGTTCTGCTCTCACACCAGTTATATCTAGCCCGGGCTGGATGTTAACAACAGAGATGACAGACGATTCGGTCACGGTTGGGATGGAAGGAGCATTGTGAGCAAACACGTATAGTCTAAAGCAATCAGTTCCGCTGTCAACAGGATGTTTTACAACAGCGGCAAAGCACTCTACATTCTGTAAGGAAAAACGAATAGTTCTGCGGCCTTCTGTTGTAAACGTCTCCTCGTAATATGTAGGTGGCGAACTCATATCACCCCCATCCCCTCTAGACTCTACGCTGACTGCCCATCTTCCTTTACATATAACATCTGCGTATCCTTTCTTAGCCGTGTATGGAAGTTCGCCCACTTCGCGATAGTAGTCAACAGATTGAGCTGGGAAATTGCCGCCAAGGCTATTATACAAGGCCTCACCGTCGCTTCCTTCATGTATTTGTTCCAGCCAGTCATTTGAGTGTTGATCATAAAATACGGAGTTTATCCAAACAATTTTGTTTTCAGTTTTTGTTGTATAATTTTCCATATCCTCAGGATGTCTGCAAAATGGATAAAGAGAATCGATTTGAAGATTACCACCAGTCGCCCATTTTTCTATTACATACGGCCTTATTCTTATAGTGCTTCCGGTACAGACCTGCGCTTCGCCCTTACACGGATCACCAGTACCTATGGATTTTCCAGAAACAACGCTACATGTATAATCTGTTTTAAACGATATTCCAGTTCTGAAATCCTCATCACTCCTTTCAACATATCCATCCTCAAAATTCGCTGTTGTTGAATAAGTGGCTGCAAAGCTCAATCCAAGGAAGAGCAAAAACAAAGCGATGCACGTGACACGTTTCATTTTTTTCACCCTGTGACAGATGTTATTTTGCTGAGTTCAATTGTATCTGTAAAGTAGCCTTTTATCTTGTTTTCACTTTCATCGTATTTCCATATGTCTGTTTTGAAAAGTGTGGCAAACCTATTGTTTGTTCGTGCGACAACTATTGGGTCAACTGCTCCGAAGGTCTTAAGTTCAACCAAAAGATGCCAAACTACAGGCATGAAGTAGAAGTCTGTTCTTACCGTTGCACCTTGCATTGTTGCCATTATTAAATATACCGAGTGGGTTATGGGATCTCCAATTTCAAAATCCTCCTCTGCTTTTTTTATGTCCAGTACTCCTCCTCCCTTGAATTTTATTAACATATTTTTGAAACCTATAAACTCTGTAAGGTTACCCTCGTAATAATTATGACCGAATATGCAATCAGCAAAAATCTGGACAGGGATAAGCTTGGATTTGGTCTCTGGTTCGAACTCTTTTGTTACGTCGTAAAAGCCTGTAAAGAACTGCTGGAGCGCATAAAACATGCTGTACACAGCAGTAATAAAGCAGACAGATGTATTCTCATCCTTTTCTCTTAATTTTACCACGTACTCCAAAGACCTTGTGTCAAACCTTAGAGCGCATTCTGTTGAGAAAGTCACTAATTCTGCAGTTCCGTTATCCACAAAATGAATAAGGGTGCACATACCAGCATGTTTCATTGTCTTGTAGATGTTCTCATTCTCGTTCAGCAATATAACCGCTCCCCAAAAGTCTCCTTCTTTAAACAGATTGCTGATCTTTATGCTAAAATCGCTTTCTTTAGCGCACTTCAAAAAGAGTTTTGCCATTTCTTTTGAGTTTCTGCTTGCAAACGCATCCTGGTTAATTTCTTCTTTTGAGAACAGATTGTTTTTCTTTGCATATAGCGCAAGCATAAAAACCCTGGAGAAGAACTGACCGATATCAGCCTCGTTGCTGTCAAACTCGGAAAGCGTCTCACTTTCAATTATAAACGGCTCTGCAGAGATTAGAATATTATTCTCATCACTGTGAAGCCAAACCATTGGTATAGAAGAGAGAATGCCAAGTTTGAAAGATTTTAGTTGGCCTTCCTCAATTACCCGGTTAATCAGTCTTAGAACCTTTGCTCTGTCATCAGGTCCAAAATCAAATATGGGCAATTCTGTAATGTCGCGTTTGATGGTGTCCGGTAAGGATTTAATGGTATTGCTTTCCCACTTTAGCATCGCATCAAGAAGCGCAGCCCTTCCTTTTTCTATTTGACGAATAGGATTTTTCAACTGCGCGGATGCGTATTCAAGAGCGTGCCTGCTCGTTTCTGGCATTCGGTCTTTCAGAATAGAGTAGAGCCTTAAGAGATTCGTAGCTCGAATAAAACACTCTGCTATTTCTGTTGGTTCTCTGGCTTCCTTTTTCCCGTTTATAACATCTATACACCACAACATTCTTGATGTTTCAAAATCTAAGGCCATGATCTCCCCTTACCACATCCATCTATTTATTCGTTTTGAATAGGCGTTTTGATTTTAAGGTAGAATTGTAATCCCAGTCCTTTGGGTAGCAATCCTGAGAGTGCATCGTCACTTTTGTTGCGTATGGTTTTATAGTATACTTCAAAGCCAACTTCGAATGGGCCATATAGTTTAAATTCACTACCGACCCCAAACGTAAGCGTATCTTTTTTCTCTCCACCAACCTTAGTGCTCTTATATTGGTAGGTGCCAGAGCCAAATATGTTGAAGTTCTTATGAGTAAGGCCGAGATAAAGAGTCACAAACGGGCTCATGTTTTCTATTTCTCCTACGTAAAGAGTATTTCCAGCGGTTAAAAGGGTTGTTATAGTCGCTTTTTCAAGTTTTTCAGAGAGTCCCATCCCTCCAAATAACGCCGGAACGAATTGTGCATAAGTTTCATCATAAGCAATAGTTAGAGGAGTCTGGAGTGTCATTCCGCCAATAGTGATATACTGATGTTTTTCAGATATGGGTATTTTGAGCTGCATTCCTCCACCTATAGAATTAATCCGCGTGATTTGTGTTTTTGAGAGTTCTTTCCCTTCCTCAGTTGTCAATCTTGCCATCCCAGTGTTTCCGTCGATGAATATATAGAGCGTGCCCCCTTTTCTGAATTTTAAGCCTAACAAGAGGCTGCCTTCCACACCT
>JAWCKZ010000010.1:0-31940 GCA_038851325.1 Candidatus Bilamarchaeaceae archaeon
ATACTCTAGTTGAACTCGCATATCCCAGTAAAAAGCACAGTAAATCCGAAATTAAATAAAAACCCATCGATTGAAAAACGGGCCGATGGTGAAAATTCAGTAGATTAGCACAGAATTTACCATTCTGACGTAATAGCTTTTGAAAAAAAGAGTATAAATGAGATAGGGGCATGCAGCGCTTTATCGTCGTATTTTTCCCAGCAAAAGTGCGACCCAGAGCTTACGCTGGGGATGCTTGTAATGTGCCATGGTGCAAAACCAAGAATAGCCCCAGCAATATCCTTTAGCATACCGATGGAAATCTTCCAGAGAGAACAGGTCTGCGCAACAAGATTCACCAATACTCAAAAATTATGCAAAAGCACTGACAAAACAAAGAAAAAATAACGCACCAGTTGCAAATTACTATGTTTGCTTATGGACGGCCATTCCGTTTGCTGCAATCGTTTTTTCTTCTTTTACTCTTCTTTTACTTCGGTGCGCAGTCTTACGCTGTCAGTCTTATTCTGTATTCTACTAGGTAATTTGTAACAGGTTAGGTCATAAATACAGGTAGATTTTTAAACGCTCACAAAAAAATAGAACCATGCAAGCCGCATCATTGGCTAAGAGAAGCGCCGTGCGTTTGCTACTTGCCATTGTTATTCTTCTTAATGTGGTGAATGCTGCAGAGCCGTGCATAAAATGTGAGGAGATGGCCGGCGCGCAGCAGTCCGTCATCACCCTCTCAGTTAATTATCCAAATAATACGATTAACGCATTTTTATATTATGAAAATTATAGCGCTCCTGAACCTTACGTACCAATAAATAATAGCATCATGTTTGTTCACGTTATGTCAGGGGAGGGGGAAGAAGAGCTTTTTAGAATTTATACTGACGAGCGTGGGTTTGCGAAGTTCGATTTCTCAGATTATGCATCTGTTGAACCGGGCGAGAAAAGAACAATTTACACGTTCAGGTTTATCTATTGTTCTTTCTGCAATCCCGCAGAAACGAGAGGTATTTGCGGTTTTGAGGAGTGCATGAAATACGCTGGAATAAATGCAAGCAAACTGTGTGCTGGTGGACCGTGCCACTCTGCTGACGATGTAACGCTCGGAAAGGGAGTGGTGCCAATAAGCACCAGCGCACTGAACAACATGACTGCTCTGCCAACATCAAAATCAATGACGTATATCCCACCACCGCCCCCTACCACTGGAGCTGAGACCCCTGCATTTTGCCTCCCGCTCATACTCATATTTGCCCTTCTTGGCGGGGCTCTTTATTACACTGGAAGAAATCCATTTGCAGCATTTTCGATATCAACGCCGCGTGTTGGAAGACATGTTAGATACACTCCACTAAGTAAAGGATATGCAGTATCTGGAAGAATGATTATAGAAAGCGTAGTCGGCGGTGCTAAGGAAGTAAAAGGAGCGGCAAAAACCGTAAAGGAAGCCGAAAAAAAAGTGCCACCATCCCCGCCTTCAAAACGAGAGACAGCAAAGAGAGCGCTTGTTCACATGGCCAAAGAGACGTTTGTAGGCGGTGGTATAAAAAAGCAACTTATAAAAACACTCATGTTGGGAACAGGTGAGAGGATGGGCGTAACAGCAACTGGAAAAGGAGGGGTCGTGGTGTCAGGACCAGTCGGTCCTCGTGCACCCGCAAAAGAAGCGCTTTTAAAGGCTCGTGCGCAATTTGTCGCTGGAAAAAAAGAGTTGACAGAGAGCGGTGCAGCTTTTGCAAAAAAGGTAGCCATCGGAGCGCTTGCAAACGTTGGTATAGGGCTGCTATCAAGCATGACTACCCTGAACGCACTAATAACCCTGTTCAGTCCAAATGCCTTTGAGCGCATGCTAAGAGGGGTTGAAAAACGTGTGCTGAAAGACGCTGACGTATATGCCGCAGAGAGGGAGATAAGAGCAAAAGAGTACATGAAGATTTCCGGAGGGAAGGCGGTTCCTGAAATTGGACGTTCATACATAGATGAAAATGAAAACACTGTCCCTGCTGAAATTAAATTTGACAAAGAAAAAAAGCGATACACAACAACAGTATATCTAGAAGGGTATAAAGAACCAATAGAGATATCATGGTCACTTGATGCCAACAAAAATACTGACTTTATTTATAGAGAAACGATAGCAAGTGGACCAAAAAAAGGGGCAGCAATAGAGGTGCGTGTAGAAAATAAAAGGATAGCAAAGGCTATGGAAATAGGAAAAGATGGAAAGATTGTTGATATAACAGAGATGCTAAGAACTGACAAGAGCGTCTTGGAAAAAACCTATGGCATCCCTCTGGAGAAGATAGGGAGCAAATCAAAGGTTATGATAAAATATAACATGCTTGTGGAAATGTTTAGAGGGTACAACGAAGCATGCGAGCACCTTGCTTACCTGAATAGAGAGAACGCTATGAAGATAGCTGCTGAAAGGTTTGGTGTAAAGAAAGCTGCAGAAGAGTATTCCACACTACTCACAAAAGCCGTGGATAACTTAAAGATATCACAGGAGAGTAAGGAGATTCTGCTAACCCTTCCAAGAGAAACACATGTTGAAAAGAATATAGAAAATATAATGAAGAAGGCCAAGGAGGGGTATGTTCAAGACATCCAGATGTATGCAATGAACAAATGGAAAGTAGAAAAAGAGGCAAAGACAGATCAAGTAGCTGCTCTAAACGTGCTTAAACAAATACAATATGATTTGCCGAATCTAAATACGAAGAACAAATATGTCTCAGTTGTAAAGGAGTATATAAACAACACAGAGCTTAGTGATAAGCAGAAAGAAGCGGCTATAAAGAATTGCGAGGTGCTCTGGGGGAAGGATGGAAAAGAGCTCCGTAGGATAGCAGAAACGTGGGATAATGCCTCTAATCAAGCAGCCAAGGTGTACAGCGAATTCGAAAAATTACAGAATGACGCTTTCAACAAAAGCTTTAAGCCTGTTTACGAAAGTTTCAGAACCGAATTAAAAACAGAAGAATTAAAAACAAAAGAATTAAAAACAGAAGAATTAAAAGCAAAAGAATTAAAAGCAAAAGATTACTTGAAAGATGCTGTCCTTTCCAGCGGAACGATAGACCCTATTGCCATATCCGAAAAGGTTTTAAGGAACGCTGTCCCCTTAGCAAAAACACCAGAAGAAAAATTCCTTCTATTTTCTGCAGTGTATGGTGCCAGTAAACTGGAAACCGAAAAAAGGCCAGAAGAATCAGATGAGGAATATGAAAAACGATTAAAAGACGAATTGTCACGATTTTATAGTGTAAACACAGGTGGAAGTATGGTTACTACCGCTATCGGACAACATACGATCCTCTCGGCCATGAAAAAATATAAACTTCCCGATGATGTATATAACAACGCTGTAAAGACTATAGAGAACGGAGATACGAAGGGAATGAAAGATGCAATAAAGGTTGTTGAGAACATGGTGATGACAGAAAAAAAGGTAGAAGAAAGGCGTACAGAAGAGCTGAAGTCGCTTGGGGAGGAGATATAAATAAGTATAGCCCCGTCGTCTAGATATATCCGTTCAGACAACGGTCAAACACGGAGCGCCGCCTATATATGGCGACGAAACATGGTCTAAGGATACGGGACTTTGGATCCTGTGACACCGGTTCGAAACCTTTGGGTGGCAATCCATTTAAAATCTGCACCAAGGGCGTCAATCCGGTCGGGGCTACATCTTCCCCTTTTCGGGGATATTTAAGTAGAGCTTGCTAAGTCCTTTCGGGCTCGTAGTCGAGAGATTTTATCCGAAAGTGGTTAAGACGTCTGCCTTACACGCAGAAGATCCGCGGTTCGAATCCGCGCGGGCCCATTCTTCCATTCCTTACTCCTCTCGCTTATCGTATTGTTGCTTTTGTTTTTCTCTTTTGAAAAGCGTTTCTCGAAGAAAAAGCGCAGTTTTAAAAATCCTTAATGCATAATAAAATCATGGGAACAGACCTAAAAGTAGGAGACATAATGACCAAAAAAGTCATAATAATCCCATACGGGAAGGATATTTCTGAGGCAGCAAAGCTTATGAAGAGATACAGCATAGGTTCAGTAATAGTGGTAGAGGACGAAAAAAGCAAGAAAGCAAGAGGGATAATAACAGAAAGAGATATTGTCTACAAAGTGATCGCAAAGAGAAAGGATCCGTACACGACAAAGGTTGAGGAGATAATGTCAAAACCACTTCGCGTAATAAGGCCAGATACTCCGATAGAGGAGGCTTCGAAGGCAATGAGGGATAACAAGATAAAAAGACTTCCCGTTGTTAATGAGTATAACGAGCTCCTTGGCATAATAAGCGAGGGAGACGTTACAAAAATATTCCCGCTTGTAGTTGATTTAATTGAAGAAAAAGCGGCATTAAAGTAACACTCACGCTGTGCATGGATGGCCTCTGGAGCAGTAAGCCATGAGAGAATGGTCAACAATGCACAGCCCATCACTCTCCTACTTCTTCTGGGTTCCCATAGGTAAAGTGATGAAAGAAAAGGATGCAAAAAGGCTTGAATGCCTTATTCGAATATTAAAGAACAACTGCGTGCTGGTTGAGGGAAAAAGGGATAAAGAGGCCCTTAACTCCCTTGGATGCAGCGATGCTATCCCAATCTCCGGTAGGATTAGACAACTACGTGAATTTATCAAGGCAAAAAAAGTTATTGTTGCAACTGACCTTGATAGGAGAGGGAACCAACTCGCCGCGATGATAAAGAGTGAGCTTGAAGGCTCTGCTATTGTTGATTGCGAAACTCGCATTCTTCTAGGACGACTTCTGAAACTAAAATATTTTGAGGATATTGGGCGAAAGTACGCAGAGTTCTGCAAAGAGGTGAATAAAAATGGCAAAAACATATATTGATACGGTTAAGTATCTGGTGTACACAAACGTAGAGGTTGACGGTCTTGTTGAAAAACCTGATGTTGTTGGCGCAATATTCGGACAGACAGAAGGATTGCTTGGGGATGAGCTTGACCTACGCGACCTTCAAAAGAACGGACGAATAGGAAGAATAGAGGTTGAACTGATTTCTCGAGAGGGAAAGACGATTGGGACAATAAAAATACCAAGCAGTCTTGATATGGTCGAAACATGCATAATCGCTGCTGCGCTTGAAACCGTTGACAGAGTGGGCCCATGTGAGGCGCGGCTAAAGGTAACCAAGGTAGAGGACACACGAAATGTGAAAAGGAAGGTTCTCCTCGAAAGAGCGAAACAGCTGTTAAAATCACTTGTCCTAACAGAGCTTCCAGAAAGTAAAGAGATAACTGAGATGGTTCGCGAAGAGGTCAAAATGGCCGAAATAATGGAATACGGTTATGAGAGACTGCCAGCAGGCCCGGGGATAGAACGAAGCGATGAGCTTATTATTGTGGAAGGCCGCGCAGACGTTATAAACCTCCTGAAGAACGATATAACAAATGTGATCGCGGTTGGTGGCGCGAAGGTCCCACGCAGCATTGTAGAACTTTCAAGAAGAAAGGAGGTGACAGTGTTCTTGGATGGTGATAGGGGTGGCGACATAATCTTAAATGAATTGATACAGGGAGGGGTTGATATAGACTTCATTGCAAGAGCACCACCAGGTATGGAGGTCGAAGAACTTACAAGAAAAGAACTGATAAAGTGCCTAAGGAACAGATTACCGTTTGAGCAAGGCGAAAGCGCAAAGATGGAGAGACAAAAAAGGAGTGAAGAAGCAGAAGAAAGCGAAGGAGAATTCGAATTGCGGCCAAGCGAGTCCACAACCGAGGCTCGACACGTACCACCGCAAAGGACAGTAGTACCTGAACGCGAGGTTGAGAGACCAAAGATCGAAGAGAAAGTAGCAGAAGCAAAAGAAGTAGTCGTCATACCGCCTAAAGAAGAACTACTCAATGAGTTGAATACCCTGAGCAACACCCTAAACGCAAGATTTTACAACAGCGAGCATAGAAAAATAGCAGAAGTACCTGTAAGAGATGTAATAAAAAAACTGAGCGAGCTTAGAGATATAAAAACTGTAGTATTTGATGGAATAATAACCCAAAGACTGGTTGATCTTGCGGCAAAGCAGGGCGTTAAGATGCTTGTTGGCATAAAACTTGGAAATGTAAACAAAACGCCAGAAGGAATCGAGATATTGACAAAAGGTTGAGTATATTAACGGAATGAGAATATGGAGAAAAACGTCGAGATTGTAATGAAAACAAATCTTGACCTCCCTCTAGTAAAGGTTGGAAAGGTTAGGGAAACGTATAAACTGAACGATGAACTTCTAATGGTCTCAACCGATCGTCTGAGCGCGTTTGATGTCGTCTTTAATGAAGGCATTCCCTACAAGGGAATTGTTTTGAATATGTTATCGAAGTTTTGGTTTGAAAAGACGCGCAAAATAATAAAAAATCATTTTATCTCTGTTGCCGTACCGCCAGAACTGCCAACTTACTTGAAAGGAAGAAGTATGATAGTCAAGGAAAGCGTTCCTCTAAAGATCGAGTGCGTTGTCCGTGGTTACATTACAGGAAGCGCTTGGAAGGAGTATCAGCAAACAGGAAGCGTTTGTGGAATTAAATTGGAGCCAGGGCTAGAAAATGGAGGCGCTCTTCTAAAGCCTATTTTCACCCCATCCACCAAGGCTGAGAAAGGTCATGACGAAAATATAACATTTGAGAAGACCAAGGAAATCATCGGAGAGAATGCCGCAGAAGAGATAATGAAAAAAGCAATAAAGTTGTACGAATTTGCCAGAGATTACGCGCTGAAAAGAGGGCTTGTGCTTGCTGATACAAAATTTGAGTTTGGTTACCTAGACAACGAGATAATACTTATAGATGAGATTCTAACGCCTGATTCAAGTAGATATTGGCTGAAGGAGGAATATGAGAAGGGAAATCTTGTAAGTATGGACAAACAATTCGTACGTGATTTCCTAGAAAAAAGCGGATGGAATAAGAGCCCGCCTCCACCTCAGCTGCCGCAGGATGTCATAATGAAAACTTCAGAAAGGTACATGAGAACCTATGAGATGCTTACCGGAAGAAACGTCCTAGACGATGTAAAAAAGATATAATAGAAATAGAAAAAAGAGAAAGGAAAGTACTGGCTACTCTTTCTTTGTTCCTTCTTTTTTCATTGTAAGCGCGCCGAATCCTTCGATTGCCTTCAGCATTTCTATAGGCAAAAGAACAACAATCGTGTTGCTCTGGTCTGCGGAAACATCTGCAACCGTTTGCAACGTTCTTAGATGCAAAGCACCTTTGCTTGAAGCAAGCTTTTCGGCCGCCTTGCTCAGGTTTTCTGAAGCTTTCAGCTCGCCCTCAGCCATAATGATGGTTGCCCTTCTTTCACGCTCAGCTTCAGCCTGCCTTGCCATTGCTCTTTTCATGTCAGCCGGTAACTCGATATCCTGAATCTTTATTGCAGTGATGTCAACTCCCCATCTTGCAGTCTCCTTGTCGACTATTGTCTTTATTTCATCTGCAATTTGGTCTCTTTCAGTGAGAACAAAATCAAGTTCCTTGTTGCCGATTACATCCCTGAGCGCTGTCTGTCCGTATTGAGAAACCGCATAGGTGTAATCTTCGATTTCCAAAACGGCAGCCTTTGGATCTTCAATTCTGAAGTATACAACTGCATTCACACTAACTGGAACATTGTCCTTTGTCATGACTTCCTGCTTCGGTATGTCCACTGTTTTTATACGCATATCAACGGTCCGGCTGCTCTGGAGTATTGGTATGACATAATTTAATCCTGGATTAAGAACCCCTGAAAATCTTCCAAGCGTGAAAACTACTGCTCGCTCATATTCGTAAACAATTCTTATTCCGGACAGCAATGCTATGCCGCCGATTATTAAAACTGGAATAGCACAACCACCTAAACCTGCAAAGGTCTCCCATGCCATTACCTCACCTCGATTGCGTTTTAAACAATAAATCTTTTAAATAATCTGCAGAGAAAACATACCAAACAAGAGGTGGGATTGTGCCAATGCTGGATGAAAACACAAAAAACGAGGCAAAGCGGAAATTAAGTGAAATGAAGGAGCCGGTAAAACTGATTTATTTCGATAGACAAACCCAAATGAACGAACATATAAAGGAGCTTCTTAAAGAGCTGGTTGAACTTTCCGGAAAGATACAGCTCGAGATGCATGACCTAACAAAAGATGTAGACCTCGCAAGGCAGTATGGCGTCGACACCGCTCCTGTCATTATTCTAAGAGGAAAAAATATAAAGGGTGACCCCAGATATTATGGCATTCCTTCCGGATACGAATTTCCCGCCTTTCTTGAGGTGCTTAAGGTAGGAAGCGGTGTTAACGGTGCAAGCGACTTTGTAAAAGGATTTTTTGACTCCCTACCTGAAGAAACAAAGATAGAGGTATTTGTCACACCTGTATGCCCGCATTGTCCAACCTCTGCCTACATCGCAATGAAATTCGCAATCGCAAGCGCCAAGGTCAAAGGATATGTATATGAAGCGATGGAATTCCCAGAGATAGCCACGAAATACAGAGTAATGGGCGTACCTAAGACAGTGATAAACGAAGGGAAAGGGGAGTTTGTAGGAGGATACCCAGAAGACGTAGCGTTTATCCAAATAAAAAAGATATTGGCCGCTCGGTAGGTAATTCGCATTTAAAAACTCAAAAGAAAACCTGATCTATTCTGTAATTTGGCTTTGGTGATAATTTTTCAATGTTTTTTAACGCATTTCGTCTCATTAGATAGCCCACGTATGCAATCATGGCTCCGTTATCTCTGTTAAACTCATCGGGCGCCACATAAAATTTTATGTTGTCTGCGCTACACATTGTTCTCAGCATGTGCTGTAATCGTTTGTTCTGCGCTACCCCGCCACATACGACAAGGGCTTTCTTTCTCGTCAGGAAAAGTGCGCGTTCAGTTGCCTCACAACTCATCGCAAATGCTGTCTCCATCAATGAGAATGCAACGTCTCTTTTATCGCACTGTTGTGCCATTTTCTGCGCTTGAGTAAGAAGTCCTGAGAAAACAAGGTTCATCCCTTTAACGCTGTAGGGCAATTCTATGTAATTGCCTCCTTTTGCAAATTGCTCCAATACTGCACCATGCCCTTCCAAACCGATGCCCCGTGCAAAGGAATCAAAAAGATTTCCCAACCCAATATCCAGCGTTTCACCGATAACGTGATAGCCGTGTTTCTCTTTCAGTATTATCTGACTATTTCCACCTGAAAGATAGAGAAAAAGAGGGCTCTCAAACCCAGAGAGTGCTCGCGCGATCTCGAGATGCGCCTGGCAATGATTAACACCAACTATAGGCTTGCGGTAGCTGGCTGCAAGAAACTTTGCCCCTGCGCACCCAACAGAGAGTGGTGCGCCTATTCCTGGTCCTTGCGAGAAAGAGATGAGATTAATGTCTCTTATTCCAATGCCTGCTCTTTCCAACGCTCTATGAAGAACTAGCGAAAAAACGCTTGCGTGATGGTCTGCGAGCTCTCTTGGTATCAAACCCTCGCCCCTCTTGGGCCTGTAGGTGTCACTCTCGTTCGCGAGGATTTTTTTCCCATCTGATACCCCGACACCAAGTGTGTGTGCAGTGCACTCTACTCCAAGAACAAGCATCTAACCGCCACCATACATAACTGCTACAATCGTGGACAGATTAAACCCAAAATGCACAGTAATTGGTGGAACGACGCTATTTGCCCGTATGAATATGAAGGCCAAAACCATACCAATAACAGTTGCACCGATGATTTCTGTAACCGACCCGTAAAATACATGAGAAAGCCCAAAGGCAATCGCAGAAAGTGTGATCGCACCTGCTGAACCAAAAACAGGCGAAAGGCGCTGCAAAAGTGCAGCTCTGAAAAATAACTCCTCGGTAATAGGCGCACCAAAAACCGCAAGCATAAGGAGCCAGGATGGAATTTTTTTAATCACGCCATAAACCTTATAGTTGTCATTGATATCAAATGCTGAGAGGACAAAAGCGAGCGCAAGCATTGTGATGAAAACAAGTATAAAACCACAAATGGTCCATACGATATTCGTCTTAATACTCCCGGGCACGCCTACCCCACTAAGTGTTGACCTTAAATTGCCCTTCCATATTATGTATAAAGCGGCAAACAGAAGGCCGGTATGAATAAAAATCTCATAAAGATAACTTTCTCTTGAAACAAGAACGAAGACAGTAAATGCTATGACTGAAGCAAAAAATCCAGCGGCAAAAATATTCTTAGGGTTCATCATTTTTTCTCGAAATAACCGCATTTTCCGCATGCTCTTCGATCCTTGTGCTCGGCCAAGTGAACACCCGGGCCACATTTAGGACAGAATTTTCTCTGAACATACGGCCTTGTCCTCTTCTCTTTCTTTTTTTCTTCTTTTTTACCTTCTGCCATAGCTCAAAACACCCTTAACTACTTCTTTGGTGCGGCCTTTCCTTTTTTCTCCTCTTTCTTTTTTTCTTCGGGAGGCGCTATCCCATCCCTCCTTCTGATGTATCCTGGTTCCACTTCTTTAAGCCTTTCCAGGTTGGCATAGGAGTGCAGCACAACGTCTATTTTTTTAGCGCCGAACTGTGGCTTTGTGCTTCTCAGAACAGTCAGGCCGGGGTCCAAACCAAGTTTTGTGGCCACACTTTCGCGTATTTCCTTTCGCGTAGGCGTCGCAGCATCAAAGCTCACAACAGCCGTTATCTCCTTTCTCTCAAGAAGTTTGTTGTCAATCTTTGATATAATCTCAATTTCCATGAAATCAACCCGTTCACCGTATCCTCTCTATTTTTCTCTTGCCCATCGCTTCCAAAACCTCTGCTTCCTTGCCAGCGGTCGCGCTTGGAAGAAGTTCATCTGGGATCTCCATCTCGTAAACTTCATAACTTTGCGAATCCATAACCTGTGCTATCTTTCCGTTCACGGACAGTATCTGCACAGTCTTTCTTTCTATTATCGGAACTTCAACATCGGCGTCTCCTGGCGTAAGAAGTGTTTTCTTCTGCCCTTCAAACAACCCTATCCCGGTTATCCGCATCTTTGCCGCACCATGCTTTCCTGGTTTTGAACTCTCTACTTCAACCACTTTGCACGGCACATCGTCTATCAAAACATATTTTCCTACTTTTATATCCTTTGCTGTTGCAAATACCTTCTCAACCATTCCATTCACCTTATTTATCTGATGTCGCAAACATAAAAATGCACAAAACCTGAGAAAATAGATGGTAATATTTAAAACATTAGTTTTTTAAACATGGTTATGATGCTTGTAGATGCGCATTGCCATCTTCCCGAAGTTAAAAATTATGTAATAAAAGACATTATCCCGATAGCGTGTGGCTATTCTCATCAATCAAACATAAAGACCGCAGAACTTTCGAAAAAATTGGGATTGCCGTTTGTCTTGGGTATAGCACCGCAAACAGTCATCTCCGTAAAGGACCTGGAGGGATTGGATGAGTGGATAGAGCTCATTAAAAGACAGAAGCCAAATGCAATAGGCGAAGTCGGTCTTGACTACCACTGGGCAAAGGAAGAGCACGAGATCGAGCGAGAGGAGATAACTTTTTATAGGATGATAGAATTAGCCGAAGAAATGAAACTGCCACTCGTAATACATTCCAGAAGAGCGACGCAGGATGTAATCGACACCCTCCACCTTAAGAACTTTCCTCATCGTTTTATGTTTCATTTCTTCTCGGGAACACTCTCGGAAGCAAGATGGATAGTTGAACGCGACGGACTTGTATCTGTCCCGCCCCTCCACTCGAAAGAGAGACATATTGTGATAGAGCGCACACCGATAGAAAACATCGTTGTTGAAACCGATGCGCCCTATGTAGGTCGAACGCCAGATGCAGTAAAAGACGCAATAAAGTACGTTGCCGAGATTAAGCAGATGGATTTCGAGGAGGTTGCCGAACAAACTGCAAAGAATGCTAAAAGATTTTTTTCGTTTTAGGCTGATAAGAGGGCGAGCGTATGCTTGAAGCCATGAGAAAAATTTTTGGTGGTAAAAAAAATATAGCGCTTTTAGTTGATGGACCAAATGTCTTAAGAAAAGCGTTTCACCTTGACGTGCGAACTGTCAAAAACGAAGTAAGTAAATATGGAGACATAAGAATCGCAAAGATATATCTCGATCAGTATGCATCCGACAAATTGATAGAAGCAATGATAAACCAAGGATTTGATGTTGAAATAACAACAGGAGATGTAGATGTAACCATGGCGATAGAAGCGATGGAATTTGCGCTAGACCGAAACATTGATATACTTGCACTCATGACCCGCGACACAGATTATCGCCCACTTCTTGTGAAAGCAAAGGCAAAAGGGAAAAAAACGATAATAGTTGCAACAGATGTTGCGTTCAGCGCAGCTCTTAGGAACACCGCAGATATAGTTATAATTATTAAGGACAAAGACAAAGTAGAGCACATTGTAAATCCGTGATGAATGTAGATGGTGATTTTATGGATATTGATTTTAATAAAATAAAAGCTGGAATCGGCTTTCCGACAATGGTAGGGATTGTTCTTTTAATTGTGGTGCATGTTTTTCTTATCGCGCTAAACATTTTAATGGCACGGTACGCCCCATCTGACTATCTTCAACTTGTTAGCCTAGTAAGCATCTTCGTGCTCCTATTCGCACTCTTACCTTTCTTTCTTTGGGTGGGTTACAGAACTGCAAAAAGATACCGCGCTAACACGGTGGAAGCAGGGATAACAACAGCAATCGTGGCCGCGATAATCATCATCGTAAAATATACGTTCTATGTGATAGCCATAATAGCGGCAATGGTGCTTGGTGGTTGGATACCCGCGATTGGGTCCGCACTTTCTGTGATAAGCATGCTTAGATGGACCCAATTTGAAGCCCATGACCCGATAACTGTGGCGCTGAATTGCACTGTCTGTCTTGCAGAGATTTTTGTCTCTCTGGGAGTTAATTTCATCATAGGGGGTATAGGAGGATATTACTGCGAAAAAGACCGGGCCAAATAAAGTCAAACCAGATAAAGTTAAAATTATAAAAGGACAAAAAAAGTGTATGTAATACATCCTTGTAAATGCCACGTTTTATATTTATTTTGTCTGAAGTATATCCCGCAAATGAGAGGCGTTAGGGTGATTAGATGATAAAAAAGGTTAAAAAACGCGACGGGAAGATAGTAGATTTTGATAAGGAAAAAATAGTTAATGCTATTTTTAAGGCTGCGGAGGCTATCGGCGGAAAGGATAGAAAAGAAGCAGAACGCGTAGCGAGCATTGTTGTGCAAATGATAGAAGAGAGGTTCAAAGAGGATTACATTCCAAGCGTAGAGGATATTCAAGACTTAGTTGAAAAGGCACTCATAGAATCTGGTCACGCTACAACAGCAAAAGCCTACATACTCTATAGACACAAAAAGACAGTCGAGAGAGAAATGAAAAAAATCCTTGGTGTCCAGGATGATCTCAAACTCCCTTTAAATTCGATTCAAGTGCTTGAAAGGAGATATCTCCTGAAAGATGAGACTGGAAAGGTTATAGAGACACCCAGCCAGCTTTTTAGGCGCGTCGCAAGATTCATAGCATCCAATGAAAAGACATATGGAGCAGATGACGATACTGTTAAGGAATATGAAGATGCATTCTATCAAATAATGACAAATTTTGAATTCCTCCCCAATTCTCCGACCTTAATGAACGCTGGCACGAACCTTGGCCAACTGGCGGCTTGTTTCGTCCTTCCAGTAGAGGACAACATCGAGGGAATATTTGATGCTGTGAAATACACCGCAATAATACATAAAACAGGCGGCGGAACAGGCTTCTCTTTCTCTTATCTCAGACCGAAAGGGGACTTTGTAAAGAGTACCGCTGGCGTCGCCTCTGGACCGCTTTCATTTATGCGTATATTCGATGTCGCTACAGACGTAGTGAAGCAGGGAGGAAAAAGACGGGGAGCGAACATGGGTGTTCTGCATGTCTGGCATCCAGACATTGAAGATTTTATAACTGTAAAGCAGAGCCCAGGTGTGTTCGAGAACTTTAACATATCAGTTGCGGTGGATGACCAATTCATGAAAGCAGTCGAGGAAAACAAGGAATACCCGCTGATAAATCCGAGAACAAAAGAGGCTGTGCGCGAGATAAATGCGAGAAGCCTTTACAAACTTATAGCTTACAGCGCATGGAAGTCGGCTGAGCCAGGGGTTTTGTTCATAGATACAATAAACAGAGCAAACCCCACTCCAGCGTATGAGATACACGCTACGAACCCATGCGGTGAAGTGCCTATGCCAGACTATGAATCGTGCAACCTTGGAAGCATAAACCTCGAGAAGTTTGTTGATATCGATTGGACTAAGGGTGATTGGAAAAAGAAAATAAACTGGAAAAGACTAAGATATGTTGTACGCCTTGCAGTCCAGTTTCTTGATAATGTGATAGACCTGAATAGATATCCTATACCCGAGATAAAGAAGAGAACGCTCCACCACAGAAGAATGGGACTTGGTGTCATGGGCTTTGCCAGAATGCTCTTCAAAATGGGTGTAAGATATGACTCTGAACTTGCGCTCGAGATAGCCGAAGGCGTTATGAAGTTTATCACTGATGAAGCCAGAAAGATGAGCCACGAGTTAGGAAGAGCAAGAGGATCGTTTCCCGGCTTTAAAGAAAGCACGCTGGCAAAGAGATACGATGCAATAAGAAATGCAACCGTGACCTCTATAGCGCCCACAGGAACGATATCAATGATTGCGGATACCTCAAGCGGAATAGAACCTATGTTTGCACTGGCATATATAAAGAATGTCATGGATGGGACAAAGTTGTACTACAGCGACACCATATTTGAACATGTTCTTAAGATACGCGGTCTCTATACCGTTGAACTCATGCAGAAGATAATTGAGGAAGGAAGCATTCAGAACATGGAGGAAATACCAAGCGAGCTAAGGGAAGTGTTTGTGGTTGCGTACGACATCGCACCCGAGTTTCATGTAAGAATGCAGGCTGCATTTCAAAAATACACTGATCTAGCTGTAAGCAAGACAATAAACATGCCTGCTGAAGCAAGTGTTGAGGATGTTGAAAATGCCTACCTACTTGCGTGGAGGCTCGGTTGTAAAGGAATAACGATATACAGAGAAGGAAGCCGTGGAGAGGGAGTACTCAGAAAGGTAAAAAAGACCGAGGCACAAAAATTAGAAATGGTTATGGAGGCGAAGGAAGTATGAAGGAAGGAAGTATGAAGATAACAATAAGTATAATAAAGGCCGATGTAGGCGGTTGGCCAGGGCACGCAAGCGTTCACCCTCAACTGAAGGAGGTTGCGCGAAAACAACTCGAAGAGGGCAGAAGAGCAGGAAAAATAATCGATTACTATGTGGCATCCTGCGGGGACGATTTGGACCTTATAATGACACACACGAAGGGTGTTGACAGCAGAGAGATCCACGAACTTGCATGGAACACGTTTAAGGCAGCCACGCAAACTGCAAAGGAGCTAAAGTTGTATGGCGCCGGACAAGACTTGCTCTCTGATGCATTCTCTGGAAACGTTAGAGGGCTCGGGCCATGCGCTGCCGAAATGGAATTTACAGAGCGAAAGAGCGAGCCTGTGATAGCCTTTCTCATGGATAAAACTGACCCGGGTGCCTTTAATCTTCCTGTGTATCGAATGTTTGCAGACCCATTCAATACCGCAGGTCTTGTTATAGACCCAAGCATGCATTCTGGGTTTGTATTTGAAGTATTTGATATATACAACAGCAAAAAGGTTACTCTAAGCACACCAGAAGAGATGTACGACCTTCTTGCTCTCATCGGAGCAAAGAGTAAATATGTCATCAAAAGCGTTTACCCGAAAGAGGGTGGAAAACTTCCGGTAAACGAGCCGGTTGCGGTAATAAGTACAGAAAAACTCTATCAGGTCGCAGGAGAGTATGTAGGAAAGGACGACCCTGTGGCGCTTGTAAGAGCACAGTCTGGACTGCCTGCCGTTGGCGAAGTACTTGAACCTTTTGCATTTCCGCATCTTGTCGCAGGGTGGATGAGAGGGTCGCATAATGGTCCTATAATGCCCGTTGCTGCTGATGATGCGATTCCAACAAGGTTCGATGGGCCGCCGCGCGTGATTGCGCTTGGGTTCCAAATCGCAAATGGAAGACTCATCGGACCAGTGGATATGTTCAAGGACAAAGCATTTGACGAGACAAGGAAGAAAGCAAGTAGGATAGCAGAGTATATGAGACGACACGGGCCCTTTGAGCCGCATAGGCTCTCACCTGAAGAGATGGAGTACACAACATTACCAAAAGTTCTTGAGAAATTAAAGGAGAGATTCAAGAAGATATAAGAGCATTATGATTGTTTAGAAGGGTCTGAATGGAACTCTCTCGCGAAGCGGTTGCTTTTCTAATTATTCTTTTTATTTTTATCGCGCTACTTCTTGCCCACGCTGAATTGAGCACAAGCAGAAAACAAATAAGAATAACAAACAAAAACGGTGAAATTGTAACCGTGACAGTAGAGATAGCAGATAATCCTATCAAAAGAGCCAAAGGATTAATGTTCAGGCAATCGTTGGGAGAATACGAAGGCATGCTCTTTGTGTTTACCGCCAGCGGTCGGTACAGCCTGTGGATGGTTAACACTACCATACCGCTGGATGCAATATTCTTCGATGAGAACAGGCGCGTTGTTGATATCATAAGAATGAAGCCATGCAACCTACCACCATGTCCAACCTACTCTCCAAAAAAGAATGCAAAATACATACTTGAGGTGAATGCTGGTTTCGCTGAGGCGCATGGCATAACCGAAGGATGCGAGTTCTCTTATGTGGAAAGCTGATGCAAAAACAAAGCAGCAGCAAAAATAACGCCGAGGAGGAGATTTGAACTCCTAACCCCGTGAAGGGGATACGCTCACAGGAAACATCTCCAGGCGTACGCGTTAACCGGGTTCCGCCACCTCGGCTAAAACCCTTTTTGTCCTTAAATGGACAGTTGCGTTAAATCTTTTTTTCAGCAACTGTTTTAATGCCTTTATCCGTTCGCCCTCTTTTCCGATAGCTAGTCCACGATCCTTTTCGTTGAGAGTTACTATGATAGCTTTCTCTCCCATTGCATCGCGTTGCTCTACAGCGAGTACGCTTATGCTACTAAAAAAATTTCGGACAAACGTTTCAAGTTCTTTTGAATCTGCTACTATGAGAACTTTCTTTTTCAACTGCTTCTTAAGCCTTTGTATATTCGCACCGCTTTTCCCTATCGCCTTCCCGAGACTTTGCGGTTCGACTACAAAGACTACAATCCCTCCAGATTCGACAAAATCGGTGGGCATTACCTGCGTGATGCGCTCAAAAATTGTAAAGAACGAAAGCTCTTTTTCCGTGAGTTCCATTAGATCACAGAGGAATGTATATCAGGTTCAATCTGCGGATTTGGCAAACTGAAGGATGTTTGAATTACCTTCATCGTAAACTGAAAGAACAGATACGGGGAACGGCTTACCACACACCGAACCCAACTCGAGGGTACTCCCAGGAAAAACGATCACTGGAATTCGTGATTTGTTTGCAAGATCAGTGATCTTCGTTCTTACATCTTCTGGAGTGTTTGAGGCTATCACAAAAACCTTTGCCCTCCCGAGTAGAGTAGCCATAATCCCGGTTCGTGCGCCGAATTCCACCTTCCCGCTTTCAACAGCTATTCTCACTGCTGATATAAGAGGGTTAACCTTTTCTTTCACCTTTCTTCGTCTTACTACTTTTTTCCCTTCTTTCTTCTTCGGCTCCTCGCTTTCGCCCTCCTTGGTTTTTTCTTCGATCTTTTCTGCCTCTTCCATCAGAACCACCTGCCAATTTGTTATTTTAATCTCTTCATAGCTAACTTAATTCTTCCTGTTCCAACAGGAACCGTCTGACCAACAATTATGTTCTCCGTAACACCAGCAAGCTTGTCCTCCAACGCTGTAGCCCCAGCTGATATGAGATGCTTAAGCGTCTCCTCGAATGCTGCCCTTCCAAGTATTCCTACTTTTTGACCGCTAAGGCCGTGACGACCTATAGACCTTATTGAACCAGAAAATGTCATCGCATCTGCGATGAGAGTGATATGACGGATATCAACATAAAGCTTCTGCATGTCCATTACATCTTTTATCTCTTTTATAATTGCAGCCCTTGCTGCTTCTATCCCATACAATCGCTCTATCTCCTTTATGTTGTTGGTATAAATCCTGATTGGGTCAACAGATGGGTGCATGATAGCGCCGAGTATATTGAATCCGCTTCCGCGCACAAAATATCCCCCGTCTTCAGACTTCACGACAACAGACTTGTTTACTCCTTTAACGCCGCGTACAAGTGATGTCTTTATCTTGTTTGCCATTCTTCGAACAAACCTTGCGTTTATTATTTCCTCGCGCTCAGAAGAGGCGGCTTCTCCTCCTTTCTCTGTCTTTTCCTTCTTTTTTCTTTTCTTTGGTTTTATTAGAATTTTGTTTTCGGAAACGACCTTCATCTCATTAGCGTACTCCTCCAGCGCTTTTTTCAACATGGAAAACGTCACTCCGAGCGATTTGCCATCCTTTTCGCGATATTCTATTCTAACAAGATAACGCTCTAGATCATCTGTAACGGTGGCAACATCAGAAACAAAAATACTGCCCAACTCCTTTGCAACCTTTTCGGCTTCTGAGTAGCTTTTCTCGAATTGCTTCTTCAGGTAAATATCTATAATCGGCTTCTTTGGCTCTTTTTTCGCGTCGACAATCTCTATCAGTCTTGGCAAACCTGTTGGTACGTGCTCAGCAACACCTGCGTAGTGGAAGGTTCGCATGGTCATCTGCGTACCAGGCTCGCCTATGCTTTGCGCAGCAACAACGCCCGCAGCTTCATAAGGAGAGATTAAAAATTCATCTTTTTTAACAGCCATAATCAACGCCTCCTATGCAGTGTCAAAATCGTCCTCCTTTGCAGCAACAAGAAGTTCTGCTTTTGATGCAAACATTGGGTCCTTTCCATCACCGCCGTACAAAAATTGAACGATGCTCATATCCGCGTTTCGCACTGTCAAATCTTCATAAACAACAAGGTCTTGGAGAGCATTTATGAGCCTCCGCTGCATGTAGCCAGAACGCGCGGTCCTTATCGCTGTGTTGACGAGCGCTTCCCTTCCGCCCATCGCATGAGCTAAAAATTCGTACACCTTTAGTCCGTCTCTAAACGAAGAGTAGACAAATCCACGCTCTTTCCCAGTAAGCATGCCGGGCTCAAAATAAGGAAGAAGCCTTCCTTTATAGCCGCGTGCGGGCCTCTTGTTCCTAACGCTCTGCTGCGCAACTACCGCTGCCATCTGAATTGCATTAAGCAAGCTACCTCTTGCACCAATCTTAGCCATTATAATTGATGGGTTGCTAGTTGTCAAGTCCTCCTCAACGATCTTTCCTATCTCATCCCTAGTCCTTGAGGTTACCTGCACTATCAACGCTTCGAGTGTTTCCTTTGATGTCATTCCTGGAGCACGCTCAAGCGATTTGTTTTTGTATTGAACTATCAGATTGTCTATTTCGCGGTTCATTCTTTCAAGAATTTCATGCGTCCTTTTCTTCGCCTTTTCAGATAATGAATAATCCTTTAGAGAAACACTAAGACCATGCGCAGTGATAACATCAAGAGCAAGGCGCGTTGAATTATTGAGGAAGTTGCTTGTCCACTCCGGACCGTGCGTAAGGAAGATTTTTTCTAAGAGCTCTCCTGCCATAACATTACTCTCAAGTGCTCCTTTCACCAACTTTCCCTGGCGTATTACGACCTCCTCGCCCATCTTAGATTTAACTTTCAGACTTAAATCCTTCGGCAACAGCAAAGATAGCAAAAGCCTTCCAGAGTATTTTCCTCCTTTTCGATCCGGCTCTGGAAGGTCTGTGATACCAGTAAGATAAACAAGGTTTGACGCCTCTTCTTTTGTAAACTCGGTCTCCTCAGCTGTTAAAAAATAAAAACCAGATATGTGGTCCTCCTGCGGCTTTATTATCGCATGGCCATGCCTTGGAGAAAGAATCTGCTTCTCAACAGCCATAAGATGAAGCGCCTCTGCTTGTGCCTCCTCTGTTTGTATTATATGAAGATTCATCTCGTCACCGTCAAAGTCTGCGTTGTAAGGTGGGCACACAAGTGGATTAAGCCTAAATGTTTTTCCAGGCAGTATCTTAACAAGATGGCACATCATGGATATTCTATGAAGGGAGGGTTGCCTATTGAATATGGATATATCGCCATCCACGATCTGTCTTTCCACAACCCACCCAACCTTCAATCCTTCAGCAAGCTCTTTTTTTATCTCCGGTGAATCTACAACCTTTATCCTTTTTCCATCTGCTCGAATAAGATAAAGGGCTTTTGGATAAGTCTCAGAAAGAATGTATTTTTTGAGTTCATCTATGTTCCACTCTGTAACGGTTATTGGAACTGTTAGTTCCTCAGCAACTGCCCTTGGGACACCAACTTCGTTCAGGCTTATGCGAGGATCTGGCGAGACAACAGTTCTGGCTGAGAAATTAACACGTTTACCCGAAAGGTTGTAACGGAAGCGACCTTCTTTTCCTTTCAATCTCTGCGCGAGTGTTTTGAGTGGCCTCCCGCTTCTATGCCGCGCGGGCGGAATGTTTGCGGTCTCATTGTTAAAGTACGTAGTGACATGGTATTGGAGTAGCTCCCAGAGATCCTCTATAATTAGCTGAGGCGCGCCTGCATTTATGTTTGCTTCAAGTTTCTGGTTAATTCTTATTATATCGACAAGTTTGTGAGTTAAGTCATCCTCGCTTCTCTCTCCGGTCTCGAGTGTTATAGATGGTCGCACATTCACAGGTGGAACAGGAAGCACGGTGAGAACCAGCCACTCTGGGCGCGAATAAATCGGGTCGAAACCAAGTGCACGAATATCGGTATCCCTTAAAGAAGCGAGCCAGTCGCGGACCTCGCTTTGAAGCATTGGTTCATCATCCTTGAGGAAGGTCGTTGGCTTCAATATTTTTATTTCTGGAAGTGGCACGCCGCAATGCGGACATGGGGGTCTTTTCTTCTTTCCTGAAACATCTGGTTTTTCCTTCTCTGTCGCTCCCTCGCCAACTCCAACCTGTACTGTCTTTTCTTCTTCGATAAGAGAAGGTATTTCCTCCTCCGCCCCTTTCCCGGTCTCCTTCTCCATCTTTTCCTCTTTCTCTTCTGGTATCTCCAGCGGTTTTTCTGAGATTAGCTTATGACAATTCGGACACGTTGATTTTAATACATGATATATGTGCTTTACAAACTCTACGTGAATCACAGGTCTAACAAGCTCTATGTGGCCGAAGTGACCTGGGCATTCCTTTACCCTTCCCCCACATGTTTTGCATCTCAAACCAGGGTCAACTACTCCAAGCCTAGTATCGACCAAGCCGCCATCGATCGGATATCCGTCATCATCGTATGTATCAGGGATAACGATCTTTGCAGCAGACATCTTCCTTACTATTTCAGGTGAGAAAATAGAAAACCTAATTTTATCAAGAACATGTTGGAGTTCCATTTTATTCCCCCTTCTTTTTGAGCATTAATCTCGGAAAAACGTAAAGTGATTTTATCTCGTCTAGAAGAAGCTTAAACGCATAGCTCATCTCAACTGGCTGGATATTTTCCCCTCCGCACACAGGGCATATGTCTTTATTCTTGCTATAATCGTGCGTTGCTGTGGAACCGCAATCCAAACAAATCAGTTGATTTGTCTTATCGCTTTCTTCAAGAAGTCTTTCTTTTATTAACATACTTGCTCCGTAGCCGATAAGGCAGTCTCTTTCCATCTCACCAAAACGAAGACCACCTTCGCGTGCGCGGCCTTCTGTTGGCTGGTGCGTAAGCAACTGGACAGGGCCTCGACTTCTGACATGCATCTTGTTTGAAACAAGATGGTGAAGACGCTGATAGTAGACCACGCCAATGAAAATCTTCACTTTTATCTGCTTTCCAGTCGAGCCGTCATAGAGAATCTCCTCCCCATACTCATCAAAACCGGCTTTTCTCAGAATTTCTCTATATTCCTCTTCTTTGTTTCCACTGAAAGCGCTTCCGTCCATCAGCAACCCGCCCACGGCGCCTGCCTTTCCTCCAAGCATCTCCAGAAGATGGCCTGCTGTCATACGGCTTGGAATTGCGTGCGGATTTACAATAAGGTCAGGGACGATCCCGCTTTCAGTAAATGGCATGTCGTGATGCGGAACCAGTATCCCTATCACACCCTTCTGACCATGTCTAGAGGCAAGCTTATCACCTATCTCTGGTATCTTTACGCTCCTCACTCTCACCTTTACGAGTCTGTTCCCGCTCGGCCCTTCTGTTATAAGGACCGAATCAACCTTTCCTTCTTCCCCTGACTTAAGCGCCAACGAACTTTCTCTTTTCTTCTCTTCAACCGCACCAAAGACAGATATTTCTTCTAGAAATCTCGGGGGAGATGTTTTTCCTACAAGTACATCCTTACCGCTCACATCACTTTCCGGTATAACTATACCGTCCTCATCAAGATGTGCGTACGCCTCCTCTCCCCTGTATCCACCAACATCAGGGGTTGGCAGTTCTATGGTATCTTTTTGTCCTCCCGGATATACTCTCTCTTCTGTTTCGTATGTTCTAAACATAACGGTTCGACCAAGCCCGCGTTCGACCGCACCCTTGTTCACGATTATCGCATCCGCCATGTTATACCCATGATAACTTGCCAGCGCCACAACACAATTCTGACCTGCTGCTTTCTCTCTCAGATTAAGCGCTCTATAAACCTTCGTAGAAACTATTGGCTCCTGCGGGTAGTACATAACATACGCACGAGTGTCGTATCTTGAGTTGAAGTTGGCAGCATATATGCCAAGCGACTGCTTTGCCATGGCGCATGCCATCGTGATCCTAGGGGAAGAGTTATACTCAGGATATGGAAGAACAGACGCAACAACACCAAATATGTTGGCTGGGTCAACCTCAAGATGCGTGTGCCTTTCTGTTAACTCCTCTAAACTTGGCGCTACAAATGCGTTTTCCTCCTCTAAAGCATCAAGGTACTCAACTATGCCCATCCTTACTAGATGCTGCCATGTCAGTTCGTTGTTCCTAAGACGTGCGAGTATCTCTGGTGTTAGCCTTGGTTTTCCATTCTCAACCACTATATATGGACGCCTTACCCTTCCTCTGTCACTCACGATATGCAGTTCATTCAGCTTTTCATTATAGTAAATATTTATTTGATAATTCAACTCATTCATCCTTCGCCTTTCTCGCAGTCTTTGTGCAAGACTCCTACCATCAGAATGATAACCTATAAGCCTGCCGTTAAGATAAACCGCGGTTTTTTGCCTTTTCATGAAAATCAGCCCTCCTTTTCCTCTTCCCGCACGTCGTAAGATTTAAGCACTTTTAATACCTCTTCATCCTCAAAACCAGTTGACACCTCTGCCATAATTGAGAGGTTTTTTACAAGAGAACAACTAGGACCCTCTGGCGTTTCATTCGGGCAGAGTTTACCGATATGGCTTCCGTGAAGATCCCTTGCCTTGAAATGCGGATGCTTCTTGCTTAACGGCGATATTACTCTCCTGAGATGCGATATGGTGGAAAGATAGCTGACACGGTCAAGCAGTTGAGACACGCCTGTTTGTCCTGCTATCCAGTTTCCTGTTGCCATTGCATATCTTATTCTGTCAGCCATGGCGTCCTGCCTAACAAGGGTATGCACCTGAAGCCTCCTCCCACGCGCATCTGCCCGCGATACCTGATATACAAGGTCTTTTGTCAAAAACTGAAAAGCGTAACGGAACAACTCCTCCATTAGATCGCCGGCCAACTTTACTCTCTTGTTTGCATAGTGGTCTTTATCATCTTGTGCTATCTTCTTGTGCGCAACCGCCGTCGCTCGCTCGGCCATCCCTATGAGGAATTTTGCCTTAGCCATCCTTGTCGCCCTGGTTATTCCTATGTGCGGAAGAAGGTAATTATCGATAAGGCTTTCCATCCTATTGAGACGGAATTCCTGTGGCTGGCCTGGCGAGAGTTTCCTACTTAGAGCATCCACCGCATCGTCTCTTGTCTTCGTTTTTTCTTCTTCAAGATTTAGGATAACATCGTTTCTTACCTGCAACTCATCTGAAAATGCTTTTTTTATCTCTTCGTCGCTTCCCAGTCCAAGAACGCGAAGAAGCATCATGAGCGATATCCCTGGCGGAGACGAGGGAAACTCAACCGAATAAAGGCCCTCTGCATTTCTTTCTACCACGCACCTTGCTCTGAAACCATAATATGTTGAGAATATCTTTGCGATCACAACTCCCTGCTCCTTTGTGACCATAAGACGATTTGGCACGAGGTCCTCTATGCTGACAAGAACGCGCTCGCTTCCGTTTATTATAAAATAACCGCCGGGATCATCCGGGTCCTCACCATTATCTATGAGCTCTTTTCTTCCCATCCCAGATAGGTAGCAGAGTTTTGATTTTATCATTACAGGAATCTCCCCTATGAAAACGTCAGAATACGTCGGCCTCTCAACTCCGTTAAACACAGGAATTATCTCAAGAAACACAGGGGAAGCATATGTAATGTTCCGCAACCTTGCCTCTTGTGGGAGTATCGCCCTGTACCCTCCGCGAACCTCGTAGTATCTTGGCTGTTCGACACGAATCTTACCAAGCTTAAGCTCAAAGCCCTCCACGTTGGTTTGAATGGTGCCCACGCGATCAATGGCGAGTTGCATTCCTTTCTCTATAAAAGAGTTAAACGAAGAAAGTTGCTGATTGACAATACTATTACTTCTAAAGTATGTACTTACAAGCTCGTTGATCATTATATGCACCTACCACTAAATTATTTTTCGACAACAACACGGTAAGCATAGTATTTTCCAGATGTATCATTCCGCTCGATTTGTATAACGTCTCCGATTTTCGCGCCCAATGCCCTTACAGCAGGGTCGCTTGCCTTAAATTTAGGTAGCTGGTCTTCGACTATACCAAACCTTTGCAGAACTCGCTTTTTAGCATCCTCGCTCAATATCTCCATTTTCGGCATAAGCCAATATGACAAGACGTCGAGCTCGCCCATAACTTTTTTCTTTCCTTTTTCGGATTTCTTCAAGCAGGATCACCCAGGCTTCTATTGAGCTGCTCCTGCACGACACACGACGGGCAGCGGCGATAACCATACCCATGGCGAACCCAATAGCGGAGCAGAACGACTAAGGTATCTCTTTTTTTAAAGGAAACTCTTATAAATGTTTCGTTCGGCAAGGCTCGGTGAGCGGCTTTGGGCTGGCGAATTGGTCTGAACGCTACTATTTTAAATAGGGAAGTACAAAATAATGCTTATGCAAGAAAAGACTGTAAAAATCGACAAAAAGGACAGTGAAATACTAAAGGAATTACGCGAGAATTGCCGCAATTCTGTGAAAAACATAGCGCTAAAAGTAAAGATGCATCCGAATACCATCTTGCAGAGGATAAAACGACTTGAACGGCTCGGAGTAATACGAGGGTATAAAGCAGACATAAATTTTAGGAAGATTGGCTACGACTTTCATGCGCTTGTCATGCTTCGCTCAAAAAAACCAGAGGCAGTGAAAGATGAAGAAACCGTTAAAAAACTGCTTCGTATAGCAGAGATAGAAAGCCTCTACGTACTTACAGGAGAGAGTGATTGGGCGGTTGTGGTTCGAGCGATTGACAGGGAACATTTTATGAATGTTCTCAGCCGCATACAGGGGGAAACGCAATTGAAAACAATTACATCTGTAATCCTGCACACGTATAAATATCCGTATGAATTTAACCCGCTTTAAGCGGGGCTGGTGAGATTTAAATGAAAATTCTTCTTCAATTTCCCGAAGGTCTAAAACGAATCGCTGCAGAGCAGGCGGAAAATTACAGAAAAAGAGGGTATGATGTCTTTCTGTCTGCTTCGCCATGCTATGGTGCGTGTGACGTAGCGCTCGAGGAGGCGAAAGCGATCGGGGTTGATAAAATTGTTCATTTTGGCCACGCGCCCTTTCTAAAGAGCGCTTCTATCCCTATCGAATACATACAATGGCATGATGATGTTGTATTAAATAAAATAATAGCTGCTGCAAAAAAAATTCCTGAAAAGGCGATTGCGCTAGGCACAACTGTTCAGCATGTTCATCAGTTTGCTGAGATTAAAGGCGCGCTTGAAAAAGCAGGAAAGATAGTTTTCACAAGAAAAGGGAGGCGCTGTCCATACAAGGGACAAATTCTTGGCTGTGATTTTGGAGCATTGAACATCAAAGAGGCGGAGGCTGCCGTTGTTATAGCAAGCGGAGCCTTTCACGGTGTGGGCATTCATTTAGATAAGCCCGTTTACATCATACATCCAAAAACAGGAGAACTAAAAAACGTAAGCGAGGAGATACAAAAAGCAAGAAAGAGAAGAAAAGGGGCTGTGCTAAAAGCAGTTGGCGCAAGATTCTTTGGTGTTATGTTGAGCACAAAACTCGGCCAATTTAACCCCGCCCTTGCAACAGCACTTGCAAAAAGAATAAGAAGGGCTGGACGAAACGCAGAGGTGATAGTCTCGAATAACCTCGACCCGAGTACATTGAATAACTTTGCATTCGATGCGTTCGTGAACACAGCCTGCCCCAGAATCGCTGATGATCAGGAAGCGTATGGAAAACCTATTCTTAACCCAGATATGCTGGAGGAGGTTTTCAGGATTTGGAAGGGGCTAAAGAGTGCTCCCTGAAATAATCTATTACATGCTCCTGAAACTGACGATTTGAGCTAAATCCAAACTCCTCTTTTAACCGAAGAAGATACGGATGCGGAGCGAAGTGTGGTACTGTTATTGCATACCCCTCCAGGTCTATGGACGCAGAACGGGCCTGTGCACCACCATATTTTGAATAAATATTTCTGAACTGCGCGGATGTTAGCACCTTTTCTTTTGTTATAATTCTACCCTTCACTGAGGTATGCACAAGGTTGAATTTCACGCTTTTCTCTTCGACCGCACCTGTGACGAGGTTCTTCATCGGTTTTTTAATCTCTGAGCTTAGAAAAAATGATTCCCCATCTATTTTCAATTTATACTCGCCATTGTTCAGATGAAGCAAAAGGAACGATGTAAAGAATTCATTTCCATTCCTGTGATTTGTGGTCTTTGAAAACAGAATTAACCGCTCATCAACGAAAAAAACAGAACGCATCGCACCATGCGAAAACATGTTGCCGAGTTTTTCACCATTCAGCAGCACCGGCTGAAAATAATTATTAGGAATTGCGTATGCCATCCTTGCTTCAAACATCGGATAGATAAGATGAACTGGCCAGTTTATCGAAGAATAGCATTTGCTGTTAAGAAATTGCATTTCGCTCGCAAATTTTTTTGTAAATTCTAGCCGTGCTACGTCTTCCTCGACCATTCTCTTTATAATCTCGTTATAGGAGCTGCTTTCTTTTGCGCGTTTGCACAGGATGCACATACGATAGTTTCACCAACAAAGATTTAAAATGATTTTAGTACTAATAGTGGTATAACATCAGAGATAATATAGACGATATATATGGTGTGATGTATAAGGTGAATTAAAGATGGGAAAATTTCCAGAAGCAGACGCTGAATTAGCAAAGATTTGGATTTGCAAAAGATGCAAAGGCAGGAATAAGGCAGGGATCGAAAAATGCAGGAAATGCGGCTCTGTTTATCTTAGACCAAAACGAAGAGAGATAAGAGCTAAAAAGGCATAGCTTACACTACTTGCTACTTTATTTAAGTGCTAGAGCCTGTTGCAGATTGCCTTGAAGATTACTCCGCGATAATTTCGTAATTTTAATTCTGTCTTATCTTGAAATGGGGCACCACAAACAGTATTACGCGCCAGATGCTATTTTTCTAAAAGCCTTTTGTTCAAGCCTTACTCCATGAGAAAGAGCATTGAGTGCAAGCTTCACCTCTCTTCTTTTCCTTTTTATTGCTCTCTTTATCTCTGCTGATCCAATCGCTCTTTTTTTCTCAATTTTTCTCAGTGCTTCTGTATATGCCTGGCGAAGCTCGTTAATGTCCTCTGCTGAGGGAGACCCTGGCCTGGCTCTTTTTATCTGATCAAAATAATCATCACCAACAATCGTTAAAATCAAACGGAGATAGGGCTTGCTGATTGTTTTTCCACCTTTTAGCTGATGGAGCAAAGTGGCTGTAGGAAAATCTAGCAATCCTAAGCACCATTTTCTAAATTCAGCAGCTCCTGCATTCTCATTTCTTTTGAAGAAATTCCTTATCGCATTTGCAAAGAAGTGTTCTTTTGCCTTGAAGAAATCATAAGCGCCGCATCTTCTCTGCAGGGCTTGGGCATTCATTCCATTAAGCTTTCCTGCAACATCCAGAACGACAGCGATATAACTAAGAGATAGCTCCCCTTCCTCCTTTGATCTTACAGCATCTCTGTTATCTCTTATCCATTCAAATGCAGCCATCTCATCCTTGAACTCAAGCCTGTCAATAAGTTCTTTATTGTAGAGATAATTGTCATAAGCGCCGCATCTTCTCCGCAGGGCTTGGGCATTCATTCCATTAAGCTTTCCTGCAACATCCAGAACGACAGCGATATAACTAAGAGATAGCTCCCCTTCTTCCTTTGATCTTACAGCATCTCTGTTATCTCTTATCCATTCAAATGCTTCTTCGCTGTCTCTAAATCTTAATTTAGCAAGCAAGTCGGCATTCTTTGCTGCGATGGCAGTTGCTGAACTAAAGGGGATACGCGCCATATATTGAATATAACGCCGCATTCCTTTTAAAGTTATCTTTTATTAAAAAAAGTGAATCTGTTGCAAATTATCCTCTGAGATACAGGGTAAGACTGACAGCGTAAGACTGCGCGACCGGAGGAGCACTCCTGCCAGGTACCACTGTCAACACAAGACAATCGCGCCTATGATGTAGAGGAAGGAAAAGCGAATGCAGTGAAACGGAATGAGCGTCCATAAGCAAACATAGTAATTTGCAACACCCACTAAGCGCTACTTTATTGTTACTGTTTTATCTTTCTCAGAGATAGTTATACCTCGCTCTACAAAATACTTAATTACTTCAGCATTTGTTCTTAGGTGTTGAGTTATTTCAGAGGTGGTATATCTTGTTTCTCCATCGGCAAGTGCCCCAAACAGGAGAAGCTGGTCCGCTAGATGCCTGTCGACATCGCCGCTTTCAGCCCTGAAAGCGTCCAATGCTTCCTGGGCGACAACCTCTGCACGCTTTCCTTTTTCGCCTTGAACGTAAACTCCATTAAAACCGCTCCATACAGTTATTGCGTTTCCTGGGGAAAGCGTCTTTTCCTCCCGTATCGCAACGTCGTTTATGTCATTTTGCAAAAATATTTTTTTCTCGCGCATTGCTATCGAAAGTGGAAGGCTGCCGAGCCTGATTATCACATGGACTTCGCTTTCTTTCTCCCACTTTGTTTTTCCATGAAGGGTGGATGGTTCGATTTCCATTTCAATCTCACCGCCGCCTTTCGGATAGTAACCAGATCTCAGTAGCTTAGATTCAACTATTGCTCCCATTGAGCGTACAGCAGGCAGAAAGACCTTTTCAAAATAATCATAGCCTGGTGACTTCATTACATGCGTCCCGCCAGTAATTCTGACCACGCTTTTCTTTTTTGCATATAGAAGGATAGGAAGAACAGTTTGCGCGACAAGGATTACCGAGCCCGCGGTTCCGATGTTGAAATCATACCTCCCTCCAACAATCTCGCCAGGAAAAAACTTCAGCGCTCTGCTTCCAAGATCTGCACCTTCAACACGCCCCCTGCAAATGCTCCTTACCGCCTTCACTGCAGTGAGGTGTTGCATCGCGAGGCCAGGATTCGGCCTTCCCGCGCGGATGTTTACTATTTCAAACTCTTTTCCTGTTATTGCTGAAAGCGTGAGCGCGGTCCTCAGAATCTGCCCTCCTGATTCCCCGATAGAACCATCTATGGTTATCATGCTGAAAACTCAACATATGAATGTTTTAATAATTGCTGCGAACAACCTTTGAAAAACCAAAGATTGCCACAACATTTTTATATTCATCGCGATATATTCCACTACGTGGAATTAATTTTTAAAAAAGGGAGGGGGTGGAGGGCATTTGCTGCAACTGCTATTGGAAACCGGCATGCAACAAATGATGATTCTTTCATAATAGGCGCGAAAAAAAGCGGTGTAGTTGCAGCAGTTTGCGATGGGGTGAGTGAACACTTCTGCGCTTTAGAGGCAAGCAAGGCAGCTGCCAGATATCTGGAAAGGAAGAAAAGGAGAATACTAAATGAAACGAAAAAGCATGGATGGAAGGCAGGCAAGGTTATTCTTGAAGAAGCGCAGCGAAAAGTAAAAAGAGGAGAAACAACAGCAACAATAGCCGTGATAGACCTGGAAAATATGCAACTTCATACATGGAATGTTGGCGACAGCTATGGTTATCTTATCAGGGAGGGGAGCGAAAGGATGTTAATTGAAGAGCATACAGGAAGACTTTTTGATTTTACAACGTTTATGAGGAAAGATATAGACATAAATCTGTGGCATGTAAGAGATGCCTTGGAAAAAATGAGGCAGAACCCTTCGCAGAGTTCTCACATAATCTGTTCATCATTGAGACCTGTTGCCAAAGAGAATGTAGGATTGGAAATAATATCTTATAACGGAAAAACAATTCTTCCCGAGAATGAAAGCATGTTACAACCTATAACATTGGAAAAGAATGATGTCGTATTGCTTACATCAGACGGTCTTTCTGATTACCTTGAAGAAATTATTGTAAACTACAATATAGATATCCTCCGGGAAATAAGAAGAGAGCTAATCATTGAAAAAAATCCTGATTATATAATTGACCTCATGGAAGTGGCAAATGAATTCAAAGGTGACGATGTCACTTTTATTGCTATAATAATAGATCATCTATAAAGTATATCTTCGATATCTCCGAAAGCGACCTTTTGCCTGCAAAGGGATGGAAGATATTTTGCCGCCTTTCCTGAATTCGTTCCGGTTATCTTATATCCCATCTCTTCCAGTGGGCAGACAACCATGCAGGTATCTGCAACAAGCAGGCCGTTGTTTTTCCTGATTACCTTGTCGTATCCTTTTTTCACAGCAATCTCTTTCACCGCACGTGAAACACATATCCAGAATTTTACAGTCGGCTTCCCTTTCTTATTTATGATGCTCACAACATTTTCTATTTCCCTTAGGGACGCATGCGGGCAGCCAAGTGTGACCAATTCCGGCTTCTCCTCTGCATCGAGCATTTCCTTCGTCTCCTTTAATTCCTTCTCTGTAAACGAGATCTCCTCTGCACCATCAACAACTCTGAACTCGGGGGTGAGGCCTTTAACGAAGAAAATTGGGACAGAGCCTGAAGCTGCCATTGCAGCGCCAAGCAGTTTTAGTTCGTCTTCATTTGCTCTAATTCCAACAAATGCAGGATATCTCGCTCCGCAGAGCTTTCCCACGTAATATCCCATAGCGCCGAAATCGCTTTCTCTCAGCTGTGTTTCTACTTCTACAATCAGATTAGCAACTCGATTTTCATTGACGTGAAGTCCGTAATAGGGTGTTACCCCAGTAATCGCCGCTGCAAGAGCGCTCGGTCCTCCTTCCCTGTTCGTTCTTGCGCCAAGAACAGAATTTGCAAATGCGATTGCAGAGCTTTCAGCCCAGGCGATGTGCTCGCCCTGCCTTGGTCTTATTCCAATTAGGTATGGTGTGCATGTGCAGGTCATCGCTATACCCATCGTAGAGTATGCCTTTAGGATCTCAAACTGCTTCTCTGCAAAGTCCTTTGGAACATTCATCTCTTGCCACTGTGCGATATCCATCCCAGCAGGATTAAGAAATGTTGGAACAGCAACCTTTGCGCCGCGATTGGCCACGTGCTGAAGAAATTCAAG
>JAWCKZ010000011.1:0-22123 GCA_038851325.1 Candidatus Bilamarchaeaceae archaeon
TAATGCTGTCCTGAAACATTCCTTTCTGCTCCCTCGCATACAATCTCAAACCCTCCATTGCCTGAAGGACATGCCAGAGGATTTCCATCTGTGGTAAATGAAAGTGCTAGCTCTGAATCTGCTGAGAGTTCCCCGCCATCTGTTGAGAACGTACCATTTGCTACATTCAAAAACATGTTGTTAAGCTCTGGAACTGCCGGTGGTTCTGTTGGAGATGGACAGTCTGGAGGAATGACTTCCTCATCAACAACATCCACTGACTCTGGCTCACTGGAATCGCTCTCTTCAGGATCAGCTTCAGTGTCATCCAAATTAACTTCAACAGGGTCGTTTTCTCTACTGTCTATTAAATCATCGATTGCATCAGTATCATGATGCCCATCTGCCTCTTCGATCTCTTCAGTGCTTTCAATATCACCATCTTCAGCTTTTACATGTGATCCACCGCAGTTCGGTGCAGCAAGTGCAAGACCTGCAAGAAGTAGAAGTTTTTCGCCTACGCGCTTGAAGAAGTTGGACTCGGTTTTTTCAGGATTTCTTTTCTCGGTTTTTTCCCTGCTTTCGGTATTCCCTTCATAATTTTCCGAATAACGTAAAGAGCCTCTCATGTTTCAGATTATGGAAAGAACTATTTTAAAGGTTATCCTTTTTAATTTAAGATGGGGTGGCGAATTACCATGTTTACTCATGGACGCTCGTCACGCAGCAAGGTTGCTACTCGCTTTCTATAATAATGAGACGGTCTTCTTAAGATCAAACAGAGTGCTTAAACAGGGGATGCAATCGCATCTGTGCCTTGGTTTGAATTTTTTGTTAATTATTCTTTACAAAATGCATGCAAATTGTAAATTTAGCTTTACAAAATGCAAAAATTTATAAACACCTAGCATTATATAGTTATTATGAACGACGAGGTATTTGGAAAGGCGCTATTTGAAAGCGAACGAAAGATAAACGAAGTAGCTAGGTATACAAAAAAGAGATATTTGTATGATAAGATATCTTCTGTGCCCCTTGAATACTTTGCTGGCTTTTATGGTATAAGAGGCATAGGAAAAAGCGTTATGCTTCTTCAGTTGGCAAGGGAAACAAAAAATCCGTTTTATTTTTCAGCCGATGCACCATATCTACGAGATGAAAGTATATACGATGTGGCAAAAGGTGCTATCGCGAGAGGATACAAAAATATCTTTATAGATGAGATTCACACAAAGACGTACTGGGAACAGGATCTTAAAGCGCTTTACGATGAAGGCGAGGGGAGGGTGATATTCTCAGGTTCATCAGCTTTGGAGATAAAAAAGAAAGGAAGCGAGCTTTCGAGAAGGGCGCTTCTTTTCTACATGAAGCCAGCATCTTTTAGAGAATATGTAGCAATAAAGCACGACCTAGAACTGCCTGTACTTTCAATAAAGCAGCTCGAAGATTACGAGAAAAGGAAAAAACTAACGCTAGGTTATTCGCATGTTGCTACCTATCTTAGCGAATACTTTAACTACGGAGGTCTTCTCTACGCAACAGAAAAGGAGTTTTTTTACAACTCCATACAAAACGTCATAGATAAAATTGTTTACACGGACCTTGCATACCTTCGGGAGATAAGCATAAAGATAGCGGATGATATCTTCGGTCTTCTTTATTTCATTTCCCTCTCTTCCCCATCCGAAACGAATTATTCAAAGCTAGCAAACTCAGTGAATATTTCAAAGCCAACCGTCATCAATGCAATAAACGACTTGGCGAAGATTGGGATAGTGAAACAAATATTCTCCTGCGGAAAAGGGGCATCAATAAGGAAAGAACCGAAGCTGTACCTCGCATTTCCGTTTAGAGCATATTTTAACAGCATGAAATCAAGACAGCCGGACATCGGTGCATTTAGGGAAGAATTTTTTGTAAACCACGTCGATAACGTCTGCTACGTAAAAACCGAGAGAGGAGCAAAAACACCTGACTTCAAAATCGATGATAAAGTTTTCGAAGTAGGTGGCGCGGGGAAGACGCTTAAGCAGAAGGCAGACTACCTAGTCAAGGACGCTGTGCTTATAGAAAAGAAAACCATTCCACTCTTTTTATTCGGTCTCTGCTATTGACATTTTGTTAATTATTCTTTACAAAATGCATGCAAATTGTAAATTTAGCTTTACAAAATGCAAAAACATATCCACAGAAAAAGGGATCAGAAGAAATTTACGGAGCAGATATCCTATGATCTAAATCTAAACAAATCGCGTGCCGCAGGCAGGGCATTGGGTGAGAAACGCCTCACTTCTATAGCCGCATATCGGACAAACATAATACGTTTTCGCCGCGCGCTCAAACTCTGCCTCAAAATCATAGCCGCACTTTTTGCATTTCTTCACATCAAGCTCGTTGAGCGTTCCGCAACGCGGGCACTTCCTCCTGAACATGGATTTTATGCGCACGCCGCATTTAGGGCAGCGCTCCATGTCAAGCGTGATGGACTCGCCGCAGTTCGGGCATTTCTGCTTCTCCCCACTCGGCCGCTTGCCGCCTTTCAGTATGTTTCCGAACAAGTCAAATATTCCCATCAAAACCACGATAAACGCGTCCGCTATCCAAACATTCTCTCTGAACTTTGCGTCTCGCCTGAGCGCAATGGTATTGCATCAGGAAAACCTTCCGCACCTAAGCGATACTTTTTGATTTTATCCTGCCACTGATCTATATCTGTTTTCCTCTTTTTCAGCTTGCTGATCGCATCAATAAAATCACTAATGCGCATACTGGAGATTTAGAAGCATGACCTTCCTGAGGCGTCTTATCATATGAAACTTTTTTCATATATTCACCCCATATTAATTATGTGCGGAACATGTTTTAAAGCCTTGTGGTCTGGCAAACTTTACGACCAATTGAACGTCGGAATGTTCAATGGTCCATGTCGGGAATGACGATTCGTTCCCGAACACCTCGCGAACGAGGCGTCGTTCGCAACGCAGAACGAAACATCGTTCTGTAGGATGGAAAAATAAGCCGAAAATCAGCGGAATTTTGTTTAGGTTTACTGTAGCAGTATTACCACTCTTTAATCGCACATTATTTTTATGCTGGTAAATTTCCTGCGTTTTCTGTGGAATTGTGTATTTTTCACACTCTCATTAATATTTATTGTGAACAAAGCACTTTTAAACCATTCCTTGTGTACAAAATAACATAATCGTATTTTAAAATTTTCTGATACAAATACTGCTTTAGGCGGGTTATCCTCAGATCTGAAGAGTGACATTGCCGCCATCAAAGATTGCGGGGTAGACGGCTATGCTATTTTCACTTACGAATCTCTTTTGTCTTCAGCCAGTAAAACCAAAAAATTAAAAGATATGACAAAGCAAATTGGATACTGAGGCATATATGAGAATGAAATTTTCAGATTCGATTTTAATCTTTGCGGTTGTTCTTTTGGCAGCATTTCTACTTTATTTTTTAGAAGTTTCAAATTTTCTATCTTACCACCTCCCATTGCCAGTTTATCTGTCTTATCTGCACGGAAAATTCACACATTTAGATGAGCTTGGTGCGTATATCTTGGTAACATGCCAGGATAAAACTCAACAAACGGTGTATGTAATTTATACTGGGCATGTGTTCGGTGAAACATATGAACAGCACTTTAATTCAGAGGGCCAAAAAGTATGCGAGAATTTTTTCGAAATTCAAAGTTGCAAGGATGCATGTCCTTATCTTAAATGTTCAGAAAACTATACTTCCTGCACAACTCTCACAGGAAATAAAAGGATATGGGGATGGAGTGAGTAAGCTAGCCTCTAACTTATTTTCTAAGTCTCTGTGTACCCCGCGTGGTAATTATACTGTATTAGTATCATAGCACTATTCTGCCAGTGGTGCCGTTTATTTCTAGTACATCGCCGGCTTTGAGAAGCTTGAAAACATCCTTGGCCGGCTTGTCAACCATTGGTATCTTGGAAATTATCACGACTATTATCAGCTCTGCCTCAGTTCACCGTAGCAGTATATCATCCTTTTGGCGTGAACGCCTCCAGAATTGAAACAAGACGTACGGCATCGAATCTTCCGGTCATCTTATGCTTCATACTCCTCATTTCGTTTGTTAGTTCGTTGAATGCACCTTTCAGTATGTTGCTAATAATATCAAGAATCCCCATAAGAACACCATCATGACGGAATAAACTCGCAGGTTACCTTATAATTCTCCCTTTGCATAATACTTTTACCGCAGAACGACCCTTCTGTCAATTTAAAAAGGTTGCTCGCACCGCAATCGACCTCTGCACGCCCGCTTCTGGGGTACACGATAGGCACAGCGCGAGTTATTGGTATTGTTGTCGTACCGTAGGAGTATTTCAAGCCTGTCTCACCTCTTATGCAGCACTTGTTCGGTGGTTCTAACCCGCCGATGACCTCCATGTATGCATCAGACGAAATGAGAGAGGAAGCGAAATCGTGCGTTTCGCTCGTGCCATTTGAAAACGTGAATGTGCAGCGATAAATTCCAGGTGTCTCATCGCAAAGCCGGCATGGCTCAACCACAGTATCAGGCGGACATCTTACTCTTGACGGATCAGCACCCTCTGGCACTGTGCACTCCACGCCATTTGCGCATATCCTGCTGCATTTTCCTGAAATGACATCAAGCGAGCTACACTGCGTGCAGTTCACGCTCTCAAGCGCAGGCAACTGGGAGAGCAACATCGTAGGCGAAGGAACAAGAAATCTATTGATCGCTCTTTGGAGATTACAAAACTTTTCACCCTTTATTCCTGTTCCACTTGCACCCTCAACAAGAGCCTCTGGGGTACCGGAAAGGGTTCTTCCAGATGCAGGCGCATATATGATACCAATCAAGCCAGAATTTGCGAGTTCTCCAGAGCGGTCGACTATCTTGTTGAAGAGAATAGCTGAGTTGTCCGACTTCCAGATGCCAACTTTGTCACTGGTAGCAAACCTTGTAATTATAGATGGTTTACCATACTTCAAAATCGTCTTACTAAAAGAGAGCATGTCATCCACAGTTGCATCTGCCCTTTCATCATCTGTCTCTCCACCACGATACCTATGCTCATATCCAGTGCCAAAAGGACGGTACCAAAACGCGATCATGTCAATGTCCATTCTAAGCCGGGGGTCGCTAAACATGCTCGAGAGGAGAGCGTCCAAACTCTCATTGTTTTCTGGATCCCAGACCTCTACAGCTGGAATGCATCTCCAGCATTTTGATTTAACAATTCTAGCCCTTTCAGAGATGTTATTCTTTTTTTCTTCTGTAAGAAGTGCGGTGGCAGCCTCAGGCGTATAGACGCCGTACATATCTATTGTATCCACTATGACAACTGCTGCACCCATTTCCCCAAAAACATCCTCGAACGGAAAACCATAATGTAAGCTATTTTGCTCATAATCCTCAGGTGCCCAATTGCTACCGTCGGCCAAATTAATAACAGGTAAGATTCCTGATTTCATATAATTTCCTATCCTTTCCTTTAAAACTGTTGCAGGTGGATATGTCCTTGTGGAATACCCGTTTAATTCTTCGACATCTGTTATCCATGACGCTATGCATGGGTAATAGTATCTTGTAAAAATCTCCGAACCACTCTGCACCAATTTAAAACTAAATTGATGTGTGCATTCCTCTCTGGTTACTGGGTCATCACGACCACGCGAGATTATAGTCTCATTTTCCGGTAAATACGGACCGATGTTGCGTACAGATTCATAAGCAAGAGTGGAGCCTGTGCACGGTTCGCACCATCCGTATTGCTTCAACGCAGGAAGTCCAGTGCTCTTATCGAGTTTACAATTCCCCATAACATCGCTTCCCTGTGGTGGCCCGTAGAAGAGAATTATATTTTTTGGGTATAATAGAAGGTAGGACACGTAGGTGGTATCATCATTCCCGCCTACAGAATGCTTGTCGAGCTCCTGAGTGCTGGTACCGTCTGCCTGTGGCTCAGGGAATTCAAATATATTTCTTTCCCTTAATTTTTGAGCAGCCATAGAACTCAAGGTATACCGACCACCTGAGTATACTGGACTGTTATCAATGCGCTTATACGCAAGAATCCATGGTATGGAAGAGAGAATAAGTTCACCGTCGTTTACAGTTCCTTTGAGCTCGTGCTGAGTTGCGTTCAGTCTCTCCTCAAACAAGAGTGCGAATGCATCCATAAGCCTCTGCCAGTTTGCGCCATCAGGTGGTCCTATCTCAACAATCTCATAATCCCCAGTAGGGCAGCCGCGCAGGAACATGGTGTCACTAAGTTGGTTCACAAAGGCATAGCCAACTACCGTCCTCTCATTCCCGCCGCTATCCTTCCATTTCACCTTAGCCTCCCCTCCCCTTCCTGTGCCAAAGAAAACAAACCCTCCGGCAGGTGGGTAGGTCTCACCTTCAAGAATAGGACAATCTACCTCTGTTGTCTCATCATTATCGCCGTAAAAATGCGTACACTCTTTTTTCTGTCTTCTTTCGATACGAATACCTGCAGGCATTTTGGCTATGGTGAAATCCCTGCTCACAACCTGCTCACTGATGTTATAATCAAGTACATTTGTACGATCGCTGCAGTAAGGATCAGGATCGTAGAACTTTTTATCATACCTATCCCTTTCCCAGCCGCCGGCAAAATCACACCACTCGTTTCGCAATTCGCATCTGTGGTCGCCTCCTTTACCAGTACAATCCCCTATACAACCAAGAATCCAAAGATTACCTGGCTTCTCGCAATCCTCAACCTCTCCTATATCTTCAGCATCGTATTCATCGACCTCTATCTTGATCTTCGCCATTTTTACAGTGACAGGTGCATAGGTGAATGAAGGCTCCCCCTCGCCTCCTACACCCACTGATGAGAGTGAAGAGCAAACAACGATGGGATTTCCACTTACATCCGTGAACGAGTTACAGTCTGCAGAAGCCTCGCGCTCCTCTTCACCGAATACTGCTATATTTACCCCACGGGAGTAGAAGTCAAACGAGCATGTGCCCGAGTAGCAATCAGTTGGAAGGGAACATTCGAATGGCGCACGGCTTACTGTCTGATTAAAAATCGTTTTCGCATACGCCGTAGAAAGCCCTTTTCTATAGAACGCTCTATCAATTCTAAAGTATGGCCCGTCGTTCCATGCTGGCTGGTCCTCTAGCCATGGCACAAGTTGCTCATAATAAGCCTCAAAATTATACTCAGATCTATCCTTTAAATTTGTAAGACCTGTGTACTTGTCCTCTTCAGGATAAACAAGCGGGCCGTAGGCAAGCGGGATAACATCTGATGTTGATATTTTGGAATCGTCAATACAATCCGGCATATTCAAAGGATTGTATGGCTGGTACAAAGATGAATCGCTGGCACCAAGGTAATTCATATATCTGTCTATCTTTGTTTCTTTTTCACTCACACCAATAGAAAGACCGCAGTACTTGTCTGAAGATGGAAAAAGATATCGATATCGTTCAAATTCATTAAAGCTTCCCCCCACGCCAAAGCGAAAGACGTTTACAGCGGAGTCTGTTGACTTCATAACAGACGCAAGCTTGTTATCCATTTTCATAAATTTACACTGCGCCTTGTAGAAGCCGATCCGCGCCTTCTCCTCTTCCTGTTCAGGTGGAACATCAACCGCTGCTTCCCCTCCAGCTGTTTGGACAACGCCAGGAGATATCTTAGGCTTGAAAATAAAATCCCCGCAAATCATCGCAGTGCAGTTTGGGTCTATGCACTCGTTGAGTTCAGCGTCTGTGCATATCGGGACTAGATAATCTCTATCACCGATAGTCACATTACAGTTACCCTCTTCAAGATTACACCAGTGTGTCTTGCCATAGTAATCCTCAAGAACAGACGTTGTCATGTTAAGAAGGGCGCATTTTCCATCCTTTGTTGCATTCTCCTTTGCGCAGCAACCAATCTTTGCGGGTTGCTCAACACAGCCGAGCACAAGCAAAAGCGCGAATAGGAATACGAGAGCGATGACCTTTTTCATTCTATATCACCTTTGTTACAAGCCGCATAAGCATATAAGCCTCCCCACCAAGCACAGTCATCAAGTATCTCACTACAATAATGGTAAGGGAAAACGCAATAAACGGATGGAGAATGAGCGCTATGTATGTTTTTGATATGGAATCCTTGAGATTGCCTAACTGAAGCTCCGAACCGCCTGTTGCTGCGGCCGAGTGCTCCATAGTGGTATAGATTGCCGTTGCAGCACCCATTGTTGGGTAGCAATATTGCGAGATTTCTTGTTTGGTAGGCTCTGGCACAGTAACACCAACAAAACCTGGATCTAGGAGCACAAAGATTACCGGAAAAACAAAGTATAAGCCTATAGCAAGTGAAATAAAGAATGCACCAACGCCCCTTGTGAACTTGAAGCTTCTCAATAAGATACCGACAGGTAGGAAAACATGAATCATGTTCGCCTTTATATATGAAAGAAGGTATGACTGGGCATTTAGTGATATCAATAAAACGGTTGCAATATTGTTTATAATTCTAGCGTCCTCAACTTCTTTATTTATGTGCCCGATCCATTCGCCCTTGAAAATGGTAAGCCCAAAGATGCTTGTTGCAAAGTTCCTAAAATTAAATGTTGCCCAGGTCTCTGCGCCAGTCGCAACCGCTGCCTGCGTCTTCGCTATTTGAAATGCCCTTTCCTTTATCCTGCATCGCACTCCGTCTATGAGTTGGTCCATCCCAACTTCTTTTGATATTTCCAGATGCATTGGTGTTTTACACAGGAAGGTAACTGTTGCTTCCTCGGCATACCCTCCCTCGGGCGTCTCACCTGCGCCCATAGCGAGAATAGTTGCAGCAAGTCCGATGGCGCCATGAACAAGTAGAACAAGAAATATTGCCATAAAAGCCGTTGCAGCTGCCTCGAGCATCTCTCCCTTTGCACTCCTTTCAAGTTCTGGAATATTGAACCCCCTTGCAAACATAAGTATTATAGTATATATCATAATCGAAACAAAAACGGCAAGAAGAACAAGCGGAAGCCATATAATATTCCAAGCGTTCCCCAGACCCAAATCGCCAAAAAAAGATTGAACTGAAAGCAGAGGCAAGATAATCGGAAAAATGTTGTAATTTTCATTTAACACTTTCATGCTTACACCATTTGCATTATCCTACTCAAGTCCACCTCTTCTCCATAGAACCTTGAAAGATAGACTGTTGATGCTATTGTAGCAAGCAGCGCGATGGATGGTAAAAATGTTGCCGCAATAAATGCGTGCGCACTGAATGCGATTACGTGCATGATGTTATCTTCCTTGAGCTTGTATCTCTTTATGAGCGCTTCCTCGTCCCACGACAAGCCAAGGGATGCGCCCGCCGCGAGGGTATTTGGATAAATTTCCTCTTTGGTATATTCGGTTAGGTCGGCTCCAGCGTACATGTTCCCACCAGAGGTGTTCACAAGACTGTCTCCTGCGATATCAAATACTGCCAGAATAATAGGATAAATAAACATAAACGAGAGCGCTACTGCAATCAAAACAGAACCGAATGTGCGGAGATAAGGAAGAGAGCGAGTGAATATACCGATCGGAAGAAGGAAGAGAACAAAACCATGGTAGACATACCTTAAGATGAAGAGATAGTTCAATGCCATAAGATAAGAGACTATGGTTGCATTGAACATTGTTGTGAGGGCACCATTTATCGCAGCATAACCGCCAAATGGCGAAAGATTATTCCCGCTATAACCATAGCCGCACCCTGAGAGGAACGGTAGAACCATGGTGGTAACAGGACCGCTCTCTACAAGAGAAGCACATTTAAAAGCGCCTGTATATGCGAGAACGGTGTAGCCGTCAAGATGATAGCGCACGACCTTTAATGCGTTATGTGCATAAGCAGCTGCACCGACCAAATAATGCTCTGCTGATGCATAGATAGATGCTGTCCCAGGATAATCCACACCAAACAGATTAGCTATTTCCTTAATATCGATAGTACAATAAACGTTCATCATAAGCGCTATGAGAAAAAGAGTTATGAAGGAAACGATAAGTTGCACTGCTTCTGTTTTCGCCCACACTGTAAGTTTAGGATTGCTAAGCGCATTCCCGACCATATAGGAGCCACCTATAGTGATGGCTGTTATAACCGCTGCGTATGCGGAGAGCGCGTATATATTCGAGAGTTCAAATGTGCAGAAATCTGTCATCAGAAAAACCTCGCGATTGCACTCACATCAACAGGAGCGCCGAACACTACCGTAAGGGCACGTAGTCCAGTTATGAACAACAGCAACGAGAGCAACGGTCCAAGCGTCCCCTTAATTAGAACTATGTATACGTACTTCTTAAGCTCACCTCTCATATTATTAAATGAGTCAACAGCGCTTTTTCCAACATCTATCCAGGTTCTGCCAGCCTCGCACTCTTTAATATTCACGTTAGCCGGTTCTTCAAAGTAGATAGAGGATGCTTTCAGAGATGAATGCGCATTAGGATCGCTGTGCACAACGTAATCAAACTTATCGCATAGCATGTCAACAAATACAATACCAAGAGGAACGAGTATATAAAGCGCAATTCCAAGTGCTATCAGAAATCCTCCTGCACCGCGTGTAAACCTGAACGTCCTTAAAAGGATACCGAATGGTAATAACAAAGAGAGTGCAAACTGTTTTGATACTGATATTATCTTTTGTACGGATGAGATCTCAGCAATTGCGAAACTGATTATGGAGCCGGCCATTCCAAGAGGAGTGGTTAGCATGGAGTAGCCGCCGCATGCGCTCACTCCGTAGCCTCCTCCAGCAATAATACAAGAGTCGCTCCTTGAGGCCTCCATAGAACTGGCCTTGTCCATGGAAGCAACTTTTTCTAAACAAGTTGAAAGGTTATTCAAAGTTTCATTAAGGCTTTTGGCAGCAGCATCTTGAAGCGTCGGTTCACCTCGTGCGAATTCAGCTGAGCCGGAGATTGCGTTAAGCACGCCATCTGCTCCTAAAAGTCCGATAATCAAAATAACAACCACAAGAAGTTGGAATAGCTCTTCCTTTGCCAGCACCTTCAATTCGTTAACATCAAAGCCGATACCAATTGCGTATACGACTGCAATAAGAATGACAGACAGCATGGTCGCTCCTGCCGCCAGCTCGAGCCACCCTGCTGATGAAACTGAACAAAGGAAAAGAAGCGCAGAGGCAATTACACACCAACGCAGCTCTCTCATCTCAGAACACCTTTGAAATTCCAGGTATCTCTATATCTCCTCCGAGTATTGCGGACAAGCTTAAAATGAATATCAACGTTGCGGTAATGTTAAATAAAGGAAGAAGGTATGCGGGAACCATGTACTTTGAAACATTCTGAATTTCAGAAAAGCCAACAAGGTCTTCCTCACCTGTCTTCATAAAATCACTAACAGATTTTGTTGGTATTTTCGTGCTCGGTTTGCATAGTTCTCCACATTCTGTGTTTATGGGAGGGTCATACAAAAAGCTCTCAGAAACGTCCAGGCATTGTTCACAGGCCGATCGTGGAATCGCGACCCTGTATTCCGCAGGGCAGGCGTCAAGCGAGCACTCACCACTCAAATAGTCAGGAGGAAGAAAACCGCCAAGAAGCCTCTTCTCAGGAGGACAATTTAAACACAGAGAAGATGGAGGCTGTGGACCCTTCGCTTCGATAGCATTCCTGTCTACCATGCATGTTGGATGGCACCTCGCGCAAGCATCTAGGAGGTCGCCCTCATCATAAGGCGGTGAGCTTTCGCTCTTAAAGCAATCGCTCGGGAGATTCGAAAACTGTGCTCCTGAGATTCTACAGTACACAGGGCAACCAGCGCACAAGGAATCGCAGCTTCCTGTTTCTGGTATAACCCATGTGCATGATTCGTAGGCATCCAAGCTCGCAGGGCAATCGCTCGCGTACTCATGGCATCTTTCATGACCGGAGATGTCCTTGCTTACACTTGGCCTCCAAGAAAGATCTGTTCGCTTCGCAACCCTGCAATCAAATCTTGATTCCAAGCATCGTCCGATGCTGCAGTTTCCTTTGAGAGGAGGAACAATCTTGCACTCTGCCGGACATACAGCGTATTCCGGATTGATTAATGAGTTTGTTCCATTTGGTATAAGCCGAATACTCTTACACCTATCATTAAGGGCTGCGCATGCGCTCCTGTTTTCAAGGTCAGCGCACGCAGGTACAGAAGCTGGATATGGAAGTTCCCTGCACACCGGAGGACAGCCTACGCCGTCATCAGGGTTCTCATCGTAATTGCACGAGTAAAAGGTTTCCGTACCGTTCGAAAGGGACTGTATACTTCCTTCCACAAGACCAAATGCCTCGTCACGCAGCTCTTCAGGAAACATGGCGTAGAGCTCGCTCTCGTCTTTGACCACGCCCTCTGAATAGTATGCAATAGGCGTTGCTGCCATGCATTCCGGCGGGCAAAGGCTGGGATCACCCATTGCTGAGTTATCACCTGAGATCATCATGTCGAGCGTCATCCAGTCAAACACGTACATCATTGGCAAAAAGAACATAACTCCGGCAGCTATTGCTATAAGAAGCCCGCCGGTTTTTCTGGTCAGGAAAAAGGAGCGCGCCACTATACCGAGCGCAAGCACTATAGGACCAACCTTGAACGCGTACTGCTCAAGGAAAAATTTTTGTGCATAGAGCGCAGAGAGTATATTTGTATAATATTCGTATACTATAGCGTAGCGGTCCACATCCAGCATGTAATGCGCGCCAAGGGTTGTGGAGATACCAAGTTGCGCAAGTATAATACTGGTAGCGTATATCCCAATTCCTCTTCCAGTCCACGCTCCAGCTTTCATAGAATTTTGAAGGGTGTCATATGCTCCTGCTTCCGCGCCGTCTATTGAGGAATTTATGTACTTTACAGCAACTTGCTGAAGGCAGTTTTGCCCAATCCCGCAGGCCATCACCCCACTCTCGGTTATCATGGCTGCAGTTAATCCATCAAGAAAGGCTATCGCTCCCACAAGAGCAAGGATTATGATTGCAGTCGAGAATACTTGCACCAATTCTGTTCTTGCCCATCCCTTTAGCTCGGGTAGTTCAAGACCAATTGAAAGGGCATATGCGATGGCAACGAGCACAATTGATGTAATAATGGCCAAAGCTGAGAGTGCATGCCAACTGCTTACAAGCTCCATCGGAAAGGCACTGGTCCGTTCCTCGAACTCTTTCGATAGTCCTGCCTGCTGGACTGAAAGTGGCAGAAGCGCAAGGAAAAAAATGATAGCAACCAAAAACCTTTTTGTCATCCTATCACTCTAAGGGCTTTATTTATTGCAACCAGGAACGTTATCAGGAGAGCAATTGTAAGATTTGGAATGAAAAATCCCTGTGGCATAATTGCAGCTACCTCCCAGAAACTGATTGGTTTTCCGCATCCTTCGAACACAGCGTCGTTGATCACGTCTGCGTATCTCTCGCAGTCTTGCGCAAGAACATCATACATAGCAAGATTAAACACGTATATAAACGGAACAAGAACATGAAGGCCCACCCCTAGCGCAATAAGCATGTTTCCCATTTGCCGTGTTGGAATAAAAACTCTCATTAAGAATGCGAGCGGAAGCAGCCATTTCACAAATTCTACTGCAACAAGAGTAAGGAACAACTTTTGTATATTTATGCTTACGAGTGCAGGAAAGATGAATGTGTTGAGAACAAGGTCATACTGTGCTGAATAAATTCTTTTGTATGCTTTTGCAGTAACTGTGTAAGAGTTCATTATTGGAATGCTAACAGAAAATGTGCTCGCAGAAGCCATAAGTTCATCTATGTATTTATCTAGATACATCTCTGCAAGCCCTTTTGTCTTTGCATCCATCATATTGAGATAGCATAACGAAACCGAACTCATACTTGCATGCTCATCATAGCATTGCGTTGTCCCAAGCTGCTTGAGCGTTGCGCTATAGAACATCTCCGTTGCACTGCAAGTAAAAAGAAGCGCTGTACCAAAGATCGCAAGGAGAACAAGTGAAAAACCAAGATGGTACATTTCATCTTTTGCGAAAACAATAAAGTTTGGATTACCAGTGAAAGTACCAACCATATACGCCAAGGCTATAATGAGTGCGGTGAACATGAGAACAAGAGCAATTAACCCGCCCTGCTCATGAATTATCCATCCTGTCGCATCCTGGATGCAGTTGATGGCATGCGAAGTTGAGACAAACGCAAGCAAACAAACAATATACAAACATATTGAGAATGTACCTTTCATGTCAACCTCTTTTCATATCAACCTCTCAATTCCTGGCAGTTGCCACTCTCCACCAAGAGCGGTCGAAATACTCCTAATGCCAGAGGTCGTTATTATCGCTATTACTATTGCATTTACGTATCCAACCAACACCAGGTTACTCACATTTTCTAGGAATGGCCTCAGAATATGCCAGACTTCTCTTGCCCATATGCTACCTGCACTTCCAGAGGCTGTAGCTGCCAAATCTGCCCATGCAAGCCATATCCCGGTTATTATTGCTTGAACACCATGAAGCACAGTCTGGATAACATGATAAACAACCTGAGAAACAGCTGTATAGCATGCGGCGTAAGCAGGTGGAATTATTACCGCTGGAAGGCAGACCAAGGCAGCAAAGCCATACTCATTCAGCGTGAGAATAAATCTGTTTGCTGGCATCTGGCAGAAAGCAGACATCGCAATTACTGGCCAGGGATAGGCATCAAGTCTGCGCAGTTCGTCATTGCTTAAGGCAGGCTGCGGATAATCTATCACTGAATTCATATATCCTATTATTATAACTGAAAGCGGAAGAAGAAGAATTCCGCCAAGCGCAACTGCGATAAGCGTATTGCCGGCTCTTCTGGTAAATGGAATGAGACGAAGAATAAACGCGAGCGGAAGTACGATTTCTGGAACGGTTGCCTGACAGAAGAGAAGAAGAAGACGAATACCTTCATAAAGAAATATCACGTTTGTCAGGCCTTGAGTCGCCATACCAAGAGAGATAAAAATAGGGCCTATACCCGTCAAGGGAGCGCTTGAGTAGTTAAACGAGAAGAACCACACTGGAATAGTAAGCCAAGTTGAAAATGTTGCGCCGATTCTTATTCTTGCAGCAGCCTTTATTATGGATTCGTATGCAACACCATAATCTTCCAGCATGCCATCGATGACGTCTATCGCTATTTGGGTATAATCATCCTTTCCAGTAATTGTTTTGCTCAATTCGGTTGTACCGATGAATAGCATAGATATACTTACTATTAGTATTACACCTGTAATAAGCTCTACCAGTTCTCCCTTTGCCCATGCCTTAAGTTGAGGATCTGCAAGTGCATCACTTGCCATATAAGAAAGTGCGATACCGATGATGACAAGGACTATTGTAGATGGCACAAGAGGAATAAGGTCAACGTCAGCCGCAGCGACGACGCCTAATGCAATGAGAAGAGAGAGAAACAGACTGCATGCACGCATGTATGGCTAAAACAGAGTAAATTTATAAATTTATCAAAGCTCTTACAGTAGCCTTGAAGTTAGTAGCCTGGAAGCTCTAGGAGATGTATACGAGTGACATGCGCATTGTCTGTCCCAAATACATTGTTCAGAAGTCTTCCTTCTGGTGTAATCCATGTACCAAGATAGTCCCATTTTCCATTCTCTTTTGGAGCAAAAACCTGCATCACAAAGCTGGGTGCTTTTCTATATAGGCCGTATGCTCTAATCACTTGGTCGAGTGATTTTGATGGACCGACAAATATGTCTCCATAGTCTATTATACCTGTCTCCGTGTCTGTCCAATAGCCGACTACAACATGCGGCTCCTTGGTTGTGCTAACAGCAAAGGCAGCAGCGCCAATGCCATTCTTTTTCAGAAAAAGCGCTGTAAGTGCATGAATACCAGTACACATCGTTATACCATTCTTAAGCTCTTCGGGCATTCCTTCGTAAGTTCCATGTGTTTCGTACCATTCCACATATCGCTTCAGAAAACCAAGTATGTCATCGTAGCTCGCGTTTGCGACATCCTTTACTGCTTGGTCAAAAAACTTCCATTGCATGAGCGCCTCTTCTGCTTTGTTTGCATAAGCAACCTCAGCAAGCGTTCTGCTAAGCCATCTTGCAACCGTTATTATTTCTTCTTTTGATGCACCTTCGTATCTCGCTGCAAAATCCGCCATGCTGCCGTTGCTTGCAAGAAGGTTTGCCTTTGCTTCTTCTTCCCATGTTCTTTCCTGAGGCGTTAGCGGTCTAAGGTTCGGCGGACTGTTTATATCTGTCTGAAGAGGAATACCGCCTGGCTGATATCGCTCATAGGTAGCAGTGTACGATTGGCGCATTCCGCTATCAGTGATGTAGTGAAGACTCAAGAATGCTTGCGCCATGAGGTCTGTGCGACCGCCGAGCTCTGGCGAGAGGTGAGTAAAACCGAGCCCGCCGCTTACTCGCCCCTTAAGTTTCTTTATTATCTTAAATTCTGTTCCAAAAAGAAATCCTGCCTTGCTCTGAATTCTTTCGTAGCCATAATACAACTTCCCAATCATGTCATTTAATTTAAGAACCACGCCGCCTTCTACTCCCTGAAATTTTGGGGTGTAGTAACCAACATAAGCAGTTTGCATCGCGTTACCGGCTGCGAGATAACTTTGAACAAGTGTATAGAGATAGACTGTCTCCTTTATGTTGAACGATACGCCGCCCATTATGTTAGCGTAGATATTGTCATAAGTGGGGTAAGAAAGCGCGCCACCAGCGATTGCGCCTATATCAAAGCCCCAGTTGGCAAACTGCTTTCCGTAACCAAGATAGAGCGAGTGTGATGTATGGAGATACGAATTAAGATGAGTAAAACCAAGTTTTCCAAGATAACCAAACTTCACGCCCTTCATCTCAAGCCCGGGCGCGGTAGAGAGAACAAAATAAGGTGCCGTAAGCTCGCCAAAAGTTATAACCCCAAAATCCCCACCAATCCATCTGTTGTAGCTAACTCGCCCTCCGATCGCTGCTCCGCCTTCGTTTGTGAAAACCTGTCCGCTCAGAGAGAGGTTTGCTAGTTTTTTTGCATTGCCATCAACAGTTGTACCTTCAATGCTCGTTTTAACGCTTTCTGCAGAGACTGGCTTTGAGTGAAGAAAGCCGCCAGCAGGGGGAGAGGCAAGTGCAATCGTTACAAGAGGTGTAAGCGCCTTTCTCAAAAATCTTTTTATAAATAGTTGCCTGCGTTCTCCATCTCTCTTATCGACGTCTGCGAATTTACACCTTTGAGTATACTTCAGTCTCATATTCACACCCTATTCTATGTTGACACAAAGTGGTTTTAAACCTATTGTAACACCAATGATAACGCAGCGCAGATTCAGGTTCTGTTAACTTATTGTAGGTAATTAATCTTCTACTTAAAAGAACTCTAAAGCCTAAAGCAGATTTGCAAGTTTCTTTATATCCTTATTTGCGACGTGAGTGTAGATTTGTGTCGTTTTCAAATCTTTATGCCCTAATAACTGGTGAATGTATCGAATATCAGCGCCAGATTCTAATAGATGGGTCGCAAAGCTGCGCCTTAGCATATGCGGTGTGATATTCTTCTTTATCCCAGCTCTCTTGGAAGCAGATTTGACAATTTGTTGAATTGTCCGCTTGTTGTATTTTCCCTCCCTTTGAGAAACAAAAATCAGGCCTTCTTCCTTGGTTCCATACATTTTCAGCATATCGATCAGTTTTTTATGAAGGAATACAATCCTTTCTTTGTCACCCTTTGTTGTTTTTAGATGGATTATTTCTCTGTCAAAGTCGATGTCTTCCCATTTAAGATTTCTTACTTCATCCAGACGCAAGCCAGCATAATAGAGAAACATGATAACAAGCTTATGCTTCAGATTGTTTGTAGCTTCTATCATCTTGTTTATTTCTTCTTTGCTCAAAACTAAAGGCAGTTTCAGCGACTTTCTCGCGAGTGGAAGTTTCTCCTCAAATCTGGCATTTAGTACTTTTTCATGAAAAAACTTCAAAGCAAAATAAGCAGATCTCATTGTTGATTTGCTTTTGGTTGTGTAGGATAGCAGAAACTCTCTCGGAGTTTTGCCTGAAGACAGAAAATCTTTCACTATGGAAATATAGGACTTGCCTGTTTGATAGGAATATCTTCTGAGTTTTACTTCCTCGATTAGCTTGCCAATCAGTTTATACTTTTCTTCTGGAGAATAGATTTTACTATCATCTACCATACAGTTTATTATGGAGACCGACTTTATAAAATCTCGCTTTTTATACCCATTTATAGTATATATTTATACTATAAAGCGAATATTTATCTCGCTTAATAGTTGTTAGGCGTAATTCAGAATTCGGCTGTTCCACGATCACCCGCCCCAACGGACGGCGCGTTTCAGAAAAATTATTAAAGAACAACAATTAATATGATTAAATATGGCTAAACGTAGAAGATACAAAACTGATCCCATCACTGGAATAAGGTATGAAAAAGGAAGTTTGATGGATATAATGGGTGAGTCAGAGAAAGATTTATGGAAAAAACCTAAGCTTTCTTATTCGCCTTATCCAAGATACAGCAGACGAAAAAGAAGACAAACTTATTATAGAGAGCCGGAGGTAAGTTTTAGTGACTTGCCGCCGTGGGCACAACTTCTAATTGGTCTTTTAATTGTTGGTGTACTTGCATGGATATTTATTTTTCAACCTTTTATTGAATGGGCTAAACAAAATATTGTGACTATAATCCTCATTTCTGTGGTTATCATAGGTATATTGATAACTGGATTTATCTTTTATCTGAAATATAAAACAAGGAAAGAAGCAGAAAAACAAGCTTTTGAAGAAGAACAAAAAGCAAAAGGCCTGGTTAAATTTGTTGATAGATTTGGTAATGAGAAATGGGGGAAACCTAATGAAGTTGAAGTATGGGAAAAAGAAGATGAAGAAGCAAAAATCAAAGAATCCCTATTTAATCAAGTTGTTGAATCTATAAAAAAATTCCAACCTTCAAGAAAATATGGGAATGAATTTGGTTATCATACTGAACTTCAAGGTTGGTTAAAAAGTCATTTCCAAAATGCAATAGTTGAATTACAAACTGGTGCTTCAAGACCAGACATTGTAATTGATAACATAGCAATCGAAGTAAAAGGACCGACTGATAATCAAGCACTAAATACACTAACTACAAAATGTTTGAAATATTCTCATTACTATACGCATCTAATTATAGTATTATTTGAGCCAATTTTTTCCGAATCAAATTATAGTGAAATTGTAGAAGGAATAAAAAGACATTTTCCAAGTGTTGAAGTTATAAGAAAAGACTAAATTTCTCGCGCCGTCCCGCCACCGCCGAATTCTGAACTCAAAATTACTTCGTAATTTTGCCACGCCCTGCGGGCTTTCACTTCGTTCAGGATGCCTAACAGCGATTAAGAGGGAAAATCCCGCGAATTTTCCCCAAATTTTCGCAAGCGAAAACTTCTCTTAATCGCATATGTTCATTTCAATTGAGTTTGAGTTTTAACTTGGGGGTCGCCGTCTGGTGGCTTCGCCACATATAGCCTCACTTCGTGAGAGATCTTGTTAGAAGTCGGTCAAACTTTTTGTATTAATTTTTCCTAAATCTTTATTTACTTCTTTAATAACATCCTTACAGGATAATAATTGAACAATATCTGCAACATAATCGTTTATATCATAATCTTCCCCAGACGATTTTATTATTAATTCTGCTGGTGTTGGTCTTATCTGTAATAAATTTTTATCCACTTTTTTTACAACTTCTAAAATTTTTGAAACAGTTGTAGTCAATAATTTTTCATTCATGTTAATTTGAAGTCTTTTAATTTCAGATAACAATTCACCACTTCTCAATATTGTTGTGATGTAATTGTTGAGTTTCTTATTTTTCTTGAAATTTTGGTCTAGAACAGCTCTTTCACTTAAAGTAATTATTTGTCCTACCAAAGGTCATCATATAGCATTTTTTCTAATTGCTTCTTAAAGTAACTAATGTCATGTTTTTGTTTTCCAGCAAAGATGTTTTTTATTACCTCATTTCCATAAACTGCAACGATATTTATATTGATTCCATCAATGTTATATTTTATAATGAATGCTTTTTCCGTTGAATTATTATCACTTTCGACATATTCGATATTTGCTTCTTTAAGTGTTTTAAGTATGTCATCTTTACCTCTTATTAATCCATTGTAACAAATCCCCCATTCCTCATCTTTTTGTTTAGTCGCAGGTTCCCCCTGAATATCAAATAACACGCCACCAATGAGAAATACATTTTTAATTCCGCTATTTTTTATACAATTTTTAAAATTTTGATTTCCAACTATTAATTTAGTAAATTTGTTGAATTTTTCCATCAATTCTATTCTACCCGCAGTGCATCCAGAATAAACTTTCATCTTTAATTCACAAAGAGATAAATTTTCTTTATTCTTATTAATAAATTCCAAATGCAGTAAGAAAGAAACAAAAAGCTAATAATAGCAAAACAAGTTCAAATCTAGAAAGCAAACTTACTAAGAAATAGACTCCACCTAATGCAAAAATCAAAAAACAATCCACAATCCTGCAGGTAGATCAAACTCAAGTTCTTTCTTTTCTTCTTCATTTGATTTAGAGTTTGAAGCCATTTAGATCACCTATCACTTTATCTCCGTTTAAAAATCCGAACTTTACTTAAACGATGTTATATTTTACGCAAATATAGTTTAAAAAGAGTTGTGGTAGTTTTTGTGGCATAAAAACAGTAACTATTTTAAATGATTTTTGCCTTTTGAGTTAAATTCCATTTTTTGCTTCCAATAATTTTGCTTCTAAAGCTTCATAACTCATCTCTTCGATTTCATCTAACCTTTCTAATTCAAACAATCCTGTTACCAAACCTAAAAACAATAAATGTTTTTCTCTCCCTTTAGTTTCAAACCATCTCTTTATTATCTCTTCAAGTTCTTTTGAAGCTCTAAAATGCGGATGAAGCGATTTCTCAATTGATTCTAGATAATGCCCCATTTTTACTTCCTCCCCTTTATGCATTTTTGCAGCAAGTTCGCCTGCTAAATTTCCACTTATTATTGCTGGAAGAATGCCCTCAATAAATGGTTTCAAGCTATGGTTTGCTGCATCACCTGCTAATAAAACATTTCCATGAATCCATTTGTTAGTTATGTCTCCAACAACTGCTTTCTTACTTCTTTCATTAACAAATTTTGCATCTTTCAGCTGCTCTTTTACTTGTTTTATATTTAAAAATTCTTCAAAGTAATGCTCCAATTTTCTTTCAGGAAAAATGCCTCCAACACCAACATTTGCTTCTGTTCGTGACTTAGGAAAGATATATGCATAGCCTGAAGGCGTAAAATCACCTATATAAATTTGTTCAAAATGCGGATTTTTTAGCTTAAGATTTTTCATTTCCCATGAATGAACTTCAGAGATATGTCCTCTCTTTGGTTTGTACTCTCCTAAAAGTTTTAGAACAGTGGACTCAACACCGTCAGCTCCGATAATAACTTTTGGTTCAATTTCGATAAGTTTTTCATTTCGTCTAATGATAGCTTTCTTAACCTCATCATTTTTTATATCAAAATCTATTAGCTCAGTATCAAGAAAAAGTTTTGCACCTTCTCTTATGGCTAAAGTGGATAGCCACTTATCAAATTTTTCTCTATCTACAGTGTAACCATCCCAGATCTCACCCTCTCTTTTTATTGATATATTTTCTGCTAAAAAAATCATACCATCAATTCGCCATCTAAGTTGCTCCTTTGGAATTTTAAACGGTAAATAAGGAAAGAGGTACTTTCCAATGCCCTCAGCGCATTTAACTGGAATTCCAACTTCTTTTTTCTTGTCGATGAAAATTGTTTTTGCCCCATTTATTGCAGCAGCCCTTGCAGCAGAACTTCCAGCAGGACCTGCTCCTATAACGAGAATGTCACATTTAATTGCCATCCCATATTTTAAATATATTATTATTTTATAATTTATTTACTAAAATATATAAACATACTGTGAATACTGTGAACATGAAAATATTCTCATTCAAAGAGAGGAAAAATAAGATTTCAACAAATTGCACAGAGAGATAATAAATTTTTCAATTCAGATAGCAATCCCTTCTTTTATAG
>JAWCKZ010000012.1:0-19913 GCA_038851325.1 Candidatus Bilamarchaeaceae archaeon
AGCGCGAAGAATAAATATGGAATGACGGCGTTGTGGTATGCTGCCCTGTTGGGGCGTACTGAAACTGTTGAAATGCTGAAGAAATACGGAGCAAAGGAGTGAATCTATACCATCGGATTAGAAAAAAACTGCTGGCTTTGTTCACGTAGCTTCTTTTTTCTTCCTCTTTGAGAACCTCTTTTAGCGGTTTCTTTAAAAAACATACCAGTATTTTTATAAGGAAGGCGAGTAGCAGCATTGCTGCGCGACGAGCGCCTATGAGTAAACCTATGAGTAAACATAGTAATTTTTAATACCTCAAGTTGTAAAAAATAATAACATTTAAATACTTTTTGTTACATATGCGTTAATTGGTGGTAAAATATGAATGGTATAAAAAATCAAAAAATAAGGGAAAAGGTCCGCGAAGGATGTGAGAAGAAAGGTCCAAGGCTGAAGGGGCCACTCGTAGAACCGGCAATTAAACCAAAGCTTACAGAAGAACAACAGACGGGCTTATCTGTCTTCCTATGCTACTACCAATTTTTTGAAGCAGTTAAAAAAGGAAACACAAAAGAGGTGGAAGAGCTGCTTACAAAGGGAGTGAATGTGAACGCGAAGAATGAATGTGGAAGGACGGCGTTGATGGAGGCTGCCCGGAATGGGGATACTGAAATTGCCAGGATGTTGATTGAAAAGGGAGCAGGGGTAAATATAAAGAATGGATCTGGAATGACGGCGTTGATGTATGCTGCCGTGTTTGGGCGTACTGAAATTGCTGAGATGTTAATTGAGAAAGGAGCAGATGTGAACGCGAAGAGTAAATTTGGACCTGGAATGACGGCGTTGATGTGGGCTGCCCGGAATGGACATACTGAGATTGCTAAGATGTTAATTGAGAAAGGAGCAGATGTGAACGCGAAGGATAAAAAGGGAAAGACAGCGTTGATGCATGCTGCCGAGCATGGGCGTACTGAAACTGCTGAGATGTTAATTGAGAAAGGAGCAGATGTGAATGCGAAGAATAAAGATGGAACGACGGGGTTGATGTATGCTGCCCGAAATAGAGATACTGAAATGGTTAGGATGTTAATTGAGAAGGGAGCAGATGTGAGCGCGAAGAATAAATATGGAATGACGGCGTTGTGGTATGCTGCCCTGTTGGGGCGTACTGAAACTGTTGAAATGCTGAAGAAATACGGAGCAAAGGAGTGAATCTATACCATCGGATTAGAAAAAACTGCTGGCTTTGTTCACGTAGCTTCTTTTTTCTTCCTCTTTGAGAACCTCTTTTATCGGTTTCTTTATCTCGTGAGATATTGGAGAGACTGCCGAGCAAGACTCCGCGATCTTCGGTCGCTGGGACCCAGAGAGCAGAGCTCCCCAGGTTAGCCCTGAGCCGTTGTATTTGCAACGCCCTAATGACCTTTGGAAGCCAATCGTTTTTGTTTAGTTTCAGATTGTCGGCTTCTTCGCGTGACTGCGAACAACGAACCATGATTTACTCTTTCTACCTTTGCTTGTACCCAACTACCAAGCCTTGCCTTTCTGTTGAGTACAACCTGTTTGTAGTTTTTGGTCCTTCCTTTTCTACCGTTTTCTTCTAACATCAACACATCAATTGTTTTTCCAATAGCCGATCTATTTTTTTCCACGCACAGCCATCGAACTAGTTTGGTTATTTTTCTACTTCTTTCCTTTATAACATTTGTATGCAAATGCCGCATCTCCGCTGCCTTCGTTCCTGTGCGCACAGTGTACTTTGAGATGTTAACCACATCAGGTTTTATTTTTTTGAGTAATGAAATGGTTTTCATAAAATCTCTTTCTGTCTCTGTCGGATAGCCAACAATTATGTCTGTGGCTATTGTGATATTCGGGATTGCAGCGCGAAATCTATTCACCCATGATACGAAATCCCTTACGCTATGCGGACGGTTCATAGTCCTGCATACGTGTTCGCTTCCTGTTTGAACAGGAAGATGTATGAATTTATAGAATTTATCAGACTTCATAATCTCAATTAACTCATTTCCAAACCGATTCAAGTGGTGCGGGTTTATCATTCCAAGACGGATTTTGAAATTTCCGTCTATCTCTGCAATTTTTTTGAGGAGAGCGGGAAGCGTATCGCCATTGTCAAGCCCGTATGCGCCAACATCCATCCCTGTAATTTGTATCTCTCTTGCACCCGCCTTGATGCCGTTCTCGATCCACATCTGAATCGTTTTTAGCGGATAACTTCTTAGACGTGGTCGCGCAAGCCTTGTTTGACAGAAGTAGCACGAGCCAGTGCAGCCTTCCTGGATTGGAATGCGTAGAATTGGTGTTGTTAGTTCTCTGGTAAGGTTGCTCTTTTCAGTGCTGTTTGTAAACCATGCGCTCCTGCCTGCTTTTGCAGTTTCTATAGCTTCGCATATCGCCCCAACGCAGTGTGGCGGAAGGACGACAGGGTTTTTAATTTCCTTCAAGATTCTTTTCCGATTAACATAGATGCAGCCAGAAATCACAAATGGTTTAAGAGTTCGCTTCATCCTTTCCATAATCTTATTTTCTGTTGCTGCCTTTACAGTACAGGTGTTAAAAACAATTATATCTGCCTCCTTCTCACTCTGTGCGATCTCGTATCCCGCATTCCGCACGATCCCTTTCATAATGTCTGTGTCTGCTTGGTTAAGTGTGCATCCGTAGGTCTCAAAATAGACCCGTGTCATGGATAGTATTGTTTTAAAACTCTTTATAAATATGTAAAGTTAACGCATAGTAGTATTATAAATGTATAATAGTATAAAAACCACACTGAGTCAAGGCGTGTGATTTTCAATGGTAGGAAAAAAAGCAGATTTCATTATAAGAAGAGTCGAGAAGGGACCCCTTCAAAGGTTTAAGAATCAAAATCTTTTGCTAAAAAAGTTTGGAGAGGTTGGGCTGAAGGTATATCGTGCCATAACTGGAAGGAGAACAACTGAGGAGCTTAAGAAGGATCTTGCACTCGAAGACAAGATATTCTATCCAGTTATAGATTATATGCAGGAGACTGGAATGGTGGAGTTAGTACCAAAGAGCACTAGAGAGATAGAAAAGGCACCGGTGGAAAGAGCAGCTGAGGAGATCCCTTCACCACCCAAACCTCCTTCTAAGAAAGCAAAGGAAAAGAGAGCAGCAAGGGCGCCTCGGCCACCAACTCCGAAAGAAGTAAAGAAAGAAGTGCCTGAAGAGGAGAAACCTGAAGAGGAGAAACCTGAAGAGGAAGAGCAACTTGAGGAAATAAAACCTATAGTGTCTGAGGAGGAAGAAGAGGAGGAAGAAAAGGAAGAGATAGAGCCCATACTGCCTGAAGAAGGTGCGGAGATAAAAAAGGAAGAGGAAAAGGCTGAGGAAGAAGCGCCTGAAGAGGAGAAGCCAGAGGAGGAAAAAGAAGAGGAAAAAGAAGAAAAAGAGGAGTTCGGTTTTGAGATGGAGGAGGCAGCAACAGAAGAGGAAGTGCTCACATCTGTTGAAAAGATAATAAAAGAAAAGTATGGGGATGTTGGTCTTCAAGTCTATGCGCTTATAGATGGCGAGAGAACAGCAGAAGAGATCATGAAGGAGGTAGGTATAACAGAGTCGAAACTGATAGAGATACTAGATTTCATGGATAAGCAAGGGATAATAAAGCTTGAGTATCCAAAGGAGAAAAAACCAGTAGCGCCAATTGCTCCTCCAACTGAGGAAGTAGCTGAAACGGGCTTTGCGCCTATGCTGGAAGCGGAAAAGGCACCAGAAGAAGTTAAAGAAATAACAATTCCGAATCCTGTTGAAGTTCCCGTAATTATCTCGGGTGACATTATAAAATCTGTTCAGGTTAGTGCAAAGGTCTTTCTGACCTTTAAGGACGAAGGCAAGCGAATACAAGGCGAAATAGACGGCAAAAAGGACGTGATAGACATTGCGCTAAAGGTTAATGCGCCTCTTTATAAGGTTTATGATATTCTAAATTTCCTGATGGACAATGGGATGCTAATCCTTAAACCCATGCCAAGGGAAGATGTTAAGAAAAAATATGGTGATGACGGCTTTACGATATATAAGAAATACGGACGAGAAGGATTAATGCTCTATGAGCTTGTCGGAAGGGATCTTACCTTTAAGCAAATGGCAGACATGGTAACGAAAGATAAGGAGAAAGCTGTAGACATGTTTCTTTTTATCCATGAGGTTCTTGGTATCGAGCTTCCTCTGGATAGAGACATTCTACTTAAACAACTAACTACTCAATAATTAGCTTGCAACTCTACTTAGCGAGATTCTCTCAAGCGCGAGGGGATCTGCATGCTTTCGCAACTTTAGGGGAAGTCTTTTTCCGATCCTCTCATATTTTTTCCTTTTAAACAGTATGAGCAGACACATCTTTCCCTTTGGTTCAGAGACGGCTAGCGCTGAGCGTATGTCTCTTTTTCCTGTGAGCCAAAGCAAAAATTCATACTTGAATTTTTTTGCTATGTTCTTTTTATTTTTGAAAGCAAGTTTAGCTAGAAGGTATGCAAGATAAAACTCTTCTTTAGATCTTGCAAAATCGCTTCTCACAGCTATTATACCCTCTGGAAGTTTTGAAAGATTGCAATTCTTTACACGAACTACTCTAAACATATCACCAACTTGGAAACAAACAGAATAGTTTTAAAACATGCCTTATAAAATATTTCCATAAATGTATTTCCATAAAATGTTATCAGGTGAATTCTGATGAAACAGTATCACGAACCATACAGAAAGAAAGTTAGTTCTGGAACAGGTGGAAAAAAGGTAAAGTTTAGGGATAAGAAGCTTGCACATGTCGGTGGTGTTTTTTCTGCGACAAGGGTTAGCGATAGCGATGTGAGAGTAAAGAGAAGACTTAGGGGCGGAAAAACAGCCACGAAATTAAAAAAAGCATCAGTTGTTAACGTGGTAACAAAGACAGGAGTAAAAAGAGCAAAAATTATACGGGTTCTCGAAAGCCGTAATCCAGAATTCGTTCGTATGAATATAGTAACAAAAGGAGTAATTTTAGAAACAGATATAGGCAAGGTAAGGGTCACAAATCGTGTGGGGCAGGATGGTATCGTTAATGGAATTTTAATTACCTAATTCTATTTATTTTATCTTTCTATTTATTTTATCTTTCCTTCTCTGATTTTCTCCGTTTTTAGCACCTTTCCCCTTATGAGAAGCGGTATGCCGTCAGCCAACGCCCTCCAGTCTCTAACTTCAAAAATTATTTTTTCAAAATCTTTTATAGTTATAAATTTCTTTGGTTTTGGTTCTACTCCCTCAGCAACAACTTTATCGCCGACCTCACCTTCGCCTGGTGGAAGGAGTTCAATGTTGCCTGCTGCATCCTCCACGACGAGAAGCATCCCGTTTGAATCGATACCCCGCAGTTTTGCTGGCATTAGATTTTTTACGATTATTACTTTCTTTCCAAGTAGTTCGTCCTCCCTGCAATATGGAACAAGACCTGATACTATCTGCCGTTCCTCATCACCAAGCTTCACCCGCTCCACATAAAGTTTTTCTGCATTTGGATGTTTGGTCACCTCTGTTATAACACCAACCTCAAGATCAAGCTCTGCAATAGAAGACGTTGTTTTTTCCTGTCCCCCGCCAAACCTTTTTTTCAGCGCAGCAATGTCCCTGTCCTCAAGCTTTGTGAAGAGTATCTTGGGTATGCCGATTCTATGACCTTCTCTCAACGGTTTTCCGATTCTATCCCATTTTTTTTCTGAAGGGTCAAGATTTAACTGTCTGAATATCTCGCTGCTTGTATATGGTAGGTATGGTTCTATAAGAATGGCCATATCCCTTATCTGATTTACAAGCATATTTAGCACAGTAGCCGCTCTTTCTCTATCTGTTTTGATTAGCCTCCAGGGTTCATTTTCCTGGAAGTACTTATTTGCGTTTTTCGCAAAACATCCAACTATGAGATGCAGACCTGTTCTTATCGAACACCGTTCCAGTTCGCTCTCTATTTTTGATATTGTTTCTTTTTGTGTCTCCATAAACATTTTGTCATTTTCATTTAATTCTCCGGCTCGTGGGACGCTTTCATCGAAATTGTTCGCTATAAAAACAAGCGTTCTGTTAACAAGATTGCCAAGGTTCGCTATCAATTCGTTGTTTGTTTTGTCTTGAAAATCCTCCCACGTAAAGTTTGTGTCTGATGTTTCTGGACGATTTGCAAGTAGATAATACCGCCAAACGTCTGCCGGAATGCCAGAAGCCATCGCCCCATCGCCAAAAACACCGATCCCGCGCGATTTCGAAAATTTTCCACCTTCGTAATTAAGATACTCGGTTGTGCTTATATGATAAAGCATCGTCCATTTTTCATCGGTGCCTAGGAGCGTGGACGGAAATATTACTGTATGAAATGGCACATTATCCTTTCCCATGAATTGATAGAGTAAAACTTCATCCGGATTTTTCCACCAGCTTTCCCATCTCTCTGTATAATCTGCCGTTATCGATATATAACCGATTGGCGCATCAAACCAGACATAAAAGACCTTATCTTCGTAACCTGAAAGCGGAACAGGCACCCCCCACTTTAAGTCGCGCGTTATGTCTCTTCTTTTTAATCCCTCCTTTAGCCATGATTTTGCGATTGCAATCGCGTTTTCAGACCATTTGCCTTCCTTAGAGCGCTTTTCTATCCACGTCTCTACCTTTGACTGAAGCTTGGGTAAATCTATAAAAAGATGTCTAGACTTTTTCACGATGGGTTTGGTTTTTGTTATTGCGCTGAGCGGGTTTATCAACTCTGTTGGCTGAAGAAGTTTTCCACATTTATCGCATTGGTCGCCTCTCGCGCTTTCGTAGCCGCAGAATGGACAAGTGCCTTCGACATACCTATCTGCCAGAAACATCTTTGCCTTTTCATCGTACAGTTGCTCTATTTCTTCCTCTGTCACATAGCCGTTCTTATACAACTGAAGAAAGATATGTTGCGTTATTTCAGTATGTTTCTGGGTTGATGTTCGTCCAAAGTAATCAAACTCTATGCCGAACCATTCGTATATTTTCTTATGTATCTCATAGTATTTCTTACAAATCTCTTGCGGTGTTGTTTTTTCTTCGAATGCCTTTATTTCAGTTGCAGTGCCGTACTCGTCAGTCCCGCAGATATAAAGCACATCATATCCCCGGAGTCTACAGTAGCGTGCGAAGACATCCGCTGACAATACGCATCCGATTATGTTGCCGAGATGCGGGATGTTGTTTACATACGGAAGCGCAGAGGTGATGAGCACCTTCTTCCTTATCTCCGCCTTTTTTATTCTGGCTATTTTATCACCCAAAATAATCGTTTCGTTCTGTTCTACCTTTTACTAACTTCTTTTAATCCTTATTTTAAATGTTTTAAATGTTTCGTATTATTATACTAAAAGTGGTATTATGGAAAACGCAATCCTTGAAAAAAGAAAGGCACTTAAACCTCTTGGAACGCACACAGCAGTTGGTCGCCTTCATGAACTTGATAAATGGAAGGACGTGCCATACTTAAAAGATAACAATGGCATGCTTCCACCGTTTATAATCGCGGTTGGAAGTAGGGAGCGCGTTAAAAAAGCGCCAGATATATTACAGATAAAAGATCCTGCTTTCATAGATGAGATTGCACTGGAAATCGCAGGACTGGATGCTTATGGCAGGGTGACTCTCTTGGTTGGCGTCGTTAAGGGAAGGATAGAATTTCCACTTGCGATAGTTGAGACGCAGATGGGATGCCCTGCAACTCAGATAAATCTGAAAGAAATCCTCTACTTCACGAGAGATGATGGGTATTCCTGGAACAAAAAGGAGATAAAGACAAGCGGTATCTATGTCGTGCGTGCTGGAACCGCTGGAGGTGTTAACAGTCGCTCATCCAACAATTTTGCGATGTCTATAGGTGATATCGCAATAGGAACTGAAAGCTACGGTTCTATCGGAGCTATCCTTCAGTCCGAACTTTCTATTTTAGATTTCGCAAGCGTCAATGCTATGGAAAGGGTAGGACGTTGCATCAAGGATGTTATCAGAAACCCTCTTTATGTTAGTCATGACCGAAAGCACTTTAAGACGTTGGCTTCGGTAGACCTATTCTGTCATCTTAAAGCAGCCGCAGAGGAACTCAAACTGAATGCCATCGCTGGTCCGAATTTCACAAAGGACTCACTTTATGCGGAAATGGGAGAAGAGAAGTTTGCTGAATTACGTAATGCTTATGGAGTAATAAGCACTGAGATGGAACAGATGATTATAGATGTGGTTGCGGCAGAATTCAGAGAGAAGGGAATATACGTTGGCAGCGGATTGGTGTCCGCAATAATAGGCGCAATTCCAGGTAAGTCTTTCCCAGAAACAGAAAATGAAAAAAGAGCCGCAAAGGAAGCGGAGGCTAATACGCTAAGGCTTGCTGCAAAGGCATTTGAGCGCATAGCGCAAAACCTATCCCCCGTAGAATCAAACCACAAATGATGGCCGTGGATGACGCCTACTGGCATTGAATGATTCGATTGAATATTTCCATTTCCTGCGCTATCTCACTTTTCATTCTTTCTATTTCTCTTATCCCTTTCTTATCAAGAATATTTGATTTGAGTATTTGCTCTGCGAACTCCATAAATTCTTTGTAATGTTTCTTTGGATTCTTGCATCTTGTGCCCCAGTCAAATATAGCACATTTCATCTCTCTTCCCAGACGCTCTCCATACTTTTTTATTGTGTACTCTTTTGTTTCTTCTGGCATTATGCTTTTTTCTTTCAGAAATCGAAGGTCTGTGCCGTCAGGCATGAGGTGAAAGAGCTGCTCAGTCGCTATAAGATAAAGTGTGAAATCCTTGTTTAACTCCTTCATTCTGTCTTCCATCCTTTTTATTCTCTTTGCTCCATCGCTTGAACACGCCAGAGAACATATTATGAGCTGCTCTATCCGTTCGTCTCTTTCGGCGGCCGCTCTCTCAAGGTCGCTTATCGCTCTTACAATAGTCGCGCCGGTGGCTATGGTATCTCCTATGATTACCCTCGCATTTTTTGGAAGGGATTCAAAATTTTCATACGTTGAGACCGCTCTAAACTCTCCCTCGCTTCCTTCTATTCTTTGTCGTTTTATTCCGAGGAAGCATTGAGGAAGTGCATATCCGTGAACTGATTTGAATCCTGACGCAATGTTATAATAGAGCCCACCTGCAAGAAGAACGAATTCAACAACATCTTCAAACCTTGCCCCTCTTAGTCCTTTTTTTGTTGCTACCTCTACAAAAATCCTGCTGAGTTTTTCCATTTTTTCCTGAAGTTTCTTTCCTGCTATATGGGGATTATAGAGTATATCTCGAGATGCTTCTGAGCAAATGATAAACGTGTTCTCTGGTATTTCTGTATTTTCAATTTTGTAAACTCTGTAGTCTTTTTCCGTGTAATCCAATCTTATTACGTTATTCATACGCCCCCTCTTTTTTCTCCTCACTCCTTTATTTGAAATCCCAGTGATTTAAAAATGTTTTTGTCAAACCTCTTTACATGACGTGTTATATTACAAATGTTTATACTACTATATTCGTAGTTCTGTGTCTTCTGTCATTTGCGCAGGTTTCATTTGCATTTCCAGATGCGCTCCGTTCTGTTGGTGCGGACTCCGCCGACTCAGTTACTCTTATATTTTATTACGGAGAAGGTTGTCCACACTGTGCACGAATGGAACCCATCGTAAAGGGCTCGCTTAATTCGACCTTTGCAAACTACACCATACATTTCACTGAAAAGGAAGTTTACTTTAATCCGAACAACAGACAGGAACTGCTCAATGTCTATATCGGTTTTGGACTTGATCCACAAAAGGGAGGAATCCCGCTTCTACTGATCGACAATCGTTCTGTAGTAATAGGAGAGCTCAGCAAGGAAAGATTTGAGGAAATCTTATTTCAGCATGTCCAAAATAGAAGCGCATCCGGTATCTTTACTCAGAATACTTTTAGCCCCTTGGAGGAACGTACTAAGTTCGTTCAGTTGACTATACCAGTTCTTATCGGAGCTGCACTCGTTGACTCTGTTAATCCATGCACTATGAGAACCTTCCGATGTTTGATATTACAAACGCCTTTTATACTGCTGTGACTGTTCTAGCACTTGTGCTTGCAGTACTGGAGTTTATTGCATATTTTGATTACAGGCCAGGCTTCTTTGCTGTTGAGATGCCGCTTTTTCTTAGACCTTATGCAAAAGCAGCAATAGCCGGAGCGACGTCGATACCTGGCGTTGCCGCAGCAGCACTTTTCTGTTCAATTTTCCTTCTTCCATGCTCGTCTGGACCGTATCTTATGGTCTTAGCTATGCTTCAAAAAGCAGTCACGCTGAGCGCGCTTCTATATCTTGTGGTGTATAATATAATATTTGTTTTACCAATGGCTGTGATCGCCTTGGCTGTTCTGCTTGGAAAGGCGACTTTGGATCACGTGAGTGCTGTAAAAGAGCGTTATGTGCGTGAGATGCATCTTTTCGCAGGTTTAGTTCTCCTTATTCTTTTCTTTATTATGGCATCTCAAATTTTGCACATTGGGTTTATTTAGTTTTAACAAGCGCGCAGACAGATTTTTAATTGCTGCGTTTGATTTTTACTTATGGAATTACTTGGTTATACGATAACAATAGATGAGTTAGCCGCTATAATTTTCCTTTTCTGTTTTTTTGCTTCTTTATATTTGAGAGAATATGCGCGCAAACTTGAGGGTAGTATTACAGGAAAAAGAATCCGCTCTATATATAGAAAAAGCTGCATAGAAACGCTGTTAAAGGAAGACAAAAATGAAACATTGATTGAGATTTTAAGGAACGGGGTGCTAATCTCTACAGCACTTATGAGTGCGATTATAATTTCCTTTGGTTTTGTTCTTGCAAAAGCCCCAACCCTTGAGAGCATTCTTGATTTTCTTACAATGTTTAAAATAATAGCGATATTTGCGCTCTTGGTATATGCATTCCTCATGCTTCTTCTCGAAAGTCGTACATTAGTTTACATCCCAATAGTTTTCAATACATCAGAGAAATTGATAGAAAAATATGAAGGCACAAATAAGGTAATTTACGTTTCGAAATTGCTCCATGAATCGTTTGACCATTTCTCCAATGCTGTTCGAGCAATTATCTTTGTTGTAATTCTTCTGACATGGTTCTATAACGTATATCTCTTCATTACTCTTACCATTGTTCTATCTAGTCTCATGGTTATGGAAGATTTTGGAAAGAAAAGCACAATTACGATGTTCTAACGCAAATTACGTATGAGAAAACCCAGATGAGCATGTTTAAAAAACCTTCGAAGATAAATTATTTCCACGGCGTTAGCTCAAAAGAGTTCAAAAGGGACGCCTGAGGAAACCGGAGAGCCCTTTAAAAAGGGCAGAAGTTTGCCTCAGGTGGGGTTGTCAAAAGGGACGCCTGAGGAAACCGGAGAGCCCTTTAAAAAGGGCAGAAGTTTGCCTCAGGTGGGGTTGTCAAAAGGGACGCCTGAGGAAACCGGAGAGCCCTTTTGTGAGCGAGTCGGTGATTCTAATGAAACGAGCGGACATCAAAAAAGTTAAGAAGGCAAAGGAAAATCCTTTTCTCATCTCGTTAGTAGAGATGCTCAACAAAGAGAAAAGGCCGATATGGAAAAAGATAGCGTATGAGCTTTCCAGACCAAGAAGGAGCAAGATTGCGGTGAATGTGAGCAAGATAGATGAATTTGGAAAAGACGGATGCGCGATAGTTGTGCCCGGAAAGGTACTCGGCGCAGGTAGACTTTCAAAAAAGGTTATCGTGGCTGCCTTTGCTTTTAGCGCTGCAGCAAGACAAGCTATTGAGCACGCTGGTGGAAAGGCAGTCTCCATAGAAGCCGTTCTAAAGACAAATCCTACTGGGAGAGATATAATGATACTCAAATAGCGGTGATCTCATGATTATTATAGACGGAACGGATTGCATCTTCGGAAGACTCGCAACAAGAATCGCTAAAAAAGCGCTTTCTGGCGAGGAGGTTCATGTAATAAACGCTGAGAAAATGGTTATCAAAGGTAATCCGAACGCTATACTGCGAAGATTTCAAGCGCGAAGAGCAATTACGCACAAAGCTAACCCAGAGCATGCACCAAAATGGCCGAAGGTTCCTCACATGCTCGTCAAGAGGATGATAAGAGGGATGCTTCCATGGCAAACCGCTCGAGGACGAGCAGCATACAGAAGAATAACAATCCATACCGGAAACCCAAAGCACCTAACAGCTGTTGATTTTCCGACAGATAAACATGATGGTATCTCGAAGGGCATTACGATTTATGAGCTGTGTAAAAATATAGGTTATAGAAAATAGTGTTTAGGGGGTTTTAGTATGACAGAGAAAAAAAGGGAAAAAAAACCAAAAAAATCTTCAAAGAAAAAATCAAAAGTGATACTTGCAAGAGGAAAAAGAAAGAGCAGCATCGCCAGAGCTAGGGTTGCGAGTGGTACAGGATGCATTCGAATAAATTCCGTAAACATCAACGCCATAAACAACAAGTATATTCGTGATATCATAACCGAGCCACTTAGGTATATCGGTCCTGAAGCCAATACAGTTGATATCTCTGTTAACGTTTCAGGCGGGGGTGCCATGGGACAGGCGCAGGCAGCTAGAACGGCAATTGCAAAAGCCTTGGCAGGTTACTTTGACACTATGAACCTCAACGATAAGTTCGCTTCAATCGATCGCTCGCTCATAGTTGATGATCCAAGAAGAGTAGAGCCGAAGAAATTCAAGGGACCGAAGGCTCGTGCAAGATACCAGAAATCATATAGATGATATTAGTTGAGCACGTGGGGCAGGTGATGTGTTGGAATTCCCTGTGAGATGTTTCACATGTGGTTCTGTGATAGGGCATCTGTATGCAGATTACAAGAAGCTTACCGCTGAGAAATCAGTAGAGGTGGCATTGGATGAACTCGGTATCCGGCGGTATTGCTGCAGAAGGATGTTCCTTTCTCATGTGGACACTATAGAAAATTTGGTGAAATACTCAAGACCATAAGGGTTTGGTGAACTGAGTTTGTTCACCAACGTCCGGGGCCGTGAGGTAACCTGGTATCCTGCAAGCTTGGGGTGCTTGTTATCTGAGTTCAAGCGGTTTTGGCGGTTTTGCATGCTGAAAACCGGAGATAATCTCGGCGGCCCCATCTTGCTTCAAAAGCATAAAAATCGAAACTGAGGTATGATAAAACAAGGTGTGGATGATAAAAACGAGGTGTGAACATGGAAAAAACAGGTTTGCCTGTTAATCAGGATGTTCTTTTAGAAGCAGGTGTGCACATAGGCACTAGGATAAAAACAAACGATATGAGGGCTTTCATATTTAAAAAGAGAGATGATGGCCTTTACATACTTGATCTGAGAAAGACAGCAGAACGACTTATGACCGCTGCAAAACTACTTGCTAAATACCCGTCAGAAGATGTACTTATCGTTGCTTCTCGTATTTACTCGAGCAATCCCGCACTAAAATTTTCAAAGCTTACAGGTATCCCGTTGCTTCAAGGGAGGTTTGTACCAGGTACGATGGTTAATCTGATGTCAAAGAGATTCAGAGAACCAAAGATCATTTTTGTTTGCGACCCGAAAGGGGAAAGGCAAGCTATAGTTGAGGGTGCAAAAAACGGTGTACCAATAGTAGCGCTTTGTGATACGGATAATGAGACAAAGTTTGTGGATTTAGTCGTACCAATAAACAACAAAGGCCGACGCTCTTTAGCCCTTGTTTTCTACATTCTTGCAAGAGAACTCATGCTTTCCCAGGGAAAAATAAAATCTTATAATGAGTTTGAGTACGATGTAGACTATTTTGAAAGGCTTGAGGAAGAAAAAGAAGAGACGGGTAAAGTGACTGTTAGGAAGATAGAGGAGACAGGGGAGAGTGGGCTATTAGGTGAGGCAGTACCTCCATCTGGCGAGGAGGAGAAAAGGGTTACTGTGGAGAAAAAGGAGGAGAGGGAGGGAGCAGGGAAGACAGGGGAAACAGAGAAGAAGGAAGGAGCAGAGAAAAAGAAAGAAGAAAAAAAGAAGGAAGAGGGAAAAACCGAGAAGAAAATGGAAGAAATAAAGGATACAGAGGCCAAGGCCAAGGAGCCGCAGAAGAAAAAGACCAGGAAGAGAGAGGAGAAGAAGAGCGAGAAGGAAACCGTAAAGGAAACTACATAACTTCCTCTTTCTTAACTTCGCATCTTAGTTCTATTTTCTTCTCAAGTCGTCCGTCTATTACTCCATCCTTATTAAATGCGTAGAGGGTTGCTTCTATCTGATAAACCTGAGGCATAGTGTAGGTGCTTCCGTATATCTTCACGGATTTTTCTACGAACTCTTTTTTTGATAGTATCCCCATTCTGATTCTGCCCTTTTTTAATTCGTTGTGTGAACTGAGCGAGATGCCATCTGGTACCCTAACATCAACCTCACACCAAAAAGGTTCCGTACTGTGGTTCTCGGTTCTTATGATCATGTTGACATAATTTTGTGTGTACGCAAATAAAACATCCGGATGCATTCTGAGCAATAGCTTTATCATAGCACCAACCTTCAGTAGGTAAAAAGTAAAATGGTTTTTAAATTATTATCATAGAGAAATAGTCATGATACCTGAATCGAAGCTTATAGAATCTGAATTAGTGATAAGGGCATTGAGGTTACCTGAGGATGTTCTTTTAACTCGAAAATCTACGATTAGGTGGCTTGCGCTATCTTTGGGGCTCATCAACCCTAATGAAAGCCGTACAGTGCTGGTAGACCTTCTTGATACACTTATTGAATTTCATTACGCAGGAAAAAACCCAACGACTAGAGACATACTGGAAAAAATGCATGAGAAGACAGGGGAGGAGCAAAATCCCAAAGCAGTTTATTACCATCTTCAGAGACTTATTGATATGGGAATACTGACGAGGAGGAAAGGGGAGTACTCTTTTGGTGATGGTGACGAAAAAAATCTTGCTCTTCTCTTTAGAAGGATCTACGAGTCAAAAATAAATGCTATGTCGCACAGTCTTGAGCGTGCCCTCTCAAGGCTCTCTCAAGGGTGAGTCATTGGAGTTATCAGGTTTTCACAAGCTTTCGCTCTATGAGAGGCTTGAGAAGATAAAGAAGCTCTGTAATCTCACAGAAGAGGAAGCGGATACCTTAAAACAAAGCGGTGCGCTGCACATGCCCATTGCAGACAGAATGATAGAGAATGTTATTGGCGCTATGCATCTTCCGTTTGCGGTTGCCACCAATTTCAAGATAAACGGGAAGTATGTATTTATTCCTATGGCAATCGAGGAGCCGTCGGTCGTAGCTGGTGCTTGTAAGGCGGCAAAGCTCTGTTTGCCTGAAGGCTTTCGAGCAGATGCTGATGACTCCATAATGTTAGGGCAGATCCAGCTCGTAAGTTTGGAAAATCCATCAAAAGCAAAAAGACAACTTGAGAGCAAAAGAAGTGAGATCATACAAACAGCAGCTGCAGCGTATAAAGGTGATCCTGCTCACTGGGGAGGAATAAAAGAATTTGATGTTAAAAGGATAAAAACAAAAAGAGGAGATATGCTCATATGCGAGTTTTACGTTGATGTGAAGGATGTGATGGGCGCGAACACAATCAATACCATACTTGAAGCGGTAGCGCCAGTGCTTGAAAAATACTCCGATGGAAAGGCGCGACTTAGGATTTTGAGCAATCTTGCCATCAAACGAAAAGTGCGCGCGAATGCCATATGGAAGAAAGAAACGATAGGTGAGGATGCGGTGGATGCGGTGCTTGATGGCTATGAGTTTGCAGCCAATGACATCTTTCGCTGTGCAACGCACAATAAGGGCATCATGAACGGCATTGATGCTGTTGCTCTTGCATGTGGTCAAGACTGGAGAGCAATTGAGGCTGGCGCTCATGCTTACGCGGCAATCGACGGCTATCGTCCTCTTACAAAGTTTGAAAAAACAAAATCTGGCGACCTTCTCGGTTCGATAGAGTTACCTCTTGCAGTTGGCGTGTTCGGAGGTGCAATAAACACAAATCCAACTGCAAAAATTGCGCTTAAGATTCTTGGTGCAAAGACCGCAAAAGAGCTGGCAATGGCAATGGCATGCGTTGGGCTTGCAAATAATTTTGCAGCACTTTATGCACTTGTGACTACAGGTATACAGGCAGGCCATATGAAGTTGCATGCACGAAACATCGCAGTGCTTGCCGGAGCTAGAACCCCTGAAGAGATAGATGCCGTAGCAGCAGAACTCGTGGAGAAAAAAGATTACTCGGTTGATTTTGCAAGGTCTGTATTGGATAGAATAAGGGGATAGTATGGATGGCTTTCTTTACATTCTGATAATTTTATTTTCATTCTTTGTTACCTTTGTCTTCTCTGTTATTCTCATTCCAAGATTGAAAAGATTTGGAATAACGGGCAAGGATGTCAACAAGCCTGATAAGCCAGATGTAGCAGAGATGGGCGGAATAGCGATAATCGCAGGATTTACCGCAGGTGTTCTCCTTGCCATAATCTTCAATACCTTTTTTGGTTTTCAGTTTCAGCTGGTTCCTGTCCTGGCTGGAATATTGACTATTCATTCGCTTGCATTTATCGGGATAGTGGATGACCTTTTAGATGTTCCGCAATATATAAAGGCGTTTCTTCCTCTTTTTGCTGCAATTCCTCTGGTTGCACTTCGAGCGACTGGGAGCACAACAATGACTTTTCCTCTCTTTGGAGTAGTTGACTTTGGCATGTTTTACATTGTTGTTCTTGTTCCGATTGGGATAGCGGTTGCATCAAATCTCACCAACATGCTAGCGGGTTTTAACGGAGTGGAAGCAGGAATGGGTATCGTAATGCTCTTTGCTGCGAGCCTGCTTGCTGCGATTCATGGGGAGAGAGAGGCACTGCTTCTCTTTTTACCTTATCTAGGTGCGCTTTTAGCGTTCTTGCATTTCAACTGGTATCCTTCTAAGGTTTTTCCTGGCGATGTTGGAAATCTTACAATCGGAGCTACCCTTGCTGCAGGAGTTATAATAGGAAATATGGAGGCCGCAGGAGCGCTTCTTCTCCTGCCACATGTTGTTGATTTCTTTATAAAAGCATACAACAGATTTCCGAGTAGCAAATGGTGGGGGGATTACAGGAACGGAAGGCTTTATCCGCTTGAGGGGAGGGTAAATGGCTTTGCACAATTGATAATGAAGCTTTTCAACGGAATTTCTGAGAGGAATCTTGTTCTGTTTTTTATAGGATTAGAGATTATCGTTGCTATCATCGTTCTTCTTCTTTATCCATAGGCATATAATAAAAAGAAGAAAATAATGAGATAAATCAGTCCGGAAATATCTTCTTCATTTTCAGTTCCTTGTTTAGTTTTTCGTAATCAACGACCCTGCCGATGTCATACCAAACTTCATTCTCGAAGATGTAGGCGTTTATCTTCTCCCCAGCCTTTAACATTCTCGGAAAAACGTCCCTTGCGAAATCTTCTTTTTCTTTAATGTACTTGAATATCTCAGGCTCAAAAATATAGATCGCGACGTTATAAAGATTTTCTATAAGCGGTTTTTCCTTGAACTCAACAATGTATCCATTCTTTACTTCAGCGACACCGTACTCTATTGGTATCTTACCCTTTAGAAGCGCTATAGTTGCGATGCATTCTCTCTTTCTGTGATGTTCTATCATTTCCCTTAGATTTATGTTTGTGATATGATCTCCCATGACCACTACAAATGTTTCCCTGACTTTATCTTTGAATGGAAGGATTGAGCCAGCGGTGTTCATTTTTTCCTTCTCAATCGAATATTCTATCTTTACACCAAACTTGCTTCCATCTCCAAAATACTCTTCTATTTTTTCATGAAGGTATCCAGCAGTTATGATGTAATCTGTCAATCCGTTTCTTTTTAGATTTTTGATTACGTAATAGAGTATTGGTTTTCCTTCTTCTCCTATCGGAAGCATGGGTTTAGGCATTGTATACGTGTATGGTCGAAGTCTTGTTCCTTCACCGCCCGCAAGTATGAATGTTTTCACATTTTCACCTTATATAAGAATACCTAATACTCCTCCTGCAATTGAGCATATAAAGTTTGTTGTTCCCTTTGTTCCTATTCCCCTCTCCTCAAAAACGCCGAAAAGAGTGTCTATAAAAGAGCCACAGAGACCGGCGAGCCCTATGAGAAACGCCTTGTTTGGTTGAATACCAAAAACAAAAATAGAGGATGCTCCGATCAGCATTGCGCCAACAGCGCTTGCCACGGTTCCGATCGCACTTACAGCTCCGCTTGTGCCAGGCTTTGTCGGCTTAAGATTGCCAAGGAATATCGGTCTACTTTTTCCGAGGACACCTATTTCTGAACCGAACGTGTCTGAGGTTATCGCGGCTACAGACGATAGGAATGGCAAAGGACCAAACCATGGCGAGAGTACAGCGAACGCCATAGGACCAAGTCCATTTGAAAGTACATTTTCTGCTCCGCGTTCATGTTCATAAAGGCCCATTTCCCTCTTTATTTCATTTTCGTATCTAGTTACGATTATGCCAAGAAACAGGAATAAAAGCATAAAAAAGAGATAGTTCCAGCCGCCTGTTAGGACTATTACAACACCTATCACGATAGCAGATATCGTTCCTTCTTTGTCTAATATTTTCATAACTATCTTGTTTAACCAACGCGTGCGTGTGCTGAGCCCGCTTTATTCAAAATAAAAAAGAAAGAGAGAATCACTCTTTTGAGAGTGTTATCTCGATAGCAGAAACCTTGCTCTTTGAGCCATCCTCAGAGGTCAACTCCTCTGTTGCTATGCTGATGTCCTTTACCTTTGCATCAGGCATAAACCTATTTCTCACGATTTCCGCCACGTCCACTGCTCTGGAGATAAGTTTTCCCCTTGCCTTTATCGATACTTCTTTTGCGCCATTGTTAAACTGTGTAACAACGGCAAGGACATACCCCATAGCTCCTTTTTTGCCTATATACACAACGTTGTCATCTTTTTTTTCTGTTGTTTCTCCTTCCATGTGTTCTTCACCTCTCGTGTTTAATTAAGTATTGCTGTTGGTGCTAGTCTTCAAGATAAGCTTAATGCACCAAGAAGAGATTTAAATCTTTCGTCTCCATCTTTTCCGTATACCATTTGGTATACTGATGGGCAAACCAAGTAAAACTAGGTGGTCGGAGGAAAACACGAAATGGTTCTGATTTATGGAGACCATGAGTGTTCTAAAGGCCTAGATATAGGCGCCATCTGTTTAAGGGCTTGCTGCCTCTGCGTTTGTTCCAAAAAACCGCATGCTAGTACAGGGGAAAACGAACCAAGGCAACCCTAGACGTAACGGCATCCGGTTTATAACCAAACGCATGCAGAAGTACCTTGCCTAAGCTTGTGCACTTAACTGTTGGAACAGGCTAACCGCGAGGGATTGCTTGGTTATCAGTTACGTGTATAAGTCAGGTTGCTTGGGCCCTTTATAATGTGTTTTTACTGTCTTCTTAAGTTTCTTTCTGTTTTCTTTGTTTTCTAAATGTTTTCTATGTGCCGTGGACTTATGTTTTTCTCAGGCCACGGCGGTCGTGGAGGTTTTCTTACTGTCTTCTTAAGTTTCTTTCTGTTTTCTCTGTTTTCCTAAGTTTTCAAGGTGCCGCAGGCTTGCTGTTTCTCTCAGGCTGCGGCAGTCGTGGAGGTTTTCTTACTGTTTTCTTAAGTTTCTTTCTGTTTTCTCTGTTTTCTAAATGTTTTCTATGTGCCGTGGACTTATGTTTTTCTCAGGCCACGGCAGTCGTGGGAGGTTTTCTTACTGTCTTCTTAAGTTTCTTTCTGTTTTCTCTGTTTTCTAAATGTTTTCTATGTGCCGTGGACTTATGTTTTTCTCAGGCCACGGCGGTCGTGGGAGGTTTTCTTACTGTCTTCTTAAGTTT
>JAWCKZ010000013.1:0-18530 GCA_038851325.1 Candidatus Bilamarchaeaceae archaeon
ACTTCATCTGTTTTTCGAAGGAAAAGTATCGTTCTTATCCTTTTGTATAGCTCTTCTCCACAATTATTCATGTTATAATTTATGTTAAAAAGGATTAAAAAGATTTGTTTAGATTGTGCGAGGTGTTGCAAATCAAAAGATTTTCTCTGGGCGGCCGTCACGCGGCAAGCTGCTACTCGTCCCTTTCTTATAAATTTGCAACGGGCTCTGTTACGAGCTATGTCTCTGTTACGAGCTATGTGCGTATTTAAAAATCTTTCTTATTATACCTTTCTTAGACTTCTTGTAAAAAAGAAGCGACCCGGCGTACAGACAGGGCTCTAGCTCTAGTCTTTGCTTTGTCCGGGCTACGCAGGTGAAATGTATGGTCGACAAGAGAAAACCTCGAAAAGGCTCAATGGCTGTCAGGCCGAGAAAAAGAGCCAAGAGTCAGAACGCAAAGGTATGCTGGCTACCGTCAGAGGAAAAAAGGGTACTGGGGTTTGCAGGTTATAAGGCAGGAATGACGCACGTGAGTTATATTGACCAGACAGAATCTCCAACAAAAGGGCAAGAGATAGTTAGTGCTGCAACGGTTATAGAAGTACCGCCACTCTCTGTGTATGGAATTCGTTACTATGGCGATGGCGTTGTTCTACACGACGTGCTAACAGAGAACGGGGGAATGCTTAAACGCGTTGGAATACTAAAAAGAAAAGAAAAAAAAGAAATCAAAATCGATGAAGTAAAAGACGTGCGACTCCTTGTTTTCGCTCAACCAGAAAGGACGAGCATAGGTAAAAAGAAGATAGAAAGGATGGAGATAGGTTGCGGAGGAAAGGATGTAAAGGAAAAAATAGAACTGGCATCCTCTCTGCTCGGAAAGGAGATAAGAGCAAGCGAACTTTTTAAGCCTGGGGAGTTTGTTGATGTTATCGCTGTCACAAAAGGGAAAGGCTGGCAAGGACCAGTAAAGCGATTTGGAATATCGGTTCAGAGAAGAAAGGCAACCGGAAAGAGAAGGCATGTTGGAACGCTTGGCGCATTCCATCCGCCCTATGTCTTCTTCACAGTTCCGCAGGCAGGACAAATGGGATATCATAAGAGAACAGAGCTCAATAAGATGATTCTAAAGGTCGGAACAAATCCGGATGAGATAAACCCAAAAAGCGGATTCACAAACTATGGATTTGTGAAAAATGATTATATAATAATAAAGGGTTCTGTAGGAGGACCGGTGAAGAGACTTGTAAAGATAAGAGTAGCCGTAAGAAATGCTCCTTTGAAGGAACCGCAAATAATTTCAGTTGCTACAGCAAACAGGTGAGCTTTATGAAGGCGAGCGTATATTCACTTGAAGGAAAAATAGTAAGAGAAATCGAATTGCCCGAAGTGTTCGAGGAAAAATTGAGACCAGACCTTATAAGACGCGCAGTTCTTAGCGAGGAAAGTAAACTTAGACAACCAAAGGGAAACTACCGCTTTGCTGGATTTGAGACAAGCGCGCGATATGTAGGAAGAAAAGATGATTTTGGGACCGTCAAGAATCGTGGAATACCGCATCTACCGCACGAGGTTCGCCCGAAGGGACAACTGGGAAAGGTAAAGCGTGTTCCGCTCGCGGTCAAGGGACATAGGGCGCACCCGCCAAAACCAGAAAAGAAAATATTCGAAGAAATGAATAAGAAAGAGTATGTAAAAGCGTTGAGGAGCGCTATTGCAATGACGGCAGCGCGGGAAGTAGTTGCTAGAAGGACATGCGGGAGAATAAGTCCTGCGCTCCCAATAATAATAGAGAGCACGTTTGAGGAATTGAAAAAAACTAGAGATTCCTATGAGATTTTTAAGGCGCTTAATCTTGACCAGATAATAGAAAGAGCAAAAAAGAATGGCACAAAGGGTCCGCTTGTAGTGGTTTCTTCACCAGAAACAGCAAAAGGTGCGGAGAATCTTCCGGGCGTTGATGTCGTAAGCGTAGACAGACTAAAGGTTCGTCATCTTGCACCTGGCACGCATCCCGGAAGGCTAGCTATATACACAGAAAAAGCAATAGAAAAAATAGCCGAGATATTCGGCAAATAAAGGTGGTAACATGATAATAAAATCCCCAGTAAAAACTGAAAAGAGTCTTGCCGCGATAGAAAAGGAAAACACAATAAGGTTTGATGTATCTGAGAACGCAACAAAAAAAGAGATAGCGACAGAGGTGGAAAGAATATTTGGCGTGAAGGTACGCAGTGTGCGAACACTAATAGGACCTGATGGAAAGAAACAGGCGTTCGTTCGTTTGGAGAAGGGGTTCGCCGCAGATGAAATTGCGGCAAAGCTCAAGATGATAACATAATAGTTAGGGTGCTACCATGGGAAAAAGATTAAAATCACAGAGAAGAGGGCAAGCAAGGGGGCGGTATCTTGCAACCACGCATGGAAAAACAGACCTTTCCTACAGAAATTACGACGACATAGAGAAAACAGGTGTTCTCAGAGCACACGTAACAGGGCTCATTGATGACCCGGCGCGAACAGCGCCTTTGATGGCTATTAGATATGAAAACGGAGAAACTGGATACCTCCTTGCACCAGAAGGTATAGCGATTGGCGATGTGATCGATGTTGGAGTGCAGGGAAGGCTTCTACCCGGTTCTGTTCTTCCGCTTTATAGAATACCGGATGGCACTTATGTATTTAATATAGAAAAAACACCTGGAGATGGAGGAAAGTTTGTAAAGACCGCAGGCTCTTATGCTGTTATTGTTTCGAGGGAAAAGGATGTGATCTATGTAAAGCTACCAAGTAAGAAGATAGTAATGCTTTCAGGAGAATGCAGAGCCCAAGTCGGAGTCGTGGCTGGCGGCGGGAGACTCGAAAAGCCGCTATTAAAGGCTGGAGCTGCTTACTACAAATATAGACGCGCGCTCAAGCGTTACTGGCCTTCTAATCGCGGTGTTCACATGGCTGCATACTGCCATCCGCACGGCGGAAAGCAGCACCATGTAGGAAAGCCGACAACTGTGGGAAGAGGCGCTCCAGCTGGAGCAAAGGTTGGACACATAGCCGCAAGAGCGACTGGAAGAAAAAAAGGAAAGCAGATAAGCGAACAGAAGAGTGAGGAGGGCGCAGTTGGGTGATTGCATGGCTATGATTAAAAGGGATGTGTGGAGAGGGGTAGAGGAAGAAAAACTTAGCGAAATGAGTTTAGAGGAATTTATGAAATTAACAACGGCAAGGGAGAGAAGAACACTAAAAAGGCTCAATACCAATCCAAAATTGAAGAAGTTCATTGAGAAAGTGAGAAGAATTAAGAAGGAAAATCCAAAGAAGATGATAAAAACTAAGATAAGAGATGCGATTATATTACCTGAATGGCTTGGACTTGTTTTTGGTGTCTATAACGGAAAAGAGTACAAGCGTGTTGACATAACAATTCAAAAAATAGGAAAACGCCTCGGCGATTTTTCGCACACAACAAGTAGGGTTATCCACTCTGGACCAGGTGTCGGGGCCACACGTGGAAGCAAATTCGTTCCATTGAAGTGATCACTATGAGAGGGTATTCTGTAAGTTTTTCTCCGGAAGAATGCGCTTTTGCACGACTCGAAGGCGTGAACGCGTCCTACAAGGATCTCGCAGAAGTTTGCGGGCGCATTAGAGGAAAAGATGCAAGCTGGGCGGCTGCCTTCTTAGAAAAAGTTGCAAAGGGAGAGCTTCCTGTACTCTATAAAGCGCACTGTAAAAAAATAGGTCATAGACGAGAGCTTGGAGGGAAAAAAGGACGATATCCAAGAAAGGCTGCAAAAATTGTCCTAAAAGTTCTGAAAAGTGCGATCTCAAACGGAATCACAAAAGGACTCGGTGAGAGCTACACGATATTATCTGCTGTCGCGAATAAAAAAGCAACCTATCCACGCGTTGCATCAAAGGGTGGCTGGATGAGATCTGATTATGAACTTGCAAGAGTTGAAATCGTTTTAAAACCATTAAAGGAGGCTCCAAAAGGTGTTGAGGTGAAATCATGATCCATAAGGAAAAACTTATCGAAGAGCCGTTTGGAAAGTATCGTTTGGAAAAGTTTCTTGAAACAAAGTTTGAACGCGCAGGGCTTGCAAATATAGAAATTCAAAGAACACCCATGATGACAAGGATAACGCTCGAAGTGCAAAATCCAGCTAGGATAATAGGAAAGAAAGGAAGATTCATAAATGAACTTACTGAAGTGATAAAGAAGGAGTTTGGTATAGAAAACCCGCAGATAAGTGTTGTGGAGGTGCAAAATCCTGCACTTGAACCACGCATAATAGCAAAGCGTGCTGCGAAACACATAGAAATGGGAAAAAAGATAAGGGCTGTACTTCATTTCATGCTAAGAGAAGTAATGAAGGCAGGAGCGATGGGCGCTGAAATAGTTGCAGCAGGAAAGATAGGTGCGAAAGGCGCGCGGTCAAAACGATTGCGCGTTTCTGCTGGATATATACCAAAAGCAGGAGAACCAATGAGCCTAGTGAGAGAAGCACACATAAATGCCAACACAAAATCAGGAGTTATCGGCGTTCTCGTAAGAATAGTTCCTCCTGGAACCGTCTTCCCAGACAAGACGCCAGAGAAGATCCCACTGCCAAAAGTAATAGAGGCTGCGTCCTCTGTTGAAGAAGAAGGTGGCGAACCAAAGGAGAAGTGATTGCATGGCAATAATAAAAAAAGACGAATTAAAGAAAATGACTAAGAAAGATGCTGAAAAGAAAATCGAGGAGCTTGAGAGAGCGCTTCTCGAAACAGAGGGCGAAGGAAAGAAAGAACGAAGAAGACTGCTTAGAAAGACCATCGCACAGTTAAAAACTATCGTAAACCTAAAAAAAAGTAAATAGGAAGGGCAAAAAGAAGGTTTAAAAATTTCCGCATCTATTTTTATATGGGTGCATGAATAAAGATGGGAGACATCTGTGCTAAGTGCGGAATGCCAAAAGAAATCTGCGTATGCGAAGAGCTCGCAAAACAGGAAGTCACGAAGATAAAGGTATACACTACAAAAAAGAAGTTCAAAAAACTTGTTACAGTGATAGAAGGAATAGAAGCAAGCCAGCTCGACAGCACTGCAAAATCATTAAAGCAAAAGCTTGCCTGTGGTGGAACCGCAAAGGAAGGAATAATAGTCCTCCAAGGTGACCATAAAAAAAGAGTGCCTGAACTCCTAAAAGAGATGGGCTATCCAAGCGAAAGCATTAAGGTAGAATAGAATGAGCCGTAGAAAATCCGGCCGCCAAGCAGCGGAGGCCGTGCTCTTCTCAACGCTTATTGGTACAAAGACAGAAATTATAAACAGCACTCAATATTCCCTCGTAGGGGTTAAGGGAAAGATTGTTGATGAAACAAAGAATCTTTTTGTTATAGAGACAGAAGGTGGAAAGGAGATAAAGATACCAAAGGCGTCGTGCTTTTTTCGCTTTTTTATAAACGATAAATTTGTTGACGTTGATGGTAGACGGATTGCATTCCGTCATTATGAAAGACCAAAAAAAGTCAAAAAGAGTGCCATAATACGAAACTGCTTTTAAAATTAAGAAGTGGAGATAGGATAACAGCAGGAAAGATGGAATGAGTTTGAAGTGAACCTTTAGTAACCGCGGGCTGAATGGCTCGGTTTCCCTTACCACTTACACCCCGGTTCTATCAAACGGATCTGCTATCCGCGGTTCATGCCTTCTCGTCTTGAGAGTCGCTTCGACCTTAGATGCTTTCAGGTCTTATCGACGTGGCGCGTAGCTGCCCGGCGATGCATTTCACAACCGGTAAACCAGAGGCGCCGGATCTCTGTTCCTCTCGTACTCAGAGATCCTTACTCTCAAAAGGCAACGCTTCCAGAAGATACCACCGTACTGTCTCGCGACGTATTGTTCCGCTAGTCGTTCAATAAATCTGAACGCCTTCGCGTCTGAACCCAGCTCATGTGGGACTTTAATGGATGAACAACCCAACCCTTGGTGGCTCTTATGCCAACGTCAGTTCCGAAAAAACGAACTGGCATCGTCTGCACCACCAGGATGTCCCAAGCCGACAGCGATGTACCAAACCGCGGGGTCGATTTGTACCTCCAGGCCTTTGACCTATGTTTTATTATGGCAAAGGCCAGGGCTTATCCAAAAGTTCTGAGATTGAACTCAGGACCTTTTTGATAAAACTTTTTGCCATAGGAAAATATAAGCAAAAAGTTTTGTGTACTCTCACCCGCGACGAGCCTGTTACCTCCAGGGTAGCTTGTCTGACAGATAGAACCCCCATCAATAAGGTGCCTATGTTCGCTAAGCCCGACTTTCGTCTCTGCGTTCCACGCTTTTAGGAACACAGTCAGCCCTGCATTTGTCTTTCACCCTTTAAGCCGCGCTCCGTTCCTTCCTAAAAACCTGACCGTTGCGCGTCTACAGCGGATTTCTGACCCGCCTGAGCAGAGCATTGGGCGCCCTTGTTTCCTTCGACCGCATTCCGCCTCTTAACCTGAAAACAAATGAACGAGTCGTCATGCGTTTATCGAGGGCGTACCGCCCCAGCCGAACCGTCCACCTGACACTGTCCCCTTTCGGGTAAGCAATACAAAACCTATTAAGTGGTGTAACACTTTTCGACCAGTGTTTGAGCACGTGCCTAAAAACCCTCAAACACTGTTTGCCTCCACGATCCCCGGAGAGACCGCTTCGATGGCTCCCACTTACGCTTGGTAACAGATTCCGTATCACAATATCAGGCTGCGGTAAAGCTCCATGGAGTCTTCGTTTCCCTCTGGAAGTCGCCGGCATCTTCACCGGCCAGTGAGTTCACCAGGTCCCAGGCAGGGACAGTGGGGGAGTCGTTACGCCATTCATGCAAGCCGCCAATTAAGCGGCGAGGTATTACGCTACCTTAAGAGGGTCAGAGTTACCCCCGCTCTTTACCGGCCCTTCTTCCCGTTGAAACGGACTTTCAGGTACCGGCAGTGAGCAGGCGTCAGCCACTATACTAAGCCTCTCGACTTTGCAGTGACCTGTGTTTTTGATAAACAGTCGCTCCCCCCTTGTTACTGAGACCTCCGCATTACTCACGCGAAGGCACCCCTTCTTCCGAAGTTACGGGGCCAACTTGCCGAGTTCCCTTGCCCGAGTTCCCCTGCCACACCTTAGCCTTCTCAGCTAGGGCACCTTCCAGCGAAAACTTTTGACATGTAAAAAAACAAATCTAAAGGCCCTGTTTATCTCAGGGCTTTTGATGAAACTTTTGCCCGAACCGCAGGGAACCTACGGTTCCCCTCAGTTTGAGGCTCCTCCTGATCCCCTCCCTCCTATGAGCAACCTAAGTTTTCCTCATGGTTTTTTGGGAACCTCTTAGAAAACCCAAAAGCATAAGTTCTCCTCAGGGCTTTTGATGAAACTTTTGCCCTTAGAAAACAGAAGTCAAAAGTTTCCTGTACTGGTTCTTGGTACGAGCACGAAGGATCGCTCCATTCTCTTTTTTCATGGATCCCTGGACTCAATGGAGTTTCCCTTCAGAGTTTCGCCTGCTTCTCCTCATAATGAGACTCCACAGGTTTACTCTCCTCAGACGGCCGCAGCCGCTCCACCTATCCAAAGATGTCAGAGAATGGCTTGCGTTACCGCACCTACCTTCGTGGGGCCGGAATATTAACCGGCTTCCCTAATTTCGCAGGGTCGGAATTACCTCCCTGCTTAGGATCGCCTAACCCTCGGCTGACGAACATTGCCAAGGAAACCTTGCCCTATAAGGTGTCTAGGATTCTCACCTAGATATTGCTGTTACTAACACCAGGATATTCATAACAGGACGCTCCATAGGATCTCACGACCCTACTTCTAAACGACCCGTTCGCCCCCCTACCCCATAGGCTTTTGGCCTGGGTTGGGTATCGGAAGCTGGCTTAGCCCCGGGAATCTTCAGAGCCTGCACTCTCGGCCGGTCCGCTATTACGCGTTGTTTAAAGGATGGCTGCTTCTAAGCCTACCTCCCGGCTGTCTGGGAATGGAGGCTCCTTTACAGTTCGCACTTAGCCAGCATTTAGGGTCCTTAACCCAACGCACGGTCATTCCCGTAAAGGTCTACAAGCTTACCCCGTAGACCCCACTGCCTCCTTCTTAGGAGATGAAGCATTCGGAGTTTGAAAAGACAGTGATTCCTTTCGGAACCGCTCTGTCTAATCAGTGCTCTACCTCTCCATCCTCCTCCAGAGACGCTGTACTGAGATACATCTTGGAGGGAACTCGCTATTGCCACGTTCGACAGGAACCGATCAATTTTGGTCCTTTCTAAAAACCTGACCAAAATTGTCTATCACCCCTACACCCAAGTCACCTAAGGGGATTTTGGCCGCGCTCCATCCCATACGTTGGGCTGTTGCGCGTATACCACCACTAGTTGCGGGCCTCCACCGGTCGTCAAACCGGCTTCGCCCTGCTCGGGCGTAGATCACAATGGCTTCGGGTCTTGCAAGAGTGACTGAACGCGAGTTACCACGTCGCCCCTCGCCCCTTGCGGGGTTGCGGGCACTCGGTTTCCCTTCGGCTTTCGCCTCGCCACGCCTGCAAACTCCCTGGCTCTTGCTTCGAGAAGAAAGACACGACACTGGTTAAACCGCATAGCTTCCGCCGTTACCAGAGGTCGCTTCTGCGGCCCTACCCTTTTGCGCCGTGCCATCCTGTAACCACCTAGTTTCAGGTCTTTTGACACCGGTTCCCCGGTTCTTTTCACCTTTCGCTCGCGCTACTGAATGCGCTATCGGTCTCATGCCCCATATTTAGACTTGGAGGTTGATACCCCCATATTCATGCCCCCTATCCAGAGGACACTACTCATCGGGTTCCCTCCTTCCTCCTTCCCCTACGGGACTGTCACCCGCTATGGTACAGCATTCCAGCTGACTTCGGGTCAGAGAAAGGATAGTACTATCCCCACCACATCCGCCGTCGCATTGCTGCAACGGAGTTCGGGACGGTCTGTCCGGCTTTCAGTCGTCTTACTAACCGGATCCCAATTGGTTTCTTTTCGTTCCCCTACTAAGACGCTTCATTTCAGGGACTTCCTACACTCCTCAGTTGCCCAAGGAGTGCACAGCCAGATTCTCGGATCAAAGCCTGCGTGCGGTTTGGCCACGATGTGAGCGCGTGCCTAAAAACCCTCACGTTCGTGTCTACCCAAGACTTATCGCAGCTTGCCACGTGGCCGTGCGGGCACAAGCCCAGGCATCCACTAGGTGGCGCAAATCTAGGTCAAACTCAGTTCCATCTCGGAAACGAATTAGACTCATGCATCTTCTGCTGTTATCCCTTCCACTCAACATACTCTCTGGAAACCAGAGAGAGAACACACCCTGTAGATGTGTAACCGACACTCACAGTCCCATATATCGGGTCTGTTTCGTGTTCCAACACTCACAGTCCCATATATCGGGCTGTTTCGTGTTCCATCGCGCATCAATTCGCGCTCATAGGAATAGCAGGCTATATTAAGAGGATATCTATTTATAAACGTTTCGTCTCAACGATTACATTTTGATAAACTTTTTAAAACATTTCAAACAGCCTGTTAAAATAGAGAACCGGGTCATTTCATCCTCTTCATCGAAAGGGCTGCGAGCATGGTGAAAACGACTGCATAGAGTAAAAGAACACCAAAGCCGATAGCCTGCGGCGAATGATAAAGAATGACAGACTGCATACTGAACACTGCTTGGGTCAGGGGCGACGCCTGACCTGCGAGCGCTATCGCAGAGGGCATAAATTCAAACGGGAATACAAGCCCGCTGAGGAACAAAAGTGGCAGACCAACAACAAGCGACGCAAGGAACGCAGTTGCCTCTGACTCAGCGTAGACCGCCACAAGCACGCCGATTGCCGTGAACGCAAGGAGCAGAAGAACAAGCGTTTCAAAAATGAATATTACGGTGCTAACATCAAAGAGAGGAAACGCTGAATATACTATCGCAGCAGCGATTGTAAGCAGGATGGCTTCAGGAATTAAAACTATGGTGTAGCTGAGCACTTTTATTGTTGTATATTCTATCGGATTAACTTGAGAAAATGTAATTCTAGCAAGTGTTCCGCTATTTTTCTCGCGAACTAGCGAAGTCGACGAGAGGAAAAGCGCAACGAACATGAGTATCATGGGGAGCAAACTTGGAAGAAGAAAATCGAAGAATGTCCTCTGACCAAAAAGATAGTTTGACGAAAGCAGAATTGGTGAAACTACAGATTCTGCTCTTCTTGATGTTATCTCGTTTATCTGCTTCCTGCTCTGCACAATTATGCTCTCCAACTCATAACTTTTTTCTATTGTTTCACTCAGTGAGGAGTTCACCTCACGTATGGTCAAAAGAGCCGTTTCTCTGCTCCTCACAAGGCCGTAGACAAAGTTTCGCATGTTGCTCACCCTTCTTTCCGCATCCGCTACTCCTGCCTTTGCATACGATATATCTGTTTTGAAATTCTGTATTGTTGCGTTTGCCTCGGCAAGGCTTGCCCTTGCCTCACGGGTTTTTGCAAGTCTTGCCTCAACAGATGTCTTTGCTGAGCTTACCTCTGAAGCAAGCAAGTCGAGCGAGAAGCAGTATGGTACGAAAAGGGGGTCAGAGCAGTTTATACCTGCCTTTGCAGTCGCTATGTAATCACTTGCATTCGTTAGTGTCTTGTTCATTTCCATTAGATCTGATTCTGTGCTTTTCAGTTCTTCGTCGTATTCTGCAAACTTCGATTCGATTTCAGTGAGATTACTCTCGGCTGACAAAAGCGCTTCAAGCGTTCTGTTGATCGTTGAGTTCGCAACCTCCAGCTCATTTTCAACAATCGTAAAATTTATCTGCGCCAGCGAATTCGAAGTCTCCTGGAGTCTGGTGCGCATCTCCATTGCTCGCCCTCTTGTTTGATTAACGCCCATAAGCAGATTTTCAAGTTGTTCATCCGCATCATTAAGCCGTGCCCAAACTGTAAGTATGAACTCTGTCCCGATCTCCTGACCGGTTTCTTGGACAGCCGCCTTCATGAACGCTTCTATAGATGGCCATGTCTGAATCCTTGAATTGTCCACGAATATTGTAAGGTTCTGCGATTCTCCTTCCACAATTCCGCGCTCAAAGCCAGCTGGTATGACAACCGCTGCTGCGAGCCTTCCTTCGCGCACTTCTCTTTCGGCAAAATAACTGCAGCTTGTGACATTGCTATAATCTATGATCTTTGTATTGTTCGAGATACTACCAACAAAAAGTTTTGATATTGTGCTATTATCAAGGTCGCATAAACCAATTGCCGTTCTGCCTATATCAACAGAAGTCCGACCGAAAACACCACCAAGTATGAGAAGGACTATGATTGGCACTGCAAAAAGAAGGACAAGGGTACGGCTTTCCCTGAAGAACTGCTTTGCATCCTTCTCGATTTCACTTTTTAGTTTCAACCTTAACAGCCTCCTTAAGCTGCGCGCCCGTTAGCTTCAAAAACACATCCTCAAGCGATGGCTTTGAGACCGAAAGCTCGATTATTTTTTCTTTGCCCTTTGTAAATGCTTTTGTTATCTCACTTACCTTTGATGCGATGTTGTCTGATTCAACAACAATACCGTGTTCTGTTGCAGTTACGTTTTCGATCCCTTTTATCGCTCTGATGGCCGGCTCGAGCTTCGCGTACTCGCCAGGTAAGCTTTTTACCTTTGCCATTTCACGCCCAGCCATCTTCTTGAGCTCCTCAGGACTTCCCTCTGCCACCACCTGACCTGCGTTTATAAACGCTATCCTGTCGCAGAGCGCTTCCGCTTCTTCCATGTAGTGCGTAGTAAGAAGAATTGTCGTTTCGTTATCTTTAATCAGCTCTGTTATCGTTTTCCACATCTTCCTTCTTGTTACAGGATCGAGTCCTGTCGTGGGCTCATCCAATATAATTAATTTCGGCTCATGCATAAGAGCGCATGCAAGATTAAGTCGCCGCGCCATCCCACCGCTTAAATACCTGGTTTGGACGTTCTTCTTTTCAGCAAGTCCGAGATCTGCGAGAAGGCGCTCTGCCTTTTCATTTGCTTTCTTTCCAGTCACACCGTAAAGAGAACCGAAGTAGAGAAGATTTTCCATGCACGTTAGTAAGGGATAAATCGCATTTTCCTGCGGCACCACGCCGATTTTTTTCCTGCTTTCTCCAGAAGCTGGCTTGCCGAAAAGCATGACCTTTCCAGAATCTGCCTCTTCAAGCCCAGCAAGAATTCGTATAAATGTGCTCTTGCCTGCACCATTTGGTCCAAGAAGACCGAATATCCCTCCTTGATTTATTTTCACTGAAAAATTATATAGAGTGACCTTTCCCGGATATGTCTTAACAAGACTCTCAGCCTCCACCACTACCGACATGGATGAACATTCCGTTACTTTTTGTATGCCCCATTCGCTACGATGATGCCTCCAAGTAGTAAGAGAATCACTGTGGGGCTGCAGTATAGCCCTTCTTTGTACTCTTCGCTAATGCAATCCGAAATACACTTGGAATATGCGTTAGTAGCAACGTCCCTACAATGGTCATTTTCCAAAGTACCACCATTAGAGATGCAACAGTACTCCCTGCACTCTTCTAAACCCTTTGCAGACGCTACAGACACAACCATAAGAATTGTCAGAATAAAAAATAGGCGTTTCATAAAACCACCTTTGCGTTGTATCACTTCGACAAGATTTAAATATCTTACAGGTCCTGTGGCAGCGGTCTAAGAATTTCCTTATTCGTGAATTTTGTTCTCTAAGACATGCATGAGGTAATCCGTGTATTTTTCCTGATTTTGGTGGCTGGTCATGTAGAGGAATGCCTGCATAGTTGGTGGATTTTTAAACTCTTACGGTTCTGTAAGGATGACGTAATACTTTAAAAGTTTAAGTGGCATTTTTAAATTCTGCTTCGCATAAGAAATGCGTAAGAAATCAAACCTAGAGGTGAACAAATGGATATCAAGTTCCTCAAAAAAGAAAAAAACATGCTAGAAGTGGAAATAGGCGACGTAGACACTTCACTTTTGGGCTTGCTGGTTGAAAAATTAAACAAGTCAAGTGGAGTGGAATTTGCAGCCTATAAGATGGAGCACCCGCTCATCAGCACCCCAAGACTCATAATAAAAACAAAGGGTAATACAAGCGCGCTGGAGGTCGCGGCAGATGCTCTCGACGAAATAAAGAAGGAAACACAGGAATTCAAAAAGAAATTTTCAGAGATGCTCAAATGAACTTGAACGAATGCATCAGCGATTTCATAAAGAAAAATTTTGGGCTGACACTTGTATTGACTACCCTGGCTATTTATCTAATTCTAAAAGGATTCTTGGTCGGAAAGCAGTATGGTTGGGTGGACATTTTTTTCGGCGCAGTCATATTAATTGAGATAGCATCTACAGTGTTTCTGGAAATAAAAGAAGGAGCAGAAAAACACGGGTGGAAGCATGAAATCATAGACACAGTGCTCGCACTTGCTATCGGTCTGGCCATCTGGATTACGGCCCAGTTTCTTCTCAACACCAGTACACCAATATCTGGCGTAGTCTCATGCAGCATGCTGAATGATCTGCAAAGAGGAGATTTTGTTATCGTTCAAGGCGGGGATATAAAAGCTCCAGAAGTAGAGCTGACCGAGAGTGAGTATCGAGCTATGCTCGGTGGTCCTTTCCATGTAAGTTCTGGGGAAACAAATACCACCGTTAACTTTCCGTTCCACACCTACTGCACCTGCCACCCAACAGACTCGAGATGCGTTGCGTTTTATAACACTGACACAGAATTTGTTGAGAGTGTGGGGCCTGCAATTTATCATTACAAGTGGTGTACTGTAAACCACACAAGAGAGAGAATAAGCAGAAAAATACGCTGTCTTGATTATGTCGAAATAAAAGGAAAGCGGTTCGCGATGGCAGATAAGAACAACGATGTAATCGTTTACACGCCGCGCCAAACAGACTTATATGCGCGTGTTGGTGATATCGTGCATAGAACAGTAGCACGGTTAAGGGTGGGTAACAATACGTACTATCTCACTGGAGGAGATAATAATCCTGTTCTTGATGCTCAAGTATACGAATGCAGTACGGGAATAGGGAATCAACCTGTACCTGCGTCCAACATAAAAGGAAAAGTTATAGCAAGAATTCCGTACCTAGGCTACCTAAAACTGTTTATTGCTGGCTACTGGAAGGAAGATCAACAGTGCAGCTGGACCTTGGAAAGATAGATCGCTCGCTCGTATTAATCTTCGTCGGCTGGTGGTTCTTTTTTCTTCATATCCTTTGTGAGTTCAGCCAACCTCCGAAGGATAACCTTTTGTTCTGCGCTCTGAACTATCCTTCTTGTTCGTTCTATCGCATCTGGGTTAACAGAGATGCTTGTTATTCCAAATTCGACAAGTTTCTCTGCGAACTCTGGATACACGCTCGGTGCCTGTCCGCAGAGAGAGCACGTAACACCATACTCATTGCAGGTACTAATGACTTTCTCCAGCGCTCTAAGAACTGCTTCGTTTCTTTCATCAAATCCCTTGGCCATGGTTGCGTTATCCCTATCTATACCGAGAACAAGTTGCGTTAAATCGTTCGTTCCTATCGAAACACCATCTATACCTTCTTCGCAGAATTTGTCAATCAGAAGCACTGTGCTTGGAACCTCAACCATAATCCAAAGTTTGAAATCGCGTGTTCTGTATATCCCAACCTCATGCAGAAGTTCGCGAATAGCGCGAAGCTCTCCAATCCGTCTTACAAATGGTATCATAAGCCACAGATTCTTGAGATTGTATTCATCTCTCACCTTTTTTATTGCCCTGAGCTCGAGTTTAAAGACATCTGGTTCTCTTATGTATCTCGCTGCGCCTCTGTAACCCATCATTGGATTTTCTTCATGAGGTTCGTATTTTTCCCCGCCTTCAAGGCTTCGATACTCATTTGTCTTGAAATCTGTGGCACGATAAACAACCGGCCGTGGATAGAAGGCAGCAGCAAACCTGCGAAGACCTGCTGCCAGTTTATCTATATACTCCTGCTCTCTCTTTTCTTCTATCATTTTCCGTGGATGGACGCCTATGTTTGCTATCATGAACTCTGCGCGAAGAAGCCCAACGCCGTCGACAGGCAGTTTGGCTATCCGCTCTGCTTGATCGACATCAGCAAGATTCACATAAATTTTTGTACCAGTTATAGGCGCAAATTCCGCTAGTGCAGTTGGTGCGGTGACTTCTCCTCTTTTTTCAGCGCTTAACATGCCTTCATAAACGATCCCATGCGTGCCATCAACACTTATTACCTGTCCATCTTTAAGCAGCTTGCTTGCGTTTCCTGTGCCGACTACACACGGAATGCCCAATTCGCGTGAAACAATGGCAGCATGGCTTGTTGTTCCGCCGGTGTCAGTTACGATTGCAGCCGCCTTTTTCATAGCAGGAACAAAATCTGGGGTTGTCATCTCGGTTACAAGCACATCCCCTTTTTCCATCTTTTTTAGCTCTGCAGGACTTTTTATTATCTTTACTGGTCCCATTCCAATGCCAGGAGAAGCACCGACTCCCTGCACAAGAACCTTCAACTCCTCTATCGGCTTTCCGCTCTTTTCCTCAGTCGCTCGCTCCTCCTTTTTAAGCGTTGTTATCGGCCTTGATTGAACGATATAGATATTCTCCTTTTCTATAGCATACTCAATGTCCTGTGGAAAGTTGTAGTGCTGCTCTATTCTGGCTGCGATTTTTGCAAGATCGCGTATTTCTGTGTCTGTCAACTTTTGAATTTCTTGCATCTCAGGTTTTATCTCAACACGCTTATTCTCGTCGGCAACCCTTACAAGCATCCATGGTTGTTTTGATATTTTTTTGTCAACTATCCTGAAATCGCGCTTATCAACCTTGTATGTATCAGGAGTGATCTGTCCACTAACAACTGTTTCTCCAAGGCCGAAACCAGCTTCTATAGAGATGGTATTCCTATCTTGCGTCATCGGGTCAACAGTAAACATCACCCCTGCCTTTTCGCTTTGAACCATCATCTGCACAACTGCAGCAAGCCCAACCTTCATGTGATCAAACTTGTTCTGCGTCCTGTAGAAGATTGCTCTTGGTTCAAAAAGAGACGCCCAGCATCGTTTTACTGCGTTCACAACCGCTTCAGTCCCATGAACGTTCAAGAATGTTGCCTGTTGGCCAGCAAAGGAAGCTGTTGGGAGATCCTCTGCAGTTGCAGAACTCCTCACCGCTACGAGCACCTCTCGCCCAAGCGCGGTGCACAACTCGCCGTATGCCTTAACTACGTCCCTTCGAACATCATCCGGCATTCTACCGTTGAGTATCATGGTTTTTATTTCATCGGCTACCTTATGAAGCGCTTCTGAGTCGTTCACATCGAGTTTGTCAAGGAGATTCTTTATCCTTTCACGAAGATTGTTTGCATCGAGATGCTTAAAATAAGCGCTACTTGTTACAACAAAACCGTTTGGTATGGGAAAACCAGCTTCAAGCATTTCACCAAGATTTGCACCTTTTCCACCTGCTTCCGCAAGGTTATTTTTATTCAACTCTCTAAACCACATCACATTTTTCATACATCTCACCGCCAGCTGACATATACGTCTTCAAACACGATCCTTAATGGAATTTAAGTGAATATCAGGATTAAGTTTATAATAGTTTTTCATTTGCACGTAACAGTCTAAGAATTCTCACGACGTAGAATTTTCAATCAACGAAGTGAAAATTGCGTTCAAATGCACATTTGCAAAATAAAAGCGCTCACTTTCGTCGTGTTCGGAGGATTTTTTAACCCTTACGATAGAGGTGTTCTATAAAAAGAGAAAATAAAAAATCAAAAAAACGCCGCGACTTTGATTACTGCGCCTTTGGCGTCACACCAAGAACTACACCAGCGGCTACTGTTTGACCCATATCACGAATAGCAAATCTGCCGAGAGGCGGGAAATCCTGGAACTTCTCAAGCACTACCGGCTTCGTAGGTTGTATCCTCACTATTGCTACGTCCCCTGTTTTTATGAAATCCGGATTCTGCTGAAGCGTCTGACCTGTTTTTGGATCCTTCTTTTCTTTGATTTCTATAAATTTACCTGCAAATTGTGCAGTATGGACATGGAAAACAGGAGTATAACCAACTGAGATTGCTGTTGGGTGGTTGAGAACAACAATTTGCGCAAGAAAGTCTTGCACAACTGTAGGAGGACTGCTCACTGGACCGACAACATCTCCTCTTTTGATGTCCTTCTTCTCGACACCCTTAAGGTTAAAGCCGATGTTGTCTCCAGGCACCGCCTCTGTAAGTTGTTTATGATGCATCTCTATACTTTTTACCTCGCCCTTTACACCAGAAGGCATTACTATAACTTGGTCTCCTGGTTTAAGAACACCAGTTTCAACTCTGCCAACTGGAACCGTGCCGTGACCGGTAATCGTGAACACATCTTGAATAGGAAGTCTCAACGGCTTGTTTATCGGTTTTGGCGGAACTGCGAATGTATCAAATACTTCCAGCAGTGTCGGACCAGTATACCAAGGCATGTTTGCCGATTTCTTCGTTACATTATCTCCAGCATAACTTGAGCACGGTACAAAGTGGATCTTCGAAACATCATAACCGATTCCCTTAAGGAGCTTCTCTGCTTCCCCCTTAACCTTGTTGTATTCTGCTTGACTGTAGTTAACCGCATCCATTTTGTTCATATTAACAGCAATTTGATTTATACCTAACACTTTAGCAAGGAATGCGTGTTCTTTCGTCTGCGGCTGGATTCCGTCCTTCACAGAGATAACAAGCACTGCAGCATCTGCCTGGCTCGTACCAGTAATCATATTCTTTACGAAGTCTCTGTGGCCTGGTGCGTCAATAATCGTACAATAATATTTTGGCGTTTCAAATTCCCTATGTGAAACGTCTATAGTAACACCACGTTCGCGCTCCTCTTTCAATTCGTCCATGACGAACGCGAATTCAAATGTTACCTTCCCAACCTTCGCCGCCTCTTCCTTGAGCCTGTTAAGGGCTTGCTCGGAGATAGCGCCAGTTTCATACAAAATCCGTCCTACCGTGGTCGACTTTCCAGAGTCGACATGCCCGATAAAGACTAAATTCAGGTGTTCCTTCTTTGCCATAGTTTTACCTCCTCATAGAATTTACCTTAAGATAAAAAGGCAAATTGTTTTATATGACGAAATTTTATAAAGCTTTGCCTCCCTAAAACGCAGGGAGGGGGCTGATGTTTTCTCCTATTCCCCTCCCTTCATTTTTAGGGCTAATTCTGATTCCCTCCCTAAAACGCAGGGAGGGGGCTGATGTTTTCTCCTATTCCCCTCCCTTCATTTTTAGGGCTAATTCTGATTCCCTCCCTAAAACGCAGGGAGGGGGCTGATGTTTTCTCCTATTCCCCTCCCTTCATTTTTAGGGCTAATTCTGATTCCCTCCCTAAAACGCAGGGAGGGGGCTGATGTTTTCTCCTATTCCCCTCCCTTCATTTTTAGGGCTAATTCTGATTCCCTCCCTAAAACGCAGGGAGGGGGCTGATGTTTTCTCCTATTCCCCTCCCT
>JAWCKZ010000014.1:0-18217 GCA_038851325.1 Candidatus Bilamarchaeaceae archaeon
TTTAGGGCTAATTCTGATTCCCTCCCTAAAACGCAGGGAGGGGGCTGATGTTTTCTCCTATTCCCCTCCCTTCATTTTTAGGGCTAATTCTGATTCCCTCCCCTTCTGTTTATTTATGTTTGTTTATTTATCTTTTTGTTTGTTTTATGTTTTTGTTTTGCGCCGATTTTATTTCAGAAGAAAACCACGACTGCCGTGGCCTGAGAAAAACATAAGCCCACGGCACCTTGAAAACATTTAGAAAACAGAGAAAACAGAAAGAAACTTAAGAAACCAGTAAGAAAACCTAAATAGTAAGAAAACCTCCCACGACTGCCGTGGCCTGAGAGAAACATAAGCCCACGGCACCTTGAAAACATTTAGAAAACAGAGAAAACAGAAAGAAACTTAAGAAGACAGTAAGAAAACCTCCACGACTGCCGTGGCCTGAGAGAAACAGCAAATGAGACGCAGTAAAGAGCCCCCGGAGGGATTTGAACCCCCGACATTCCGCTTACGAAGCGGACGCTCTACCGCTGAGCTACGGAGGCAACGCCGAGGAGGAGATTTGAACTCCTAACCCTGTTAAGGGACCAGATCGCATGCTCTTAATAAATTCTTTTTGAGCCTCAAGTCTGGCGCACTACCGGATTGCACGGTTAACCTCCTTTATGCGACCTCGGCAAAACCTGAACGAATCGTCGTTCAAGTAAACACCACCGAATGAAATTGCAGGGGGCAGGGTTCGAACCTGCGAAGACACTAAGTCACAGGGTCCTAAACCCTGCGCGTTTGACCACTTCGCTACCCCTGCGAGCCTTTCCTCAACTGAAGAAAGAGGATAATAATCTCCATCGCCAATTCTTTTTTAATCTTTGCCTGCTAATAAAGGGCTGGTGGGCACATGCTAAAAGGCACGGACATTCAGATATATGAACTTATAAAAAAAGAGGAGGAGTACCAAAAAAATACTCTTAGGCTTATCGCATCTGAAAACTATGCTAGCAAGGCTGTGCTTGAGGCAACAGGTTCTGTTTTAACAAACAAATACGCAGAAGGATATCCCGGCAAACGATATTACGCAGGAAATAAGTATGTTGACGAGATTGAAACAATCGCGATAGAGCGCGCTAAGAAGCTTTTTGGAATGCCACATGCAAATGTGCAACCACACGCAGGCGCATCCGCTAACCTGGCAGCATTTTTTGCCTTTCTTGAACTTGGCGATAAATTTATGGGCTTGGAGCTGCCTCATGGCGGTCATCTAACTCATGGCTCTCCGGTTAATTTTTCTGGTAGATGGTTTAAAGTTATCGCGTATGGTGTCGATAAAGAAACAGAAGCCCTTGATTACGACGCGATAAGAAAAAAAGCAAAAGAAGAGAAGCCAAAACTAATAATCTGCGGTTATACGGCATATCCGCTTATAATAGATTTCAAGGAATTCAGAGAAATATGCGATGAAGTTGGTGCCGTCATGATGGCTGACATAAGTCATTTTGCAGGGTTGGTTGCAGGTGGAGTCTATCCTTCTCCAGCAGGTTACGCAGATGTAATAACAACGACAACACACAAAACGCTTCGCGGACCTAGAGGCGCAATAATTATGGGCGGCGATGAGGAAAAAGGAAAACTAATTGATAAAGCAGTATTTCCTGGTCTGCAGGGTGGGCCATTAGAGCATGTAATCGCAGCAAAGGCAGTGTGCTTTCATGAAGCTATGCAACCATCCTTTAAGGAGTATGCTAAAAAGATAGTGGAGAACGCAAAGACTCTTGCTGAGGAGTTAGCAGCGCACGGGCTAAGACTTGTTGCAGGAAGAACAGAGACTCATCTAATCCTTCTTGACCTCACTCCAAAAGGAATAACAGGTAAAGATGCGCAGAGCGCATTGGAGGAAGCAGGCATAATTGTGAACAGAAACACCATCCCATTTGATACTAGAAGTCCATTCATAACGAGTGGACTGAGGCTTGGAACACCTGCTTTGACAACAAGAGGAATGGGCAAGAGTGAGATGCGGTACATCGCAGAGCTTATAGTAAAGGTAATCGATGCTCCGAATGATAGTGAATTAAAATTGAGAATAAGAGGAGAAGTAGAAGAACTCTGCAAGAGATTCCCCATATACAAAGAGTAAGATGCAGGGGGAAGGATTTGAACCTTCGGAGGCCCTAAGGCCACAGGATCTCACAATGCCGTTGAGCGGCCTTTAACTTTGCCCTCAAAAATCGGACAAAAGTTACTTAAGTCCTGCGCATTTAGCCACCCTGAGGAAAAACCTCGGGCCCTTTTTCAAGAGCTTTGGTGTTTTAAAGATTGGACCGAAAGCCTGACCTGGCTTTGCTACCCCTGCGCTCTGCCCTCTATAATCTCCATCAGATACGTCTCAGCTATATCTGGTTCTTCTATAAGTTTTTCAAATAACTCTGATGGTTTAAAAAGTTTTATCTTATCCCCGATCCTTTTTTCGAGTTGCATCCTTCCAAACTCCTTTATGGATATGTTTGACTCGGATATCTTTTTTATCTCTTCTATCCTCTCTTTTATGTCTGCCACGTTCAATTCATTTGTAATAAACACGAGTGGATCGTCCACTCTTAATCTTATATCGGACGCTCTTAGCCCCTCTCTTAGCGAACCTGTGAGTTTTAAAGCAATTATCGCGTCCCGCCAACCACTTCTTATCTCATCTATCCTTGATGCGATGGTTGAAACTACGTCTCTTTCAGAAGCGCCTGAGAAACGAAGCTCCTCATAAAAAAATTTTCTAGTTGGTATCTCAACAAACTCAAGTTTTCGTGTGACAGTATCAAATAAATAATAACCTTTGGCTTGGGTCTCCTCCTTTTTCAATTGTGTTATTACCGTACTTCCTGGTATGACAAGCTTTCCGCCGAGTTTGACATGTTTTGCGTGGATATGACCATTTATGATAAGGTCAAAAGGAAGCTTGCTCAAAAAATCTAGCGAAACGCCAGTTTGATTCACAAGTTCGTTTACATTTTGATGGATTACGAATATTCTAAAGCCTTCTTGCGAAGGCGTAAAATTGCCTACGAGTTTTGCTATGGTCTCTTCTGCGTATTCTTCTGGAACGCTTCCTATTCCCATCACAGTTATTCTCTCGTTATTCTTTTCGAATGTATACTCTGACGAAGAGAGGTAGATAACAGCACCTGCTGATGCGAGAACACTGATAGGGTTGTCGAAACCTTTTGTTCTTCTCTCATGATTTCCATGTATAGCGATTGTTGGAACAGTCAAACTTTTGAAAATCTCAACTGCTTTTTTTATCGTCTCAAGCTTTGGTATTCTTGAGTCAAATATATCCCCCGCCACTATCACGATGTCAGCTTTGTTTGAGGCATCACGCAAAGCGCGTTCTGCTTGAATATACGAGTCTTCCTCAAACCTTGAATAGCCAAGATGAAGGTCGCCAAGTATCCCTATCTTCATACTGAAAAAATACAGAAAACATATTTAAAAATAGAACTGCTCATCTTAGTTCATGGTCGTGGAGATAGCCATCTATTCTATCCTAGTTGCCATTGTGCTAGTCGTAACCTATCTCCTAACCAGAAATCCATGACGGGCCCGTAGCTCAGCCAGGCTAGAGCGTTCGACTGATAACGCTTGGTGCGATAGAAATCGAAAGGTCTGGAGTTCAAATCTCCACGGGCCCATTAACAAAATATTAATAAATGATTAAGGCTTAATTTTTTTGATGGAGAGGCCAACGCTTATATTGTGTATAGATAGGGACAATGACCTTTACGAAAAGGCGAAGATTAGCGGACCAGTTATAGGAAGGGATAGGAATCTTCTTGCGGTCACAAAACTCGGTCTTGCGGATCCCGAAGACAGCGATGTAAACGCCATTCTTGCCGCAATCAGAATATATGATAAAATGAAAAGCGAGGGTAAAGCCGTAGAGATAGCAACGTTAACCGGAGACAAGAGACTGGGATATGAAGCGGATAAAAGAATAAGCACGCAACTCGAGAAAATAATAACCGAACGAAATCCAGAATCAGCAGTTCTTGTAACAGATGGGGCATCGGATGAAGAGGTTTTTCCAATAATAAAATCCAGAATAAAAATAGATTCTACAAAGATAGTCATCGTAAAACAGTCAAAAGAATTGGAGAAAACATATTTTATTCTTCTGGAAAAGCTCAAGGATCCGTATTACGCAAAAATACTCATAGGTATACCTGCACTCCTTATCCTTCTTTTCTCAGCGGCTGACTATCTTGGAGTTGGTTGGCAGCCAGTAGGTATCGTTATAGGCGCCTATCTTATTGCAAGGATGATGGGCATCGATGAAGTGATCGGAAGCGCCATAAGGGATTTTCGTTTTTCGATAGAAAAAACAAGCTGGCTTGGCTATCTGGCAGGATTTACTCTTTTCTTGATAGCACTAATAGTCGGGTATCAAAATTTTGAAGGAGGGCTGGAAGCGCGCTTAAGCAGCGAAAAGCTTGTTGCATACGTACTCCAGGGAGTGCTCTGGCCCCTGCTCGCATCATTCGTTTTTATAATCGTTGGAAAAAGTATGGATGCAATGGCTGAAAAAAAAGTGTATAAACTCACAAAATACTCGATGTATCTGATAGGAGCAATACTAACAGCAATGCTTCTTAAGATAGGCACAAGTTGGGTGCTTAATATAAGAGAACCGTATGTAAGTTTCGGAGATTTTCTTCTTGCTATAGTCGTTGCCATCTTTCTCGGGTACATAAGCACATTGGTTATTTCTTGGATAAAGTTTGATGTCATAAAAAGAATGAAAATAGATGGTAAGGAAGTCGTAACAAGCGATGGCAGTCTTGTTGGGAAGATAGTTGGTATCGATGTAAAGAACGAAAAACTTGTTGTTCAAGGAGTGCTCGAAAAGAAATACGGCTACCCGTTTTCGTCCATTCTCGCTGTAGATGAAAAGGTTGTCATAAAGCTGGAGGGCTAGTAAATTGTATCCTCGCTCTAAAATTCTTCAAGCACTCTCTGCCCTTTTCTGCTTTCTAAGTACTCCACACGCACCCCAACGCGTCTTAGCTGAGGTTGTAATTTTTTAAGGAGTTCTGCGTAGAGCATGCGTGCGGTTTTTTCTATAACCGCTCTATCTTGGGTCGAATGAAGCAGCATTCGTGCTTTCGTATGAGCCTGCATGTTCACGTCAACAGCGTTTATCCCTACGACTTTGCAAGCAAGTTCTTCCCTTCTAAGCTCTTGTGTTATCTCATCTATTTGTTCTCTAAGCGCTGTCATAATCGTCGTGAGGTCTTTTGTTGGCTCTTTTAAAGTCCTAATCCTGCTTATTTGTTTTTGCTCTTCAAGAGCACCTACGGGCGAATCGTCTATTCCACGTGCGGCCCTGTAGAGCCAACTGCCAATAATCCTTCCGAATTCTTCTACTAAAATCGTTGGGTCCACTGCCCTGAGTTCCCTAATCGTTCGTATTCCTTTACTTTCAAAATACTCTTTTGTTTTCTTTCCTATCCCAGGAATATCGCTTACTGGAAGAGGGTCAAGGAATTCCTGAACCTTGCCTTCAGGAACGACCGTCAAGCCATCGGGCTTTTTGAAACTGCTTGCTATTTTTGCAACAAGCTTGTTCGGCCCGATTCCGATTGAGCACGTCAGTTTGTATTTTGCAAGGATGTCGGCCTTGAGTCGTTTCGCAATCTCCTCTGCCTTTCTGTAATCGCCGTTGCATTTCCCGCTCAAATCAAGGAAGAATTCGTCAATGGACGCCTGTTCGAATGCATCGCCGTAGCGCATGACCAGCTCAGCAATGCCAAACGAAAGCCGCTCGTAAAGCTCGTAGTTTCCAGGAAGGAAAATCGCGTCCTTCCCGTGCGCTAACTTCCTTGCCTCAAAAATTGGCATTCCTGATCGAATGCCAAATGCTCGCGCAGAATAATTTGCAGTTGAAACAACCCCGCGCCCGCGCTCGGCGTCTGTATACACACAAACAATAATCGGTTTGCCTGCATACTCAGGGTGCTCACGCTCCTCTGCCTGCGCGAAAAAGTAGTCTAGGTCAAGATGCAGAACGACGCGCTGTTTGTCCATATACCAACCTTACTTATAAGTTGTTTCAGAACGGCGCTCTATTTTCAGCACATAAATTTTATGCTGGATTTCATCAAACTCTCGTAATCCTTTTTTGCCCTGTTGTTTCCAAAATAAATCTCAAACAACAGACCGCCTCATTTTTTAATTTTGGAAAATGGCGTTACATTTCCTTTCTTTGCCTCGGCTACCAGTTCGTCCAGCTTCTCGAGCTCTTTCTCGCTGACCTTCTCCTCGGGAATAAGAAGATGCTCCAATAATGCCTATTCTTTCGTTTATTTTTTTGATTTCTTCATATACCATGTCAATAGTCACGTTCTCGTATTTCCCCATCTGTTTCACCTTGTTATTTTTTCTCTTAGTTTGTTTTTATTCCTATCGATTCAGGGACACGACCATTGTGTTGCAAATTACTATGTTTACTTATGGGCGCTCGTCACGCAGCAAGGCTGCTACTCGCTTTCCTCTCTTATAAAATACCAATATGGCTTTCTTAAGGTTAAGCAGAGTGCTCACTTCGTTCGCGCGGTCTTTGTAGATGTTTTCTAAGCAATTTGCAACATGCTTGGGACACGTTCTTTGCAGATACGCAAAAGAAAGAAAAAAGCGCTTTCCGATTATTCGGATTTCTTGCCGATGTAGAACACTGAGTAGCCCACCCGGTTCGCGATATCAAAGACGACCTGCGTGTCATCTATCGTCCTGAAGACCGAGCCGCGTTCTGTTATTGTGCCTTCGTCTATGAATCTGGATGTACCGCGTTCCTGAACCGGTCCGGCAGCCTGATAGACAACATGATTGCTGCCGAATACCTGCTCGCCTGTATCAAGATACCTTACATTTAGGTTAAACGAGTTGCCGTCAGTCGCGAAGTATGTGGCTGCGTCGCTCAAAGAAACATCGCCTCCGGCGATCTCCTTTATTTTGAATACAAAGCTTGGCGTATGATCAACCGCCCTTGCCGGATCAACGTATCCTGCGCTGCCATCTTCCCAGCGTGCCCAATCTATGCTTACCGCAGGTTCGTCAGGCTCACCTGCGATCAGATAGATCACCAATCCCGGTTCGTAATCAGCCGCAAACCAACCTCCGCTTGGGTATATTGCAACTAGTGCACCCGGTTCAAATACATCCACATCTCCAGAAAGTTTGAATTCTGCACCGCTTATGGCTATATACACTTCATTTGTTTCCGGTGTAACAAAAGAGGCAAACGGAATTTCGCTAACGACCTTCACATACGGTGCGTATATCTTGCAATAATCGTCGTCGACATAATATTCAAAATCGTTATTTTTTTCAAGCGTAAATGTCAGTGTGCTTCTCTCATCGTTGCCGATGTCAAGCCCATCGTAGCACAGGGATAATTCCGCGTATGGGAAGTTGAAACCTTCTCCCTTAGGCAGTCTCGCGTCCCCGCTGCTTGAAATGTCTGCAACATCATCTGCGTAGATGCCGACCGTCCTGAGATGGTCCGGGTAGGGATTTGCCGATATGGCAGTAGCATCCTTATTCTTCCATCCTACAAATGTTTTCCACTCGCGGAATCTGTCATAACCTGGATCAAGATGCTGGCCATCCTTGATTTTTATTTCATCCGAAAGGATGGATATATCTGCCCATACAGCCCCAAAGCCATGACCGGGGGCAACTTTCCAGACATGCAATCTGTATACTCTTCCATCGATGTTGAATTCCTTTGTCTGTCCCGGAAAGACCTTGTCATTCTTCAGAACATTTCCATATTCATCAAGCACTGAAATAATCGCTGCATGAGTACCGTCATGCTCTTCAACATCGTCAAGCTTGAACCTCAAACAGTCGATAGGAAGGGCTTCATCCTTGTTAACTATTCCGCCCATTAGTTCCTTTCCGAGTTTTACATAACCACCGTTCTGGACTCTGATCTCGTTTGTCACGCTGATGACAGGTGGCGACATCTCTGTAATGAGCCAGTCACTGCCAAGGAATTGTATTCTGACTCTGTGCGTTTCTGTCGCATAAGTGTAATCTGCATCCTCTGCTCCACTCTTGCAGTATGTGTAATCCCCTCCTACGGATGTTGTACAAACAGGAATTCCGAAAATATCAGATTCTCCCCCGAATTTCATTGTATAAGCAACGAATCTAACGTCTCCGACAACATCGTTCACAGGTTCATCGTAATAACTGCTACCCCTTATCCATATGTTCTGCGTTTCTGTGTATGTTTTGTTTGTGTCGTTGTCGCGTATCGTAGGCGAAGCCAAAGAGGGGAACATCGCATCGGTTATTCTATACAAATACGTTTCCATTGGTCCTATCGTTCCACCCATACCATCAGAAAACGGATTTGCGTTCTCGCTTGTTTCTGCTGTTTCAAATGGGTATTCAGCATTAGTATTTCCAACTTCATTCGGAACCCTGTCATCAAGTGTCCTGTTAAGATAATCGCCAATAAGATTATTTAGCGCATATTTTTCGGCAAGATTTTCGCACGGTGCTGAAGCTTCTGTTTCCGGGATATCCACAACCTCGCACCCTCCCTGCGCATCATCTTCAACTCCGTCACGAACATCGAGTGCATCTTCATGACTTACATCGACAGGGACGTCACGCATGTGGGGATCGCCAACAAGCTCAATCCTGCTGCACGTGCATTTCGGAGTAGCGAATGCAACCATTACAGGAACAGAAACTATGCATGCGATCTTCTCAAATCTCTCGCCGAACTTTGCGGCGATATCATATAATTTGTCATACCATTTATTTTTTCTTCCAGCATTTCTCTCCCCCTCAGCTTCGAGAGCGAAGGGGCCCGTGCTCTCAGTATCATATTTCAATTTCATCCTTTCACCCCGGATATTATTGTGTTTAATGATATAACAAAAGGTTTATAAAGATGAACCTCCCTTAATATAATTATGTGTGGAAAGATGGGTACAAGTGAAACTACAAAACCGGCTGAAGTAGTCGAGGCAAGAAAGGCAGGGCTAGAGAGAAGGCTGCAGAATATCTGGGCAGAAAAAGGATTGGTTGAAAGATGTCCAAAATTCGCTCCAAGCCAGACTGGACGGCTTCCACAAGTTGTGGTGGATGCGATCACTGCGAATATAAATGTAAGGTATGAAGGGGTGCAGGAAAGCCTCAGCGGAAATTTCCATCTGTTCACCAATATGGATACGAATAGTACAAACTACGGTACAACGTTTGCAATAAAAAGTGAAAACGCAGAAGAAATAATCGATATTTTACGTCAAAAAATTGGCAAGGTGAATAAGAAGTAAACACATAAGGAGAGAATTGGTAGACCGCAAGGGCTCCAACCTCTCCTCCCACGCTTTTATTCCAAAAAGCAAGGAATATTTCCTGTAAAAATTTAAATTTCTATTTTTCATCGTCGATAAAAAAAATCCATTAAAAACTATATAGTATATCAAAAGCATCAAGCAACAAGCGTACATTAACAGAATAAGGACTACAAAATATTTTTATACACAAAGCAGAAAGGTGGTATTATGAAAGCCAGTAATAGAGCAGTTTTTGTTCTTCTTATCATAATAGGCCTTATCATCATCGGGATCGCTATTTACAATATAACCCAGGAAAAAGAGGAAAAAGGCACAGAAAAAGATGCAAGCGCGAACGCAACAACTAAAGAAAACACACCAAAGGATAAAGAATCCTGCGAAGCTTTGGGGGGCGTATGGAAGAAAATCGGCATCTCGCCTATCGAAGTATGCAATCTACCAACCTCAGATGCCAACAAGGAGTGCACAAGTTCAGATGAATGCGAGGGCATCTGCGTAGCGGAGTTATCACAAGAAGAACTAGATAAAATCAAAAGAGAGACTATCCGCACCAAGGGCAGATGTACAGCCTGGAGGATTGTTGTAGGTTGTCGTGCCGTAGTTGAAAATGGAGAGGCTAGACTTATCTGCTTGGATTAACTTACGCATTCGCAGCAATGAGGTAAGATTTAAAATATATCACCAGAAAGCTATCCATGGACCCCAGCACAAAAATAAGATTGGTTAGGTTTGGGATAATCACACTGGTAATTGCGGTTATAGCACTTATAATAATCGGAGTTGCGCAGGTGAAATTTCCTAAAATAGAGACAACCGTACCTAAAGAGAACATAACCTCAGAGATAGCAGAACATGAAGGCACTGAGGTAATCGAAGTCGAATGCAACGAGGCATGCGTTTATGAAAAAGGGCTTCAGAATGTAAGTTATTGCGCACAACTTGAGAATGCAACACTTGCAGAAAGATGCTACGAACGCTGGGCAAACGAAAGTCTCGAAGCATGTATAAGGTTGATCGGAGATGAAAAAGAAGCGTGTATTTTGCTTCATGCAAATCGCACAAAGGATTTGACGATATGCGAGCTTGCAGAAAATAAAACAGCCTGCAGAATAGTAGTCGAGCCCTGCTATGCTTACATAGGAAGCAAACGAAACCTTTGTCTTGCGCTTTCAAAGAATGTTGTGGCATACTGTGAAGGTGAAGAGGACTGCATATTTAATTATAGTATAACAAAAAACGATGGCAACGCATGCGAAGAGATAAAGGGAAATGCAAAGAGATTTGCATGCTTGTCTATAATCGAAGATAAGAACCGCTGTGGCGAGTTGGCTTTGGGTGCAGAGCAGGATTATTGTTTAGAGTTATATGCTACTATAACAAACAACAAAAATATCTGCTATGAGGTCAGTAAAACAAGCGATTATGCACTTCGCTGTTTTTCCTATTTTGCTGGATTAACGCGCGACCCAAACTTCTGCGTAGAGGGCGGATTTGAACTTGACGAACTCTGGCGTTGTTACATAAATTACTCTCTCACGACTGGAGACCTGGAAGGATGTAATAGAATACACCCGTTGGCGACTACAAACAGGTATATGTGTTACGGTCAGGTAGCAAAGGTGTATGGAAACCCGCACGCATGTGATTATCTAAACGATAGCTATACGTTGGGTATGAGGTCTACATGCTATGAAGGTTCCATTCTTGGTAATAAAAGACTCAATTATACCTATTGCGCTGATGTTGTAGTGGAAAAGTGGAGAAACAAGTGCTACACAGAATACGCGAAAATGAACAACGACCCAAGCGTTTGCGATTATATCCCAACAACGCCGGAGAGGGGCACGTGCGTGGATGCATGGCGGGTGTATACAAATTCTACAATAACTTAAAAATTCCATCTGCAACGAGATGAGAGAAATAACCCAGAAAGCCGAAAAGCGCGAATGTAAAATCAGATATCGTTAGAAGTAAAAGACCGTATATGACTGCGAAGGCAAGAGAGTGTATAATCCCTCTGTGTTTGGGTTTTAGGTAAGTCAATACTATGGTGTACCCTCCCACAAGCGCAAGCGCGGATGTCAGTATTGTCTGCCATGCATCCAGTGAACAAGAGAGATAAGCGCATCTGGAAGATACGGAAAACAACAGGGCAAACAGAGGCACCGTTAAGTCAGCGATTCTCCTTATCTTGCTTGAATCATGATCGATGTCAGGTGCAAGAGCAGATACACCAGCCACCAAACTGATAAGAATTATCATGAATGGCGAAAAGCCGAGCAGGGCTGAAAAAATGCTGCCAAGAGCAGCGCCTATAAAAAAATGGGCTGTCCAGTTCATACAGAGAGTAAGAATGGATTAAAAATTTAAATTCACCTCTTGTCTGGCCTTCAATCTGCGTTCGATCGTTCGACCGGTAGTTCTAATCATCTAACCACAGGTCCCGCTTGAGGTACTTGAACCTGTCCCGTTTATAGGTCCAAAACCAGGCTGAATATTATAAACTAGTGTCTTGTTACATGCCGCAGGTGGTTGCGAGAGGACGTCGCAAACAAAATCCTTTATAACCTCTGGATCTCTTGCAAGTGTAATCTGCCGTCCCATAAAAACAACTGTTGGCGATCCTCTGACTTCATACTGCTCGTTCTCATTTTTATAAATTGGAAAAGAGGTGCCTGAGATGCCATATGCGGACCTTGTAGAAGCAGCGCAATTATCTATTAGGTTTTTATCGAGATTAAGAGTTGAGATACACTTTGTACTGTCACCGTTATTTTCTATGAAGCATCTCAAGAATTGCCATTCCTTTGAAGGGAAGTTCTGACCAACGCAGTACTCTATAAGATTATCAGTAGTTTCTATATCACCATGCATGATATATGATACAAACTTGTTGTTGACGTCGAGCTTTCCAGTTGGGCCCAGGGTTTCGATCACTGGTATAACTGCTTTTTGCATCTGCAGTCCATATGGGCAATGCGACATCACATAAATATCGATTGTTACATTATCAATTTTCTTTCCTGTATAAAGCTCTGGCGTTGCGTAGGTTATATAGCCAACATAAGAATCCCCGTTTCTTTTCAAGTATCTTGTTACTCCGCTACCTGTAACTGGCTTTCCAACCAGAGATGAAATTTTTCTATTTTGCTCAGCAGTTAGATTATCTGATTGAATGACTAAGAGCGGAAGGAAGAGCTCACCTGTTTTTTCTGAGATGTTAACCGCTGCTTCACCGCTAACCGGCACATATGTTATGTTAAGCAGCAATCCCTCTGCAGAAAAACCTTCAAACACTCCCATCCAGCCATTTGGATTTGATTCCGGAACATAGGAAATGGCATTTATAAATGGTTCGCTGCCTATGTAATACGCAGCTGTCATGGACTGCGGATATATCGCGTATCTTGTCTCAATCTTCTCAAATTTCAGGTTACCGCCTGCGTTGTTCACTTCTTGAACAAACATATCTAAAACGATTTGAGAATCGACATCTGCACTATCTGTCAGCACGACTGGTAGGAAGTTTGCCTCTGTAGATTCTCTTATCTTCTCTATATCGCTTTCTTCAGCTATCTTAGTGGTATAATTTATTTTAACTCCATATGAACCGATAGCAGTCAGCAACCGATCGAATACGGCTGGGTCAGACGCGTTATGTACATACAATGTCGCTTTTACAGAAGGCGGCTCTGGAAGATCTGCACACTCTTGGAACGCGTATACGTCGCATATGTTGTTTGCTATAACGAGTGGGTTAAGAGAGTAATCCACTTGTTTATATTCCTCGTGCTGATAGAGGTACATAGGACTAGTCGCACCATTCTGTATAAGCATTAGAATATCATTCATATTTCGCATATAATTCTCGCTGCCATCCCTTTCTATGCATCTGCGCTCAGATTCAGTTGGGATGTTATATTGCAATCTTGCAAAATCAACGCATCTTTCTTCGATCTGAACGCTGGGAAGATGAATCTTCACTCTTGAAATGATTCGATCCTTTGTATTTTCTCCGCTTGGATCGTAGAAAAGCACGATCTTTGGCTGTTCGCTGATATTTGTCTGACTTGTAGTTTCATTTGTTGGAGGTTGGATACAACCAGGACCTAGAAATAGGAGGCTAACGCTTAGTATAAGTAAGACCATTGCAATTCTTTTCATTTCAAAACACCTCTGCTGTATTTACAGAATACTATACTTACGAAAAGTCCATTTATATTACTTCGCTTTTTTCCAATTTACTTTTTTCTAATTTAAATACAAAGTATTTAAATACAAAGCCACTAATAACTCGTCTGTTGAGGCACATGAAAATAAAATACGAAAGTACGGCAGAGATAGCCCTTCCAAAAGATCCTTTTGAGCGAATAATCGGGCAGGAGCACGCAGTTGAGATGGCTAAGATTATCCCAATTCAGAGAAGACATCTCCTCCTTGTGGGTCCTCCTGGGACCGGTAAAAGTATGATTGCACAGGCAATAGCAAGCGTGCTACCAAAACCGAGGTATGAAATATCTGTCATTCATAATCCGCAAAGCGCAGAAAGGCCGATTGTTGAGATAAGAACGGCTGAACAGATAGAAGAAGAACGAAAAGAAGAAGTGAGATACGGGCAGATTGTTTCTCCTCAGACGATACCAACATTTGTTGCGGAGAGACTCGGTTTCAGATGCAGAAGATGCGGTGGATTTAGTAGCCATTCAGAGCGCTTATGTCCGTACTGCGCGGCGGATAAGTATTTTCCTGGACCGTTCGAAAGGCCTTCTGAAGCAAATGGAAGACAGAGCGTAGCAACAACTAGACAAAGGTTCGATGGAAAAACGGAAATAATAGTCTACGAGAGAGATGAAAATGGTAACGTTATTATGCTTACGCACGAAGAGTTGAAAAAACTTGAAGAGAAGAAAAAGAAAAAGAGGAATGTTATAGTACCACTTAACAGACCTACATTTGTCCAGTGCAGCGGAGCGACAGAGACGGAATTGCTTGGTGATATACGTCATGACCCTTACGGCGGTCATGAGGGCCTTGGCACGCCTGCTTACATGCGAGTCATACCTGGTGCTGTTCACGAAGCGCATGAAGGAGTACTCTTTGTAGACGAACTTTCTACACTAGGTGAGACTCAGCGTTATCTGTTAACAGCGATGCAGGATAAGCATTTTCCAATAACTGGGCATAATCCAATGAGCAGCGGGGCGGCTGTTCGAGTGGAGGGCGTCCCGTGCGATTTTATATTCGTGGGTGCGACTAACATAAACGACCTTAGATATATAATTCCACCATTCAGGTCAAGGATACGCGGCGATGGTTATGAGATACTGATGAACATCTGGATGGAAGAAAACAACAAAAATATAGAGAAGATGGTGCGATTCATCGCACAGGAGATAGAAAAAGATGGAAAGATACCGCATGCAGACAAAGGTGCTATCGAAGAGATAATAAAAGAATCAAGAAGGATAGCAAAGGAGATTGATGGTGCGAATGGTCTTACGCTCAGACTTAGAAATCTTTCAGGAATAATAAAGATGGCTGGTGATAAGGCAAAAAAAGAACAGAAGGCGTTCATCGAGCGGGATGACATTATTTTTGCGTTAAAGGTTGCCAGACCAGTGGAGGAGCAGCTCAAAGAGAAATACGGGAACTGGTGGAAAAGCGGAATTGCTGATTATGGAATTGAGGATAGCAGGGCTGGCACAGAAACAGCATAAGAGTTTAAACTGGGCGCAACGAAAATGAATGTTTTATTTTGCGAATATGCGTTTGAAGCGATCTTTATCTTGTCGATTGAAGATTCTATGTCATAGGTAGTTCTTAGACCGTTACGAAACAGTATAGAAGGATACTATCTCTTTCTGAACTTGAACTGCTCTATCTTTCTTCTGTACAACACGTACCCTATTCCGATTATTAGCAATAATACGCCGAGTAACCAGCACCAACTCTTAGCCAACTCTTCCCACCACGCTAGCTTCTCCTCTTCCGGAACCACATGTTTTAGTGCACTTACATTAACGCTTGCCATCATTTCTTCATCTCTCAGCAGTGAAAGGGTGTAAAGTCCTTCTGATTCAAGTCTAAATCTTACATAACCGTGTTCGTCGGTTTGAATTTGGGTTCTCTTTCCGGTCGGGTCTATCAGCGTTAGCGTATAGCTCCCTTCTGGGAAGACTCTTGCTACATGTTCATCTCCTATAAATCCAGTGCTATTCGTCTCTATCCTGTAAAGTGGCGGGATGCATGTATGCTCCTTGCAGACATACCCTGTTGGACAGTCGGTATCGTTGCAGCATTCATAATCGAACCAGGCGTGGTTTGCAATGTAGCCGCATTCGCCAGGCTGTATTTTTACACATTTTCCGTCAGTGCAGCGCTCGTCAAATGCGCAATCATCGTCAACCTCGCATTCTACTCTTGGAACACAGACATGGTTATCGCACCTGTACCCTTCTGCGCAGTCTCTGTCAGAGCAGCAATCGTATGGGTAGCATGTATGATCCGCCACATAGCCGCATTCGCATGGAACAGGCAGGCACGTACCCATTGCAAGATGGGTAGCGTATCCTGGCAGTTCGCAGTACTCTGTGGGTTTGCAGTCATCGTTATTGAAGCAGCCGCACATTGTGTAGTCAAATTCATAGTCTGCTTCTGAGCAATAATCATCACTTCCTCCGTCAACCCAGAGCACATAATGGCCTTGCCTTGGAAGAGTGAAGGTCGTCATACCTGATTTATCCGTGAATTTCACATCAGACCATGGCCACGGCCCTTCGATTACAATCCGGGCACCGCTTATTGGAGTGCCGTCTTCCTGAACTATGAATGCAACTGCATTCTCAGGACATTCTATTCCTGTCATTCCGATGCTTACCTTTATGCATTTTTCTTTTTTAGACGGCTTTGAGGGGGGTGGAGCTGCAGCCGAGACATTAAGCGCATAGCCTGAGAAACTGGCTACTCCGAAGTTCGCAACATTTCCGCCGCAGGTTAGGTAAGTTGGCGTTATGTTTGTACCAGTTGCAAGTATCGTCGCTCTGTCTGGTGGGAAACCTGGTGCCTTATAAACCTTCACACCAGTGCAGCTTGTTGTCCTAAGCCATATATCTGCTGTCGTATTGAAATCCTGCAGAACAGAGTCATCCAATGATATGAAATCATCTCCAAGAAGGAAGTTTGTGTTGTTCAAAGGTACATTTGCAGAGGCAGTGGTTATATTGACAATTGGGAAGTGCACTCGACCATAGTCGATGCTGTAATTTCGCATTAAATAGAGGTCTGTGATATTCGTTCCATCAGCAAATGCAACGTATTCCTGCTCTGGAGTATTTGTCTCCTCAATCGCTAACCAGTTTATATTGCCTTCCCCGGATATCTCGAACAGAGTATTATCATGCACATTTAGCGCTCTGGTAAGTACTGTATTGTTGGATGACAATATATACACACCGTAAGTGTTTTGATAAAACTCATTACCAGTGTATTGCGGATTTGCAGTGTTGAAACCATCCGTTAAAACAAGGACTAAGCCGATCGCAGTATTTGTACTGCCATTGTTATTCTGGAATATTGTCGGAATAGAATTAAATGCAAATCCAAAGCCGTTATTGTAGGCGGTATTGTTTACAACCGTATCTCCGGCGGTGGTCACAAGCACAAGACCCGCCTGTACGTTATCGTGGAGGATGTTGTTGCGTACGTTATTGTTGCTGCTACTTTGAATGTTTAATCCGTCTAACGTATTGTTATAGATCTCATTTCCAGAGATCGTGTTACTGTCTGAGCCACTGTTTATCATAATACCAGTATTGGAGTTGTTATAGATACGGTTGTTAGTAATCCAGTTTGAATCGCTCGCATCCATACTAATTCCATTGGTATTGTTATAGACAACATTGTCTGTTATGTTGGTGTAGAGTGCATACTGGAAGTCCATGGCACTGCCGCCGGTAAAGTCATGTATCGTATTATTTCTTACGGTATTGTAGGTGACATTCGTAGATGCAGCCCAGATTGATATTCCGTTTTGCCCGCCAACCAATAAATTATCGTATATTTTGTTATAATCACTGCCTTCACTAAACCAGATTGCAACAGATGCGCCCGAAGTATCGAGAATATCGTTTGCTGCGATTACATTGTTGTCTGAGTCGACAGCGTATATACCCCTTATATTGCTATTTGTAATATTATTTCTGGTTATATTGTTATAATCACTGTGATATTCCATATAAATACCGAAATTGTTAGAACTTATAGCGTTGTTAGTGATGTTGTTGTTCTCTCCGTGATAGATGTAAAAGCCACGGTTGAGATTATTTGAAACTATGTTGTCTGCGAAAATGTTGTCGGAGGTCCAATGAATCACTATACCTGCAAAATTGTTGTTACTTGCATTATTGTTCAGCACTCTATTGTCTGTGGCGCCGGTAGAGATGTTAAAACCAACCAGATTTAGATATGCACTATTATTAGTCAAATTATTATAGGTAGAGCCAAAAAGATAGAAACCTTCCTTGTTGTTAAATGCGATGTTTGATGTTACGTTGCCGTAACCACAGCTGTTAAAATCAAATCCACGAACAGCGCTATCGTGAGCTATGTTTGAAATGAAGGTGTTGCCCGGTGCAGCGTCACAATAGAAACCGGCCCCGCGGGCGTTGGATGCGTTGTTAAACGAAATTGTATTGTTCGTACTTCCACCTGAAATTTTGAACGCGCCTGAGTTGTTGTATGCTATGTTGAATGAGAGGACGTTGTTGTTTGAGTTGTCCAATTGTATTCCCAAGTCGCTGTTAGATACATTATTGCCTGTTATATTGTTATTGTTTGAGTTGGAGAACATAACGTCCCAATTAAGGGGATGG
>JAWCKZ010000015.1:0-16192 GCA_038851325.1 Candidatus Bilamarchaeaceae archaeon
TTGGTGGCGGGTATCTTATAGAGGTAAGCAAAGAGACAGCACTTGAAAAATTAAAGAGACGCGCGGAGTTAACAAAGCAGGCTATCGAAAGACTCGCGCAGGAGTTCTCGAAAATATCGGCAAGACTCGATGCAACAGCTAAGCAGTTAAGAGAAACAGAAAGAAGAATTGTGATAAGCAAGAGGACCGAAGAATCCGCAAAAGAAGATTATATTTAAAGTATGACTTGAACAAGATTAAATAAGGTCAGCTATGTTCGATTTTCTTAAGAAAAAGTTCACTGATTTCATAGACAAAGTAACTGGCAAAGGCAGTGAAGGTGAGAAAGAAGAAAAATTAGAATCAGAAACACAGAAAAAGGAGGCAGACGTAGAGTCAGAAAAAGCAGAACCAGAAAAAAAGCCCGAGGAGAAAAAGCAGAGGAGAAAAACAAGGGAGAAGACGGAAATAAAACAGCCAAAAGTATCCCTTAGCATAACCTCAACGGTAAAAAGCCTTTTAACAAGAGAAGTAGAAATAAAAGAAGAGGATATCAGAACTACCATTGAAAATTTTGAGCTTGAACTAATCGCAGGTGATGTTGCTATAGAAGTAGCAGAGGGGATAGTATCTGATTTGAAAAGAAGGCTTGTTGGGCAAAAGATCAAAAAGGAAAAACTTCATGAATTTATTAAAAGCCAAATGACCGCCGTCCTGGAGGAGGCCATGATAACTGGGAAGGAGTTCAATTTTCTTAGGGAAATTGCGCAAAAAGAAAGGCCTGTAAAAATTCTTTTCCTCGGAATAAATGGTTCTGGTAAGACCACGACCATAGCAAAGATAGCGCACCTTCTTATGAAGAACGGTTATAGTGTCGTTATGGCTGGAGCAGATACCTTTAGAGCAGCAGCGATAGAGCAGATAAGTATCCATGCGGACAGGCTTGGCGTAAAGTTAATCAAACGGGAGTATGGGAGTGATCCGACCTCTGTAGCATTTGACGCAGTAAGATATGCAGAGGCGCATGGTATAGACGTTGTCCTGATAGACACAGCAGGACGGCAGGAGACCAATATAAATCTTATGAATGAACTGAAGAAAATGGAGCGCGTGATCAAGCCCGACATGAAACTCTATGTAGGTGAAAGTATAGGCGGAAGCGCAGTTATAGAACAGGTCAAGGCCTTCAACTCTGAGATAGGCATAGACGGCATCGTTCTTACGAAACTGGACTGCGACGCTAAAGGCGGCACTACAATATCTGTTGCGAAGGCAAGCGGGGTACCGGTTGTTTTGATTGGAACCGGTCAGAAATACGATGACATCGAATCTTTTGCCCCAGAAAAAATAATCGAACGGCTGATGAGTTGAGATTTCAACCGCGATTTCCCGTGCGGAAGATTTTTAAGCGATTGTGTTTCAAAAACATATGGAGAGAGACAGAAGAAGGTAATGGTCTTCTGATTTTCCGTTTAAAGTACAAACCTAGACTGAAAGTCTAAGGAAAAGAAGTGGTCTAATGGAAAGAAGGATTGTTCTACCAGGTGATAAGGTAGCTGAAGGACAGGTTAATATACCGTATACCTACTATGACCCGGACAGTAATGCGCGCTATGCAACACTCGTTGGGCTTGTAGACGAAACCGGAAGATACATCCCAATAGAAAAGAGTTACAGCCCAACTGTAGGTGATTTTGTTGTAGGCATCATAACCGACGTCCGACATGCTGGATATAACGTCACGCTTGGGATACCAGCAGAAGGATTTATATCATCAAAGTTCCTACGAGTAAACCTCCAACTTGGCGATGTTGTAATGGGGAGAGTAAAAGCTGTTGAAAGGGGAAGCATAGAACTTGGAGAAATTAGAAGGCTTCCTCCAGGAAAAATCGTCGAGTTTCCTTCAGCAAAGATACCGCGACTTATAGGGAAGAACATGAGCATGCTTGAGCTTCTTAAACAGCACGGAAAGGGAGACATAGTTATAGGAAGTAACGGCTATGTCTGGATCAGTGAAAATGCCGACATTCCAAAGGTGATACGGGCAATGGAACTCATAAGCGAGAGAGCACACAAGACAGGCCTCACTGAGATGATTGTTGAATTTTTTGAGAAAGAAAAAAGGTGAGCGCATGGGAATTAGCGCTGATGTTAAATTAATAGAAAACGGTAGAAGAATCGATGGGAGACTTCCAGATGAGTTACGGAAGATAAGAATAGATGTTGGAGTAATACCAGAGGCTGATGGATCTGCGTTTATAGAATGGGGAGGAAACAAGATCATATGCGGTATCCATGGTCCAAGAGAATGTATTCCAAAGCACGAAGCAAGCCCGTTCCACGCGCTGCTGAAATGCAGGTATTCTATGTCGCCGTTTGCCTCGTTAGAAGAACATGGAAAGAGCGGACCGAGCAGAAGAAGTGTCGAACTCTCGAAGGTAATACGCGAAGTCCTTGAAAATTTGGTGATAACTGATGAATTTCCCAATACGCAGATAGATGTTTTCATTGATGTGCTACAGGCTGAAGGAGGAACACGAACCGCTTCCATTGTTGCAGCCTCTGTGGCGCTTGCAAATGCTGGGATACCGATGAGAGACATAGCCGCAGCGGTTTCTGTGGGAAAGGCAGACGGAACTCTCATAATTGACCTTGGAAAACTTGAAGACAATTTTGGTCAATCCGATATGCCGCTTGCTTTTTCAGCACGCGATGGAAGACTTTTACTCGTTCAGATGGATGGACTTCTTACAAAAGAAGAGATAAAGCAGCTGATTGAGATGGGTGAAAAGGCTGCAAGAAGAATAAACGCTATCCAAGTAGAATCTCTAAAAAGATTTTATGAGAAAGGCGGAGAAGCCTTCAAACTATAAAAAGGTGAAATGATGGGAGAGGAGACAAAGGATATAGTCATGAAACATATGAGAAAAAGGGTGATGGAAAGCATCCTGGCTAAGGGAACACGAATAGACGGAAGAAACTTCGAGGATATTAGAATCGTTGAGATACAAAAGGGTGCAATAGCAACTGCAGAAGGTTCTTCATTTGTAAAACTTGGCCACACGCAAGTTTTGGTTGCTACGAAGTTTGATGTTGTTACACCATTTCCGGACAGGCCTACAGAGGGTGCTCTCATAGTTAACTCAGAATTCCTTCCGCTCGCTTCTGCCTCGTTCGAACCCGGTCCACCTGATGAAAATTCTATAGAAGCGGCCCGAACAGTCGATAGAGCTGTTAGAAGTTCAGAAGCGCTGGACCTAAACTCCTTTTACATTGAGGAGGGAAAGGTACTTGGACTTTTTATTGATATTTATGTTATGAATCACGCAGGCAATTACACGGACGCAGCTACTTTGGCAGCGACAGCAGCGCTCATGAACACTAGAATACCAAAAGTGGAAAATGGAAAGATAATTCGTGGGGAATATAACGGCGGACTTAAACTAAGATCTTTACCTGTCTCGACTACATTTGCTAAGATAGGGAAGTATTGGCTCGTTGATCCTACAAAGGACGAGGAGAATGTCATGGAAACGAGAATAACTATCGCAACAACAGAAGAGCATGTGTGCGCAATACAAAAGGGGCAGGGTTGGCTTACAAAGGAGGAGCTTTTTAATAACATCGACATAGCATTTAAAAAGGGTTCTGAGTTAAGAAAAATACTACTTTCGGACTAGCGCGTCATAGGGGTGCCAACATGAGAACAGAAAAGTACGGCGCACGGATAAGAAAACTGTATGAAGCCGCAATAGTGGCAGCCAAAACTGCATACGAATGCCCAAAATGCCATAAGAAAAAATTGAGGCGCGCAGGCAACGCATTTTGGAAATGTAGATCGTGCGGGGCAGAGTTTGCAGGTGGGGCTTATTCATTCACTACTGAGGTAGGTGAGATAGCCAGCAGGCTAATGGCTGAATATGCAAAAACTTCAAGGTGAAACAAATGCCTGAGTATAAGGACCAAAAAACTGGTGAGGTTGTAAAGATAAGCACAGAAAAAGGTTTTAAGTTTCCATCAACTGGAGCGAAGATCCTGCTTAAGACAAGACCACCGATCGCAAAGGAGGTTAGTACAGATTGATAGTAACGACATCCAGGTACGCTAGTCGAGAAACAAGAGAGTTTGCAAGGCAGTTTGCCGAAAAAAATAAGGGAAGATACGTATCAAGATGCAAAAAAACAGTTCACGACCTTATAGACTTCTTGTGGAGAAAAGGCGAAAGCCGGCTGCTGATAGTAGAGGAACGTGAAAAAAAACCAAGTTTCATCAACGAGATAGAAATTGACCACTGGAAAAGGTGGAAATGGGGTAAAAGATACGGAATTGAGAAGTATGAGGATAAAGGGAAGATTTGATGTTGAATTCGATAGCGAGAAAGATGCAGCAAGTGCAGAGACGGCCCTCTCTCACGAAGGCAAAGGAAGCGGTAGGGGAAGGGTAAGTATTCTCAGAAAAAGAAAAACATTGGAGGTAAGCATAGACGCATCAGATACGGTTGCGTTTCGGGCCATGATAAACACTATCATGCGTGACCTCCAGGTAGTAGAAGGAGAAATTATAGTGTGCAAGGAGGAAACGAAGAATAATTTATAAGGTTATGAGAAGTATCTTTAAGAGTTTATTAAATCAAGATAAGAAAGAGGTGAAACAATGAAGAAAGAGGAGGAAGATATAACTAAGGCGCTTTCAGAGTACGAGAATCTGGAAAAGCAACTGGAGGTTTTAATCCTACAGAAGAATCAACTCGCACTCCAAACTGCTGAGACAAAAAATGCGCTTGAAGAGTTAAAGGGTGCAACCGGCGATGTCTATCGTTCGATCGGCTCGCTCGTAATTAAAACTACAAAAGAAGAGGCTGAAAAAAGCCTAAAGGAGAAGCTTGAACTGATGGAAATAAAACAGAAGACTATCGTAAAAGAGGAGGAAAAGCTTAGAAAGATACTACTTGAATTGCAAGAAAGATTAAAGGAAAAGATGAAGGAGTATGAAACAGAAAAATCTTCTTAATTTGCTAAGGAGGATAAAAAGTAAGAAAGTGGTAATAACAACTCATAGAAAAGCAGATGTCGATGCTGTCGCATCTGCATTCGCAATAAGCGAATTGCTTGATAATCCAACAATCGCATTTCATGAAGACCCGGATGAAGGAGCACGACAGCTTATAGAATTCCTAAAGATACAACCAAAAGAATTAGGCACACTTAACCCTCTGGAGTTTGATTGGTTAATAGTGGTAGATGCATCTTCCTCAGCACTTGTTAAAGCAAGTGGAAATTGGAAGATCTTCCTTGTTATAGACCATCACGCGCCAGAGGGGAGGGATATTATTGGGGAATATAATATAATAGAACCTGATGCACCGGCCACTTCTGAGATGATAGCAAATCGTCTGTACCAAAGGTTATCAAAAAACGCTGCATTTGCGCTTGCATGTGGGATAGTCTCGGACACTGCACGGTTTAAATCTGGGAGAATGGAGACCTTTTATATACTCTCAAAACTCATGAAAAAATGTGGCGCGCTTTATGCAGAATTGCTAAAATATGCAGAGCCTACAATAAAAAGAAGCGAACAGATCGCCATCTTGAAAGGATTCCAGCGTTTGCAAATTTTTGAGATTGGCGAGTATGTGATAGTAGCGACCGAGGTTGGCAGCTCAGCAAGCGATGTTGCGAGCCATCTTGCAGATGTCGCGAATGCAGCATTCGCTGCTGATTGGAAGGAAAACGAGGGTGAGACAAGGATGTCTGCGCGTGCGTCGCGTGAATTCCCTGTTCCGCTTAATGTGGTTATGGCAAAGACAGCAGAAAGGCTTGGCGGAATGGGCGGCGGACATAAAAAGGCTGCAGGTTGCTCTGTAAAAGGAAAAAAACCAGACGAAGTTCTTGCTGTGTGCATTCAGGTTCTGAGGGAGCTCATCCCCGCATATTCAGAATCTCGTTAAATTCTCCGCGCAGAAGCATATGCCAGAAATCACGGCTGAGTGCGCCGATGTATCTTCTCCTTGCTGCCTTGCTCAATTCCTCTGCAAGCTTTACCTTTTTCCAAGAGACATCTTTTCTTGCAGGCGCAATGACGTAGGAATTGTCATTATTTACAAGGAATTGAACTGATTTCATAACGATGCGCCTTTCGCGTATAAGTTTTATCAGCTGCTCAGGAGACGGCTTTTCAGAAAGAGAGTCGTAGATGACCTGCGGAACAACTATTTTTGTAAACCCCTGCGCTGCCTTCTCCCCACCGCAGTCGTAATTCATCGGTAGCGTCGTATGGTCATCCGGATCAAAATGGGTGTATGTACTATATCTCTCGACCATCTCATTCGCAAATGCAAAATTGATATTGTTTGTTGTAAGCCTGTCTGTGCCAAGATGTTTTCTAACGATGGGAGTAACATAGTTTTTGAGTTCCTGCGAATCGAACTTTGGATTCTCAGGGCCAGGGTTGCATGCTGCGACAGAATCAGACATCGCGACTATCTGCTCTACATTGGCGATATTTATCTTCCTATTTTCAACTGCGCTCAGGAGTCCAACATTGTAGATTTCTAGAGCGCGTGAATGGAAATTTATCGGATGGGCGATCCCAAGCGCAAGTTTTTTTGCATCTCTGTATTTTCCTAGGATGGGAAGCATCTCCCATATTGTCATACCTGAGAAATAAGATATCATCTTCATGTCCTCCCTAAAATCCAGAATTTCCCTTTTTATTGCTCTTGCAGTGATTCTATCTGCTATCCAAAGAAGGAGATGCGGACCATTTGGTCCGTTTGGCGGGAATGATGCTGTAAGTTCCAGTCCTATTATTTTTTTCATCCCAAGTGCATCCTCTATTTTCGAAAGATAATCGTATATGTCCTCCTCATAGGAATTGTGCGGCGTTGTAGCATCGTAGTCGATGTGGTAAAGCGCCATGATTCGGACAACATCCTGAAATCGTGAAACCCCGTCGTCCTTTACCCAGCGTTTTCCGACGGTTCCCCAGTGGCCATGTGATATCTTTCTGTACTCGTTTACTGGTTTCTTCTTCGAATATTCCATTACCTCGTCTGCAAATTTTGTCGCCTGAACTGTTTCGTCACCCATCACGAAAATCCTGCTTATGATGTAATCTTCGCGCTTTTCAGCCTTTAAGGCGTCCTCGCTTTTGATCTCAGGATTCGAATAATATATCTCGACCTTGTCTGGTGTTTTTCTCATGAAAACGAAAAAGTTCGACTGCTTTTTGTCGTTACCAAGCGCTCTGTTGAATATTGTCTCATTATCATTGCATATGCTACTACTACCGCCCTGAAGTTGCTTAAGTTTTTCTCTATCAACAATGCCAAAACCACGCTCAACAAGTAGTCTCTTAAATGTCTCCATAAAAAGATGCTGCTCAGCAGAATAAAGGCTCTCGCTCTTAAAGCCGTCTACCCTTCCGCTGCCGCCTCCCCTTCGCTTAGCCAATACCGGTGCCATATTTTATATTATGGATAAAAGTGTTTTTAAAAGCAAACGCTACCGCTGCTTGATCGTTTGCTTACCTCTCGGTCTTGTGAGGGATTGTTCGCATAGAATAAATATCCCAGAACCCGGCTACCTTTTCCGTTGAGATCCTTCCGTTGAGATACGGGATGCAGAGGCAAACACAAAAAAATGCACCTGGCATAGAAAAAAACAGTAACTGGAATTGCGAACGGACAGAAATAATTGTTGACGGCAGACTTTATAGAAGGTCTTTGATTTTGGTGGGGCTGATTTCGGTGAGACTGTGATGGAGTTCAAAACCCTGCGCAACTCTGAAAAACACCTGAGAACAGTTAATTTAACAGACCGTTATGATTTATAAAATATTTTGCTGAAACGTTCTCAAAAAGCAGAGGGGTTAGCTACTTGATAATAATGATATGTTTTTCAGGAGATGACAAATATGAGAAGGGAGGATGTATTTGGATTCGAGAAGGTTATAGAAGTATACGATGAAAAGACGGGGATGCAAGGCGTTTGCGTCATCCATAACACAGCACGCGGTCCTGGGAAAGGAGGAATAAGGATGGTGCCAGATATAACAACCGAGGAAGTCATGGGGCTTGCGCGCGCAATGACGTGGAAGAATGCTATGGCAGATTTGCCTTTTGGAGGAGCAAAGAGTGGTATAAAGGCAGACCCAAAGAAGATGAATCAGAATGAAAAGGAGAGGATTGTGAGGGCATTTGCAAGAAAGATCGCAAAGCTCATGCCAGAAGAGTATATAGCAGGACCGGATATGAACATGAGCGAAACTGAGATGGCTTACATCGCTGATGAGCTGAAAGACCCTCGCGTGGTTACAGGAAAGCCTATGGAGCTTGGTGGATTACCGCACGAACTTGGAAGCACGGGCTATGGGGTTGCGCTTGCAACAAAGGTTGCAGTTGAACACTCTGGAAAACATCTTAACGGAATGAAGGTCGCAATAGAAGGATTCGGAAATGTTGGAACATTTACGATGAAGTTCCTGACGGAGATGGGCGCAAATGTTGTTGCTGTTTCAGATTCAAAGGGAACTGCTTACGACGAGCATGGCCTTGATTACGAAAAGATGATGAAGGTAAAAAGCGAGAAAGGAACGGTGACTGCATATGGTGGGCGTGTCCTTGGTGGTGAAGACCTATTCAAGCTTGACGTCGATATTCTTATTCCTGGTGCAAGGCCGAATGTGATAACAGAAAAAAATGTAAATGAAGTAAAGGCAGGATATATAATAGAAGCAGCAAACCTGCCGATTCCGCACGCGATCGAAAGAGTTCTCGAAAAAAAAGGTGTCGTTATCATTCCAGATTTCGTTGCAAATGCTGGTGGTGTGATAAGCTCCTGGTGCGAAACTGCTGGTTTGCAAGAAGAAACAATGTTCAGCATTGTAAGAACAAAAATAAGCGCAAACACGAAGATTATGTTGGAACGCGCACATGATGGCGACACACGAAAAGCAGCAATGGAGATTGCAAGAGAACGTGTCGAGAAGGCAATGAGATACCGCGGTTGGCTGGAGTGATCCTTTTTAATTTTTACCAGTAAAAGAAAAGTAGTTTTAAATAGTTTTTTGTGTATATCATTATTTGGTTAATATGAAAAGAATCTTATACGATAAAACACTAAAAGATGAGACCTCTAAATCGCAAATCAGATTATTATCTTCAAAACTTAAGAATGCTGTCTTAATCACGAGTATAGTTAGTGCTCTTCCACTGACAAATGCTAAGTGTGCGAGCACCAGCACTTCAACAAAAAGTAAAGTGGCTACGGTGGTCTGCAGCCTTGGAATAGGCAGTGGGATGGCTGCGGGTGGCGTTGGGGGATATTATTTGTCGTCAAAGTATTTAACAAAAGATTTAAATAACCCGGCGGCGGTTCTCAGTATTGCGCTAGGGGCTGTAGGTGGTGGAGCCGCAGGTTTGCTTTTTTGCATTCCAGCTACTAAGATAAAGAAGGAAAAACAACCTGAGAAAATCGATAACAAAATAATTGCTAATGAAACAACCGAAATAACCCCTGAGAAAATTGATGTGGAACAGTGGCTAAAAGAAAAATACGGGAAAAGTATCAAAGAAGGAGGAGGGTGGGAAGAATTACCTTACGAGGAGCTTTCTTTCTCTACAGGAATAGCTGGGTTTGAACCAGTTTTTGGTACGTCTGGCGAAGTACGCTGCCAGACTGTGAATTACCATTCCTCAGAAGCTGCAAAGTATAATATAGAAGCCAAGGATGATGGATTTATCTTTTTTGCAGGGTGGAGTGATGAGACAGATAAAATTGCAAATCTATATGCCTTAATTTATATTGGTAAAGATGGAGAGAAGACTGTTTTAATTGCGAAGGAGGACAAGAAAAAAAATAATGGAATAGAATCTAGCTGGATAGTAAAACTGGACAAGCTTGCAGAGGCATATAAAGAGAGCACAGGAAAAGAGCTAGAGTATGCATTTGCGGTTCCAGATCATGGGATTGACAAAAAGATAGGTAAATATGCCAGGTTTTTCATAATTCCTGTTGAAACCTTCGAAGATGTTAAGGACGGAAAAGGGATCAAAAAGGGTACACCCATAATAAGAATTACGTATGTCGTCAATGAAAATGCGGTATACTCAAATGATGATGAACCGCTCTACCTTTCTTTTGATAATGATTCTATTATAAAGGAATTGGGCGTGGAACACAAAGAAAAGAAAAAAAAGTGTACCGAGAAAGATAAAGAAGAAGTTTGGAAAAAAGTTGAAAAGAAAATAAAAGAAAATGATATGATTTTCACAGTAGCTTCGCATATAATATACTCGGAGGATTTCATAAAAATAGTGGGAGAAAGTCTTGAATCCGAAACTCCGATTACTACTGATGAGGAAGGACCTTTAACGGTAGTCCCACTTATCCCGCCGGCCATAAAAAGTAAAGGAATAATTTATAAAGAGATGAAAAAGAAGCTAAAAGAAATGATAGAAACGTGGTATATAATTAAAGCGCTGGACTCCTTTATACTGGCTGTCAAAGACATTACAGAATCCTATGCTTACGAAGATGAAACAAGGCTTCGTATCGCACTTGGTTCATTCGCTCTAACAATCGTCTCTAAACAGGAGGATGCTATTAAAAAGATCCTTATATACAGTAGCGCTCTCAGAGCACTCGTAAAAGAGTATGCCGAAAAGAATAACACAAATATGATGAAAGCAAAGGAAGAGCTTTTCGCAAATCCTATTTTCTTCGAGCTTTTTTCCTCTAGTATAGAGACTGATGATTATAACAAAGAACTTGAAATGCTGTTAAGAGAAAGAGTTGGACTTCCTATGGATAAAAACACAATAGATAAAGACGTAGCTAACGAATTCGGATGGATTGTAAACAACGGCCTCTCATATAGCCCCACGCCCTCTATCATTAAAAATGCAGCTGTTAAGCTTGCGGAAGAGAACAGATATATACGGGGCGCTGTCAAGGACGTAGTAAAGAAACATGCAGAAAAGATCGCTAAAATAATTCTCCATATGAAAGCCGGTGGGATGCTAAAAGAGGTAGCAGATAAAGAAATTGAAAAAATGAAACCATTTTTGGAAACGTTTATTGGTAAGAGTGCTACTGAGATTTTATTGAAACGATTCAACAGCGAGGGGTTTACATCTGAGGAAATGAAAAGTAAGCAAATCGATTTTATAATAGAAAGAGGGATAGAAAAGCAATGGGGTTTGGGGACACAAAATAAGATTAAATAGCTTCTTAGGGTGTTGCGAATTGCTATGTTTACTTATGAACGCTCGTCACGCAGCAAGGCTATCGCTCGCTTTTCTTTTTAATACTAACATGGTTTTCTTTAGGGTAAGTTGAGCGTTCCCTGCGTTTGCGCAGTCTTATCATGTCAGTCTTATTCTACGAGATAGTTTGCAACAAAGGTAGAACGGAACGAGCGAACGTTTATAAAGTTTTGAGCGCATAGAGTGGGTATAACTGGTGCATACCGATGACATCAAGGTTTAGAATAACAGTTTATGGCCGTGTCCAGCGCGTAGGTTACAGGGATGCGGTTGCAGAAATAGCTAGAAAACTTAATCTCAAGGGAAGTGTGAAAAATCTGGAGGATGAGGTTTCTGTTGAAATAATAGCTGAAGGGGAAGAAAAACAGCTTGATGAATTTCTGAAACTCATTCATATCAAGCGATACCCAATAGAAGTTGAGAAGATAGATGTCCACAAAGAGAAGCCGACCGGTGAATTCAGGTATTTCAAGATAGTGAGGGGAGAACCTGATGAGGAAATAGGTGAAAGACTGGATGTTGCCGGGACTCTGCTTTATAAGTCATTAGAAAAGCAGGATAAAACACTAGAGAAGCTGGATGGATTACTGGAAAAACAGGATAAACTATTGGAAAAGCAAGATAAGCTATTGGAAAAACAGGATAAACTATTGGAAAAACAGGACAAGCTATTGGAAAAACAGGATAAACTATTGGAAAAGCAAGATAAGCTATTGGAAAAGCAAGATGAGCTATTGGAAAAACAAGATAAATCATTAGAAAAGTTGGATCAATCATTAGAAAAGCTGGATCAATCACTAGAAAAACAGGACAAATCATTAGAAAAACAGGATGGAATAATCCAGGAAATAAAGAGCATGAAAACAGAGATGGTCACTAGGTTCGACCTCATGGAAAAGAAATACGGCAAGATATCAGAAGCACTGGAAAGGATATCTGTTGCCCTTGAAGTTCTGGCAGGTTTAAAGCCGAAATGAAAAAGCATCGAAAATGGCCGCGCTGAAAAACAAACTCGCTGCAGTCTCGATTGAACAAGAGAGTTGTTATTTTAGTGAGATGAACGAGAAGGAGTTTGGTTTGATAAACGATGATGGAGGCAAGTTCGTTACACAGCCCGAATGGAACGAACGGACGTTTATAAGGGTTTTGAATTGTAAATATTTTAGGTGCGAAGATGAAAACACTGAAGATTATTGTAAGAGGCCGTGTGCAGAAAGTCGGATACAGGCGTTTAGTTGATGAAATAGCATTTGATCTGGGCATAACTGGGTATGTTAGAAATTTAGAGGATAAAAAGACTGTGGAAATTATTGCCCAGCATGAGAATGATGCTATTCTTCATAAATTTGTAGAACGAATAAAGATAACTGACTATCCTATCCGTGTAGATAAAGTGGAAAGCAGCGAGATGACAGAGCCAGTAAGATATGCTGAATTTGAGGTTATTGAGGGCCCAATTGAAATTGAAAACCGTGAGAGCTTGGAAGCAGGAGCTATTTACATGAGAAAACTGGCCAATGAAATGAGAAAACTAACTAATGACACGGGAGATGTAAAAAATGAAACGAAGGATATGAAAAATGAAATAAAAGTGGAGCTGAGAGATACAAGAGTAGAGCTAGGCGGTAAGCTTGATCATCTTGCAACTGAGATAACAAAGAGATTTGACACAGTGGATGTGAAATACGACAGAATATCCCAGAAACTGGAAAAGCTTGACAGGATTGCTGATTCCCTAGAACGTCTCGTTGCAATCTTAGAAGCATTCAAGCCGAAATGATTTACTGTACCGGTAAACTAACTCCTAAAAAGATTTTTTCATGCTTTTTCTTCGTCGTAAATTCTATCTGACTATAAAGCTTTAAAACATCTTCTATGCACAATTAATATAGGGGTGAATATATGAAAAGACTTTTATATGATAGGATACCCCAAGAAGTTCATATTCTTAGATCTCCAGTAAGACCTTTATCTTTAAGACTCAATAATGCTGTCCTTCTGACAGGGATAGTTGGTACTGTTGGAGCCTGTGCTAGTGAGCTACCTAGCGTAAAGGTTGCCAGCCTTGTTGATATTCCTGTTGCAAGCCAGAATGAAAAGTCTCAGAAGACTATACTAGTCACACCTGATATGAATAAAATTTCAGACTCAAATAAAACAGAGGGAAAAAAGGTCGCCAAGGTAAGCTGGTTGAAAGACAAGTTGAAGAAGAATGTTGGACCATCTGGATGGCAGCAGATCCCGGACATGCTGGAGGGTGCACTGTATACTCCTGATGGATTGTTTACATTTATGACTGACTATAACCAAGCCAGTACGAAAACTTTTCACTTGGAGATTGCTTATACACCGCAAAAAGTAATTAAATTACAGAATGGGGCACTAATTGGTGGTTTCATTCTTATTCCTTCGAAAGAATGTGTTAAGAAGATAACAGCAGGAGCGAGTATTCATGTAGTTAAAGATAACGTTCTGATCGGTTCGTGGGAAATACCTTTCGATAAACTTGCAAAAGCTTACAAGGAAAAAACAGGCAAAGATCTAAAGTATACGATTGCTGTTGTTGACCATGATAGTGACGATCAAGGGGAATACGTTGCATTTTATATAATCCCAGCTGCTTCTTTCAAGGATGTGAAGGAAGGAAATATTGAGCCAAATATTCCAGTATTATACATCTTCTATGATGCAGTAAAGAATGGTTTGGGTTCAAATAATGATGAACCATACTACATAACTTCCTCTGACAAAGAAGATCTTGCAAAAGTAGTAAACTATTAAAATTCTTCTTTTTCTATCTTAATGCATGGGGAGCCAACGCTTAGAAATAGGAAAAGAAGTTTCTGTTACTCCAGTTGAGAAGGTAGAGACCGGCTTCCAGGACAAGCTTAAGGATGATCCAAAATACCAGCAATTGAAAGAGCAGAACATCAAGCAGATAACGCAGGCATATAGAGCGCAGGGGATGCCGGATTTTGAGGCGAAGAAGAAGGCTGAGACTGTTGTTGCCAATGCAGAAACAACAATTATGAAGTCAATTATGGAGAGCGCGACAACTGGGCAAAAGCTTACTCTTGAGCAGCTGAAACCACTTATACCTTCAAGCATAACAGATGAAAAGATACGTGATACTGTGCTTCAAGGGCTGATAGATATGCAAAAGAGGGCGACCTTGCATGCTTGCATGATCTATTTTGTAACGGGAGATGAGTCTGCATTTGCAGGTACTATTCGTGGTGTTCCACCTGTAGTTGCTAAAATTATACTTGAAAACGGAAGCCCAATAAAGGCACTTGTCAATGATTATGCTGCCAAAAAGGGGATAAGGATAGACCAAGCGTTTGAGGAATTATGGGAGGCCAAAGAGTTCAGGGAACTATGCCAGTCGGCAATTGATGGCAAATATAACAAAGAGCTTGAAAGTAAACTCAGAGAGGCAAAGGGGCTTACTACTGATAAAGAAACTGTTGATAAGCAGGTTGCTGATGCGTTCGACTGGGGTGCTGAGAAGGCACTTGATGCAGGCGTCTCGGCTTCTGTCGTCCGGGAGGCGGCTGCTGAGCTTGCAAAAGACAATAAATATATCTGGGATGCGGTGAAGGATCTTCTGAGTAATGCTGTGAAGGACGTTGCTGAGAAGATTGGGGCAATGAGGGCAGAGGAAATGACAAAGGAAGCAATGGCTAAAGAGCTTGAGAGGCTGAAAAAATTGCTGACAGAGTTCATTAACAAGGAAACTGTTGATAGAATTATCGCTATTTTAACTGATGAGAAGTTTAAGCTTGAGGAGAGAAAACAGAAAACGCAAACTAAAGCTCCGAGTAAGGAGAAGAAAGAGATCGATTCCCTGATAGAAACAGAACTGAAGCAGATATCAGAAGCGCAGACATCTAAAAAACCGCTGGCTGCGATGGTCCCGAGACGAATAGGATAGATGTGCAAAAACATTGAACTGAGAGCGAACAACGCTAATGGGTGAGAAAAATATGCGCAACGTCATTCTTATTTTTTCTATGGATCTGCAGATACCGCAGAAGTTCGATACAAGGGCAAACAGCATAAAAACAGAGCTGCCGTTCGGGTTGTGAGAAGATGATTTTGATAATAGACAACGGCTCGCAGTATACCCATCTCATCAAACGAAATTATCGAGATATGGGCATGGTTGTAGAGATCATAAACGCCCGGGAGAAATACGAAGATGTAAGAGAAAGGATAGAAGGTGCTGATGCGCTTATACTATCCGGAGGGCCGAACTCAGTATACGCCGAAAGCAAGGAAAATCTCAGCAAAGCAACGTGTCGATTTATAAGGGAAGGAGAGATACAAAAGCCTCTCCTTGGAATATGCTATGGCCATCAGATGATCGGATACGTATGGGGAGCAAATGTAGCAAAAGGTGGGAGCGCAGAATATGGTGTGAGCGATATAATAATTGATGATGAAGACGCGATCCTCAAAGGCTTGCCAAAAAAATTCCGCGCGTGGGTATCGCATTATGACGAAGTCAAAGAAATCCCAACAGGTTTTATCAGACTTGCACATTCAGAAACATGCAAAATAGAGGCAATGAGACACAATACCATGCCGATATTCGGCGTCCAGTTCCATCCTGAGGTCTGGCATACAGAACATGGTGAAAAAATACTCAGGAATTTTCTGGAGGCAGCAAATGTGGGAGGAATTTAGAGAGCAACGACTTAGCGTGCTGAGGGATGCAATAGAAAAAAATAAGGTTGATGAGGGAATAATACCACTTATTGAAAAGATAAATAAAAATGAAAATCTTGTTACCACTTCATCCTGCTTTGGCAGAATAGTGCTGCTCGGCTTCGACCTTATAAAAAGAAAACAAACTGCTGAATTCTATAGAAAATGGCATAGGAAGGTTGAAACCGAAGAAGTGGAGCTTGCTGTTGTTTCTTATACCGGGAAGCTACCTCTTTG
>JAWCKZ010000016.1:0-317 GCA_038851325.1 Candidatus Bilamarchaeaceae archaeon
TTTCCAATTCTCTGACTTCTTCAGTGGCAGCATTGGCAACATTCCTGGCAGAATTAGCTGTAGTCGCTGCCTCATTTGCCTTCCTCTCTAAAACGTCAAGCGCTACACAAACGTTTTCCTGAAAATCATAGTTCTCTTTCAAATACTGCTCATAAGCATCGTCGAAAGTCTTCTGCTTTTCTAAATCCACCGACCTGCTTGCACAATGTGCTTCTAAAAGCGGTTTATACTGCACCGGGTAGAGTTTTGATTTATCCTCTGAACTACAATACGTTTTTTTAGTAGTCCTCCCACTCTCTTGTGGCGAAGACTTGCTA
>JAWCKZ010000016.1:327-14598 GCA_038851325.1 Candidatus Bilamarchaeaceae archaeon
TTTACTCTTTCGCCAAATCTACTTTTGAATTCTTCTTTCAATTGGTCGAGACGTGCGGTAGTGTCTTTCAACGCCTTTACTCCCTTTTCCATATTTTGGAGCTTATCGCCAAGCCGTTTTATGGTTCCTGTAACGGTGTCTAAACTGACTATTTCTTCATGAAGCGGTGTAAAAGACGATGTTCGCGGAAGCTGCTTTGCAGCGCCACCCATTCTCGTGGTACCTCTCTCTGATTGTTTGGTTTCTGCAGGTTTTTCAATTACACCATTCCCGGCTTTTCCAAAATTACTATTGGTTACCATACAACCCCCTCTCTGTGTTTTACTGTTCAATATTGTGAACAAGTATTTATAAATGTTTCTTTTTGGCTAAAAATGGCACACGCTCGCAGGAGTGAACTTCTTTATAAATTGGTTCTTTAGGTTAATGAAAAATAGAGGAAAAAGTAAAAAATAAAAATCACGCACGAGGCGCAGACGGCGCCTCACCAGAATATTTTAAAGCCTTTTGCTTTTTTAGTGCGAGCTCCTTGTCAATGAGTTCCCGCAGGACCTTCTCATGGACGAAGCGTCTTCCACCAATCTTCTCATGCGGTATTCTATTTCTGTCAAGCCTTCTCTCAAATGCGTTTCTTCTTATTTTTATTCCTGCCTTATGAAGATTTTGAAGCGCTTCTGTAACCGAGTAGTAATTTCTGCTCACATGAGTAAGAGCGTCTATAGCATCTTTTGGTACGAGCCTCCTTGTTCCAAGTTTAATAGATGGAACAGAGCCCTTTTCAACTCGGCCTATGAAGGCTCTGAAGTTTATCTTTTCATTTGCCTTTTTATATTCCTGGAACGCTTCCCTGACAGTGTAAAATTCTTTTTTTGTGTTCACAATTTTTTCAAGAACAGACTGCGGGATATATCTTTTTCTTCCGAGCTTTATGTAAGGAACAGTTCCTCTTTCTATCCGCCCACCAAACGCACGAAACGATAGTATAAGGCCTTTGTCTCTCAAATAGTCGTAGGCATCTTTTACAGAGTAAAGCTTGTAGGAGCTGCAAATAGCTTCCCCCTCTGCTTTTTGTTTATAGAGCTCTTGTGCAGCCTTAAAAACAGTTGCCAAGGATGCGGAAAGACCTTTTTCTGTGCTTTCCCAATCCCTTTTGATACTTTCAACATCTATCCTTCTAAACTTATCAACCACATCATCGTTAATCTCGGTTTCTATTACAATCTTTTTGCCACGTGGCATCATACCACCTTCATTTATCATAACTACAACTTAATTATATTTTATGACTTTTTATGTTATTTTTTATAAACCATACCATTTTTAAACCTTCTGATGCTTAACCACCTCTTTCCTGCTTTTGTTTAAGAGATTTCACAATATAAAAGACAATTATTATAAATATTACTCCAAAAACTATGTAAAAAAATGGGAATTCCTGTTCTTCCTTCTTTTCCTGTTCTTCCTCGCTTTTATTTTCTTCTGTTGTTGGCGCCACCTGAACAACGAAACGACCTTCTTTTAAGGCTTTGTTTCCGTTGTAATCCTGCGCTTCTAAGACAAACTCAACAATTCTTCCATTTTCTATCTTTGGGAAATCTATCCCATAGGTGTTTAGCGAGAGCACAAATACAGTGGCGCTCTCCAACTTGCCATCCGGCAATATTCTGTATCGCGCGCTAATCTGCCGTGTTTTCACTCCAGAGGCAAATACTCCCTCGTCCGTTATATCAACGAGAAGACGAACGCGGTCTTTCCCAACAAAGGTTTCTCTTACATCGCCTATTGTTGGCGGATGAGTATCAAAGGGTATGGTTGCGTTTCTTGAGCGCGCAGGCGATATAGTGACTGTTTGTTGCGCATCTCCGTGGATAACTGTGAGCGTAGCCTTCTCCTCATATATAGCGAGCGAGGTAGAGCCGTTTATTTGGTATGTTGTGTTAAGATAGACAACATCTGCTGATAGCGGTACACCACGGTCATCTACAACAAGTACACTAATGTTATATATTGGGATTGTGGCGTGACGCATAGTGTCACCGGCAACAGAAACCACCCCTGTCTCTTCCCCGCCAAGATACGAGACAAGATACGGAATCGCAGTCTGGTTCTTTGAATAGAATGCTACATTGCCGTTATTATCTGTGCGCTTTGTTTTGTTAAGAAAGAAAACAGTTGCGTTTCCAAGCGGATTGCCATACTGGTCTGTTACTAGGAACCTTACAATGTATATAGGAAGAAAGACATCAACCGTGGGACCGTGCTGAGTTGCGTTTATAACTTTCTCCACTCGCGAAGGGCCATACGATACGAATATCCATATTCGACAATCTATCTTTCGTGTTGTTGTACCGCCATTTGAAAATGAAAAATGAACGCGCCCGCTTTCGTTTGTCTCCTTTGGTTGTGTTGTGTAATACTGCTCTCCAAATGTCAGTCCGCGATCAAACATCACAGAAACATCCGCACCCTGGATAGGCCGCCATTGCGCATCAAGGACGCGAACATCAAAACTCTCATTGTATCCTCTACATTCTATCCCAAAAGAAACAGAGGCAAGAAGAAAGATGAGAATCCAGCATCGCATGTTCCTATCTAGTCAGTTGCTTTTTTAAACATTTTGTGCAGATGGCAGCAGCATATTCAACAATAAGCGAAATCAATTTAAACAGTTGCCACACATTTAGATTTGGTGGTCTTCTTGGAAAAAATAAAAAGAGAAATAGCCGGAGAAATAGCCCTCTCACAAAGTCCAGGAGAAACAATGAGAAAGTGGCGGGAGATATTTGAGATAAGTCAAGTTGAACTTTCTAAGGTGTTAAAGGTTACCGTTTCAACAATAAGCGACTACGAGGGCGGGAGGAGAAAATCACCAGGCACAACAGTCATAAGGCGTTTTGTTGACGCGCTTTTTAAGATAGATGAATCAAAGGGTGGAAAGATAATGCAAAAGTTCAAGGAAAAAGAGAGACCAACCGATGAGTTCTTCGAGGTTCACGAATTTGCAAGAAGCATTCCGCTTAGCGATTTTGTTCATCTCATTAAAGGAGAGGTCATCACGAACAAAGATGTTGTAGAGAATTCTAGAATTTACGGTTATACCCTAATAGACAGTATAAAGGTCATATTGGAGATGCCATTTTCATATTTCCAGAATCTTTACGGAAACGTTAAAGAGCGCGCCTTTATCTTCATGGGCGTAAGCACAGGCAGGAGCCCTTTTGTCGTAGTGAGGGTCAGTCCATCCAAGCCATCTGTCATTGTGCTTCATAACATAGATGTAAATAAAATAGACAAACTTGCGATAAAAATATCCGAAAAAGAAAGGATACCCATGATTGTGAGCAAAATGCCCATAGACGAGATAAAAACAACGCTCAATAAGATATAGCATATATAATTGCGTATTCTACAGCAATTTGACAGCTATCAGCAATTTGACAGGCAACTCGTAGGACTATAAGAGTTTTAATTTGCCAAAGATCTTGTCCAACTTCTCTTCGTTCCATGGACCAGCGCCGAAGCAGGTTATAGTTCCTGGTTCAACTTGGGTATGGCCTGCATCTCTTACGAGCTCGCACGGTATCCCTTCTCTTCTTGCAAGCTCAAAGTACTGAAGAAGTTCCCTTTCACTACTTACTTTTAGCACAATCTTTTTCTGTCCCTCAACCTCCCACGCTGTGGCTATCTCTGGATTTCTTTTCTCTACTAATCTAAACGCAGCCAACGAGGCATGGGAGCATTGCGCAGCAAGTTTTCCCTTTCCCAAACGGAGGTCAGAACGAACTACTATCACTTGTTTGTACATACATTCACTTTGTTTTTTTTATTTTTATCTTTACGGTTCTTCCATCTATAATATTCTCTTCCATTCCTTCTACTTCCTCAAACAAGAATTCAGACGCGTTCACTATCCCCCGGAGCTTTTCCTGATGCTTTCTAATTGTCCTCTCTATCTCATTTTCACTTCGTATTATAATCTTTATCTTATCACGCTCTATCAGCCCAGCACTCTTTCGCATATTCTGTATTCTCCTCTTTAGTTCATTTACTATTCCTTCCTCGTAAAGCTCCTCATCTATCCTTTTGCTTATGTGAACAAGACCATCTTCGAATTCGGAGGATGCGAATTCTCCATGCGGTTTATCTTCTGAGCATTTAATCTCTTTTGCATTCAACAGAGTTGCGATAACCTCTTTAAAGCTCGCTGCGGCCTCAACCACTTCGTGAGATTTTGTTTCTATGTAAATGGTTCTAACCGGCCACCTTGTTTTTATGGATGCTGCCTGCCTTGCTAAAAGGCCGGCAGAGATTATGCTTTGTACCACTTCCATTCTTTTCTCTGCCATCTTGTCTATCTTTCCCTCATCATCAATGGGCATGGGCAAGAGAGATACTGATATTTCTTTTTCAAATTTTCTGAAAAATTTCTGATAAACATACTCTGTGATGAATGGCGTTATTGGGGTTAACATTATTATAGAATCAAGAAGGGCGTTGTAGATACAACAGAGCGCTTCTGTTGCGCTCTCTCCGTTCGCTATCCTATCTTTTGCTATCTTCATGTAAAATCTACTCACATCCTCTACGATAAAGCTCCTCAGTATTTTGACAGCTCGATTTATCTCGTAATTTTCAAAATTGGTTCTGTACTCTCTTACAACGGTATTGAGCCTGCTAATCAACCATCTGTCTTCTGCCCTAAATTCGAGATGTTTGTTTTCTTCAGTTATCTTTTCCTCTGGATAGAACCGTTCAAGAAATACTGCAAGATTGTAGAGGATGTTCAAATCTCCACTTGCTGTTTTAAGCTCATCCCAACTAAACTTTAGTTCCTCCCATACGGTATTGCTAAGGCTCCATAACCTGAACGTATCTGCACCATATTTCTCAATAATCTCTTCGAGAGGGACAAAGTTGCCAAGCGATTTACTCATCTTTTCTCCATGTTCATCTACAAAAAAGCCATGCATCAAAACTCTTTTGTACGGTGAATGGCCGTAGCGTACGATTCCTGAGCCTATGAGAGAGTAGAACCATCCTCTTATTTGGTCTTGTCCTTCGATTATGACCTCGGAGATTTCTCCGTATTTTTCTACATCCTCCTTAGTAAGGGAAGCCCATACAGCATTACCAGAGTCAAACCATACATCAAGCACATCTGGAATGCGATACATCTCCCCGCCGCATTCGCATTTGAACATTACCTTGTCCACATAGGGCTTGTGGAGCTCTCTCACCTTGGGAAGCTCGTTTCGTGAGCCGACAACCTTGATGTTCCCGCACTTTACGCATTTCCATATAGGCAACGGTATCCCCCAGTATCTTTGTCTTGAGATGCACCAATCGGGCGCACTCGTAACAAATTCCTTAAATCGCTCTCGTGCAAATTTGGGATGCCATTCTATCTTATCTATCTCGTCAACTATTTTTTCCTTTATTTTCGATATCGTGATAAACCACTGTTTGGTTGTGAGGAATATCAATGGCGTCTTGCATCTCCAGCAATGCGGATAACGGTGTTTGATCCTCTCTGCATGAAGGAGCGTTCCGTTAGCCTTAAGAAGCTGGATTATCTCAGGGTTCATTTCGCGTACATTCTTCCCTTTAAAAAACTCCCCGGCTTCCTCTGTATACCGCCCTGATTCATCTACCGGAGAAAATATCTCTATGTCAAATCTTTTCCCTATGATAAAATCCTCCTGTCCATGGCCGGGTGCGCAATGCACGAGCCCGCTTCCTTCCTCTAGTGTAACATACTCATCAGAAAGCACAATCTTTCTATTTGCTTCCTTTTTAATCAAATCCTGAAAAGGGTGCTCGTACTCCATATCTTTTAGTTTTCTACCTGGCAATTCTTCCAGCACGATTGCGCTTCTCTCCAGAAGATTCATAAGGTACTCAAGCCTGTCTTTGGCCAGATACCATATTTCATCATCCACCTTTACCTTTACATATGTAAATGTGGGGTGCGCCATAACAGCCATGTTCGCAACCAATGTCCACGGCGTAGTTGTCCATATAACGAGAAACTCATTGTCTCTATTCTTTAACCTGAATTTCACAAAGATGCTTGGGTCTGTCTCCTCATCGTATTCGAGTTCGTAGTTTGCCATCGTTGTTTCGCATCGATAGCAGTATGGTAAAACATAAGCACCTTCGTGCATAAGTCCTTTATCCCATGCCATTTTCAGGGTAAGCCACGACGAATCGATGTAATCATCTTTATATGTTATGTACGGATTGTTCCAGTCCATCCATACCCCAAGCATCTCGAACTGGTTACTCATCACATCAATGTACCGCGTTGCAAACTCTTTGCATCTTTCTACAAATCTTTCTATGCCAAGTTGTTCTATCTCGCCCTTATTCTTTATCCCTAGTTCCTGTTCCACCTTAACTTCGATTGGTAAGCCGTGGGTGTCGTATCCAGGCTGGACGCGCACATCCTTCCCATTCATTCTCTGGTAGCGACACACAGCATCCTTTATTACTTTATTCCATCCAGTTCCTGGATGAATCTGGCCAGTGGCGTAGGGCGGGCCGTCGCAAAAATAGAACCTTCCCTGTGCTTTAGCAGTTTTCTCTTTGGCTCTTTTGTATACCTCATTATTTTTCCAGTAGTCAAATATCTCCTTCTCTATCTTCTTGTGGTCATACATTTTTTTGCACCTGAATCCTTTTAGATACCTTTAGGGAAAGATATTAACGGAGAAAAGTAATAAAAATTCTAGTCACTATCTGGAAGATGCATAAAAATAAACCTTTAAAAACATTTCCTTTGCCAGTATCATCGTGTCAGATTTTGTGCAAAGACGAAGCAGAAGGGAATTTATTAAGGTTGCAGCCGCAGCAGCCGCAGTAGCGATTATTAGACCTTGCGCTCTTCTTGCTGAAGGGCCGATAAAGGAAATTGGAGAAAATAGAGAATCAGTGGATCCATTTTGCTCAAAGAAGCTTCCAGCGCTTCTGAAAGGTATAAACGGAAGCAGCTCTGAAAAGGCACAGAAACTCTTTGAATTGCTACGCATTGGCAACGGGGTGCTTAAGGTTGATTCTTTAAAAAGGAGCAAGGAAGGTGAAGAGAGGAGGCCACCAAGAACTGTTGATGAAGCGCTCAAAAATGGTGGAGATTGTACGGAGCTTGCCTTTGTTGTTATCTCTGCTGCAGAAATCCTTGGCCTTGAGGCAGGTGGTGCGCTTGTTCACCTTAACAATGCACCAGCGCATATCGACCACTTTGTAGCGTATGTGGTCCTAGATGGCAAAAAGATCTTTATAGATCCACAAGCTGAAAAAATCGGCGCGGTAGGTTCTGAAGAGAAATACGTAGTTTTGCATGACGTTCCCTCAAAAAGCACGAGATGGATGTACTACCGAGAGTTTGGGAATTACTATCTTACAAAGAAGAAGTATGAGTTGGCCGCAAAGTTCTTCAAGAAGGCGCTTGATTTTTATGATAAGGATGCTTATGTTTATCATGGGCTTGGAACTTCCTACGAATACTTGGAGGACGTAAAAAATGCCCTTGCTGCGCATAAAAAAGCGTACGAGCTTGAACCACAGAACAAAAAATATGAGAAGAATGCAAGGATAGCAGAGTTCAATTACGAGATGGAAATAGGTGTTGAATGCTATAACTCAGGCGATAGAAAGGAAGCAAAAAAGCATTTTGAGAGAGCAATAAAGATCGGGGAGGGAGTTGTAGGCAGCGCCAACATAAAGCAGGCAAAAGAATACAGCGCGGCGTGCGATTAATCACGCGCGCGATTAATCATATTTCCCTAAATTCTATTTCACCAAATCTTTCCTGTAGTTTCTTTATTTTATTCCTGTGCTTTTTGAAAAGTCTGACTAAATCGCCATGGCTTGCGCGCACGATAAAACCCTCGTCTGTTTTTTCCACAAAAAATTCGTCCTGAAAGAGCGATGAGAGTTTTTTCTCAAGCGGCAGAACCTTTGACCGCGCAACCCCGCCGATAACTGGAAGCACAACTGTTTCCTCACCAAATTTGTACATCTCGTATTCTATCTGCCCACTCTCGAAATCACGCACCTCTATCACAGGCCTTGCAAGGTCTTCCTCACGCATTCCAGATGGCACCTTTACTACATGTCTTAGTTCGTACACTTTCCCAATTTCCCCTCGGTCTATCATTATGACTGTATCAACAACTTGAGGTATAACACCGAGTTCGACCTTCCCTATAAAGCGCTGGATAGCATCTATCGCTCTTCTACCATGCACGACCCCAACAAGCCCAATACCAGCAAGGCGCATATCCGCGAATACACTAAAATCCTTCGTTTTTCTCATTTCATCATAAAACGTGTAATCCGGTCTGACAAGGAGCAGGATCTCCTTTGTATGTTCAAAATCACCTTCAAGTGCAGTGTACTGTGTTATCTCACTTCTTACCTGCATGTCGCGTGGGCTTTCCATAGTTTTCACAACCTTCCCCTTTTCATAGTAATACTCCGCGAGCGCGGCGGCGAATGTGGATTTTCCACAACCTGGTGGCCCGCATATAACTATCCCTTCTGCCTGCCGGTCTATACGCTGCCTAAGCTTCTCACTCATTCTATAGTCTGACAGCTTCATTTTTCTTATCGGCCTTACGATGGTTATCTCAAAACCATCAGAAAAGGGCGGTTTTGATATTACTATACGGTTGTTTCTCATCTGGATAACGCTTGCGCCCCTTCTATCTATCTCATAATAGTAATCAATATTTCTTTTTGCTGCTTCCACTATCTCCTCGCCAAGTTTTCTTATCTCTTGAGTCGTTATAACTTCGTTCAGTTCGATTATCTTTATCCTTCCTGGCCCGCCTTTTTTGATGAGTGGTTTGCAGCCCTCTTTCAAATGAACAGACATAGTTTCCGCGTCGAAATATTTTTCAAATGGCAACTCCTTTGCTTCCTCTCTCGCGCGCAGGTAAATAGTTTCTATTCCTTCTGCCAGTGCGGCCTGATGCTGAACACTGTCCCCTGTTATGAGCACTCCACCAAGTCCTTTTGCCACTGCTCTTATCCTTGCATCTATGGCACCGAGTTCTTTCGCACCGCGTATCTCCGCGGTGGTCGGTCTCTCACCCATTAGCGTTATCCTTACTCTTCCTTGCGCTTCAAGTTGTCTGAGTCGTTCTATCGTTTTAAATCCAGCATAACCTATCTCTTTATTCATATTTGCCTGATGCTCAAGCTCTGCGATCGTCGCAGCAGTTATGATTATCTCACCCTCGATCTTTCCACCTTCTACAAGTTCGATAATCCGTCCATCGGCAATTATGCTCGTATCGCAAACATAACTGACCAAAAAAATCACCCAGTTTAAATTAATTTTTCGGCAGGAATAAGTTTGTAAAGTTGCTGAAGAAGATATATGCTCCCGCACACCAGTATCATATCCTTCTCACCGCATATTTTAATTGCATGCCTTAGCGCTTCCTTTATGTCGTCTGCAGTCATCGCTTCGGTGTATACTGCTGCCTTTTTCTTTAGTTCTTCAGGAGGCACGCTTCTCTCATCGAATTTCGTTGCGATAAAGAGCGAAGCTTGCGGTGCTATCAGTTCGGTCATTCTTCGCCAGTCTCTATCATTCCTTGCCGCAAAGATGACCATCAGCTTGTCATAATTATAAATGCTTAGGTTTGCGATAAGCGTTCCTATACCATCTGGATTGTGCGCAGCATCCACCACTATCAACGGTTTTGTATTCACAATTTCAAGTCTTCCACGATGTCTTGCGCTGAGCAATCCTGCACGTATCGCATCTTCGCTTATAGCAAGCTCCTCAGCGACTGCAACCGCAAGTGCACCATTAAAGGCTTGATGGTCTCCAGCAAGGGCTGTTTTAAGGTCAAGGTAGTAATTCCCACCTATGTAATCGAACGTTGTTCCATTCGGCGTCAGTTCCTTTATTTCCTTAAAAAAATCTTTTCCTAGCCTTCTTATAGGAACATTCATTGCTTTCGTTCGTTGTCTTATTATCCCAAATGCCTCATCGCTTGCGCCAGTTATTGCAACACCCTTTTTTATTATTCCTGCCTTTTCTTCTGCTATCTTCTCTATCGTATTGCCAAGAAATTCCATATGGTCGAGCGCTACGTTTGTAATAACGCTGATGTTCGCATCCGCTACGTTTGCTGCGTCATCCTTTCCGCCCATCATAACCTCGATTACAGCGAAATCGACGTTCTCATCAGCGCAGTATCTGTATGCTATCGCAGTGTGTGCCTCCCAGAGCGTCATCTCCTGGCCCTTTTCATGCAGCGCAAGTAATTCTCTTTCATACCTTTCAAGCGTTTTCTCGCTGATCCATTTTCCATTTATCTGATATCGTTCAAGGCACGAGACCGTATGTGGTGATATGAATGTGCCTACCTTATAGCCTTCCTCTTTTAGTATGGATGATATGTAGGCAACCGTTGAACCCTTTCCGTTCGTGCCTCCAACCATTATAACGCGAAGATGCTTTTGAGGATCGCCAAGTGCATTCATTATTTTCATAATGCGTTCAAGGCCTGGCTTATAACCATATTTCGCAAGTCTCTCCTCAATCAAACTCATTTCCTTATCCTCCTTTCAGCAGCCTCGATCACATTGTTTAGAAGCATCGCTACTGTCATCACACCGACGCCGCCCGGCACAGGCGAACAGTCTGCTTTTTTTATTACCTCATCGAATTTTACATCGCCAACTATACCCTTTTCTGTTTTGTTTATTCCAACATCTATGACAACTGCGCCATTCTTGACCATGTCACCGGTTATAAGACCAGGCTTTCCAGCGGCAACCAGCAGGATGTCTGCCTGTCTAGTGAAATCACCAAGATTTTTCGTTTTCGAATGACATATCGTAACCGTCGCATTCTTCCTAAGCAGAAGAAGCGCTAATGGCTTTCCGACTACATTGCTCCTACCAACGACAACAGCGTGTCTTCCTTCTGTCTCAACATTGTAATACTCTAGCATTCGTATAACTCCGGCAGGGGTTGCTGGAAGAAAAGCATCTGGCATACCTGCGAACATCTTTCCAAGATTTGCGGCCGTCCAACCGTCGACATCCTTTTCAGGAGATATTACTTCTAATATCTTTTGCTGATTTATATGCGGCGGAAGCGGCGCTTGCACAATAAGGCCATCCACTTCACTATCTTCGTTAAGCTTCTTAACAAGCGTAAGGACATCCTCCTCGCGTACATTTTCCGGTAGACGATGAAGACTAGCCCTTATTCCAGAATACTCCGCCTTGGTCATCTTATTCTTTACGTATATCTCTGATTCAGGTAAGTTTCCAATCATGATTATACTTAGAGACGGCTTTCGTGGAAGGGCTACAGCCCTTCGCTTAACATTTATAAGGATGGCCTCTGCCGGCTCTTTGCCAGAAAGCGTTCTATACATATTCAATTCTTTAAGAAGTGATTAATTTAAAGTTATTGCGTTAATGAGCATTATGCTCTCTGTCGAGTTTATTGATAACCAATTGAAGATTCTTGATCAGAGAGTGCTACCATTGCGCGAAGAGCATGTCTTTCTGAAATCTGCAGAGAGTGTGGCTTCTGCAATCAAATCAATGGCTGTGCGTGGTGCGCCCGCGATTGGCATTGCAGCTGCGTATGGCCTTGCGCTCTCAGAAAATCCGAAGGCAGACCACAAGCTACTTCTTTCTACAAGGCCAACAGCGATCGATCTTAAGAATGCACTTGACTTTGTGGCCAAGGGAAAGAGTAAGAGTGAGCGAACGAAGCTTGCAATCGAATGGCAAAGGCTTGTATCCGGAGCATGCAGAAGGATAGCAGAGAATGGTGCGGGATTGCTGAGGAATTGCAAAAATATCCTTACTCATTGCAATACGGGCGCAGTAGCAACAGGTGTTGAATACGGGACTGCGTTGGGCGTCATAAAGCGGCTAAAAGAAGAGGGAGCCGACTTTTTTGTTTATGTTGGCGAAACACGCCCAAGGTTTCAAGGAGCGATAACCTCATGGGAATTGCACAAGATTGGAGTGAGGCATGCTGTGTTTGTCGACTCTGCTGCAGGTTATCTCATCTCATCAGGCAAGGTCGACGCGATTATCGTTGGTGCTGACAGGGTCGCGACAAATGGGGATTTTGCAAATAAGATTGGCACCTATTCCCTTGCAACAATCGCTAAGACCAACAACGTTCCATTCTACGTTGCTGCGCCGATGAGTAGTTTTGATTTTTCAATAAAGAGCGGCAAGGAAATCGTAGTTGAAATGCGGAGCGAAGATGAGGTTTTGGAAGCTTTCGGGAAGCGTATTTATCCTGCAAAAACCAGCGCGCTCAATCCAGCCTTTGACATTACGCCAGGGAGCTTAGTTACCGCATTCATTACAGAAAAAGGGATATTTAAGCCCTGGGAGGTTGGAGAACTTGGCAGAAGAGTACAAAGGTGTTAAATTTCAAATAATCAACATCCAAAAAATAATTGATGAGGATAGTATATTGCGATTTTTAAACATAGACAAAATACTGCGCGCATTCCTTTCGCCAAGTGCAAACGAAGGAAATTTAAGTATGAGATACAAGAATGGATTTTTGATTAAAAGGGCTGGCAGCAAGCTAACAATGCTTCAACCAGAAGATGTCGTTTTTGTAGATAGAGTAATCGATAACAAAGTTTTTGCAACTGGTAATGCGTCCTCTGAATCCATCATGCACTACGAGATTTACCGAGCGCGCGCTGATGCGACTATTGTTCTTCATTTTCACGACGACGTACTACTTAAGAAAAGATTCCAATACGAAGTTGGTCCGTTTTCATATGGTACTAGGGAGCTTGCTACTGCAGTGGCTGATGTCGCAACGAGAAGCAATTTGATAAAAATCAGGGAACATGGTTTTGTACTCATCACGAGAGATAGCGAAGAATTAAAAAATGCAATTTCAAGGTTAAAACGATGAAGAGTGACATCAGAAAAAGAATGCTGAAGAGGAGAGATGCATTAAGCGAGGATGAGCGGATAGAGCTTAGCAGTAGAATAGCGGATTTGTTGTTCAAGCAGCCCGTCATCATCCGCGCAAGAACTATCGCGTTCTATCTTCCAAAAGGCAGCGAGGTCCGCACAGAGGAAATGATTGAAAGAGCGGTAAAAGAAGATAAAGAGGTTCTTGTGCCTGTTACGAACGATGAGATAACCATGGTGCGTTTTCTTGGTTTCGATAAATTGCAAAATGGCAGGTTTGGCATCCTTGAACCAGTTGAGAAAATCAAAGGAAATGAGCCAGACGTCGTGATAGTCCCAGGCGTTGCCTTTGGACTATGCATGCACAGAATTGGCTACGGAAAAGGATATTATGACAAATATCTGAAAACGACAAAGGCATACCGTATAGGTATCTGTTACGATTTTCAAGTGATTGAAAAACTTCCAAATCACACGCATGATGAGCCAATGGACTTGATAATTACTGATAAGCGCACAATCGCGCCGCAGGCTGAGACTGGCGATGATTAAATAGCCATAGGTAGCGCATGATGCGCTGGTGGGTAATTACCCGCTTCACTGATTTTTGTTGCGCTCTTTTCAAAATCCTTTTCTGCGCAGGTCGGGCCAATGATTGGAGGGTTGGAAGAAGATGGTTTTTAAACATTTTTATACACAATACCATCATGCGGTATCGACCGAAGAGCCTTAGTTTTCCTTGCAACAATGGTTTTCCTTGCAGGCGGGATAGTTTTTCTAGGGTTCCACTGGTTGACAAAGCTCAAAATCCAGTGCTAAATCCAAGGGAAATTATGAAGAAAGCCAAAAAATTAGAACGAACCGGCGCTGTTGATAAGGCGCTGAAGTTAGTTAATGACATTCTTAAGTCAGAACCAGATAACATTTTTGCAACGAACTATAAAATAAAGCTTCTCAGTAAAATTGATAAGATAGAAGAAGCTGAAAAAGTATTTGATGAAGCTAAAAATAAGAAGATTGCCGATATCGTAACCTACAATTCTATGATTGATGCATATGGAAAAAGCGGAATGATAAAAGAAGCTGAAGGCGTATTTGATGAAGCTAAAAAAAGTAATATGGCCAATATCGTAACCTACAGTTCTATGATTGATGCATATGGAAAAAGCGGAATGATAGAAAAAGCTAGAGAAGTATTTGATGAAGCTAAAAAAAGTAATATGGCCAATATCGTAACCTACAATTCTATGATTGATGCATATGGAAAAAGCGGAATGATAAAAGAAGCTGAAGGCGTATTTGATGAAGCTAAAAAAAAGAAGATTGCCGATATCATAA
>JAWCKZ010000017.1:0-12379 GCA_038851325.1 Candidatus Bilamarchaeaceae archaeon
TGCAGAGAATTAGAATTGAACCTATTGTAGGATTGAAATCCGACCATCACAGGGGTGGTGACGTACCCTGTTCTTATTAGAATTGAACCTATTGTAGGATTGAAATTCTGTATTTTGAATTTTTCGTCGAGCTCTTGAGATAATTAGAATTGAACCTATTGTAGGATTGAAACTCATTATAACAAGTATATGCCTGCGGCATTGAAAAAAGCGCTGGTGCAGCGCTAGCTGCTCTTCCAAAGGCCGTGCAGGTTGCAGTATTCACGGGCGAATGCCACGTCCTTCATGTCTATTTTGAATACGGCCTCCGGCGCGTTACCTGGCTTAAGGAATTTTATATAACTCTGGCCATCCTTCGTGATAACTTCTATCCATTCGATGTAATGTTCCGGTTCCATTGGATGGGGAGTAGAACCAACTTTAACCCGCACCCCTCCTCTTGTTTTTTCTATCACAGGGATATGTTTCTCTTTGCTTGCATCAACTGTATTTTCTTTTAGCAATTCCATTGGTTTTCCACAGCAGACAAGCTGTCCGATGCTTGCATGCAACACTTTTACTATATTACCACAGATGTTACACTTAAATACTTGCATTAATTCTGTCATGCTTTCACCACCAAATAACTGTTAACATCTAATTTTTTATATGACTCTTTTCTAAATTTTTCCTTTTCTTTCAGAGGCATAGTTGCATCAACACCCATCTTCGCAGTTACTCTTGTGTTTGGGTCTGCTGATGGATCAAGAGAAGAACCAAGCTGATTCTTAAAAATAAAAACATCTTTATCAGCTTGAACGCGTGTAGCGATTGCCCACTCGACCTCCTCCATATTATTTACATCTATGTCATCATCGACGATAACGACATGCTTAAGTGATTTATGACCTGCAAAGGCTGCCTCTATTGCCTTTCTTCCATCTTCTTCAGTCTTCTTTTTTATTGCAACTACTGCATGGAGCCAAGAACATCCGCCCTGTGTTATGTTAACCCCTGTGCATTCTGTAGCTTTATTAACTTCCCGCCATATTGTGGGTTCTTTCGGCATCCCCATGAGGATCTTATGCTCTGCTCCTCCCGGAAGAAGAACATGATGGATTGCATTCTTGCGATGGTGTATCTTTGTTATTCTTATCACCCTTTGTCTTCTCACGACATCATACGTGCCTGTTAGATCGAGAAAAGGCCCTTCGTTTGCTTCCTCTCTAGTAACAACCCCTTCATAAACGAATTCAGCATCTGCTGGAACTTCTAACCCGTTCTCAAGACGAACCGTTGTAACGGGCATGAGAGTATTCGCTATTCCCATCTCATCAGCACCAAGTTGAACAGATGTCGCTCCTGCCAGAAGAACATTTATCGGTGCGCCAATGACTATGGCGACGTCGAGCTCTTTGTTGCCTTCATCTGCTCTTTTTATGAATTCATGAAGATGCCTTGGGAGTATTCGCGCGACTACTTTGTTTTTTCCGATCACCATGAGCCTATGAAAAGAAAGATTCCTTCCATATTTCTCATCTTTCGCGATGACAACCCCAGATGTGTAATACGGTCCTCCATCCTTTTCAAGATGCAAGGGAACAGGCATCTTAGCCAAATCGACATCATAGATCGTGTTTTCGAGTACAGGCGCTTTATCCCTTTCCACAATTCTTGGCTCTGATGGATTTTCAATCGCATAAAGCATTTTTTTGATAAGCTCCTCTTTTTTGCAACCAAGACAATCCGCAACGAGTTCTTTTGTCGCAAACACATTCCCAACTATCTTGAATTTAGACTCCTTTACATCTGCCATCATCGGCCGAGGCTCTACCGAATGAAGAAGGGAAGCAACCTCGAGCTTCAGTGAAAGAGCCTTCTTCGGTTTCAAAAGTCTTCCTTCTGCATCAAGCCTTTCAACAAATTCTCGAAAAGAGGACATAATGTCACCACAGCTAATAGCTTGTTGGAAATATTTATCTGTTTTGCGCCATTACCCCCATCGCCTAGTCAATTTGTGTTCTATACCAAGGTGATCGAGCACCCTTGCTACAACGAAATCTATTATATCACCGACGCTTTTTGGGTTGTGGTAGAAGCCTGGGGAGGCAGGCATTATTACACCACCGGCAAGCGCTATCTTTCGCATGTTCTCGATTGCTATAAGAGATAATGGCGTCTCTCGAATAACGAGTATCAACTTTTTCCTCTCCTTCAGCGCTACCTCTGCAACCCTTGTTATAACACTTGACGATATTCCATTCGCGATTTCACCAAGAGTTTTTAATGAACAAGGTACCACGATCATTGCATCCGGCGGGTTAGAACCAGAGACGTAAGGACAGGAGAAATCCTCTTCTTCGTAATCAGCTTTCGGTATTTTTACATTCTCAAATTTAGCAACCTTTTTGGCAGCATCGCTAACCAAAACAGTTACATCATGCTTGTCTTTTTTTAGGATTTCAGTAAGTCTCGTTGCATATCGAAGGCCAGAGGCCCCTGTTATTGCTAAAACTATCTTCATAGCACACCATCTGAGAATAATGCGGGCTTCCCAGATTGCCGCTGGTTGCAGATGTGGAGCTTCTGCCGTCGGCTCAACCCTGTTTATCTGCGAGCATGGACCTTATCGCTTATGGCTGCTCCTTTGCCGGCTCTGCTGGCAATAGTTTGAACGCCAGGTTTCAAAGCATCCGGCCTGACCAGGTTCGCAATAAGACCCACCGCGCAGGACAGGGTCTCAACACCTAAGACAAAAGACGCATCTACAAACAGAGACGCACTGGGCATTCGGCCTGTCTAAGGGGATTTACAGTTCAGGGACCCCTAGCCCCCACCTAGCCCGCATATGAATTAGGAAAAAAGCCGTTTTTAAACGTTATCGCAACCGAGAAGGTTACACCGGTGTAAAAGAACCGACGATACGAAGCTTCTGATTGCTGGCGTCAACAACAAGAAGTGGATCTCTTTTCCGGTAGGCGATCTCCTTGTCCAAGCTTATCGAATTTTCCAGAACAGTTCCCTCTGCTGACTGAAAGGAGTAAAAAAAGGAAAGCTTTCTGTTTAGATCATCTTTATAAAATGGGTTTTTGTTAAAGCGGCCCATAATATTCTTGCTGTTCTCAAATTCGCTTCGTAGAGATACGAGCATCCCTCGCTCTATTGGTTCCCCTTTGTATGCGATACCAAATCTATCCCCTGCAACCGCTTCCTCAACATCATTATCGTTAAGCTGGATGGAACGAACCTCCAATTCTTTCTTCTCAGGAAGATATATGAGTGTGTCGTGCTTCTTGATTTTACCTTCTTTTATTACCCCTAACGCAACGTTTCCTACACTCTTCACGTTGATGTATTTATCTACAAAAGCAAGAAGCTCGCCTTCTCCAGACGTCTCTGCCTGTAGCTCAAGTAATTTTTGCTTTGCAGCAGTTTCATCTGCAACCTTATCGTATTTTTCAAGCACAGTTCCTTTTATCGGCAGGTTAAGCTGTGTAACGAGCATCCCTCTATCCTTTTTTAATGTATCCAGAGCAACGATTATCTCGCCAAGTTGCGGTGTAAGTTGGTCAGCAAGGACCACGACATAATCTGCTATGTAAAGCGCGTATACAAGCGGCTGGATTTTCTGAGGATAAAGCGTCGGTTCTACGATGGTATTTATCTTCCCGCCAAAATTTACAGAGTAGAACGCAATATCATCCTTGCCTGTCTCTTTGCCCACTGCCTTGCAGAACCTTTCCCGAACCTCTGGTTTATCTGACAAAACTGCGAAGAACAAAAAACCACCCTTACTATACCTCTGCCGTATAACTTATAATATTTACTCTCTTTGTCATATTTATGTTTGAAAGAAAACCTTGGTGCCATAAATACGACTTTGGCCATCTCCTAGTTGTTGGAGGTAACTGGAGGTATTCGGGCTCTCCGGCATTTAACGCCATCGCTGCACTTCGTACTGGAGTGGATGTTGTCACTGTGGCTGCGCCTGAACGCGCAGCGAACATAATCGCCGGGTTTTCTCCTGACATGATAACAGTTCCTTTACATGGAGATTTCTTAAGAAAGAGCCATGTTGAAAGACTTGTTTGCATCACGAACAATGAGAAGGTAAGCGCGCTTGCGGTTGGAGGTGGAATGGGAAGAGAACGCGAGAGCGCGAAAGCGCTGAAGGAACTACATAACCGGATCGAGCTTCCTTTTGTGTTTGATGCAGATGCGCTCCACGCGATGAAAATAGCAGGTATAAAACCTAGAAGTTGTGATGTTATAACCCCACACGGTGGAGAATTTAGAAATCTCTTCGGAACAAAGCCGTCTGAGAATGTGAAAGAAAGGATAGAACAAACAACTGCAGCAGCTAAAAAGACAGGTTGTGTTATTCTTCTCAAAGGGCACATTGACATAATAACTGATGGAAAGAAAACGAAAATCGTGAAGAAAAACAAATACGCGGTATACATGACGAAAGGCGGAACAGGAGATGTACTTACCGGCATTGTCGGCTCGCTCCTTGCGCAAGGATGGCCTGCATTCGATGCTGCTTATTATGCAACGGTCATAAACGGAAGGGCGGGCGAGGTTGTAGGGAAGGAAAAAGGTCCTGGGCTATTGGCAAGCGACCTTCTTGATAGAATACCTGAAGCAATAAGAGTAATAAAGAAATGAGCCAACAAACGTTCGAACCAACAAATGTTCCTTTCCGTTGGTTACGCGTTACTCCTTGCTAACAGAGATACACGCTATTCCGTCCTTTGTAGGTTCGAAGCATTGCAAATTGCTGCCAGAGTCTTTTGTCTGAGCGCTTGTCTTTCTTATAATTCTCTTGAATTTTCCAATAGTCAAACTAAGCTCGCCTTCCCGAGTTTTGACAAGCGCGGGTTTTCCAGTAATGTTCGTTTTGGCCAAAAACTTTAGCACTTCTTTTTTCGTGCTTTTAGCATTAATAGCATAGAGATAAGGCTCCCCTTTCTTTGCCTCTGATGCAATGAGTAGAATGTCCCCAATAACTTGCATGTCTATGCGTGCGCTTGCTCTATGTTGTATATCCATTTTGTTGTAGTTTGAGTAAGCAACATCAACAGCCACAACAGAATGTTTTCGCGTTTTTGAATCCAGAGCAATAACAAAAACGAAATTTGGCGAGCTTATTGAACGTATATACTCTTCGTTTTCTTTTGCGTGTATAACGGTAAACCCGGTTGAGGAATCACCAAGCGCAGCCTTAAAAACAGATTCCTCCAGTCCTTCGTATCCTCTATCAGCCAGTAGAATGCATTTTGACCATATTATGATGGTTTGTACTTTTCTGCACTCTACGCTAAGGAGTGTGCCAACCTCTGGTAGCGGCAACATACGGTATTTCTTACTTTCTTTTCCATCGTAAAAAAATGTTAAAGTGGGCGCTCCGGACGGGTTAACCTCGCACCTTCCGCCAGGAAAAAAAGCAACCGCTTTCTCAAGAGCAGCATTTTCCTCTAAAATTGGCAAAGACTTTTCCGAAGAAATACCAAATGTTCTCTGCGGCAATGATAGTGATGAGAGAACAAATTGTGAAGCAGCAAGTCCAGCAATCAGTTTTTTTCTGAGCCTCATGAACCGCCCTCTGTTTCGGCTACTCTGTGTCAGTTAATAGAATGTTAAGAAAGAATTAAAAACCAAACGGAATTATTGAGGAGAGCTGGTATGTGCAAAGCTGGTACGCGCGAGTTTAAAAATATATCTAGCGAATATTTATCGTGATACCATGACAGATGAGAAGAAAGAAGAGAAACTTCGTCTTGTAGACATAGGAGGAGGGTATTACTTCGTGGTGCCTGCAGAGAACCTGAAACATGCTCTTTTAGAGTTTAAACCACCGAAGGAGAAAACGTCTGAAGCGCTGAAAAAAAGCTATATCGATCTTGTGGAGAAACTCGGTATAACGGTCTACCGCATCACAAAAACACCGAAAGGAGAGAAGTGGGAGATCGTAAAGGATCCGAACAAGCTTGCAAAAGCTGGAGAGGAGGCGTATAAGATAGCAAAGGTAGAAACTGAAAAGAAAATTATGCGTGTTCCATCCTTTCAAAAATATAAGCTTTCCAAAAATATAAGAATAAAAAATAAATAGATAAAGAGCGCTTTTCATCGCTGCACATTTTGCATACAGGTAATAAGCGCTTGGCCTGAAAGTCCTTCGCACACTTCATAACCAGGTGGAAGTTCTGGCATAGGCGGAATTAGATCGTCCATTGTGCAAATCTTTCCTGGTGTGGCGAATTTTTCATCACCAAAACTTGCCGGGTGACAGTCAACCTTAACTTGCGCAGGATTTCTATAATTCTCAATAGCTGTAGAATAATCTTTAGGCTCTTCTGCAGATTTTTGCTGTTCGAATACTATCCACGCGCACTCTACTTCTTCTGGTAATTCCATTACGGATGCATCGGTATAAATCTTGTTATCCTTAACCACAGCTACGGTCGTTCGACCCTCAATCCTACTCTCCGCTCTCAATCTACCAGATTTTACCCAATAATGCGTTGTCGTGGTAATTCCATTGCTGGTTGTTGTGGTCGTGCACTCTATCGGTACTGATTGCGCAAGCGCGTCTCCAAGATTACTAATCTGTTTGCTTACTGCTTCACCAACTCCGCTCCCTGCGCTGGCAGGTTGCTCCCCTCCTGTCTGCTGTCCTGCTCCGCCTGCGGTTGCTTGGTTACCACCGCTCGTTGACTGGCCCGAAGGCTGACCTGGTATTGATATGCAACCTGTAAGCAGAACAAGCGCTAGGATTCCGAATACGATAAATCGCTTCATTCACACACCTCTTAAACAGAAGCTGTAGTAAGATTTATAGTAAGATTTAAAAAGGAATAATATTATAAAGTAATTCTGCGCTCTGAAGAGCTCGAGGCATGCTTTTCTGGGCGCGAATGTGGAAATCTAATATTTTTAGATTTGACTCACGCTTCAAGAGAGAACGTATCCGAACAGCCAATTCTAAAGACGTGCTTTCCAAAATTCGTATGCAGAGATCAACTCCAGTTGATCCTGCTGGAGGGTACTGCTATCGGACTCCGACTAAGCCATGCATGTCTACGGCTGGACTTCTAGCCGTGGCGGAATGCTGAGTAACACGTAGTCAACCTAACCTAAGGACGGGGACAACCTCGGGAAACTGAGGACAATCCCAGATAGGCGATGGGGACTGGAACGCCTCATCACCGAAATGGCTGGTGAATTGGAGCCAGTCCGCCTTAGGATGGGACTGCGGGGGATTAGGTAGTTGGTGAGGTAACGAATTTTTCAGCGATTTTTAGAAAGCGTTGGAAAATTTACAGGCTCACCAAGCCGATAATCCCTAGGGGCCATGGGAGTGGTGGCCCCCAGAGGCACACTGAGACAAGGGTGCCAGCCCTACGGGGTGCAGACGTGCGACAGCACCGATGTATGGTGATGGAACACGGCATAACAGGCGCGAAACCTCCGCAATGCGCGCAAGCGTGACGGGGGGAGTCCGAGTGGCGACAACTTTGTTGTCGTCTTTTGCCGAGTGTAAGCAGCTCGGAGAATAAGGGTGTGGGCAAACACAAAACGCGCACGATATATGGACGCGTGAGTGGTTCAAGACTGGTGGCAGCCGCACGCTATTTGTTCAGGTTTTTAGGAAGGCAAATGGCGGGCTAGCGCGGTAACACCAGCGCCTCAAGTGGTACCCACGAATATTGGGCCTAAAGCGTCCGTAGCCGGTTTGGCAAGTCTTCTGTGAAAAGATGTTGCCTCGTGGAGCGATTTGCGAGACTTCGTCTCACAATGTTGGGGCTCAACGCATGACAGCGCCGATGTATGGCGATGGAATGCGGGTTATACCCTAACGCGTGCAGAAGATACTGCCTGACTCGGGAGCGGGGGAGGGCAGGGGTACACCCGGGGTAGGGGTAAAATCCGTTGATCCTGGGTGGACCACCAGTGGCGTAGGCGCCTGTCCAAAACGCGTCCGACGGTGAGGGACGAAAGCTGGGGGAGCGAAACACGAGATAGCCAGGTTTTTAGGAAGGGCTACCGAGTGTTCAAACGGGATTAGATACCCCGGTAGTCCCAGCTGTAAATTATGCAGACTTTGGTGTTACGCGCGAGTAATCGCGCGTAGTGCTGTAGCGTAGACACACACTGTCGAACGACGAAGAGTGTGGCGTAAGTGTTAAGTCTGCCGCCTGGGGAGTACGATCGCAAGATTGAAACTTAAAGGAATTGGCGGGGGAGCACCACAAGCCGTGGATGCTACGGTTCAATTGGATACAACGCCGGGAACATCACCAAGGGCGACGGCAGCATGAAGGCCAGACTAAACAAGGTCTGAGGGTTTTTAGGCACGTACTCAGACCTTGGTTCAAAGATCTTGCCTGACAAGCCGAGAGGTATTGCATGGCCATCGTCAGCTCGTGGCGTGAACGCGTGACAACGCAGATTTATTGCGGTGGAACGCGGTGTAAACTGTCCGGTTAAGACCTTTGAAATGTAGCGCATTTCAAAATTTGCTACCAAAGGTAGCAATCCGGCAACGAGCGAGACCCATGCCCATAGTTGCTAATCTCTTCTCCGGAAGGGATGCACTCTACGGGGACTGCCCGCGTTAAGTGGGAGGAAGGAGTGGGCGACGGTAGGTCAGTATGGTCCGAAACCCTTGGGCTACACACGAGGTTCGGGTTTTTAGGAGTGCACGAACCGAGTGGGCCACACGCATGACAGCGCCGATGTATGGCGATGGAATGCGGGCCACACGCGGCATACAATGGGTGGAACAATGGGTTGCGACTCCGAGAGGAGAAGCTAATCCCCTAAATCCACTCTCAGTTCGGATTGAGGGTTGCAACACAAGGTTCAACCAGGTTTTTAGGAAGGGTTGAGCTTGGGCAAATCACCCTCATGAAGCTGGAATGGCTAGTAATCGCAGGTCATCATCCTGCGGTGAATGTGTCCCTGCTCCTTGCACACACCGCCCGTCAAGTCATCCAAATGTGTTTTCGGTGAGGCCCCGGTTATTGCCGGATTCGAACCGAAGATACGTGAGGAGGGCTAAGAGCTTTGAGCTGGTGCTCAAAATTTGCCAGCCAAGGGCTAGCAATCGTAACAAGGTATCCGTAGACGCATGACAGCGCCGATTTATGGCGATGAAATGCGACGGAAGGGAACCTGCGGATAGATCACCTCCAAATTTTATTTGAGCGTGCGAGGAAGCACATCGGATACACTCTCTAAATGAAGCGTGAGACCCAAGTCTTCTTCTATTTTTAACGTGATGGAGTGGATACCCTGCACGCTTGCAGAATAGCATCCCTTAACTCGTCGAATGTAAAATACCCAGAGCCTGTATTGAGATGTGCTGCGCCCTTTATTATAATCAATTCTGATGCTAGGAGGTCGCGCAGCTCTTCGGTTTTTTTCATAGGGATATAGGGGTCATTGTCGCTTGCAAACACCACGAACCTCTTGCAGTTCTGCCTTATCTTTTTCCAGTTGAATGTTCGCATTGAGATATCTCTTATGTATCCATCGAATTCGTCTCCTATTGACCCGACGAAGCCAGCAACAAGGAACGCTGCCTTCACAGGATGGTCTAGCCGTTCAAGAATGTTAAGAATGAATGGAACACCAAGGCTGTGGCCAACGAAAATCGTGTTCTTATCTATATACTTTCGGTATTTTTCAAACTCCTTCAACCATTTTGCAAGGTTTGGAAAATCAGAACCAGGGAATGCAGGCACAAATACTTTATAGCCCCTCTTCTCCAGCTCTTTTTTAAGCCAGGGAAACCAGTTTGATTCCGGATTGGCGCCCCACCCGTGAATAATGAAAACAGTTGACATGATGTGCCTCTTGGAGCGATTCTTTAAAAATATTATTCGCGATGACGCTCTACTAATACTTGTTCGTTGAAGGTGAGTGAATGAAAAGCATTGTAGTTGGGGGGCAGTACGGAGACGAAGGAAAGGGAAAGATTATTTCGTATCTTGCGCTACATGACAATCCTGAAATAATAGCGCGTGGAGGCGTTGGGCCAAACGCCGGCCACGAGGTGAATTTCAAAGGAAAACGCTACCCAATGAGAATGCTTTCCTGTGGCTTTGTGAACGAGAGTGCAAGACTGCTTATCGGTGCTGGCGTTGTAGTAAACCCAGAAGTGTTCTTAAAAGAGGTAGAACTCATTGGCGGTGGCCCTAATAGATGCGGGGTTGATTTCAGAGCAACATGGCTAACAAAAGAGCATATAGACCGAGATAGGGTGGAAACAGAGGGCAAGATTGGAAGTACGAATACTGGTTGTGGTCCTGCGGTCATGGACAGAGCGCGTCGAATAGCAAAGACGGTTGCTGAATGTCCTGAACTTAAACCGTACTTAACAGACGTAGCAAGAGAAGTAAAAAGAGCAAAAAATGTTCTTGTTGAAGGAACCCAGGGCTTTATGCTCTCTGTTCTCTATGGCACTTATCCGTTTTGTACATCAAAGGACGTGAGCGCCTCAAGTATAGCAGCAGATGTTGGTCTCGGGCCAAAGGATATCGATGAAGTTATAATGGTAATAAAATCCTACACCACGCGAGTTGGTGGCGGTCCTTTCAAAAATGAACTTTCGCGAGAAGAAGCTGAAAGGCTTGGAATTCAAGAATACGGAACAGTAACAGGAAGACCAAGAAGAACATCCTTAGAACTTCATTGGGATGACCTAAAGTTTGCTGCAGAAGTTAACAGCGCAACACAGATCGCGCTCACAAAGCTTGATGTAAGATTCCCTGGAAATGCTGGGGTAAAAAAATACAGCGACTTAACAAAAGAAGCAAAGGAGTTTATAAATACCATAGAGAAAAAAATCGGAGTTCCAGTAACTTTGATAGGGACGGGAAAAGATGCCGAGGAAATAATAGATAGAAGAAAGAGTTAATTATTCAACCGTAACGGATTTTGCGAGATTTCGCGGTTTGTCTGGGTCATTGCCACGTATTACGCTAGTGTGATAGGCAAGCAATTGGAGCGGAATTGTAAGCACGAACGGATACAGTAAGGAGTCAGTAAGCTTTGGTATGCTTATCACATAATCGCTCTCTGCTGCGATCTCTCTATTGTTTGTGAAACTTATAATAAGTGCACCGCGTGCCTTTGCCTCCTTTAGATTCCCAAGCATTTTTCCTGCTGTTTCGTCTTCAGGTGCAAGCACGATCACTGGAACGCCAGGCTCAAGTAGACTTAGCGTTCCGTGCTTGAGTTCTCCACCCGGATACGCTTCGGAATGAATGTATGATATCTCCTTAAACTTGAGCGAGCCCTCATACGCGATGGGCACATTAAGCCCACGAGCTATGAAAAAGATATCGTGCTTATCCTTAAGCACGTAACCTAGTTTTTTTACCTCTGGGTCTGTCTCAAGTGCATGTTTTATTATCTCTGGCAAAGTCCGCAATCTGTCTTTGCCAACAGTAAGCATATAGGCAACCGCAAGTTGTGCTGTGAATGTTTTTGTCGCAGCAACGCCTATCTCCGGACCTGCGTTGAGATAGACAACAGTATTAGCCTCCCTAGTGATGGAAGAACCAACAACGTTCGTTATTGCAAGGACCCGTGCTCCATTTTTCTTCGTATACTTAACAGCTTGAAGAACATCGGCCGTCTCTCCACTTTGTGTTATCGCTACAACCAACGTGTCTTGATCTGGTTTAGCAATAAAAGAGTAATCACTCGCTATAAATGTACGCGCTCTTTTTCCAATTGACTCGAGAAGAAGCGCAAGTAACAACCCTGCATGATAAGACGTACCACACGCAATAATGTCTATGTTTTTGTATCGCTCGATTAATTTTCGTGCCTGAGAGATATCAGTCGCAAGCGTTTCATAGATAAAGTGCTTCTGATCATTTATCTCTTTTAACATAAAGTGCGGATAGCCTCCCTTCTCAGCCATCGCAAGATTCCAGTCGACCTTTATTTGTTTTCTTTGAACTTTGTTGCCCGATAACACATCAAACAACTCGTAACCGTGCCGGGTTATGAAACCAAAATCGCCATCTTCAAGCGGGACAAACGTCTTTGTATGCTTCAACAACGCAGGGATATCAGAAGCGCAGAACATCTCTCCACTGCCTATACCAAGAATGAGAGGGCTTCCATTTCTTGCGATGTAGAGCCGGTCTCTATCTTGCGCGATTATTATCGCCAGCGCGTATGAGCCACGAATTGTTGCGATAGCCTTTCTTACTGCATCAAATGGTTTATTCTTTTTCAATTTTTCTTCTATGAGATGCGCAATTACCTCAGAATCTGTTTCTGACTTAAATGTATGTCCAAGCTCAACAAGCTCCTCCTTTAGTTCTCTATAATTCTCTATGACGCCATTATGAACAAGCACGACATTGCCCGTGCAATC
>JAWCKZ010000017.1:12416-12897 GCA_038851325.1 Candidatus Bilamarchaeaceae archaeon
TGCGGATGAGCATTTTCTTTGCATGGTGCACCATGGGTTGCCCATCTCGTATGCCCAATAGCGATATTTCCTGTGAGTGAAGTAAAATCAAGAGACCTTGAAACAGTATCTATGGTTCCTTTATCCTTTTTTATTTGAAGTTTTTCTCCGAGGACTGCTACTCCAACAGAATCATATCCTCTGTATTCAAGTCGCTTCAACCCTTCAAGCAGGATAGTTGCTGCACTCTGCGAACCTACGTACCCTATTATCCCGCACATACAGCTCTATAGAACGCGTAGATTAAAATCTTTTTCTGAACCTTTTGCCCGAACCGCAGGGAACCTACGGTTCCCCTCAGTTTGAGGCTCCTCCTGATCCCCTCCCTTAGAGAATCCCTATGAGCAACCTAAGTTCTCCTCAGGGTTTTGGGAACCTTTTACCCTTAGAAAACCAAAACACCTTAATTTTATCTCAGGGTTTTGGGAACCTTTTGCCCTAA
>JAWCKZ010000018.1:0-11532 GCA_038851325.1 Candidatus Bilamarchaeaceae archaeon
GTTACGCAGCTTAACGCATCCAGCAGCCTTAATTCGACTTATTGGGATGGCCTTTACGGAGACGTTATTCTGGGTTCTGGTCTTAATTACACGCATCTCGTTATGGGCAACAATATCATCGAACTTAATGTTGTTGCGCAGAATCCGCCATGCACGTACAGCTCCATCACAATGCACATCATTGCAGTGAACAGCAGTTTGTTGACAACTCCGCTTTCACCAGGGAATCTAACGCTTCTCGATGCGTTTGTTGGAGGAAGCGCTGAGAATGGCACCAGGACGTTTACATCCACAAGCACATTTACACTTACATATGGAACAATCGCCAGCGTACCGACTACCTATACGTATGCTGGCAATGTGTCGTCAATTGATTTCCGCGAGGGTTATCTGAATGACGCGAATGGCAATCTCGTTTTCGTTGCCGTCGTGGTCAGTGACAGGCCTGACTGGAATGGGACGACAAGCGATTATCAGATTATGCTTCCCAATAACGGCGCTCTGACGAATTACACTCTCTGGGTTGATGTTGGGTATACATGTCAGAATGTCACGCCGCCGCCCCCTGGTCGTAATAGGCACGCACTCTACATATATCCGCCAGGGAGTTTTGCAGCGAATGCAGGCAGCACATTTAACCCAAATTTCATCGTGAAGAACATAGGAGATTACGTAGAAAGAGATATTGCTGTTTACATCGAGACATGCCCACTGGGTTTTATATGCGGCACTGATACAATAGCTCGTTTGGGCGAAGGGGATGAAGGTAACGCATCCTTTCCTATAACAGTTGATGGCATTGGCGAATACGTGCTCACGGTCTGCGCGCGGAACGATAATGCACATGCGTGCGCAGATTTCATCGTCCAAGTGACTGAGGAATGCGAAAGAGACAATGATTGCGGGGAAGACGAATATTGCGATGATGGAGTATGCAAACCGAAGAAGAAGGTTAGGGAGGAATGCAAGCGCGATGGTGAATGCGAGAGCGGTGTATGCAGCAACGGCATTTGCGTCTACTGCACAAGCAATGAGGATTGCGCATTTAATGAAATATGTGCTGAGGGCATTTGCAAAAAAATAGAATGCCCATGCGGGGAGATAAGAAATCATACATGCATTCCTTACAGATGCTGCGCTGATGAAGACTGTAATGTAAACGAATTCTGCATAGACCATTCGTGCGTTGCCAAAGAACTTGAGATTCTCGTTGTAAGCGGCGAAATCGTGGAGAATGAAAGCATTCTTGTGCAGATTGTCAATAACAAGGATGAGCCGGTTCCAGCGGCAAGGGTGTTTACAGATTATATAACAGTTTACGCTGATGAAAACGGGTTTGCAACAATACCAGCTCCGTACAACGGATTGGTGTACGCATCTAAAGAAACCTATCCGCAAACTGGTCTTCTTCTTCATGTCATCCACATCGGTTTTTTCGTAGTGGAAGATGAAATTATTGCAGGACAAGAGACACGCATACGACTTGTTGATAGTGCTGGTCGTGGAATAGCAGGAGCGTTGGTTCACATTGGAGAGGACATTGTTACCACTGATGACGAAGGATACTTTAGATACACATTCCGTTCTTCAGGTAAAGTAGTGCTGAAAGGTAGCAAGATTGGCTACAGGATAAATGACAAGGAAATAACCGTGGTTGAAGGGCCGACAGCTGCGTGCTACTTTCCAGTGCTCCTCAATTTGCTCACTTTCACTTCCAGCTCGCTGTACATCCTATGGCTGATTGCACTAGTTCTTGCATTGCTGAATTTTGGTCTATCCGCAAGAAGGATAAAAGCAAGGCCAATGCTGAAAGCGGCTCTTTACTCTTTCATTCCCGTTATTCTTGCATTGCCGGGTGCAGGTGTCTTTTCAATATGCGCTATGGCAAATGTAATCCTCCTTCAGTCCATAATTGAAACTGCGATCGCGGTGCGCAACATGCTCAGGCCAAAATCGCAGAAAGAAGAGTGATTATCTTTTTGCCTTCATCTTATCCCAGGCAAGATAGGCAACGATTGCAATTAGCAGTAATATTACTAGTATATATGCAATATTGCCGTCAAGTATCAATCCTAAGCCACCACCTGCGCCGTGCGGCGTATAACTGCCTTCCACCCTTTTCTCAAGGAATGCCTCTCTTGCTCCATAATTAGCGCCCACAACTATCAGGGAGCCAGCTTTTGCTATTCCTGGAAATTTTATAATACGCCCTTCTCCTACTCCCAACGCGTAGGTATTCTCATCCCTTATTTTTGTGCTGGTTCCGTTTACACCAATGGTTGCATCAGGCCTGAAATACAGTGGCACGGTTCCATTGTTTGCGAATGTAACGAACAGATCGTTTGTTTCCCTGTCTTCTGTGAAAGCCGTTATCACAAGCGATGACGCATCAAAGAATGCAACCCTTCCTGCAGCGAATACGCCCTGCAGGCCATTCTCTGTATATTTCCTTGATGAACCATAAAATGAGGTTATGTTGACCGTTATCTCACCGTTTTCAATTTCAATCGGATAACCAACACCAAATTTCTCTCCACGGTTGACCGCAACCGGTTCCTCGTCTCCTACAGTACCTGCGTAATTTCCGTCAACAAAAACCAGGATGCGAGATTTCACGTATTCAAGAGCGTTTCCAGTATTTTTGTAGGTCACCTCAATCTTTTTCGTGTTGGTGTTGTACTCAACATTGTTTATCTCAAGGCCAAGCACTGGTCCGCGAACAGGGAAGAAGTCTGCGTTGACCATCCCCATCTTGCTTACGCTCTGACCAACCTGCACAATGGCATGAAGCGCTTCCCTACCAAGCTCTTTGTTTATCGATTCCTTTAAATTGTACGCTGTCTGCGCGTATTCCTTGTCAATGACCATTGCTACCTGGATCTGCCCGCTGGCGGCATTTTCTTTTATATAATTATATGTTGCAGAAGGGATGATAGGGCTTATCAGGATAACCGGATCGTCTCCGGCAGCTGTCGTATCATCAAATGCGTTACCATCTGAAAGTATGACCTGCTTCTTTGACGGGTTCGACTGAAAATAGAGCTTGGCAAGCTCAAGGTTATCGTCAAACTTGTCACCTTTGTTTATCTCGCGGTAGGCAAGCCCGTTTTCATTGAGTAGGTCTTTTACTTTGTCATCGACATATCCATACAGCAGTATATCTTGCGGATTTTTCGTTTTAATGAAGTTGATTACCATGTCAGCGTTGTCTTTCTCGGCGAATAGGAGATACATCCTGTTCAGTTTCGCATATGCAAGTAGAGATACTGTGTTGTATCCATAGACAGGGTCTACGATGATAAATCTCCTTGCGCCGCTTTTCTCAGCAAGCCTCAGGTTCGTTGTATACGGCTCTTCGGAAACCAGCAGCTCAACCCTGTTTCCTCTGTTCTCAAGGGTGTTCTTCATTCCTGTCATGACTGGAGAGTTGGCGGACTGCACCAGCAGTATATCTCGGCCGGTTCCTATCTTAGCGTAAACAATCTGCTCATTATATGCTGGCGGAACGAATACAACCTTTTCACCTGTAACCGCTGCGTAATAAATAGTTGAAACAACATCTCTACCATCAAGAGAATTGACAACAGCAAGGCTGAAGCATAGTGGTGTTATTAGCAATAACAAAACAAGTCCTCGCATGTCGTAAGATGGCATCAAAAGATTAATAAATTTAACATTTAAGATGTTATCAATCTGCGTCAAGGTGAAAGTATGAAAAGCACACTAGTGTTTTTTGGATTGTTATGTATTTTCGGGCTGGCGCTTGCAATCCAGCCGGCTGAAACCTGGACTGTTGGAGTCACTGGCAAATACACACAAGTGGGCCAGGCAAACGTTACAACAGAAGGGGGAAATGTAACTAACCTCAACCTGAGCGGCAATATCTCCACTGAGAAGTGGGCTGGCTTTTGGGGAAATGTGAGCGGCTTGATTGTGCTCTCACCTGGTACGAACATGTTCTATACGTGGACATGGACGTCTGCAAATGGCGGGGAGGTCTGCGCGGTTGCTGCTCCAAGCGGGTTTGATTGGACTAACGTTCAGAGAGTCGCGGCCAGCGCCATTGACACGATATGGGGGTTCGTTACTGCGGACACTGACAGTGCCACATACACACTTACCGAATCATGCAACGTGGCTGTTGCTGGAAGATCAGTCAGCGGAAGTGCTGGGGAGACAACCGGCGGCGGAACATTCCAGACATGCGCCGTTGCTGACGGAGTGGCTCCTGCAGCGAAGAGCGATATTGCATTCTGTGTGAATATAACACAGGGCGGCGCTCTTTTCAACGGCCAGACTGGAGACTATCAGCTTATGACAGCAACGAATGAAACGATGAACTCGTTCGAAACATACTACTTCTGGCTTGAACTCGATTAATCTTTTTCTTCCCTTTTTCTTTATTCTTTTTAGTAAGTAGTAAGAGTATTCTTTTTAGTAAGAGTTTTTAAAAAAGCTTCTCGTAACGGCCGATGAGCTTTCATATGGTATGGGTTTTTAGAAGTTTATCCTTGCTATCTACTTGATGCGAGAGGGTGCTGCTGGTCTGGAATTGACAAGACAGGTATTTTTACAATTTTGTCTTTATTTTACCCTCTCCACCATTGATTTCTACAATATCGCCATCTTTGAGAAGTTTAAACAGATCCTTCGCTGGCTTGTCAACCATCGGTATCCTTGATATTATTGCACCAACCGCGATTACCGGCTCTGCTTCGGCATTTATTATGCCGGCAGGCGCCTTGCCGTTCTTCGCCAACTGGAGCATGACATAGGATCCAACAGTAGAGCCCTTTCCATGGGGAAAAATAAGTATTTTTCCAGCTATATTCTTCCCCTCAAGAGGATGCCCTCTCTCTATGACGTTTCCTGTTTTCGGGTCAACACCGCCCAAAAAGGAAATAGGTTCCCGCGAAAGCAGCGCTGCCCCGCGGGCTATACCTTTTGAAATGCCCCTCGCGCCAATCTCCATGGATTATTCCTCAACCACCGGACCGCTTACAGTTGCTATCGCAGTTCTTGTTGGTGTGCCCTCCAAATCGTTAAGATAGTTATACTCGATAGCGATGGAGCCCATGAAGCTGGAGCCTGGAGAAAGATAGAGCGGCCTGCCGCTTCTGTCGAAGCAGCCAAGCGTGAACTGTTTGGTTGCACCAGAGTTCACTTGTGCAGGAGAAGAAAGCTGCCCTTGTCTAATGTAGTCCTTTGTTATATCGCCTGTTGGCATATTTGTGCATACTACGCTTTTGATAACAACCGCTTGTCCTGCTTGATTTCCAAGTCTAAACGTTATCTTTATGCTTCCATCCGTCTTTGAGGAATAGATAGATGGCGGAATGTTCTCTTGCATACAGGTAAAGTCCTGCTGGAGGAAGATACACGTCTCTGCCGGTTTGAGCAGTTGCGGAAGATAAAATGCCAGTATCGCGAGCACAACAACTATAATCAATATCGCCCAACCATAAGTCATTAGGTATTCCATCGCGGCTTGCCCACGCAAGCTGCGAACTTTCTTACTATTTTCTTTTTCATACATGTTAATTTCACCTCATGAAAACGTAAGGAATACGGATGACAGGAAAGAAGCGGCTAACCAGTAGACAAACAGGGCTCCGATGAGAACGAATGGGAAGTACTTGAGCCCCTGCGTCCTTGTACCTGTTCTTATTATGCTCACAATGAAGGATGAGACTAAGCACGTCACAAATATAGTTGGAATAGAGAAATAAAAAAAATCTTGCGATGTTATCACAGGTCCGCTTAAACCGATACCGCCAAACGGACCAAGAGCAGGAGAGCTGCTCACTCTTGGCATGTGAACAGAAATCCTTTCAAAAATCTCTATAAGTTTTCCGCCAACAGAAAACAGGAACGGAGCCCCAAAAACCGCACCAAAAAGAACGAATATTTCGTACATCATAAGTGATGCAGCCACCTCTTTTTTCATTATAAGGGTTTCACGAACATCCTCTGCTGTTCTCTCCAAAACATTAGTGAGCTCACCACCAGTTGCGCTTGCCTGTTTCACAAGCAGTATTGTTCTTTCAAATATCTTTGAGTCAAATCTCGATGAAAGGTCATCCAGTGCAGCGTCGAGGGATTCCCCGCTAAAGGCACTCTTTATTATACTCCTTACCTCCTCACTCAGAAGACCAAATTCGGGCTTTGCAGCATACCACATAGCCTGGTCAAGAGTCATACCTGCCTTCATGTTTGAGGAGACAAGCATGAGGAAGTCTGGAAGAACTGTTTCAAGTTTGTCCCGTCTGTTTTCAATCTGCATAACGATGTACGCCGAGAGGAAAATAAATGAGAGGAAGTATAGGCTTATTAGAAGAGCAACAAATAGGAGAAGCCATATAGCATAGAAAGGCAGTTCAGCAAGCTGAGAAACTGCTTTTGTTACAGGTGTGGCTGTAGGTTCGAATACCATTATAAATGTGGATAAAAACGCAGCAATTATGAGGACATTCAGGATTACATACCCGGCAAAAGCATCCCCAGCGATTCCTATTCCAGCGCTTTTTAAATCTTTCTCAAGCTTTCTTATTCTATCTCTTGAGAACAGAAGCCTTCCGACGTTTTCGAATATGGTTTCACCCATGAGCAACACCTATATCAAATATTTGGGTCTTGAGCTTTCCATCACACCGAGGAACAGGAATTGGATTAAGGCTATGACAATCATGATTGGAATAAGAGCCGATGAATTTATTATACTCTTTCCACCAGCAAGAATAGCAACGAACGCAGCTGCCAGAACGACACCAATGGTTGGCACAACTATGCCAAAAAGCATGTAGAACATTACAATGGGCGTGAGCTTTTGGCTGTATTCCTTAAGAAGTATCATCTGTTCCTTTGATATCTGGTCAAGAACGGCCTCTAGAGAGTCGCCCACATCAGCACCGCTCGCGAGCGAATTTGAGATCTGCATCATTACTCTTGCAAAGTATTTTGACGGCGTTTGTTGAACGACCTCCCTTATGGCTTGAGTCGCAGGCACACCCCCCATCATTTTATCTACTATCAACTTTATCTCCTTACTCACTTCACCATAGCCGCTTGAAGCGCCAACGAATGTGTCAAACAAGGGCATTCCGGACTTTAACGCTATAAGAATATGTCTTCCGGCGAATACAATTTCGTAATCAAGTTCTCTTTTTCTTCTCATAATGGCTGCTTCAGGGTAGAGCATGGAGTAATTAAATGTCGCAAGGACGTATACAAGAAAAAGCGGAAAGAGAAAGATAAGGTCTACTTTGATTAGGTAATACATTAGGATTCCTGATAGAAATGTTAGCAGAACCGAAGCGATAACAGTGTTTAAGATAACCCCTTCCATGAATTCAACGGGTGTTTTGTTGATTCCTGCAAGCCTTAGTTTCGTTTTAAGGTCAACAAATCTTCGTGCGAGCATTTCAGCGGGTTGATAGAATATCCCCCGTTCTGTTGTTTTTTCAGCCATAAGTCAGCCACCTGCGTTTCCAAAATACTTTTTTATCGTGCTAGCATTTAAACCTTTCTCCTTCGCCATGAGGGTTTTTGCACGCGCAAGCGCCTCTGCTTTTGACCGGTGCTTTCTTTCATAATCCTTGTAATAATCTGGGTCATGCGAGTGAAGGTAGTAAAGGAGAGTCCCTTCGTCCGTGCTCTCTATCTCCGCTATAACGTCGTCAACCTTTTCCTCCTCTATCTCCATCGGAGTCTTTTCCTCTTCTGCTTTTCTGAAAACTTCCCTACCGGCGCTTCTTATAATTGCATCAGTCTCTTTTTTCAGTATGTCCCCAACCACGTCGAATTCCGCGTTATACTCGGCTATTTCTTTCTTTCTCTTGTTTATTCTCTTGAGCGTTTCCTTTTCTTTCTCGCTTACATTCCTCTCGATGTTTGCTATTTCAGCCAGATGCTTCTTTTTCAGATAATCTCTGTATTTGGCAACCACTGAAGGGATTTGCTCGCTGAGTGAAGTAATGGAGAATACCATTGCATCGTATGCTTCCTTTTTCTCATCTGCGGTACGTGCTTCTGAAAACGTTTTTGTGAACTTTGCTCTTATCGGATTTATCTGGGCGCGGTAATTGTTTATTATGCTATCCTTACTCTGTGCTAGTTCTATCTTCTGCGTTGATGTTAGTGTTTCCAGCAACTGCGCATGGGCAATCGTCTCAACCTTTGCCTTTCCTTTTGCTGCTGCAGCTGCCTCTCTAACAGCACCACTCTTTCGACTTGCAAGAATATTCTTCAACACTGTTATCTGTAGTTTTATCTTTTCTCTTGCACTGGTGCTCTTTTCCTTAAATAGCTCTTTTGTGAGTTCGAGCATCTTTTTCTTTATTGTTGCATCATCTGCTTTCTCCCCGATTGTGTCAAGAACCTCTTTCTCTATTTGTCTATACTTATCCTCAGCGGCTTTGTCAGGGCTTTCAAGTATGCTCGGCATGGCCATACGTGCTTCTTCAACAACAGGTCTCTCTTTTTCCTCCGATGGCGGTTTTTCTGGCACCGCTTTTTCCTCAGGCATTATCTCTTTCTCTATTTCTGCGGGCTTCTCTATCTCCAACTCTGGCGGGGCTGGTTTTCGCTCTCCAACTACTTCTATTTTCTCAGCAGGTTTCTCTCTTTCTATTTCTATCTCAAGAAGCCTTTCTTCCTCTTTTACCTTTTCCTCCTTTACCTCTGGCGGTGGTGCTGCTGCCTTTAGTTTTTCCGCTTCCGCGATCGCTTCCTGAGTTATCTGCTTCAATCTTTCCTCAACTTCCTTTGTCTCAATTTTTTTGGCAATTTCAAGCGGCGCCGCCGGAGTGACAACTCGTGCCGGCGGTAGCTGAACACCGATCCTCTTAGCGAGCATCTCAGACGCTTTTATTATTTTCTCATGCCTTTCGTAGAGATTAAGCAGGTCTGTATATTCAAGCTCTACGTAGTCAGCAGGGTGAAGGTCCATCTTTGTGTCTATTACTATCTCTCCAGTGTAGGGCGTGTGCTTAAGTGCCTTACTCTTTATCCTTTTTGCTTCCTCCACAATCGTTTCAAACTCATCTACCATCGTTCATCATCTGTTGCAGTGCAGCATCACACGGTAGCCGTGAATTTCCAATCCTCCTTTTTGTTTACCGCGTCAAGCACCTCGTCAGGGTTTAAGTAGTAGTTTGATACTATCTCTCCTACCTGGTCGACATCATAATATTCTTTCTTTACCATCCAGTCAAGTACTGCTGTCTTCTCCTCTATGTCCTCTTCTATCTCTCTCTCGTCCATTCCTGCATACAGGAAAAGCAACTCGCTAAGTCGCTCCATTTTCGCAACTCCTTTTATTCTGTCCGCCTTAACATCCCATCTGTATATCGTAGTAGCTGTTCCCTTGCTTACTTCAGAGAATTCAAGCACGCGTCTTATATTGAATCTTCTGTGCCGGAATGTTACAACAATACCTGCGAGCGCATCAAGCATTTCTTTTGGAACATTTATAGGTGGATTTGTGAGCCTTGATATCGTCTGTTCTGTATTATCAGCATGCAACGTTGCATAAACACTGTGGCCGGTGTGCATAGCCTCGAACATAACCTCTGCTTCTCTCTGTCTTCTAATCTCGCCAACGAGTATTCTATCCGGTCTTTGCCTTAGTGCATTCACCATGAGGTCCAGCATAGTGACCTCACCTTTTCCTTCTGGATTTGGTTCGCGAACCACCATCGGTACCCAGTGAAGGAATTTTGGTAGGGTTAGTTCTCTTGTATCCTCTATGCTTATTATCCTCTGATTCGCAGGAATAAGGCCTGCCATGGCGTTAAGGAAAGACGTCTTTCCACTTCCTGTTCCACCAGTGACGAGAAGAGAGAGTTCATTCTGAATACATAACCAGATAAGTGCTGCTACTTCGGGAGAAATAGTCTTGGCTCTTATGAAGTTTGTTATCGTCCAGGGATTTTTTGCGAACTTTCTTATCGTGAGCGTGTTCCCCATGCTCGATATAGGGAAGAGAGTAGCGTTAACACGATCTCCAGATGGCAAGTGAGCATCCAACATAGGATTAAGGATATTTATCTGTCTCCCTATTTTTCTCGCTATCATGGACGCGTAATCATACGTTGCTTCCTCGTCTCTCACTTTGATGTTTGTCTTACACCACCCAAACCTTTTGTGGTAAACCCACACAGGCTCTTGCGAATTGTTTATCACTACCTCTTCCAGTTGTTCATCAGAAAGTATGCACTCTATCTCACCGAGACCAAGTGTATTCTGGAGAAGGTAGACGGCAAGTATATCGCTCTTTTCTTTTGGGAGCGATGGAAAGTTTCGCGCAAGTATTCTGTTAGCAGCTGCTAAGAACTTCGCTTTTACTTCGTCATATCTCTTAGGATCTAGTATCTCGCTTATGTCAAGCTTTACCTCAGAGACTAACTCCCCTTTTAGTTTGGTTTCAAGAATGAGTTTTGTTCCTCCGGCAATTCCCGGGATGGTTGCTTCGTACTGCGGCACGAATCCGCCCTTTCGCATAATTTTTACTTCAACAGGAAGCCCCTCGCTCTTGAACGAGTAGGCAGCCAAGAGCACGATCTGCGATCGCGATATCTTTTTTTCATATTCTTTAAGTTCTCCGCTGCTCTCTTGTTCTTTTCCTTCGGACTCTTTACTCAATCTTTCTTTAATCCGTTCACCTATACTTCCGCCTGCCATTAGGAATCACCTGACAGAGTATAGAAGCATTTACAACTGCGAGGTTTTTAATTCTTACAGCTCCCATGAGCATATTGCGAATTTTTGATAATAGCTGTTGCAACCCCACTGCGTGAACAAAGCAAACGTCTTAGATGAAGAAAACGTCTTAGATGAAGAAAAACGTACGTATCTTAGTTCATGCCTTATGAGAGATAAATGCAATCTTCGAACACTTCTTTGAATACTTCTTCTTTATCGCCCTTTCACTCATTTTCAGGATGTTCGGTTCCGCCCGCACAAACTCCCTTGCCTTTTCTATAAGCTTCTTCTTTTCCTCTTTATTTAAATCTGAATCATAGCCGTATTTCTCCCTGAGCAGAACCGCAATCTTCTTTCTTTTCGTGGGGACTGTTGTTCCGCAGGCAAAAGGTATTTCTTTGTAATCAATTCCAAGTTGATAAAGGAATTGCACTGAAGCCTCAATCGTATTCTGCGAACGCCCAAGCAGTTGAGCATTTTCCATTATTTCATCCTTTGAGAAATATCTTCTCAGAAATTCGTATTTTCTTTGAATTGTTTCTGGATTCATAGCAAGAAGTTGCGCCAGAGTTGCTATCTTTTCATCTGTCAGCCCAAGAGATCTGAGGAATTCATGGTTTCTTTGAATTGTTTCTGGATTCATAGCAAGAAGTTGCGCCAGAGTTGCTATCTTTTCATCTGTCAGCCCAAGAGATCTGAGGAATTCATGGTTTCTTTGAATTGTTTCTGGATTCATAGCAAGAAGTTGCGCCTGAGATGCTATCTTTTTGTTTGTCAGCCCAAGAGATCTGAGGAATTCATGGTTTCTTTGAATTGTTTCTGGATCTCTGG